>VSNG01000012.1 GCA_009774175.1 Lachnospiraceae bacterium | reverse complement strand
CCTTCGGTGGTACTGTTTCTTACTATTATTATACGCTATTTCTCGTCAAAAATCAACCATTTGTTGTGACAGAGCCTTAAATATCTGGGATTCGTGATGGAGACTTTCGGGCTTGTGCCGGTGTCGCTGCCTTTGCCTATCGGTATTTCCTTTTTTACCTTTCAGGCGATGTCCTATGTGGTGGATGTGTACCGGGGAACGGTTAAGGCGGAGAATCCCTTTTATGTGGGACTCTATATCGCCTTTTTCCCACAGCTGATCGCCGGACCGATTATTCAGTATAATACGATTGCGGAGCAGATTCGCCACAGAAAGTCAAATTTTAATATGTTCTCCATGGGGATCAGCCGTTTCACGGTGGGACTTGCAAAAAAGATTCTTTTGTCCAATGCTTTCGCGGGAATGGCGGACAATATATTCCGCTGGTCTATGATCGGTACGGAGAGAATGGCGGTGCCGGTGATGTTAGCCTGGCTGGGGAGCATATCCTATTCTTTACAGATATATTATGATTTTTCGGCTTATTCCGATATGGCAATCGGACTGGGACTCTGCTTCGGGTTTAAGTTTCCTGAGAATTTTAATTATCCGTACATTGCCGAATCCATTTCCGATTTCTGGAAGAGATGGCATATTTCCCTGACGGACTGGTTTCGGGAATATGTATACTTTCCGCTTGGCGGAAGCCGTGTGAAAAATCAGGACTTTATGGTTCGCAACATGCTGGTGGTTTGGCTTTTGACAGGTATCTGGCACGGGGCGAACTGGACTTTTATCTTCTGGGGGCTGATGTATTTTGTTTTCCAGCTTGCGGAGCGGTTTTTTGAATATCCGAAAAAGATGAAGAGTAAATTTGTGAAGCATTTTTACACGTTGATGGTTGTAAACGCTCTCTGGGTGGTGTTTCGCGCGGATAATCTCTATCAGGCGGGGCGGTTTTTTATGAACATGCTGGGCGTCAATAATAATGGCTTTTACAGTGACCTTGCGGTGATGATGATACGGGAGAATATTGTCTTTCTGGTTCTTGGGATTCTGTTTTCCATACCCATTGCCAGAAATATGAATGAGATTTTATATAAGAACCCGAAATCGGCGGTGAGCCGGTTGGGCACGATTGTTTATCCAATCGGTCTGATGGCGCTTCTGGTTGTGTGTGTGGCCTATATGGCCAGCGGCACGTATAATCCGTTTATTTACTTTAATTTCTGATTTCCAGTGGGGTGGAGTTGTGGCAAGGAGAAAGGGAAGAAGAAAAAAGGATCCTTTAAAGGCCTATATACTGCGTAAAAAAATATTTGCCCTGCTCTTTTTGACCAGTGTTTTCGGCTATGCAGGAGTGAATGCATGGTATGGAGGCGATATTTGGCTGGAGACGGTGGAGGAGAGTCTTGCGGGGGGTATTGAACTGGCTACGGCGCCGCAGACGATTTCGGACACGGTTTCGGCTCTGGATGCAGGTATTATCAGTTCCATGTACGGAAGGATGGAATTTATTGAGACCTATTCCTATATGCAGGTGCTCATGGATAAGCGGGAGTTTAACAATTTCAGCTATATCAGCGACGAGGACGGTTATCTGCATTACGCCTCCTTTTTCCGGGAGGATATCAACGATATGGAGGAGTATGCCAGAAGGCTCAGAAGGCTGCAGGACTGGGTGGAGCCTAACGGCACGAAGGTTCTGTTCTTTGTTACGCCGGGAAAGTATGTGCGCGGGGAGACCAATTTCCGAACGGGAATGCCCGTCAATGATCCGGACGCGATTGTGGATGAAATGCTGTTCTATTTAAACCGATATGGGGTGGAGACGGTAGATTGCAGAAAATATATACCAAACGACAGTCTTTCCATTCAGGAAGCCTTTTTCAGGACGGATCATCACTGGACCATTCCGGCGGCCTTTCAGGCGACGCAGGTGCTGGTGGAGCAGATGAACGAAAAATTTGACGCGGGTCTTGACCCGGACGGGTTTTATATGGATCCGGCAAATTATGAGCGGGTGACTTACAAAAGGGGAATGCTCGGCTCCATGGGACGAAAGACGGGGGCAAATTTCAGCGGCCTTGAGGATTTTGAAGCGCTGTGGCCTGTATTTGAGAATAAATATGACAGGCATTGTATGGGCGTGACAGATGTGACCCAGCATTTTCGCGGTTACACGACGGAGTCCCTGATGGATGTGGACGTGCTTTTGGAACACGACGATATTTACAGCGATTCCCAGTATTCGCTTTATCTGAACGGCCTGCGGCCCTATGAGCACATTGTCAATGAGGATAACCCGGACGGCATAAAGGTATTTGCGATCAGGGATTCCTATTTTTCTCCCATGATGGTGTTTTTAGCGCCCATGTGCAGCGAGCTTGACGCCATATGGTCTCTGGAGGAATCGCATGTGCTGGATATAGAGAGCTATGTGAAGGAAAATGAGTTTGATTATATTATCATGGAAATTTATCCTTATAATATTAACGGGGATGCGTTTAATTTCTTTAAGGGGGACTAAGGATGACGCAGGAACAGGAAAGCTTCGGTGCATTTATTCGCGGCTTTTTTCACAACTGGAAGGGCAAAATCTGGTTTTTCCTGAATATGTTTTTTACCATCATGTACCTGATATGGAGAATCTTTTTTACCATTCCTTTTGGGTACGGAATGGTATCTATTGTGGCGGGCATCGGTCTTCTGGTGGTGGAAGTGCTTGGCATGGTGGAGGCCTTTATTCACTTTGCCAATATGTATACGGTGGAGGACTACCCGTTTCCGAAGGATGTGCCGCTTGATCAGTTCCCGGATGTGGACGTTTTTGTCTCGACCTACAGTGAAGAGGTAGAACTGCTTTATAAGACGCTCCGGGGATGTACGCGGATGAAATATCCCGATCCGAAAAAAGTGCATATTTATCTGTGCGACGACGGTCACAGGGAGGAAATGAGAGCGCTGGCGGCAAGACTTGGGGTCAATTATCTGGACAGGGAGGATCACGAGGGAGCAAAAGCCGGAAACCTGAATAATGCGCTGGCGCATTCCCATTCGCCCTATGTGGTTACGTTTGATGCCGATATGATTCCCAGAAGCAATTTTCTGATGAAGACAATTCCTTATTTTGTGGATGCAGAGCTGAGAAACAGGGGCAGAAAAGAGGAGGACAGGATCAAGCTTGGTTTTCTGCAGTCGCCGCAGAGCTTTTATAATCTGGATCTGTTTCAGTTTAATCTGTATTCGGAATCCAGAATTCCCAATGAACAGGATTATTTTTACAAGGATATTCAGGTGGCGCGCACGAAGACAAACAGCGTAATATACGGCGGGTCAAACACGGTGATTTCGAGAGAGGCGCTGGAATCCATCGGCGGTTTCTTTACCGGGGCGATCACAGAGGATTTTGCAACGGGTATTCTGATTGAGAAAAAGCAGTATGTGAGCCTTGGTACGGCGGAACCCCTTGCCTCTGGACTGTCTCCGCAGGATCTGAAAGATCTGGTGCAGCAGAGGACGAGATGGGCCAGGGGCGTTATTGCCACGGGCAGAAAGATGCATATTTTTACCGCGCCGGAGCTTAGTTTTTCTCAGAAGATGAACTACTGGGCTTCCATCTGGTACTGGTACGCGCCGTTAAAGAGGCTGATCTACATTATGTCCCCGCTTCTGTACGCGGCTTTCGGGTTTATGGTGTTTAAGTGTACCCTGCCGCAGGTGCTGGTTTTCTGGCTGCCCATGTATGTAAGCAGTAACATCAGTCTCAGAATGCTGTCTCGAAATATCCGCTCCACCAAATGGACGAGCATTTATGAGACGGTGCTGTTTCCTTACATGCTCCTGCCGGTGCTGTTTGAGTCGGTGGGCATTTCCATGAAGAAATTCAAGGTTACAAGCAAGGGCGGGCAGAAGAACGAGAAGGGGAAGAATTTCCTTTATTCCATTCCCTTCCTGATTTTAATTGTGCTGTCGGTGTGGGGAATCTTCCGATGCATCCTGATTATGCTGGACAGCGGTTCCTTTGGCCCTATTGTGGTACTGTTCTGGCTGATCAACAATCTGTTTTTGCTGGTGATGGCCCTGTTTTTCGTAGACGGCCGTATTCCATATCGAAAGACCGAGCGGGTTATGGTGCATATGCCCTGCCGGGTCAGGTACAAGGGTGAGGAGTATACCGGCATGACCCGGGACGCTTCCGAGGCGGGCATCTCCATGATCCTGCCGAAGCCGTACTTTTTTGAAGAAAACGAGAATGTGGAAATCCTTTTGGAGACGGAGGATTATCATGTGGATATGTTTGCTGCGGTGGTGCATGTGAGCCAGTGGGACGACGAGTGGGCGTATTCCATGAAAGTAACGGACATAAACGGCTGTTATGACGAACTTTTGGGAATACTTTATGACAGAATCCCCACAGTGCCAACGGAGATCAAGAAGGACAGCGGCAGCTTTGAGGATTTGAAGCTGAATCTGAAAAAGCGCGTTACGCCGCCCTTTTATCAAAAAAGAAACTATCCCCGCATACTGATTGACGACCAAATTCCCTGTTTGAATGAAACGATTGATTCCGTGAAGGTCTTCGATTATAACTATGTGTGTGTGACGGTGGAAGACGAGGGAATGCCGAAGAACCTGCAGCTTTGTGTGAAGGGAGATATTGTCTTAAACTGCCAGTTCGAGACAGAAATCCGTAAGGGACTGCAGCTTTACAATGTGGTAAATTATAAAGAACTGGTGAACGATACAGGAAAGCGTAACGAAATTCTCGCCTGGCTGATGGAAAAAAGCGGAAAACATAAACAGGAGGAGCAGGCGGCGGTAAAGCCCCGTGTCGGAAAGACGGGAGAGTTTGACGAGATCAGTCTGCTGGGGTGACGGTTGAAAACGGGGGTTAATGATGGTATAATGTCCGCGATGGCAAACCGAAGGTTTTGCGAGTGGGCACTGCGAGGAGATAAATACACAATGGCAAAAGAACTCCGTTCTCTGAGAAAAGAAATTAAATATGTAGTACCGTTTGCAAAAGCGCTGGAAATCAGGGATCAGCTGGACAGGCTGCTACAAAGGGACAGTCACTGTGTGGACGGCCCTTATGTGGTGAGAAGCCTTTATTTTGATTCCGTAAATAACATTGACTTTGCCCAGAAGCTTGCAGGCGTGATGGATCGTAAAAAGGTGCGTCTCCGAATCTATGACGGAGATGCGTCTTTATGTAAGCTTGAAATCAAACAAAAGACGGACGACCGGCAGCAGAAGCTTAGCCTGATTGTGTCGGAAACTGACGCGGCGGAGATTTCCAGAGGAAATTTGAAGGCTCTGCGCAAGTATTTCAACAGTTCCGAGACAGCTTTGAAGGCTTACGGCATCATGGCCCAGGGACAGTACCGTCCTGTTGTGCAGGTTGCCTATGACAGGCTGGCCTACAGGTATCCCATGTATGATACGCGCATTACGCTGGACAGTAGCGTCAGGGCCTCCGAGTCCAATATGGATCTCTTTTCCTCCGAGATCCGCTATACGCCCGTTATGCGGGAAAATGTAGTTCTGGAAGTAAAATACAGCGGAAAGATGATGGGCTTTTTATCCGCCATGCTTTCGCAGTTTCATCTGACGCAGGGCACTTACAGCAAATACTGTGCAGGGCGTCAGGCGTATTATGATTTTAATTATTAAAGAAACAGAGGAGAAGAACTGTTATGTCAAAAGAAGAAATCCTCAGCTATTTCTATACGAACAGTACTGAGTACGGGGTGAAAAGGACGCTGATCATTCTGTTGTGCGGGCTTGCGGTCGGATTGATTATTTATCTGACGTACTATATTTCTTCGGAAAAGATTGCGTATAACAGAAAGTTTAACTGGTCGCTGGTGATCATGCATCTGATCACCGTGATTGTCATGATGATGATCAGCAGCAACATTGCGGTATCGCTTGGTATGGTAGGCGCCCTGTCCATTGTCCGCTTTCGGACGGCGGTGAAGGACAGCAGGGATACCATGTTTATTTTCTGGGCGATGGCGGAGGGGCTTTGCGTGAGTTCCCAGAACTGGCGCATGACGTTTACTACCGTCCTGTTTATTGCGGCTGTCCTCATTATCTCCAGCGGGGTGCCGGGAGTACGCAACAAGTACCTTCTGGTAGTGAATGGCGAAGGAAAGCCCATTGACAGAAAGCTGTTTGAGGATAAGCTGAAACCTTATGTCGTAGGTTTTCGGGTGCGTACCGCCAATAAAGATGCGGATCATGAGGAAATGATCTGTGAAATCAGGACGAAAGGGGAAGTCAATCTTGACGTGCTTGACGCGCTTTTGTCTGTGCCCGGCGTAGCGTCTGTCAACTGGGTGGCGCAGTCCGGGGAAACGGTAGGATGACGAGTCGAAAAAACGCGCTTTTATGTCTGGTGTTACTGTGCGGCGCTCTGGGGCTGCTGCTCTTGTACGATCAGCATGATTGTGCGCAGCTGACCTTTTCCAGAGAGTCGGGATTTTATGAAGAACCCTTTGCGCTGGAGATGTCCGCGCCTTTGGGAATGAAAATCTATTATACGCTGGACGGCTCTGCGCCGGATGAAAATGCGCATTTGTATACTGAACCTATACAGATTGTCGATGCGACGGACAGCCCTAATGTGCATTCACTGCGTACCGATATGGCGTATGAGACGACGATGGACGGCATTCCCTATAAATTGCCGGACTATCCGGTGGATAAGTGCACGGTTGTCCGGGCGGCCTGCCGGGATCTGGACGGCAATTTTACCGATTTTAAAACGGAGAGTTATTTCATCGGATTTGACAAAAAGGCGGGATATGCGGGGATGCATGTCATATCCGTCGTGACGGATCCGAGTTATTTGTTTGATTATGACGACGGGATCTATGTCTTTGGACGTGGATTTGATGAGACTGTGGATCAGGACGGAAATCCGGTTGATGACAGTGAGAACTTTTCCCGGCATGGATTCCAGTGGGAAAGGCCCGCGGATATACAGCTGTTTAATACGGATAAGAAAGCGGCGTTGAAACAGTCCTGCGGAATCCGCATTCAGGGCGGCGGCAGCCGCGGCAGTCTGCCCAAGAGCCTGAATCTTTATGCAAGACAAAATTACAGTAATGCCCGGAGATTTTATACAGATCTGTTCGGAACCGGCTATATGGCGGACACGCTGACCCTCTCTGCGGGGGGGCAGGATACGGTGGTTAAATTCCGGGATATGTTTGTTGCGGCGCTGACGGCAGAAAGAGATTTCTGCACGATGCATTACGAGCCCTGCGTGATGTTCCTTGACGGGGAGTACTGGGGGCTTTATTGGCTGACGGAAAGATATACCGATACTTTTATCGGTCATTATTATGATGTCGACGAGGATAACGTGCTGATCGTCAAAAACGGCAGGCCGGAATCAGAGAGCGACGAGGATTGGTCGCTGTGCATCAGTATGATGAATTATCTGAACGATACTGATTTTTCCATTCCGGCAAACTATGAATCGCTGGACGATGTGATCGACCTGCAAAGCTATCTGGATTATTATGCAACGGAAATCTATATTGCCCGCGGTGTTGACTGGCCCGGCACCAACGAGGCTTTCTGGAGAGTGCGTGAACCGTCAAAAACTGACGGAGGAGGGGGGTATCTGGACGGCAGATGGCGGTGGATGCTCTTTGACGTAAATACCAGCTCTCTTGAGGTAGCGAATACGGAAACAGATACCCTTGTTTATACGATGGAGCGCAGCCCGGCCTTTGCCAATCTGTGCCGCAGCGAAGCGTTTCGGGAGGCGTTTTGCATAACGCTGATGGATTTTGCCAATGAAATTTTTTCTCCGGCCAATACGGAGCCGCTTATGGAGGGCCATCTTGCCTTGATGGAGGAACCGCTTGATGCGCATCTTACCCGGTTTTTCGGTGAGGACCGTTCCTTTGGGCCGGAAGAGGAGATGGAGAAGATCGGAACCTTTCTGGAGAATAGAAAGTCGTATATTGCGCAGTTTTTGAAAGATGATTTTGGATTACAGGGCACGCTTTCGACGGTGCAGATCGAGACGTCGGACGCTGCGGCGGGAAGCGTTGCTTTAAATACGATTACCCCCACCTTTGATGAAGCGGGAAAATGGCAGGGGGATTATTTCACAGACTACCCGGTCAGCCTTACGGCAACGGCCGGGGAGGGGTACCGCTTTACCGGCTGGGAAGTGGAGAGCGCGCAGGGGCATGAGAGTATCGAGGAGGCGTCCACAAAGCTGACGATACCGGAGGGCGGACTTACCGTCAGAGCGGTTTTTGAGAAGGAAAGCGATTGACGTTTCTCGGCGAATTTGCGGCTCCTGGCGAAAGCGATACGGAATGGGTGGAAGATGAAGAAAAGAGTGGTACTGGCTTATGGCGGACTGGCGGTTGCTCTGGGGCTTTTGGGAGCAGCGTTTCTGTTTGCGTTCAGGACGCAGGCGATTCGGTTTGTGGGCCGTATGGGACAGGGAATTAATCTGGGAAATACGCTGGATTCTACGGGACTGCGGGAATACCGGCCGGATGCGGATGATCTGGAATATGAGACTTACTGGGGCAATCCAAAGGCGGATGCGGAGACCTTTCTGGCAATGAAGGAGGCCGGTTTTGGCACGGTGCGGATTCCGGTTACCTGGGAAGACCATCTGGACGAGTCGTATCATATTTCGGAGACTTGGATGAACCGGGTGCAGGAAGTGGTGGATATGGCGCTTGCCGCTGATCTGTATGTGATTCTGGATCTGCATCATGAGGAGTGGCTGGATCTGAAAGTCGAGCGGTCGGCGCAGATTGAGGCGGAATTTGTGACAGTCTGGGAGCAGATCGCGGCCCGCTTTCGGGACTATGACGAAAGGCTGCTATTTGAGTCCATGAACGAGCCGAGGCTTCGGGACAGCGAGGTGGAGTGGACCTCGGGCACGGAGGAGCTGCGGGAGCTGGTCAACAGGCTGAATGCGGCCTTTGTGGAGACGGTCAGGGCGACAGACGGAGGTAATCGGACGCGCTATCTTCTGATCTGTCCTTATGCGGGCAATCATGAGACGGAGGCCATGGAGGGACTTTTGGTGCCTGACGACAGGCGGCTCATTGTGTCGATTCACATGTACACGCCCTACAGCTTCTGTCAGAAGGAAGACGGGGATGTGGACTGGGATACGGAGGAGACCAGAGAGCGGGTGACGCAGGCCTTTTCGGAAATGAAGGATTTGTTTGTGAAGAACGGGATACCAGTGATGCTTACGGAGTTTGGCTGTGTGGATAAGGGGAATTTACAGGCGCGTCTGTCGTGGATCAATTATTACAGGAAAGAGGCGGGACGCTGTGGGATTCCCTGTATCTGGTGGGACTGCGGGGCGTACGCGCTTCTTGACAGGGAAAGCAAGACATGGAAATTTCCTGAGCTTGTGGAGGCGCTGACGAATGAAGCGGTTAATTGAGCGGGAGTGTGACAAATGAACAGGTGTAGATAACGGATTTCGCATAATATGTATGATTTGATCTGTAGTCTGTTTTTTACCAAAATGGTACAGGCGTCTCCGGCGGAGACGGGCGAGGTTTCCGTGCAGGCGGAGTATGAGGCGTATTATGATCGGTTCCAGTCCATAGAGAACCTGGACAGGATTGCGGACGGCGGTTTTCATGTGGTGGAGGATCAGATTTTCGCTTTGGAGCCGGACGAGGAAGACAGCATTTTGATGGTGCCGGCTTTTGACGAACAGTATAACCGGCTGGCGCTGTTTATTGTGGACGTGGACGGGCGGATTCTCTATCGGACGGAACAGCTGGAGACCAATTACTGCGTCAGGGGGCGTATGAGACAGCCAGTGCAGTCTATTGCGGCGGTTTCCTTTCAGGATCTGAACCGGGATGGCAGAACGGATATCGTTCTGATCACTTCCTGCCTCAATGAGAACGGTGCCTACGCCGGCCAGACTCACAAGATTGGAGATGTGCTCTTTCAAAATCCGGCGGGAGACGGCTTTTACAGGGATTACAGGATCTCAGAAAAGATTAATCGCTTTGGGATGAATAAAAGCGCGGAGTCCATAGCTGCTTTTGTCAGAGATGGAAATTCCACGGAATTTCTGTATACGGCGTCCACCCTGCGGGAGCTGCAAAGGAACAATTTTCAGGTTATTCCCGAGCAGTGTTATCTGCGGACTTTCGGCAAGCTTGGCAGGCTGCAGGTGACGCCGGGGACATACCGAATTGCGGATTATGACATTTTTATGGTCTATCTGGTGAACGAGCAGGGAGATATCGTGTCGGTGCTGCAGCCTATGGGAGAGTACGACAATCTCTATGCGCTCAAGGGCGTTACCTGTCGGGATATTGACGGGGACGGGCTCAAAGATATTGTGATCCTTGCCAGGTATAGCTATGAGGGCGAGGGCGGAGAGCTTCTCGTTGAGAGTGATTATCGGATTTATTATCAGAGAACCGGCGGGTTTGTGCCGGATACGGAAATCAGGGATACATATCAGTGCAGCGATGAAGATACGATGGAAATACTGGTAGAAAAAGCGAGGTCTTATTGGGGGTGGCAGACCACAAATGATTAAAATACTGATTGTAGACGATGAAAAACCGATCTGTGATTTGATAGACTTAAATCTTTCTTCCGCAGGCTATCACTGTACGGCGGTACAGGACGGCCTGCAGGCGATCGACCTGATAGAGAAGGAAGAGTTTGAGTTGATTCTTCTGGATATTATGCTTCCGGGCGCTGACGGCTATGATGTGATGGAATACATACGTCCTCTGGGGATTCCGGTGATTTTTATCACTGCAAAGCATGAGGTGAAGCATCGGGTGAAGGGGCTTAAGCTGGGCGCTGACGACTATCTGGTGAAGCCTTTTGACGTGGTAGAGCTGGTGGCGAGGGTGGAAGCAGTGCTTCGGCGTTACAACAAGGCGGAGCAGCATCTTACGGCGGGAGACGTGACGGTGGATGTGGACGCGCGCAGGGTGACTAAAGCCGGATGCCCCGTGGAACTGACGAATAAGGAGTTTGGGCTTCTGCTTCTTTTTATGAAAAACAAAAACGTCGCCCTGTTTCGGGAGACTTTATATGAAAAGGTGTGGGAAGGGGAATACTTTGCGGACAGCCGGACACTTGATCTGCATGTACAGCGACTGAGAAAAAAGCTGGGATGGGAGCATAATCTGGTGGCTGTGTATAAGGTTGGCTACCGTTTAGAGGTGCAGGAATGAAATTTTCAATTAAACTGGTGCTGTCTACCATGATCGTGCTGGCGCTGGCGCTGGGGTTCAGCGGCTTTTACTTTGTAAATTATGTGTTTGAGACCTCGCTGGAAAGAGAAGTGGGACAGGCGCTTGATGAGAGCAGTATCTTAAGCTTCGCTTTTGAGACGGCGGCTTTGAATGTGCCTCTCAAGTACAGCGTCCTGCCCGACAGCGTGGTGGAGGAGATTGCATCCAAACTGGAGATGGGAGGACAAAGCGGCGGCCGTCTCCTTCGGATTTCGGATGAGGAGAAAAACATACTGTATACAAGTAGCGGCTTTACCGCGGATGAGGGGTTGCTTGTGCAGACGGATCAGCATACCAAATCCTATCAGGTGATTCGCGCCCAGAATAATTTCTATGTGCATACCTGCGTATCCATCAATGCGCTGAACCGCATTCTGTATCTGGAGACCATGAAGGATGTGACAGGAGTATTTACGGAACGTGCCCTTGGGTTTTCGCTGTATCGGAAAGTAACGGTGGTCATGTTGTTGACCGGGATGGTCATCATGCTGTTTATTGCATCCTTCCTGACAAAGCCGATCCGCCTGCTGACCAGAGCAACCCAAAATATGGCGGCGGGAGATTATGCATACCGTGCCAGACAGATCAGCCGGGACGAGCTTGGGCAGCTTACCGGGGATTTTAACAGGATGGCGAATGCGCTGGAGGAAAATATCTGTAAGCTGGAGGAAGAGATCGAGGCAAGGGAAGAATTCATGGGCGCCTTTGCCCACGAATTGAAAACACCCCTGACGGCGATTATCGGATATGCGGACATGCTGCGCTCCCACAAGCTGGATGAGGAAAAGAGCATCATGTCGGCAAACTATATCTACACGGAGGGGAAACGTCTGGAGGCGATGTCTTTCCGCCTTCTCGATATTATTGTGGCAAAACAGGAGGAGGCGCAGATGCAGGAAGCGCCGGTGGGAGAACTGTTTGTCTATCTGCGGGAAATGTTTGCGGAGAAAAAGGAGCCGGAAATCCGTTTTTCGCACGAGGAAGCCGTGGTGCGCATGGAAGCGAATCTGATCAAGACCGTGCTGGTAAATCTGATCGACAATGCCTGCAAGGCTTCGGAAGCGGACGGCGTTGTTGAGGTGACAGGACAGAGGGTTGACGGCGGCTATCGGATTGCGGTGAGAGACTACGGGATCGGCATACCGGAGGCGGAACAGAGTAAGATTGTGAAGGCCTTTTACATGGTTGACAAGTCCAGGGCAAGAAGCAAGAACGGGGCCGGTCTTGGGCTTGCTTTGTGCGCGGAGATTTTAAAGATACATCACAGCGAATTACAGATTGAGAGTAAAGAAGGGGAAGGATCCTGTTTCAGCTTCCTGTTGCCATAGTTTATTTTCCGTGGAGAACAATACATATGAAAAATAAAGTATATTATCTTGCGGTTCCGCTGCTGGCGGCGCTTGCAATGTTAATTTCCATATGGGGGCCGGAGGCGCTGGCCAAATATAAGGATCAGGGGATTCTGGACAGCCCGCATACGGAAAGCGTGGAAAATGCCGGAGAGGGCTACCGTTACCAGATGAACAGCAACGAGAAGCTGTATATCCTTTCCTGCTGTCTGAGCAGCCAGACGTTTCCCGAGAGTGAAGTAAGCGCCATGACCCATGAGGCGGACGCGGAGACAGCGTATCAGGAGCTGGAAGGCTCCTATGCCTTTGTGGTGAACCGCAGAGGTCCGTCCGGCAGGGAAATCACGGATGAACAGATTTACGCTACGTGCAATGAGGGACTTAAGCTGCTTAAGGAAAGGGGTATACTGCCTGAACAGGTGCGGGAGGTGGATGCATCTTCCTATGACGTTACGCTCTACTCCGCAATTGATGTGCTGGAGCCTCGCAATAATGTGGCGGTCTGGAAGATGAGTCTTTCCAATTCCCAGAAGAATGCGGATAAGACAAACCGTCTGATGGACGCCTATATTGATGCGGATGACGGAAAAATATATGAAATCTATGTGAGAACGCCTCTTTTGTGGGAGGATATTGACGCAGATGCGCTGGTGGCGGACTGGGCAGCCTATATGGGGCTTGGCGAGCCGACTCCTTATGAGCCTGACAACCCGCTTCTGGAGACGACGCCGTATTTTCGTAAATATGTCTTTCCCGGCATGGGAAGCGGACAGACGGTGGTGACGCTGGGATTCTACGAGGGGATCAACGAGCTGTTTTTGAAAGTATCCAGATGATGCAACTTTGATGCAAATATTATGGCTTTTTGATGCAACTTAGATGAAATTCTGATGCAGCCTTTCAGTATGCTTACTAATGTAAGAGTTGTGAGTATACGAGAGAGGAGCGTCAGTAATGTACGGAGAGTCGTCGTTTACCTGGGAATATGTCTGTGGTTATGAGACGAGGGAGCAGAGAAAAAGGCGTCTGTTCAGGAGAATATATGGATTTGGCGCTGCGGTGTGCGTAGTCAGTCTGACGGCAATGCTGTCAGCGAAGCTTATTGAGGCGGGCGGCGTCCGATTCCTGACGGAAAGCCTGTGGACTGCGGAAAAAGAGGCTGCGGTGGATTTGCCGCTTACAGGGGAAGAGACTGAGGCGGTAGGGGAGAAAGAAGACGCAGTACCTCTCGCCGAAGTGACGGAGCAGACAGCCGTAACCGATGGGGATGAGAGCGGGCAGACGGTGGCAGTACATATTCCAACGGTTTATCTTGACCCGGGACACGGCGGTACGGACGAGGGCTGCGCCCGGGAAGGCGTTTTGGAAAAGGATTTGAACCTTGCCATTGCGCTGCTTGTGAGGGATCAATTGGACGAACAGGGATACCGTGTGATTATGTCCAGAGAAACGGATACCTACATTACGAAGGAAGCGCGCGTGGAAGAGGCAAACCGATCAGAGGCGGATGTTTATATCAGCATCCATCAGAATGCCACGGAGGAAGGCGCCGGGGTAAACGGGATGGAGGTGTGGTATACGGAGGACAGCGGACGGCAGGACAGCAGGAGACTGGCGCAGCTGGTCAGGCAGCAGACCTTGAAGAGTACAGGAGCCGCAGAGCGGGAATTACGAAGCGATGCGGATTTTTATGTGACGGGAAAGACTTCCATGCCCGCCTGCCTGATCGAGACGGGCTTTCTCTCCAACGCGGCGGAACGCAGGAAGCTGAGCCTTACGGAATATCAGCAGCAGATCGCGGACGGCATTGTACAGGGCGTTTCCTACTATTTTCATCCAAAGACCATGTACCTGACCTTTGACGACGGCCCTTCCGAGGAAAATACAGAGAAGGTGCTCGAGATCCTGCGGGAAAGGAATATTAAGGCAACCTTCTTTCTGGTGGGAGAGAATGTGAGAAATCATCCCGAGGTGGCGCGCCGGATTGTGGCGGAGGGACATACCGTCGGCATTCACTGCGACAAACATGATTACGACGCTTTATATGAGAGCGTGGACAGCTATGTGGCGGATTTTGAAAAGGCAAGACAGACTGTGTATGAGGTGACGGGGGTGGAGACAAATCTGTTCCGTTTTCCGGGCGGCAGTATCAACGCCTATAATCAAAAAACGGGCGGCGCCATCATCCGTGAGATGACGAAGAGAGGCTACATATATTACGACTGGAACGCCAGCCTGGAGGACGCGGTCAAGAATCCTGATCCAAAGCAGTTGATAGAAAACGGGGTAACAACCACACTTGGGCGTAAGAAGGTCGTCCTGCTCGCCCATGATGTGGTTGGCAGCACAGGTCTTTGTCTGGAGGAGCTTCTGGACAGCCTGCCGGAGTACGAAATGAAGCCGCTCAGTGAGGATGTGGAGCCTATCCGCTTTTAGCAGGTGGGAAGTTTTATCTTGACAATTCCGGCTTTCAATGCCAAAATCCTTTTTTATTAGTTGAGTAGACATAAATACCTCGCAATCCTAGTGTTAATAAGGGACGCGAGGTGTTTTTACTTGTTCTCTTTTTCTTGCAAATCGTGGATTAATTGCTGGATATGAGCTTTTTGAATTTTTGTCAATCCAGTAACTTCTATATATTCCCTGTCATCAAGAGATAAAAGGTAGTCTGTGCTTACAGAAAGGATACCAGAAAGCTTGATGAGCATCTCTATAGAAGGAAGAATATTGTTATTTTCCCAATTTGAGACAGTTTGTTTTGAAACATTTAGCTTTTGTGCCAATTGTACCTGAGTCCAATTATATGCAAGTCTAATTTTTTCAATACGATCTCCAAACATCAAAGTCCTCCGCAAGAAATAGTATAACAATACTAAAGTATTTACAAAATATCTTAGTATTGTTATAATGGACCATGAAAATATTATGAAACAGGAGAATGAAACAATGATACATTACACTAGGTGTGGGGAGAAATTTTTTAATGCTGAAAGAATTAGAGTATCCGTTTAACGCAGAATACCTGATTAAAAAGAAAAAACATATACGCAAGGAACTTTTATCCGATACAACAAAGAATTTTTTGAATAAGCGGATTGCTATTTTAGGAGGAGAAACAACTCAGGATATCAGATTAATTCTGGAATTATTTTTACTGAACTATGGCATTAAGCCGACATTTTATGAGTCTGAATATAATCAATGGTATGAAGACGGCGCTTTTCCAAATTCGGAATTAGAGGCGTTTGCGCCGGATCTTATCTATGTATGTACATGCACGAGAAATATTACTGAGTTTCCAGAAATTACAGATGACCAAACTGCTGTGGAACAAAAGAGACTGATAGTCATTGATAAATTTTCCGCCCTGTGGAACTCTTTGATGCAGAAATACCATTGCCCCATTATTCAAAACAACTTCGAGTATCCGTTCTTCAGGTTGATGGGAAATAAAGAAGCCAGTGATTGCCGAGGCAGAGTAAATTTCGTCACGATGCTCAACTGCGCTTTTTATGAGTATGCCCAAGCCCATGATGATTTTTATATTTGTGACGTAAATTATATTTCTGCTGCATATGGATTGGACAAGTGGGCCGATCCCTATTATTGGCATATGTATAAATATGCTGTTGCCGTTCCGGCGATTCCATATTTATCCTTTAATGTGGCCAATATTATTAAATCCCTGTATGGTAAAAACCAAAAAGCGTTTAATTTGGATCTAGACAATACATTATGGGGTGGAATCATCGGAGATGATGGCGCAGATAACATTGAAATCGGTCAGGAAACATCTTTATCTCAGACTTACAGTGAATTTCAAGAATACATTAAACTACATAAACAGCTAGGTATATTGTTGACGGTCAATTCCAAAAATGATGAGACTAACGCTGTCAGTGGATTTGAAAGGCCTGACAGTGTGTTGCGGAGAGAAGATTTCATTGCCTTCAAAGCCAATTGGAATCCCAAAAGTATAAATTTGTTCGAAGCAGCAAAAGAACTGACATTGCTTCCGGAAAGTTTTGTGTTTTTGGATGACAATCCAGCAGAAAGAGCTATTGTTAAAGATCAATTTCCGGGTGTTGCAGTCCCGGAGATCAACGGCGTCGAACATTATATACAAGTATTAGATAAGTCAGGATTTTTCGAGGTTACTGCTTTATCTCAAGATGATCTTAAGCGGAATGAAATGTATCTGGGGAATGCAAAACGGCAACAGATGCAGGCTTCTTTCACAAATTATGCGGATTATTTAAAATCTCTTGAAATGAAGGGGGAAATAAAGACGTTTGTGCCCATGTACATTTCTCGCATTGCGCAGCTCACAAATAAAAGCAATCAGTTCAATCTTACAACAAAGAGATACAGCCAGAGTGAAATAGAAGAAGCAGCAAACGCTTCTGATCATATTACTATTTATGGAAAACTCAGCGATAAGTTCGGAGATAACGGCGTTGTAAGTGTCGTGATCGGACGAATAGATGGTCCGAAACAGGATGAACTCCATATGGAATTGTGGCTCATGAGTTGCAGGGTTTTAAAGAGAAATATGGAATTTGCAATGATGGACGAGTTAGTTAAAATATCTAAGGAGACAGGAATACGAAAAATTATCGGTTATTATTATCCTACAGCCAAAAATGCAATGGTTAAAGATTTTTATGCATTGCAGGGATTTTCGAAAGTATCAGAGGACACAGAGGAAAATACTGTCTGGGAGTATAAAATACCGGAGAACTACATAAACAAGCAGTCTGTCATCACGGTTAATGCCGAGTCTGATATTAAGTAAGAGGATTTAATTTGAGCAAGCAGGACAACGTAATTTGTAAAAAACTCAGAAAGAAAATTTTTATCACAGGATTTGCCGGAGGGATGGCACATTTGGCCTCCTGCTATTCTGCTGTAGAAATTATATATTCATTATATATGAAAGACATCATGAAATATGATCCGAACCAACCGACTCTTCCGGATCGGGACCGTTTCATATTGAGTAAAGGGCATGCCGGTTTGGCATTGTTTGCTGTTATGGTGGAAGCAGGTATGCTTGCAGAAGATGAATTTGACGGCTATTTGAAAAAAAATTCCCGAATAGGCGGCGAACCCTGTATGAGAGATATCCCTGGAATAGAAGCGACTACGGGATCATTAGGACATGGATTATCTATGGGAATAGGAATGGCACTCGGACAAAAACTTAATGGATATCACGCGAAAACATTTGTCCTTCTGGGAGATGGAGAATGTCAGGAAGGAACCGTATGGGAAGCTTTGTTGCTTGCCCCTGCTTTCCATCTGAATAATCTTGTAGTCATTTTGGATGCAAATCAAATTCAAAAAATGGATACGATTGAAAACATCATAGGGATATCCAACTGGAGAAAACGAATTGAGCCTTTGGGATGGAATGTGAAAGAAGTTGACGGTCACGACGTGGATGCGATTGTATCCTGTCTTAAAGAAGACAATCTTCATGAAAATCCTGTATTTATAATAGCCCACACTGTAAAAGGTAAGGGCGTTTCTATTATGGAAGGGAACCCAATATGGCATTTTAAACTTCCAAATCGAAAAGAGAAAAAAATCTTCATGCAGGAATTGGATATTACAGAGGGGGAAATGACTGTGTAATGCAGAGTATATATATAAGCAGGCTAATGCAACTGGCCGAGAAGGACAAAAGGATTTTACATTTGGTTGCGGATAGCGGAACGGGATATGATGAAATGTTTCGCCATAATTTCCCAAAACAAATATTTAATTTTGGTATAGCAGAGGAAAACATGGTGGCGGCAGCAGCCGGACTTGCCACTACAGGGTACATTCCATTTGTATACACATCGGGCGCTTTTCTGGTTTACAGAGCGTTGGAATTTATTCGGGATGATATCTGTTTTCAAAATTTAAATGTAAAGATTGTTGGAATGGGTAGTGGATTATCGTGGAGTTCACTCGGACCAACGCATCATACAACGGAAGAAGTTTCTGTATTGAGAGCCATACCAGGTATCAAAATCCTGTCGCCGGCGACTCCATATGAAGTGGGAGCCTGTCTGGAACTGGCATACAACTATACGGGCCCCGTATATATTCGAATCGGCATGAATCATGAGAAGGAATTTTTTGAAGAGCGTCATGCGATAGATTTTGGAAAAAACGAGATTATATCCGAGGGCTGCGACGTGACAATTTTCTCCACCGGAAGTATTTTAGGTGAAGTGGTAAGCGCTGCCCATATATTAAACGATAAAGGGATCAGCACCGGCGTTGTCAATGTTGTTTCAATTAAACCATTTGATGCCAGCAATATTATTGAACTATCCAAACGCACAAAATATCTTGCGACTGTGGAAGAACATAATATTATTGGCGGCCTGTCAAGTATCATCGCGGATACACTGGTTGATAACAGAATAGATATACCCCTGATCAGAATCGGTCTGTGTGACAAATTCGCGGAAGGATATGGAACGCTTGCAAATGTAAGAGAAGCAAATAAACTTGATTGCTATAGTATAGTCCAAAAAATTATGGAAGAAATGAAATGAACGAATATTTATATCAAGAAATTGTTGTCGGACAAGAAGAAGGATTTTCTAAAGAGATCACAGTAGAAATGGAAAATCTTTTCAGGAATATGACAGACGACTGTAATCCGTTACACTGGGATGACGCATTCGCAAAAGACGTTGGAAATTTCGATTCCCATGTATCCTTTGGAATGCTTTCGGCGTCATTGCTGTCTACCTTGGCGGGCGTATATCTGCCCGGCAAATACAGCCTGATTCACAGCATTGACAACATTAGTTTTAGAAAACCTGTTTTTGCAGGCGATCTTCTGTATATTTCAGGAACCGTCACAGATAAGCAGGACGGATTAAACTTAATTCTGGTAAAGGTTAAAATGACCAATCAGCATAATAAAACCGTGCTTACTGCTGATATGAAAATACTCGTAAAAAAATAACTAACCTAACAGGGAGGAAACGGAAATGACAAGAGAAGAAGTATACGAAAGATTAAATCAGGTATTTAGGGATGTTTTTGACGATGAAAGCATAACCGTTAAGGATGAGACAACGGCTGATGATATTGAAGATTGGGATTCCTTTGAGCATATTAATCTGGCAGTTGCCGTGGAGGAGGAATTTTCTTTTAAAATTCCCATGGGTAAAGTAGTTACTATGAAAAATGTTGGAGAAATGGTAGATATTATTCTTGAAATGGGAAAATAAGTCAAACAGGAATTGCCTATGGATAAAAATCTTTTGATAATCGGAGGGTCTTCTGATATTGGCATGGCGGTTGCTGAAGATCAGGCATGTTCGTATGACCGAATTATTATCCACTATCATCATATGAATGACCGGCTCTCGGATATCATGAAGCGATATAAAAATGTCAATTGCATACAGGCGAATCTTGCGAGCGAAAATAGCACCGTTGAATTGATAAACCAGATCAATGAGCAGGGTATCGTTCCCACCCACATCCTGCATCTGCCCGCATCGAAATACGAGGCGCGAAAGTTTCACAAAACAAAATGGGCGGTTATTGAAGAGGAATTACATATTTCACTGCGGTCTGCGGCTATGATCTTAGGCAGCTTTTTACCTAAAATGAGTAGGAATGGTTACGGAAAAATAGTTATAATGCTTTCCATGGTCATTAATGGGATGCCTCCAAAACATAATGCGGATTATGTTATTGTGAAAGAGGCTTTATACGGCCTTGTTAAGGCAATCGCCGTTGAGTATGCAGAAAAGGGAATTTCTATAAATGGCATCTCCCCTGCACTGATAGAAACAAAATTTATTGAAAATATGCACGATTATATGATAGGAGAAAACGCAAAACTAAGTCCAGTGGGAAGAAATCTGATAATAGCAGACATTATACCTACAATACGCTTTTTGATGTCCGAAGGATCGGATTGTATCAATGGACAGAATATATCAGTTACATGCGGAAGATAAGTCTATGACAGTAACATCATTCAGTTTCTTTTTGTTATTATTAGCAGGTGTCATTCTATACTATATATCCCCCAAAAAAGTGCAGTGGATTATTCTACTGTGCGTTAGTCTTATTTTCTATTTTTTTGCGGCCACACCATATACGATTATATATCTTGTGTTATCAACTCTGCTGGTATACATAGCTGGACTGATTGTTGATTGTGAAATTAACGAAAAATGTAGAAAAGGAACAGCGTTCGGTTTTGTTGCTGCTTCCATATTTTTTAATATTATGATTTGGTTTGTATTAAAGGGTACTGCCCTTTGGGGATGGGCGTTTCAAATATTCCACAGGGTAATTCCTGCAATTGATATGCCGCAGTTTCAATTAGCAGCCGCGCTTGGGATGGGATATTATACAGCGCAGGCAATCGGATATATTATGGATGTATACTGGGGCGTAAATAAACCTGAAAAAAATCCTTTAAAGCTTTTTTTATTTCTTTCTTTTTTTCTTCAACTCACAGTAGGTCCGATCAGCAAATATTCACAATTACAATGTCTGTACGAGAAACATATGTTCCGATATAAAAATCTTTGTTTCGGAACACAAAGAATTGTATGGGGATTATTTAAAAAACTCGTTGTCTCAGAGCGTATCGCCGTAATCGTAAATGCTGTCTGGGCGGATACAGAAGTTTTTTCCGGAATCTGGCCATGGATCGCCGTCTTTTTATATCCTATTGAAATTTATGCAGATTTCTCAGGTTGCGTAGATATTGTCCTGGGTTCTGCAGAACTGTTCGATATAACAATGCCAGAAAACTTTAATAACCCCTTTTTTTCAAGAACTAACCAAGAATTCTGGCAAAGATGGCATATCACCTTGGGCGTATGGGCTAAGGATTATGTTTATTATCCTATTTTGAAATCTAAGCCGATGATCCGGGTTGGAAAATGGTCAAAAAAGCATTTTTCGAAAAGAATTGCAAAGTTCATTCCATGGTCAGTCGGAATGGGAGCGTTGTGGTTTGTTATGGGCGCCTGGCATGGCTCTCTAAGACATATCATTGGCGTCAGCGCATGGTATTGGATCATTCTTGTTATGAGTGAACTGCTGTTGCCCGTTATTGATTGGCTCGTTGAAAAACTACAAATAGACAGAAACGTATTTAGCTGGAAATTATTGCAATGTTGCAGAACATATGCGATCTTTTCAATTGGATGTGTTTTTTTTGTATCGTCAGGCGTCCATAATGCCATAGACAGATTTAAGCTACTTTTTCACGCTCTCGGAAACCTGAATGTGTGGACATTATTTGATGAAACAATCCTAAACACCGGCGTTACTTGGATGGACATTAATATTATTATCATAGGAATTATAATGATGTTGATCGTAGCACGCCTGAGAGAAAATCATACATATGCGCGCTGCTGGATCGCAAAACAGATATTGCCCTTTAGATGGGGTATCTGGTTTGTGCTTCTGGGTATCGTACTGATCTATGGATATTACGGTCCAGGGTATGATGCAAGCCAGTTCATTTATCAGGGATTTTAGGCAGAGAAAAAAGGAAATTTATCTTATGAAAGAAAAGAATATTAAAATTAAGCGAATGATAGAATTCATTGTGTTTCTATTGATTTCATGTATACTGTTTGAAAAAGTGACATGGATTTTCCGCAGTAATGGTGAGGAAGCAAAAGAAGACATATGTGGATTCAAAAATCAGGGCAATGTTGATGTTGTATTATATGGAGGAAGTAATCTTTTAAGATTTTATCAACCGTTAGAAGCATGGAATCAAAAGGGATATACTTCATATAATTATGCGACATCCTCAGCAAAGGCAGATCTGCTGAAAGCCTATATAGAAGACAGCAGAGTATCTAATGAAGCTGTTTTATATGTGTGTGATATCAGATCCTATCCAATGATTACAGAAACAATAGACGATGCCTCCCTGAGAAACTGGTCAGATTCCTTACCTGTGTTTTCGAGAGCAAGGTGGAATGGGATATCCTCTTTCCTTTTTTCGCGAGACCTGAGAGAAACAGATGTCCCATCATTTTACCTTGATATCATCAAATATCATACAAATACAAACGCCTTAAAGAGTGAAGACCAGTGGAGATATTGGAATTTAAACGGTATTTACAATGTGGATAAAGGTTTTGACGCCAACGACGGGCATGTACCGTTTGAAAGGCCGAATGTCATAGAAACGATAGGCGAATTGACCAGTCAGCAGGCAAATGCTTTAGACGAACTTTTGAATTATTGTGATGATAATAATCTACAGATTCTCTTTATTTGTTGTCCATATGCAATTACAGAAGAGGATTGGCTGACAATCAATGCCGTTGGAAAGCGTATCACTGAACGAGGCTATGATTTCGTTAATTTTAATCATTATTATGATGAAATAGGGCTGGATTTTGAAACAGATTTTGGAGACATAAACCATGTGAATTTCTTAGGGGCCGAGAAGTACACCCAATATCTGATGAATTATATTTCTTCTCATTATGAATTACCTGATCACCGAAATGACGAGCAGTATGCAAGATGGAATTCGGATTATGAATCATTTACCATATTTCAAAATGAATGGCGCAGTGATACGATTATAACAGTTGAAGATCATTTAAACGCAAAGCAAATCGGAGAATCGCTTCCAAATGTGGATGAATTTACAGAATGGTTTTCATGGATAAAAAATGGCAACTATAATGTCATTATAACAATAAACGATATGCCCGACGGGCTATCTGCAAAAAATCCTCTAAATCGCTTATTTGAAAAATATGGAATAGATATGAGTATGGAACATTATATCGGAATTTGGAGAGGAAATGAAGCATTACTCACCTCCCCGGGGGATACGAAGATTGAAACGGCAATTGGCAAAGATGGCGGCAGAGGTCTGGATCAGTGTATCATATCCTTGGAAGACAGACAATTATTGATTGAAGATACAAATTATTACAAAGCAGAGTCACCAATGCAGGTCTTAGTATATGACAGAAATTACAAAAGAGTAATTGACAATGTATCTATAAAAATCTCTTCAGACGATAGTGTAATTTTGAAGAGACAGTAGTGAAAAATATAATGAAAAAAATATTATTTTCGTTACCCTGCGCGGGTGGTCGCGCGGCAAATTATGATATATGGAAATCCCATATCAATTTTGAACTAATTAATATAGAATATCCTGGGCACTGGGGACGATGGGGGGAAACTGCCTGCACTAATATAAATGATTTAGTAGAAGACGTCACCAGACAAATTTCTGACCGTGTGGAAGATACTCAGGGAATGGGAATATTTCTGATTGGACACAGCATGGGCGCCTTGATTGCCTGGCTTGTTGCACAATCCTTGAAAGCCAAGAAGAATATTCTGCTTGAGGGCATTATTATCGCTGCGATGCTTTCTCCTGATCAATTGGATAGTCTCAATTCGATACCATTAACGGCAGAAGCGGATATCAAGGAATTTTTGCACAGGATACGCCAAGTCCCCGATAACATTTTAAACAGTGCTTTCTTTAACAGCTATTTTTTCCCTGCGATTGAAAGCGATTTCAGAATATTTCACGAGTGCGTAGAGAAAACAGGGGAGTTCAGAAAGATGGATGTTTCATGTCTGGTGCTATACGGTACGCAAGATCCGATCATTAACATGAATCACCTGACATCCTGGAACAATTATGCGGAAAGCGTAATATATTCAAAAATAGACGGAGATCATTTTTTTATTTATGATTCAGCTCAAATCAAAAAAATTTGTTGTTCAGTCAATAATTTTATTAACAATTATCATATTAAGTAATTTTTTGAATTGTTTAGTGCTTTTGGCACAGCTGCGGTGCCGTATATTAGTTGCTTTTATAATATCATCTGTTGGCTGTTTTACAATTTTAACGGACATTTTTTGCGAACAGAGAAAAGAAATATAAAATGATAGGAATAAATTCTAAATCTTCTTGACAATCCAGCCTTTCAATGCCAAAATGATAAGCAGTTATCATAGGTACAGACATTGAGGAAGACAGTACCCGATTTTTAAAAGTCGCAGCGAGCCGGTGGCGGTGCGAGACCGGTACGAGTAGGAAATGGGGGAAGATCACTTCTGAGTTTCAGACCGAACTTTTATCGTGCTTGCCGGAAGCCGTTTCCATGACATTTGTTTTGCGAAAGCCGGGAAGCGCAGGATGAAACAGTAGGCTCTGACGGCGTCCCGCCGTTACCGGGAACCGTATAGCCATTTGCGGATGGCGGTACGTCGTAACAGGTGGTATCACGAGAACTTTACCCTCGTCCTTTTACGGGACGGGGGCTTTTTGCGCGAGCGAGGAATGCGAAGCATTTCGAGCTGCTCATTCGTGGGAATCTGAGGTTAAGATATTAGAAAGGATGAACGCTATGTATCAGAAAGTTGACGCAAACCTGAATTTTGTTGACAGAGAAAAGGAGGTATGCCTTTTCTGGAAAGAGAACAATATCTTTCAGAAAAGCATGGACTCTCGCAAGGACGGTCCCACCTATACCTTTTATGACGGCCCTCCGACGGCCAACGGCAAGCCCCATATCGGCCATGTGCTGACCCGCGTAATTAAGGATATGATTCCCAGATACCGCACCATGAAGGGGTGTATGGTGCCCCGAAAGGCCGGTTGGGATACCCACGGGCTTCCCGTGGAGCTTGAGGTGGAAAAGCTTCTGGGACTGGACGGCAAGGAACAGATCGAGGAGTATGGCCTCGACCCGTTTATCAGCAAATGTAAGGAGTCTGTATGGAAATACAAAGGCATGTGGGAGGACTTCTCCGGCACGGTGGGTTTCTGGGCTGATATGGACGACCCTTATGTGACTTATCACGACGACTTTATTGAGTCCGAGTGGTGGGCACTCAAGCAGATCTGGGATAAGGGACTTTTGTATAAAGGTTTTAAGATTGTGCCCTACTGCCCTCGCTGCGGTACGCCTCTGTCCTCCCATGAGGTGGCGCAGGGCTACAAGGCGGTGAAGGAACGCTCCGCCGTGGCCAGATTTAAGGTGAAGGGAGAGGACGCTTATTTTCTTGCATGGACGACCACGCCATGGACGCTGCCTTCCAATGTGGCGCTCTGTGTGAACCCGTCGGAAACCTATGTTAAGGTAAAGGCAGCGGACGGCTATACCTATTATATGGCGCAGGCGCTGCTTGACACGGTGCTTGGGAAGCTCTCGGAAGATGATAAACCTGCTTACGAAATTCTGGAGACTTATGTGGGCACGGATCTGGAATACAAGGAATACGAGCCTCTCTTTGCCTGTGCTGGCGAGGAGGCCGGGAGACAGAAAAAGAAAGCCCACTATGTGACCTGTGACAACTATGTTACCATGACGGACGGTACCGGCATCGTGCATATCGCGCCTGCCTTCGGTGAGGACGACGCGCAGGTTGGCCGTAAGTACGATCTGCCCTTCGTGCAGTTTGTGGACGGCAAGGGTAACATGACGGAGGAAACGCCTTACGCCGGTCTGTTTGTGAAAAAGGCAGACCCGGAAGTGATCAAAGATCTGGACAAGGAAGGAAAACTGTTTGACGCGCCTAAATTTGAGCATGATTATCCGTTCTGCTGGCGCTGTGACACGCCCCTGATCTATTATGCAAGGGAGTCGTGGTTTATCAAAATGACGGCGGTGCGGGACGATCTGGTGCGGAACAACAAGACGGTCAACTGGATTCCCGAGTCTATCGGCGAGGGGCGTTTCGGCAACTGGCTGGAAAACATTCAGGATTGGGGGATCTCCCGTAACCGTTACTGGGGGACGCCTTTAAATGTGTGGGAGTGCGAAGGCTGCGGGCACATGGAAGCAATCGGTTCCCGGGAAGAGCTGGAAAAAATGAGCGGCAATGCGGCGGCGAAAACCGTGGAGCTGCACAGGCCCTATATTGATGAAATCACCTGTACTTGTCCCGAGTGTCAGGGAACCATGAAGCGAGTGCCGGAGGTAATCGACTGCTGGTTTGATTCAGGAGCCATGCCTTTTGCCCAGCATCATTATCCTTTTGAGAATAAAGAGCTGTTCGACAGCCAGTTTCCGGCGCAGTTTATCTCCGAGGCGGTGGATCAGACCCGCGGCTGGTTCTATTCTCTGATGGCGGAGTCAACGCTTCTGTTTAACTGCGCGCCCTTTGAGAACGTGATCGTGCTGGGGCATGTGCAGGATGAGAACGGTCAGAAGATGAGCAAGAGCAAGGGCAATGCGGTGGATCCCTTTGAAGCGCTGGAAACCTACGGCGCGGATGCGATCCGCTGGTATTTCTATATCAATTCCGCACCCTGGCTGCCCAACCGTTTCCACGGCAAGGCGGTGCAGGAGGGACAGCGCAAGTTCCTGGGTACGCTTTGGAATACCTATGCCTTTTTCGTGCTCTATGCCAATATTGATAACTTTGACGCCACCAAATACAGTCTCGATTATGAGAAGCTTCCCGTTATGGATAAGTGGCTGCTGTCTAAGCTGAACACGGCCGTAAAGGAAGTGGACGATCATCTGGACAATTACAGAATCCCTGAGGCGGCGAGGATTCTGGACAACTTTGTGGACGAGATGAGCAACTGGTATGTGAGAAGAAGCCGCGAGCGTTTCTGGGCGAAGGGAATGGAGCAGGATAAGATTAACGCGTACATGACCCTTTATACCGCGCTCGTGACCATCTGTAAATGCGCCGCGCCCATGATTCCCTTCATGACGGAGGAAATCTATCGCAATCTGGTGTGCAGTATCGACCAGAACGCGCCGGAGAGTATTCATTTATGCGATTTCCCGACGGCGGACGAGGGAATGATCGACAGGAAGCTTGAGGACTCCATGGAGGAGGTTCTTAAGATCGTGGTGATGGGCAGAGCGGCCCGCAACACGGCCAATATCAAGAATCGTCAGCCCATCGGCACGATGTATGTGAAAGCGGAGTCGGTTCTTGACGATTTCTATCAGGAAATCATTGAAGACGAGCTGAATGTGAAAAAGATTGTATTCTCCGATGATGTGTCGGCCTTTACGACTTACAGCTTCAAGCCCCAGCTTAAGACGGTGGGTCCGAAATACGGCAAACAGCTTGGCGGCATTAAGGCTTATCTGTCCGCAGTGGACGGCAGCGCAGCGATGGAGACCCTGAAAGCAGAGGGCGCGTTGAAATTCGACGTGGACGGCGTGGAAGTTTCCCTTGCGGAGGAAGACCTGCTCATCGACATGGCCCAGAAGGAAGGATTTGTGGCGGAAGCGGACAATTATGTGACTGTGGTGCTCGACACGAACCTGACGGAGGCGCTTATTGAGGAGGGCTTTGTCTACGAGATCATCAGCAAGATCCAGACGATGAGAAAGGATGCGGATTTTGAGGTGATGGATCATATCAGGGTTTCCCTCAACGGCAACGATAAGGTGGCGCAGATCGCGGCAAGGAATGAGAGTATGATTGCCGGAAAGGTGCTGGCGGAGAGCATCGGCACGGGAGAAGAACTGGCGGTGTCCAAAGAGTGGAATGTCAACGGGGAGACCGTGACGATCGCTATTCAGAAAATGTAGTCGTCTGCGGCAGGCAGTGCAGAAATGAGGAAATATTGGGAATTGAGAAGATATTGAAACATGGCAGGGCGATTCCCGGCCGCATCCTGGCGGCCATGTTTCTGACGGTCTGTGTGATCTGCTGCCGGGCACAGGAGGTTTTTGCAGTCAACGGGGACGCGGACACGCTCCCCTACAGATGCAGTCCGGTGTCGGAGGACTTGTCAGCCCTTCCGGCTATGGAGAACAGGGTGTATGCCGGGTGGGAAGGTAACATCTATTACCGGCAGTATTCTGATGAAGACACGGATGAAGGCGGACTGTGGGCGGAATTTGAGCCTGTTCCCGGCACGGCAAAAGAAATTATGTGTATGAAGCCAAACGGGAGCGTGACGCAGGTCGGGACGGATTATGGGCATGGTGACTTTTTCATTGTTGGCGGCAGGATCTATTCTCAAAAATATGTACAAACGCGTGAGGACGGACGTCAAGTTACCCATGAGGTCGTCTATTCCTGTGAGCTGGACGGGAGCGGCGTGAAAGAATACAGCGCCAGCAGAGTTCTTGCGGTGAAAGGCTGCAAAGTCATCTGCGGGACAGGAGGGTACGCAGGATACGACGGACATGGGATCACATGGATTGACGGATGGGATGGAGAGGAACATGTACTGATACCGGGAAAAGGTCTGTGTCATGAGGCGGAATATCTGGGCGCTACGGAGGAAGAAGTGTTTTTTTACCGGCTTGTGGAGAACGGCTCCCGGATGCGCGTGCCTTATGATGTGACGCTGTATAGCGTGGATTATCAGGGGAAGGTCGGGGAGCTGGCGACGGTCACGGAACAGGAATATGTGGATTGCCTGACGGATGATTTAATGGAGTATCCACTGTATATTTCCTGTTTTCGAATATTGGGAGACGATCTTTATTTTTCCGTGGGTTCCGCAAACGGTAACGCATATATGTATTCCGGCGGCATGATTTATCGGGTGAAAAAGGACGGCAGTGGTCTTACACGGCTCGTGGATGCGTCTGCCACGGAGGATTTTTACTTGTATGACGACGGGAAAAACCGTGCGCTGTTTTGTCGGCTGCTTGATGGGAGGTCGCATTTGTTTGAGGATGACATGCAGCAGGTCGTTCTGCGGGGAAAAGCCGTTGATGATATCGCGGTGCGGGACGCCGATCAGACCTGGTTTGACCAGCCGCACAGTTATGTGGCGGCAGACGGTGCGGACGCGATTTTGTTTTATCCGGACACTTCCGGCGTCTGTTATGTGCTGCTGTCGGAAAAGGAAAGCAAAAAGCTGAGCATTCAGACGCATGTGGACGGACATCTTAAGCAACAGATCACAGACATAGAGTATCTGGGAGGGAAACTCTTTTTTACCGTGACGGATTTAACTTACAGCAGTGAGTACAGTCAGGGGTGGCGGGACGGCTACGAGCGCGGCGGGAGCGTGTGTTATTGCAAGGACATGAAGAGTGGAAAGATCCGTGTACTCTACAGGTATTGACCTGCCGCAGGTATGAGTATAATAAATTCCGGGATGGAAAATGCTAAATTTCAATCTTTATATGGTCAAAAGGCAAAATAGAGGATATAATAGAAAATAGTGTAAGAAGAATTGTCTGACGTAAGAGACAGCAAGAAGGAGGGCAAAATGATAAAAAAAGCACCGGCAACAACTTTTGATACTGAGCTGTTTAAAAGAAGCGTTTTATACAATGTAAAGACTCTTTACAGGAAGACGCTGGAGGAAGCGACGGATCAGCAGATCTTTCAGGCAGTGTCCTATGCGATTAAGGACGCCATTGTGGATCAGTGGTTAAAGAGTCAGAAGGAGTATGACAGACAGGATCCCAAGATGGTTTACTATCTGTCCATGGAGTTTTTGATGGGACGTGCCCTTGGCAACAACATGATTAACTTACAGGCTTATAAGGCAGTGGAGCAGGCGCTGGAGGAGCTTGGCATTGATATTAACGTGGTAGAGGATCAGGAGCCTGACGCGGCGCTCGGAAACGGCGGTCTCGGACGTCTGGCGGCCTGTTTTCTGGATTCGCTGGCGACATTGGGTTACGCGGCTTACGGCTGTGGTATCCGTTACCGCTACGGTATGTTCAAGCAGGAGATTCGCGATGGCTATCAGGTAGAAGTGCCGGATAACTGGCTCAGGGACGGCAATCCGTTCGAATTGCGTCGTCCGGAGTATACCAAGGAAGTACGTTTCGGCGGCTATGTGAATGTTTATGTGGATGAGAACGGCAGGAGCAATTTCAAACAGGAAGGCTATCAGGCCGTGACGGCGATCCCTTATGATCTGCCGGTTGTGGGCTATGGCAATGGTATCGTCAATACGCTTCGTATCTGGGATGCGGAGCCGGTGAACTGCTTCCAGCTTGACTCTTTTGACAAGGGCGATTATCAGAAGGCGGTGGAGCAGGAGAACCTTGCGAGAAATATCGTGGAAGTGCTTTACCCCAACGACAATCATTACGCGGGTAAGGAGCTTCGTTTAAAACAGCAGTATTTCTTTATTTCGGCGTCGGTACAGGAAGCCGTGGCCAAATACATGAGAAAGCACGACGATATCAGGAAGTTCCACGAGAAGGTGACATTCCAGCTGAACGATACCCATCCGACGGTAGCGATTGCGGAGCTGATGCGCATTTTGATGGACGAGCATTATCTGACTTGGGACGAGGCGTGGGAAGTGACGACCAAAACCTGTGCGTACACCAATCATACCATTATGTCGGAAGCATTGGAGAAGTGGCCGATCGAGCTGTTCTCAAGACTCCTTCCCAGAGTATACCAGATCGTGGAGGAGATTAACCGTCGTTTCATTGCCAGAATCGAGCAGATGTATCCGGGCAATCATGAGAAGGTAAGAAAGATGGCGATCATCTACGACGGTCAGGTTAAGATGGCGCATCTGGCGATCGCAGCAGGCTATTCCGTAAACGGCGTGGCAAGGTTACATACGGAGATTTTGAAGAATCAGGAGCTTAAGGATTTCTACGAGATGATGCCCGAGAAGTTTAACAATAAGACCAATGGCATTACGCAGAGACGTTTCCTTCTTCATGCGAATCCGTTGCTTGCCGACTGGGTGACGGCTCATGTGGGCAGCGACTGGATTACCGATCTGCCGAAGATCAACAAACTGAAAATTTACGCCGACGACGAGAAGGCGCAGCAGGAGTTTATGAATATCAAGTACCAGAACAAGGTGCGTCTGGCGGAATATATTATGGAGCATAACGGGATTGAGGTAGATCCCCGTTCGATCTTCGACGTGCAGGTAAAACGTCTGCATGAATACAAGAGGCAGCTTCTGAACATACTGCATGTAATGTATCTTTACAACGAATTAAAGGAACATCCGGATATGGAGTTCTATCCCAGAACGTTCATTTTCGGCGCGAAAGCGGCAGCAGGCTACAAGAATGCGAAGCTCACCATTAAGCTGATCAATTCCGTGGCGGACGTGGTAAACAACGATCCTGCCATCAAGGGAAAGATCAAAGTTGTATTTATCGAGAACTACCGTGTATCCAACGCGGAGATCATTTTTGCGGCGGCGGATGTGTCCGAGCAGATTTCTACGGCCAGCAAGGAAGCGTCCGGCACGGGTAACATGAAATTCATGTTAAACGGCGCGCTGACCATCGGTACGATGGACGGCGCCAATGTGGAGATCGTGGAGGAAGTGGGTGAGGAGAACGCGTTTATCTTTGGTTTGTCTTCCGATGAAGTCATTCGTTATGAGAATTACGGCGGCTATCATCCCACAGAGATCTTTAATAACGATCCCGATGTGAGAAAGGTGCTGATGCAGCTGATTAACGGGACCTATGCACCCGGCGATCCGGATATGTTCCGTTCCCTGTACAACTCTCTGTTGAATACGCAGGATACGGCCAAGGCGGATACTTACTTTATCCTGAAAGACTTCAAGTCTTATGCGGAAGCCCAGAAAAAGGTGGAGGCAGCTTACAGAGACGAGAAGGGATGGGCAAGGAGCGCTATCTTAAACGTGGCCTGCTCCGGCAAGTTTACTTCCGACAGAACTATTCAGGAGTATGTGGATGAGATCTGGAAGCTGGATAAGGTTGTGCTGCCCAAAGATCCTGTGATTACAGCGCCTGTGATAAGAAAAACCGTAAAGTCGTAAGATGAAAGATGTGAATTGAAAAGAAGGCCTCCTTCGGATTGTGTGAAGGAGGCCTTTTTCAAAAAAGCAGTGGGGAGAAGCCGGAAAAGACGGAAGCGTATCGGAGAGAGGCAGGGGTATGGATAAAAAACTGGCGTTTCAGATATTGGGGATTGCAGAGACGAAGGAAGAAGACAAAATCAGGCAGACATACCTGTCTCTGCTGAAGGAGACGAATCCTGAGGATGATCCGGAAGGCTTTAAGCGCCTGCGGGAGGCTTACGAGGCGGCTTTGCGGTTTGCCTCAGAGCGTGGAGACAAGGAACAGGAGCAGGAGCCTCAGGATGAGGTGGAGATCTGGATGAAGCGCGTGCGGGAAACCTACCGCGATATTTTCCTGCGAAACGATGCGGAAGTGTGGAAGGAACTTTTTGAGGAGCCGGTCTGCGTCGCTTTTGATACGTTTCTGGATGCAAGAAGCCGCCTTCTCGCCTTTCTTTCCGGGCATTCCTTTTTACCGCGGGCGGTCTGGCAGCAGATGGACCGGGTGTTTCATGTTCTGGATGATTTTGATGCGCTCAGGGAAGAGTTCCATGTGAATTTTCTGCGGCATATCGAATATCATGTGAATACGGATGATTTTCTTGATTACAGCCTCTTTGAAGCAAAGGAGGACTACGGGCCGGAAGACGACGAAGAGATTGATCATTATATCATAGAATTTTTTGAGATCAGAAATAAGCTGGAGGAAGGCGTGACAGAGGGTGTGGAGCAGACTCTTGCGGATATTACAAGGCACGGGCTCTACCATCCTTATGAAGAAGTGGAGAGACTGCGGCTGTATATCAGGCTGGGGGAGAGCGAAAAGGGAAGCGAACTGGCGGAGAGCCTGCTGTCACGCTATTCGGAGGACAGCTATGTGCAGATTTGGACCGGCAAAATTTTCAGCGATGCGGGGGATGAGGAGAGAGGTTTCGCCCTGTGGGAGGCAGTGCTTGAGAAAGAGCCGGCATATTATATGGCAAGGTATTTCGCACTCGGTTATCTGATGCGGCAGAAGAAGTGGTTTCAGGCCAGAAAATATGTAAATGAGCTGCTCAAGGTGTACAGCCAGGACGAGGAGCTTCGTGCGGATCTCGACGAGATTAACACGGAGCTTGTTCCCATGGTACAGGAAGCCTATGAAAAAGGAGAGGGATTCGAGGATATCGAAAAGGAGGATATTTCACTTTTTCTGGGCCGCAGCCTTTACAATATGGAGCGGTTTGATGAGGTTATGGCGCTTCTGGAAAAAGATCCGAAGCTGTCAAAGAAAGGAGAGGATGCGCTTAATCTGAAAACCTGGACGCTATACCGGCTGGAGCGGTACGAGGAGGCGATTCCTGTCTTTGGGGAATATCAGAAATGCCTGGAGGAGATTGCGGACGAGGAGGAAAGAACTTCCAAGATGGCGCAGGTTCACCGCATGCTGGGCAGCTGCTATTTCTGTCTGGAGAACCGTGAGGAAGGTGAGCGGGAGACACGGACGGCCATTGAGATGGAGAAAGATGAGAGAAGCCGCCTGGACTATAAATATTATCTGGCGGACAAGTATCTTTCTTTCATGGAGTACGAGAGAGCTGTTGAGGAGTGCGACGAGATTCTTGCGGCGGATGAAAATTATTATCCTGCCTATCTGGTCAGGCAGGAGGCCTGCTATCGCTTAAAGAGAGGACAGCAGGTGGTGGATGATTACTACCGCGCCATAGAGATTTATCCGGGCTACGACAAGCCCTATCTCTTTGCGGCCATGATTTTTTATAATTACAGCCAGTATAAGGACGCGATGGGTGTCATAGAGAAAGCCCGGGAAAACAAGGTGGAGTTTTCCCAAAAGCTGTGTTTTCAGGAGGCGAAGATCCGGCGGATGCTGGCGGAAAGTGAAGAGGAACGGCAGGAAGTAATGGAGCTTCTGGATGCACTGCTCTATGCAACGGAAGGGGAAGGCGGACAGCCCAGACAGGATGATGATGCGCGCCCGGACGATACTCTGGACCGGGCCGAGCTTATTTTTGAGAAGGCGTTGGTGTTTGAGGATGACGACAAACTTCTGGATGCTGTCGCTCTGGTTCGTGAAGCCCTGAAGCTGGATCCGAAGGAGCCCTATTATCATCTGGTGTTGGGAAACCTCCTGCGGGATATGCAGAATTATACCGCAGCGTTGAAGGAGTATGAGCTGGTGGAGGAGAATTACGATCATGCGGAATTTTACTTCGGCATTGGTGTCTGCCACGAGGAGGCTAAAAATTGGGCGAAAGCGATCTGCTATTATGAAAAGGCGGTGGAGAAGGATGAATATTACCGGGATACCAACCACAGGCTGTACCGCGGATACCTGAACCGATTCAAAAAGACATGGAAAAAAGCAGATTACGATGCGGCCCTCCACTACATCAACAAGCAGTTGGAGATAACGGAAAACAAAGCATACCGTCTTTGGGACAGAGCATATTTATACAGCGATGGAATGGAGCATGAAAAATCCCTTGCGGATTACAGGGAAGTGCTGGAAGGCGTGGACAGGGGAGACAGGTATATTATTCTGCAAAATATCGGCTATATCTATAAAGACGACAGACAGTTTGTGAAGGCATATCAGGCTTTCAGGCAGGCTGTGGAGGAGATGGAAAAGAAGGATGCTTCCGCGAAGGGATACTGGGGTATGGCGGAATGTATGAAAAGGGCAGGGGACTATGGAAAGGCCATTGAAAGCTGCCGCGCCGGTCTTGCTGTCTTTCCGAATGACGAGGAGCTGTGGGGTATTCTTGTTGACTGCTATAAGGAGACGGGCCGTTTTGAGGAGGCCCTTTCCGCCGGGGAAGAGTGGCACGCACAGACAGGGGATACGACAGAGTATTACAGGCACGTTGCCTTTGTCCTGCTGAAGATGGACCGGGTGAAAGAGGCGCTGGCCACCATGGAGAAAGGTAAGAGGGCGCTTTTGAAAAAAAGCGTGGACAAGGAGGAGCTGGGGCACTTTCACCAGAAATGGGCGGATATTCTCGCGGAAATGAATGATTATGCCGGATCCGCAGAAAAGTATCTGGATGCGGCTGCGCTGCAGACCGACGGCATGAAAAGATTTCAGGATTACTGGCGTGCCGGAAGGAGTTTTTATATGACGGGCAGGCGGGAAGAAGCGTCAAAATATGCGGGAATGGCGTTGAAAATTCTGGCGGAGGAAGGCACAACGCCGGAAGATTATATGTCCCATCCTAATTATGCGCCGATTCGGATGGGCTGGATGGGCTGGATTGAGCTGGCTTTGGGCAATAAGGAGAAGGCGAAACAGTATTTTGAGAAGATGGAGCAGATCAATCCCTGCGGAGGCTGCAGATACCGGAAATGTTTTGAGGCCTCCCTCCACCTTGGGTTCTTTTATTACAGTGAGGGAGAGTTTGATAAGGCGGCGGAATTGTTGGAAGAGGCATTCCGAAGGAATGAGGATGCGTTGGATGCGAAATTTTTACTGGAGAAGATGCGCGGTAGAAACGGCTCTGACCGAAAATCGGATGACCGCACGCGGACCAAAGAGGAAGGGCAGCAGCGGAATTTTGTAGCGCGGCTGTTTCACAAAGAACCGAAAAAATAGAAAGAGCGAAGGGATCTGATCAACAATGATTATCGGAATTGACTTGGGAACGACAAATAGTCTGGCGGCCTGTTTCACACAGGAAGGGCCGCAGATCATACCGAACCGTCTCGGAAAGAGGCTGACGCCTTCGGTGGTGAGCATGGATGAGGAGGAGCAGATCTATGTGGGAGACCTGGCGGTGGAGAGAGGGCTCCTCTATCCGGGAAGCGCCGCCGCTGTCTTCAAGCGGGATATGGGGAGCGGCAGGAAATTTAATCTTCTGCATAAATCCTTTACGGCGGAAGAGCTCTCGTCCTTTGTACTACGCGCTCTCAAGGAGGATGCGGAGAGCTTTCTTGGCGAACCGGTGACGGAAGCGGTGATTAGTGTGCCCGCATATTTTAACGACGAGAGGCGGCGCGCCACCAGAAGAGCGGGAGAGCTGGCAGGACTTAAGGTGGAGAGGATTATCAGCGAACCAACAGCGGCGGCCATTGCTTACGGCCTGTATCAGAGTCAGGGACATATGCGTTTTCTGGTGTTTGACTTGGGAGGCGGCACCTTTGATGTGTCCATATTGGAGCGGATCGACCAGATTCTTGAGGTGCGCGCCGTGGCGGGAGACAATTTTCTTGGCGGCGAGGATTTCACGGCGGTGTTGGAGGATATGTTCTTTGAGAAGTATCCGCAGTTTGACAGGCTGACGCTGGATGCAAAGACCCTGCGCCATATTCACAAACAGGCGGATAAGTGTAAGATCGGCTTCTCGGAGGGGAAGACTTCGGTTATGGACTGTAAGATCGGGGAGGAGGTATACTCCTTTTCTGTGGAGCTTCCTGCTTACGAGCATGCCTGCGAGGAACTGCTTGACAAAATCAGACAGCCTGTGCGGCGCAGCCTTTCCGACGCCCATATCCGGCTTTCTGACATCGACAAGGTGGTGTTGGTAGGCGGCGCCACTAAGAGTCCAGTGATCCGGCGTTTTGCCAGCAAGCTTTTCCGGGCCATTCCGGATACCAATATCAATCCCGATGAGGCGGTGGCCTTGGGCGCGGCCATACAGGGCGCCATGAAGGAGAGAAACGCGGCCATCAAAGAGGTGATTCTCACGGACGTCTGTCCCTTTACGCTTGGCACGGAGGTGGTCAGGGAGTGGGAACGGGGCATTTATGAGAACGGCGTATTCTGTCCTATTATTGAACGAAATACGATCATACCGGCCAGCCGGACGGAAAGGCTCTATACGGTGCGCGATAATCAGACAAAAATTCGGGTCAATGTGTTACAGGGGGAGAGCCGTTTTGCGAAAAACAACCTCTCTCTTGGAGAGCTGAACATTGACGTGCCCGCCGCGCAGGCCGGGGAAGAGTCGGTGGATGTGACTTATACTTACGATATCAATTCCATTCTGGAGGTGGAGGTGAAGGTGGTATCCACAGGGAAGAAGGAGAAGCAGGTTTTTGGCGGGAAAAATGCGGATATGACGCCGGAGGAGATTAAAGAACGGTTTGAGACTCTGTCCTATTTAAAGATTCATCCCAGAGACAGGGAGGAAAACAAATATCTCCTGCTGATGGGAGAGCGCATTTATGAGGAGAGCCTTGGGGATAAGCGTTACCGTATTTCTCAGGAGCTCCATAAGTTTGAGCAGGCTCTCGATTCCTATGAGACCGGCACAATCGAGAAGGCGAAAGAGGAATTTCGGGAGTTCTTGAAGGAGCTGGAAGAGTTTTAGGGCGCAGGGCAAAAAGCCGACGTATTGTATCTTTTTTTGCAGAGGAACGGTCAGGAACAGGAGCGGATTATGGAAAAGGTTTTGCTGGTAGGCGTGAATTTGAATGACGGGGAAGACTATCTGACATCCCTTAAGGAGCTTGGCGCGTTGGCCGAAGCCTGCGATATGGAGGTGGCGGGCAGCGTATGCCAGACGCTTGAGGCAGTGCACAAGGCGTTCTATATCGGCACGGGCAAAGTGGATGAGGTGAAGGAGTTGGCGCAGGAGTGCAATGCGGACGTGATCATTTTCGACAATTCTCTCTCACCCATGCAGATGCGAAACCTGCAGGAACGGCTGGAAAAACCGATTCTTGACAGAAGCGCTTTGATTCTGGACATATTTGCGGGAAGAGCCCGATCCAGAGAGGCAAAATTGCAGGTAGAGACGGCCAGATTGCAGTATATGCTGCCCAGGCTTGTGGGGCTGCATGCGGCCCTTTCCCGTCAGGGCGGCGCCAGCGGTTCCATGAGCAGCAGGGGCGCCGGAGAAAAAAAGCTGGAGCTGGACAGGCGTGTACTGGAGCAGCGGCTTGCACAGTTTCGCAGGGAATTAAAGGAAGTGGGAAGCGAACGCGAGACCCAGAGAAAGCGCCGGATGAAGTCGGGACTGCCAAAGGTGGCGCTGGTGGGGTATACCAATGCGGGAAAATCCACGATCTTAAACGCCATGCTTGACCTTTACGGCGGGGAGGACGCGGAGGGAGAGGAGAAGCGTGTTCTTGAAAGGGATATGCTTTTTGCTACGCTGGACACCACCGTCCGCAAGATTGCGCCGGAGAACCATCACCCTTTTTTGCTGTCGGATACGGTGGGATTCATTCATAAGCTGCCCCACAATCTGGTGGAGGCGTTTCATTCCACGCTGGAGGAGGCGAGGGAGGCGGATCTGCTTTTACAGGTGGTGGATTACAGTGACGAGCACTATAAGGAGCAGATTGCCGTTACGAATCAGACGCTTAAGAAGCTGGGCACCGAGGGCATTCCCATGCTCTATCTTTACAATAAATCGGATTTGGTATCGCCCGACGACGTGCCCGGCCTTTCCGGTGTGGCGCCGGAAAGGATGGAGGAATGCCTGCCGGCGGTGACAGAGGGCGCCATTTATCTGTCTGCAAAAAAGAGGATCGGTATGGAGGAGCTGGTCGGCCTGATTGAAAAGAAGCTCTCCGGCGGCTATCGGGAATGCACGCTGCTCATTCCCTTTACGGACGGCAGAGCGGTGTCTTATCTGAATGAAAATGCGGTGGTGTATGAGACTGAGTATCTGGAAAGCGGCGTGCGGATGCGGATAAAGTTAAGGAAGGAAGACTATGGGTATTACGAGAAGTATTTGGAGGGGGACGCTTAGCGGGATTTTGGATTAACGGGAATGTAGGGGGTTGGATTAACGGGAAACCATTGCGCCCGGGCTCCTTATCCTTTATAATAATAGTTTGAATAGTTATAAATTGTAAATAATGGAAGAATTACAAAATATGGAGGTTATTGCTGCTATGATTCAACTGACACAGGGCGGCGCCTATCTGTTAAACGGAACGGAGATTGTTTCGGACGGTGCAGATGCGGCGGCACAGATTAAGAATAAGACAGGCCGGGAGGTATCCAGAAGCGATGCGGCGAAAAATACCATCGCCTACGGCATTCTGGAGAAACACAATACTTCCGGCAATATGGAAAAGCTGAAAATTAAATTTGACAAACTGACTTCCCACGACATTACCTTTGTGGGGATTATTCAGACGGCAAGGGCTTCGGGCCTTACAAAGTTCCCGATTCCCTATGTGCTTACCAACTGCCATAATTCCCTGTGCGCGGTGGGCGGCACGATCAATGAGGATGACCACATGTTCGGCCTTACCTGCGCGAAGCGTTACGGCGGCGTCTATGTACCGCCCCATCAGGCGGTAATCCATCAATATGCAAGAGAAATGCTTGCGGGCGGCGGCAGGATGATCCTCGGCTCCGATTCTCATACCAGATACGGCGCGCTTGGCACGATGGCCATGGGCGAGGGCGGCCCGGAGCTTGTAAAACAGTTATTGTCTCAGACCTATGATATTAATATGCCGGGCGTGGTGGGCGTATACCTGACGGGCGAGCCTGTGAAGGGAGTTGGCCCGCAGGATGTGGCGTTAGCCATTATCGGCGCGGTATTTGACAATGGATATGTAAAAAATAAAGTAATGGAGTTTGTGGGGCCGGGCGTATCCGCTCTGAGTGCAGACTTCCGTATCGGCATCGATGTGATGACCACGGAGACGACCTGTCTGTCCTCTATCTGGCGAACGGACGACGAGGTTAGAAATTTTTATGAGATTCACGGCAGGACAGAGGAGTATCAGGAGTTAAATCCCGGTGAGATCGCATATTATGACGGTATGATTACGGTGGATCTGTCGAAGATCCGTCCCATGATTGCAATGCCCTTCCATCCCAGCAATACCTATACCATTGACGAAGTGAACGCCAATTTGAAGGACGTGCTTCATGACGTGGAGGAGCGGGCGAAGGTCAGCCTTGACGGCGCGGTGCCTTATTCATTGCAGGATAAGGTGAAAAACGGTAAATTTATGGTAGATCAGGGAATTATTGCGGGCTGTGCAGGGGGCGGTTTTGAAAATATCTGTGCGGCGGCGGATATTCTCAGGGGCTCCTACATCGGTGCGGACGGCTTTACGTTAAGCGTATACCCGGCTTCCATGCCGGTTTATATGGAACTGATTAAAAACGGCTGCGCGGCGGCTATTCTGGAGACCGGCGCGGTGCTGAAAACAGCCTTTTGCGGGCCCTGCTTCGGTGCAGGCGATACGCCGGCAAACAATGCGTTCAGTATCAGGCATTCCACAAGAAACTTCCCCAACAGGGAAGGATCCAAGCTGCAAAACGGACAGATTTCTTCCGTGGCGCTTATGGACGCCAGATCTATTGCGGCTACAGCGGCCAACAAGGGCGTGCTGACGCCGGCTACTGAGTTTGACGGAGAAATCGGGAAGTATCGGTATCATTTTGACGCAAACATTTATAAGAACCGTGTTTTTGATTCCAAAGGTGTGGCGGATGAAAGCGTGGAGATCCAGTTTGGCCCCAACATCAAGGACTGGCCGGCCATGGGGGCGCTGCCGGAGAATCTGGTGCTGCGGGTGGTATCGGAGATCCATGATCCTGTCACAACCACGGACGAGCTGATTCCTTCCGGGGAGACTTCCTCCTACCGTTCCAATCCGTTGGGACTTGCGGAGTTTACGCTGTCCAGAAAAGATCCCGAATATGTGGGAAGGGCGAAGGATATCCAGAAAGCGGAGAAGGCGAGGATGCAGGGTGAACATCCCTGTCAGGCGCATCCTGACGTGAAGCCGGTGATGGGTGTGATTAAGAAGACCTGTGAGAGTGCGTCCCATGAAAACACGGGCTTCGGTTCCACCATCTTTGCGGTGAAGCCGGGCGACGGTTCCGCCAGAGAGCAGGCGGCCAGCTGCCAGAAGGTGCTGGGAGGCTGGGCGAACATTGCCAACGAGTACGCTACGAAGAGATACCGCTCCAACCTGATTAACTGGGGTATGCTGCCGTTTCTGATTGAAAAGGGAGAACTGCCGTTCCATAATCTGGATTATCTGTTTTTCCCGGGTATTCGGAAAGCAGTGGAGGAGAAGGCGGAAAAGATTGAAGCGTACCGGGTATCCGTCCAGGAGGAGACGCTTACGCCGTTTACCTTGACGTTAGGCGAGCTGACGGATGAGGAGAGACAGATTATTTTGAAGGGATGCCTGATCAACTACAATAGGGTGGATTAAAGTTGACTGATTGAGTCAGACAGTATTGAGGTATTATGGGTAATGGGGTGAATAAAGAGACGGGGGGCGCTTCCCGCTCCATCGTCTCGATGATAATTGTTCTTTTGGTGGTGGCAGCGCTGATTTTCGTCGTTGCCCGAAACGAGACGCAGAAAAATGACAGCGGGCAGGAGGATGAACAGGAGAGCGCAGCGGCAGGCACGGATGTGGGCGACGCTGTAGTGACTGTTGCGTTGCCGGGACTGGAGCCGGAGAAGCCGGAGGTGGATTCTTCCAAGGAAATCGTGGGGGATGTGCTTATAAGCAATGTGCCCAAGGCGGATTTCAGCTTTTCCTTCAATAGCAAGCTGAATGATGCGGCGGTTGTGACGAGGGCGGAGAGCGGCGTTTACCCGGAGATCACGGAGGATGTATATCCGTTGTTCACCGAAGGCATTGAAGGAGAGGCGCTCTATCTTGACGGCAGCTATGGCGTGGAGCTTTTGGGGCTGGATGCTTTGAATGATTCCTATACCATTTCCTTCTGGTTTCGTGCGGACGAGATGTATGACTGGTCTCCCTTTCTGATGATCGGTTCATACCTGATGGATGTGGGAGGCAGTCAGAGTTATCTGTCTTTTAATAAAAAGACCACGGAAGAGGGAGAAGAGGTTGTGCCGATTTTCAATACTATTGACGCCATCCTTAATAATTCCTGCGAGGTCCGCCCGTCTATGGATCATAAAAAATGTATTGATCTGAATGAATGGTATTACATAACCATCTGCGTGGACGCTTCCGCTTCTTCCGGAGCGGAGGAGGGAAGAGCCATGGGATATCTGTATCTAAACAGTGAGCTGATCGGTTCTGCAGAGGTTTCCAGACTCAATATGGACCCTGGGAATATCAGGGCTTACCTTGGCATCAGCTGCTATGACGAGCTGTTCCGGGCCAGCTATGACGAGTTACATATCTGGAAGGACATGCTCGACGAAAGCCAGATCAGCAGTATGTATACGGCGTATATCGGCGCACAGGCGAAGACGGATCAAAGCGGGGGTTAAGCAGAAAGGAAAAGGTGTCGATATATAACACACAGGGAAAAGGCCCATGGCCAGGGATCCTTTTTTCTGTAATCTGAATGATGTTGAGACCAGGGACGGTATTTTTCAGGGAAAAGGATTTTCCGAGAAAGTGCCGTCTTTTCTATTGCCGGGCGTCAGGGAAGGCGTCGTCTGGTGCACAGACAGGCGGGAAGATGGTCGTATGCAGAAGGAGGGAATATTGATTATTGATTCCAGTACCATTGGAATGCAGTCCTCCAGAGCTTACCGTTCTACAACGAGAGCAAGCGCAAGGTTTGTGGGCGGCACATTTACGAACGGGAAGGACGGATTGGATTCTCTTTTTGGGAATCAGACGGGAACTGGAGAGAGGACTGCGGGAGGGGAAAACAGTAAGGAGGAGGCAAAGCTTGAGGATATTACCGCACATTGGCGGAATATGTCAGGCGGATTTAAGATTTCCTCCACGAGAAACGATCCTCAGGAGGCAATGCGCAGCATAAAACAGCAGTGTGTGGATTTTCTTCTGGAGCTTCTGTTCCACATTCGTGGCGGAGGGAACAGAGCTAACAGTCCCATAGCGTCGGCAGGGGGAAACAGTACGGTTTATGCAGTGCAGGGGTATCAGATGCAGCATTATCACATGGAGGAGGAGCATACTTCTTTTTCCACGCAGGGTACGGTGAGAACGGCGGACGGAAGGGAGTTGTCCTTTCAGCTTGAGCTTGGTATGAGCCGCAGATTCGAAGAGTACTACGAGGAAAATTATGTGACGTCCATAAACACATTTAAGGATCCTCTGGTGATTAATCTGGATACCAATATCGCGCAGGTTTCCGATCAGAAGTTTTTCTTTGATCTGGACTGTGACGGCAAGAAGGAAGAGATCTCAAGCCTGCAGGCGGGCAGCGGCTTTTTGGCCCTTGATCTGAACGGTGACGGGAAGATCAATGACGGCAGTGAGCTTTTCGGTACAAAAAGCGGCGACGGCTTTAAAGATCTCGCGAAGTATGATGCAGATGGGAACGGCTGGATTGACGAGGCCGACCCCATTTGGGAGAAGCTTCTTATCTGGACGAAGGATGAGAACGGAGAGGATAAAATGTATCATCTTTCCGATCTGGGCGTGGGAGCCATCGGCCTGTCCAGAGTCGGAACGCAGTTTTCCCTGAATGCAGAAAAGACAAACGAAACAAATGCCATGATCCGAAAGACAGGAATTTTCCTGTATGAAAACGGGGCGGTGTCAACACTGCAACAGCTGGATATGGCGGTATTTGACGGGAAGAGCTAAATCACGTCATAAAAGTAAGGACATCCACATAGGAATAGGATATGTGAGGTGTCGCATGAATAATAATGGAATCGACTTAAAAAAAACAAACAGAAAGGATGCGTGCAGTTTCCTTCTGTTTGTTTTTTTATTGCCGTATGTCTGCGCCTGCCTTTGGGGGCATGTGGGGGAAGAGACGGATAAATTAAAGGAAGCCGTGTGGAAGGACGGGGACGGTTACGTGGTAGGAGCTGCGGTGGAATGGGGCGTCTGGGAGCTGCCCATGGAAGAGTATCTGGTATACCGGCTTTCCCTGACCATGCCGGAGGAGTATCATTTGGAGGCAAAAAAGGCCCAGGCGGTGCTCCTTCGCACGGAGCTGGCGGCGATGTACCGGGAGGAAGAGAGCAGGGAAGTCGTGGTGGACGGCATCGGAATTGCTAAATTCTATAAAAACGCAGGAGGGGAAACGAAGGAATCGCTGCAGGAGAGCAGACGGGCCGTAGAGGAAACGGAAGGCATGATTCTGACTTACCGGGAGGAACCAATCCGGGCTTCCTATTTTAAAGTGAGCAATGGTTTTACCAGAGAGGCAAAGGAGAGCGGAGAGGAGGACTGTCCGTATTTGTCAAAGGTTGTCTGTGAACAGGATCCGACTTCGCCTGTTTACCGCAGTGCGGTGCGGGTGGATAAGGAGACGTATACGGACAGGATTCTTGAAATTCTGGAAGGAGATTTTGAGCGGAAAACAATTTGGGAGGAGGGAGATTTTTCCTTTGACGAAGCGGGATATATGACGAGCGTGTCATATTGTGACGGAAATGGAGAGAAAAAGGAGGTGGACGGAGAGACGTTTCGCCATCTTTTTAGCCTTAATTCCGCTTCCTTTGAAATGACAAGGGAGGAGGATACCCTGATTTTTCATGTGACGGGAGTAGGGCATGGTTTTGGCATGAGTCAGTTTGAGGCGGATTGCAGGGCAAAAAACGGAGAATCTTATAAGGAGATTCTCTCAGATTTCTTTTTTCAGACAGAATTAGCAAAATTTGAATAAGCCGGAAAAAATGGGTAAAACTATCAGAGAAACACGGTACAAAGGCAGTTCCTGTCTCTGACGGCAGTCTGCCGGAGCATCGGAAAAAAACAGGAGGCGAGTTTCATGGCGAGAAGAAACAGAAGCAGTATCAGAAAAGAGAGAATCATCATGCTGGCGTCTTCAGTGTTCGTTCTGGCGGCGCTGACAGTGACGGGCGTTTATGTAAGAAACAATAACCGTGCCGAGAAGGAAGACTATGTGGTGGACTTTGAGGCGCTGGAGCATGGCAGCGAAGAGCTTGCGGAAAATATGGTGGAGGGCGAAGAGCTTGACACACTTTTTGCGGGCGTGGGGACGGACGATCTGGACTACGATCCGAACTTTCAGGAGGCAAATTCCCTGCATGTGGAAAACACGGAGAATGAGAACGATGCAATAAAGAAGACGGGAGAAAAGGATGAGAAGGACATGTCTGGCCTGTCAAAGAGCGGGGAAAGCGATGACAAAGAAGTTAATCAGGAAGAGGATGAAAAACTGACTTCTGATAAGAAAAAGGATGATCCCGTAAAGGAATCCGCGGATAAAAAGACGAAGCCTGCTACGGATAAGGCCGAGGAAGAAGAGGAAGCAGGCATGTTTGACGAGACGGTCGACACGGCCATGAGCGGGGAGGTGCAGACGGAGGGAATTGCCGCCACCGTACAGCCGGAGCTTGACTTTAATGAGGAGGACGGGCTGGTATGGCCCATCGTGGGAGATGTGCTGATCAATTACAGCATGGATAAGACCATCTATTTTCCAACGCTGGATCAATATAAATACAACCCTGCCATTGTGATTTCCGCCAATCAGGGAGAGGCAATTTCGGCGGCGGCGGACGGCCGCGTAACCTCTGTCAGCTATGATCCCGGCATCGGCAATACGGTAGTAATGGAGCTTGGCAACGGTTACGAGCTGACTTACGGCCAGCTGGAAAACATCACCGTATCAGAAGGCAGCTATGTGCATGTGGGCGACGGGATAGGAACGGTTGCGGCGCCTACAAAGTATTACAGTATGGAAGGAACAAACGTGTACTTTAAGCTGACAAAGGACGGACAGCCGGTAAATCCCATGAGTAAACTGAACTAGAGGAAAGTCAATGTTTATCATACACGGAAACATTAAGACAATGGAAGGCCGCGATTTTGCGGATGGCTATGTGGAAATTGCGGACGGCAAAATCGTCTCGGTGGGAGACATGGAGGACTGTCCCGGGGCAGAAGGGGAAGTCCTCGACGTGCAGGGCAGTCTGGTTATGCCCGGCATTATAGAGGCGCACTGCCATATGGGAATTACGGAGGAGAAGAAGGGGATGGAGGGGGACGACTGCAATGAAAATGTGAACCCCGTCACTCCCTGGCTTCGATCCATTGATGCGATCAATCCTATGGACGCCGCCTTTAACGACGCGCTGCAGGCGGGTATTACCGCCGCCATGATCGGGCCCGGAAGCGCCAATGTGGTCGGCGGTCAGTTTGCTTTCGTAAAAACCCATGGCAGATGCATAGATCGTATGATTGTAAAGGCGCCGGCGGCCATGAAGGTGGCTTTCGGGGAAAACCCAAAGGTAAATTATTCCGGGCAGGGTACTTCCCCTTCCACCCGCATGGCCATTGCCGCCATGCTTAGAGAAGAGCTGACAAAGGCGGCAGCTTACATGAAAAAGAGGGAAAAGAACCGGGACGGGGAAATTGATCTTCGTTATGAATGCTGGCTTCCTGTCCTGCGCGGGGAAATTCCCTTAAAGGCTCATGCGCACCGGGCTGACGATATACTGACGGCGGTACGGATTGCGAAGGAATTTCATTTGCGCATGACCATAGATCATTGCAGCGAAGGGCATCTGGTTGCGGAGGATTTAAAAAGGGCGGGTTTTCCTGCCATTGTGGGGCCGGATATGGCCAGCCGAAATAAGATTGAGGTACAGAATATGGCCTTTAAGACGGCGGGCATTTTGTCAAACTATGGTATTTTGACGGCCATTACCACAGACCACCCGGTTTCCAAAATCCAGTTTCTGCCGATCTGCGCGGGACTTGCGGTAAAAGCGGGCATGGCTTTTGAAGAGGGGCTTCGCGCCATCACGATTAATGCGGCCAGAATCTGCGGCGTGGCGAACAGAGTGGGAAGCCTGGCGCCGGGAAAGGACGCGGATATCGCTGTCTTTACGGGAAATCCCATGGAAATTTTTACCGAAACGCTCTATACGCTGATTGATGGAAAAATTGTTTATGATTCCCAAAATCAGAAATGATATCTGTTATGATGGCGGACAATGTGTTAAAATATACAGGAAAGCTTTTTGAGCGGCACTGTAGAGTATGAATGATCAGGGAAAATAATGATGCGAAAGAGTAGGATGCTAAATAAATTAACCGGTACGTTACTTATCCTCAGCCTTATTCTGACGGTGACGTCCGGCTGCGGCGATTTGCGGAATTTTCAGATTAATGCGCCGGGGGGAGAGGCGGACGATGATTTTACCAGTCTGGGTCTTGCCCCGGAGTTTGATTATGAGGTGCCGGAGAGCCTGCCGAGCATTCTGGTGGATCAGATAGGGTACGCTGTGGACAGCAATAAGATTGCCATGATAAACGGAGAGGCACCGCCGGAAACTTTCTCGATTCTTGATGAACAGACAGGGCGTGAAGTTTATACGGGTAAGGTGGAAAACAAGGGATATGACGCTTCTGTTAACGCCTATATCAGCTATGCGGATTTTACGGATTTTAATACGGAAGGGACTTATTACATACAGGCGGCGTCCATTGGCCGCTCCTATGCTTTTCAGATTGCGCAGGAGCCGCTGGAGAGTCTTTTTACCAAAGTGTTTAAGCAGTACTATTATAATCGGTGCGGGCTGACGCTTTCCTCGGAGCTTGCGGGAGAGGCGGCACATAATGCCTGCCATTCAAGAGAAGCGCAGATGAAGGATGAGGCCATGATAAAGCTTGACGTATCGGGGGGATGGCATGTGGACGAGAGCGGCAGCCGCGACGTGGTCAAGGGCTGTCAGGCGGTGAATACGCTTCTTCTTGCCTACGAGCTTTATCCTGATGATATGGGGGATGATATGGGGATACCGGAGAGCGGTAACGGGATTCCCGATCTGCTTGACGAGGTGAAATACGAAATTGACTGGCTTTTAAAGATGCAGGACGCAAAGAGCGGAGCGGTGTATGCCTCGGTAAGCTCCGTTGATAATATGACGGCAGGATACATTTTATATATTGACGGGATCACCATGGATGCGACCATTCATTTTGCCGCTACCATGGCCAAGTTCAGCTATCTTTATCAGAGTCAGGACAGAGAATTTGCCACACAGTGCCTGAAAGCGGCAGACAGGGCCTATCGGTATGCGGAAAATTATCTTGCGGATATATCCCAGGAGCAGTATTTCCATGCGGCAGCGGAGCTTTACCGCGCGACAGGAGGATATCAATATCACAGTGTGGTCAAGTCCTATTTGACGCAGAATCCGGAGCCGGATCTGGAAAATGATTTTGTTTTCTGGGGGTGTGTGACGTATCTTTCCACAAAGCAGAAGGTGGATATGAATTTATGCAACTCCGTGACGCAGAATTTGATGCGGAAGGGGGAAACCATTTCCTATACCTCAAAGGATTCCAAGCTTTTGGTGGCGACGGATGAAAAGCAGGGCAGCAATGCCGGCCTGTTAAGAAGTATGACGAGACTGGCGGTGGTAGATCATATCATTACCAACCACGAATATGCGACTGTGCTGGAAAATCATATTCATTACATGCTGGGAAGAAACCTTCTGGCCATATCCTATCTGGACGGGGAGGGCGAGCGCAATTACCGAGATATAGATGTGAGTCTGGGCGTTATGAATCAGGTGGATCTGAACGCGGAGCTGCTGCTTCTGATTGCCGCGATTATGGATGACGAGCTGGTGGTTGGGGAAGAATAACAACGCGAAAAGAACTTCTAATGCCCACAGCAAGAAGTTCTTTTCGCGTAAAAATGGCATTCTGTGTAAAATCAGACCAGCTCTTTATTTTTAAAATACATTTCTTTGATGACGGAAAGCACCGTATCGTCGATATGGCGCTTTTTTTCTTTGTCAAGCTCTTTCATATAGATGGGCTTGCCGTATTCTATGACAACATGAGTCTTTCTGATCCAGGGAAGATGCTCTTCCCAGACGTGACCGGCGTTGTTGATGCTCATGGGAATGATGGGACAGCCGGACTTCTCTGCAATTTTAAAGCTGCCGCCATGGAAAGGCAGAAATTCGTCCGGTTTCATGCTGCGGCTTCCCTCGGGGAAGATGCAGATGGAGATGCCGGATTTTACCTTTTCCACCGCTTCGAGAATGGTTTTCATTCCCTGCTTGATGTCCTTTCTGTCAAGGAAGAGGCAGTGCAGATTTTTCATCCAGTTGGACAGAAGAGGCACTTTTAACATGCCAATCTTGGCGATATAGCCTGTAGGTCTGGGAACGCGCACATAGGTCATGACGATATCGAAATAACTCCTGTGGTTGCCGATATAAAGTACGGGAGTATCTTTTGGGATATTCTCTTCACCGATTGCGGTGACGGATACGCCGGACAGAAAGAGGACGCAGCGGAAGGCCCAGTTGACGATGGCAAGAGAACTCCTGTCCTTAGCCGGACGGTTATATTTTCCGAGGAAGTACTCTGCGATCAAAAGGGGAATACTGAAAATCAGGAACAGGACAACGAAGATGGCAACTAATATGAGACGTATCATGGGGATATCCTTTCAATTTGCGTGCGGCTTCGCCTGCGCGTTTTGTGCCGTTTGCTTTTCTTTTGCGGTTATTATATCATCAATCAACAGGAATAGACAATGCCTTCCCATAATAAATTAGATAGTAAGAGTAACAGGTGGAGGAATCCATGAGCGGATTATGTGAATGGCAGAGGAGATTTTTAAGCGTATGTCTGATTTGCCTGCTTTGTTTTGCGGTGTATGCCTGCGGGCAAAAACAGGACCCCATGGAAAAAATCAAGGATTTGGAATACACGGTGATAGCGGAGGATAATATACCGGAGGAGCTGCTTGAAAAAATTGAGGAGCGGAAAGAAAATGCCTTTAAGCTGACCTTTGAGGATCAGGGTTTTCTCTATATCTGCGTGGGATACGGCGCGCAGCAGACGGGAGGTTACAGCATTGCGGTCAACGATCTGTATGAAACCGCAAACGCCGTCTACATAGACACAAACCTGATCGGCCCCTCTCCCGAGGAGAAGAGCAAACCCGTGGAGAGCTATCCTTATGTGGTGGTAAAGACGGAGTTTTCACAAAAGCCGGTGGTGTTTGAGTAAAGAAGGATGAGAACCGGGCAGAAAACGCTTCTTTGGCTGCCCGGGTTTCGGTTGACCCATGGAAGCCAATCCATTATAATTTGAATACGGCATTAGCTGATATGCTTTTATGACGAAAGGAAAGAGGGCTTCACATGGGTAATCTGCAAACAGGGGATAAAGCCATGCTTTTATTAAAAAACGGATATTTGCTGGATCCGGCGTCAGGGACGGAGGGATATCGGGATATTTTAATTGATGTGTCAGGCGGCAGGATTGTGAAGATTCTGCCGCAGGGCGCATCTGTGGAGAAAGGGCGTCCGAGCAGCCTTCCGAAAGCGATTGACTTAAATGGTCAGTTTGTGGTTCCCGGCTTGGTTGACGTTCACGTCCATTTCCGCGATCCCGGTTTTACCCACAAGGAGGATATCTGCACGGGATCCCGCAGCGCTGCCCGGGGCGGCTTTACTTCGGTGGTGTTGATGGCCAATACAAAACCGGCAGTGGATCAGATGGAGATCCTTGCCTATGTACTGCAAAAGGGAAAGGAGACGGGGATTCATGTGCATTCCTGCGCCACTGTGACGAAGGGCTTACAGGGAAAAGAACTGACGGATATGGAAGGCTTAAGCAGGCAGGGAGCGGCAGGCTTTACGGACGACGGCATTCCGCTTCTGGATGAAGAGCTTCTTCGGGAGGCGCTGCGGCGGGCGGCAAAGTGCGGGAAGCCTGTCAGTCTTCATGAGGAAAATCCGGCCCTTATTACAAACAATGGGGTCAATGCTGGCAGAGCTGCGGCTCATTATGGTATAGGCGGTTCACCCAGGGAGGCGGAAATATCCATGGTGGAGCGGGATTTGCGGATTGCGCTGGAAGAGGAAGCGGATTTATCCATTCAGCATATCAGCACGAAGGAGGCCGTGGAGCTGGTGCGGCAGGCGAAAAAGAAAAGCGGCCATATTTATGCGGAGGCGGCGCCCCATCATTTTACCTTGACGGAGGAAGCCGTAATCCGGCATGGAACGCTTGCAAAAATGAACCCGCCCCTCAGAGAGGAGGCGGATCGGATGGCTATAATAGAAGGACTGCGGGATGGCACTATTGATATGATCGCCACGGATCATGCGCCCCACAGTGGGGAGGAAAAGGCAAAACCGCTGACGGAAGCGCCAAGCGGCATTATCGGACTGGAAACGGCTCTTTCTCTGGGGATTCGGGAACTGGTGGACAAGGGGTATCTCTCCATGATGGAACTGGTTGAGAAAATGAGTCTTGCGCCTGCCAGGCTGTATCATCTTGACGCCGGATACCTGAAAGAGGGCGGCCCGGCCGACATGACCGTGTTTGATCCGAAGAAGGAGTGGACGGTAGAGGGCTTTGCCTCCAAGTCGGCAAATTCGCCTTTTGTGGGGGAGCGTCTGCCGGGGGTGGTCTGTTATACCATTTGCGCCGGGAAGATTGTGTACCAGAGTCTGAAGGATGCCGCCCTGCAATAGAAATGCGGCGCCATGAGGAATTGAGAAGGGCCGGAAGGCCGAGCCTACAGCTCGGCCGCCGAAAGGGTTACATTGCTCAGTCCATAATAGTAATTGACGGTCTGGGCAGTAAATTTGTATACACAGTAATCCGCATCATCAACACCTTTCGGATAATACAGTTCAAACCCGTCCCGCCAGAGAAAAGCCCTGGTTTCGTGATCGGTGCAGACCTCCATGGTTCCCGTAAAGAGCGCGCCCCGATACTGATCTTTGGTATCGTCCACATAGTATACGGAAGCCCGGGGATTTTTTAAGAACTGCGCTACCCTTTTGGAGCTGGTGTTGGTGGAAAAATAGTGGGTTTGCATACTTTCATGTTCCAGGACGAGCATTCCCTTGATCTGCGGAAAGCCTTCTTCGTTTACCGAGCCAATATAGGCTACCTGCGCGTTTTCGCGAAGCTTGCGTATTCCTGATTTAATCATGCTGATTTCCATACGTGTGATCCTCCTTTTCTGTAAGATTTGCAAGCACCTTCCCAAGGCCCTTTTCCAGAGAGCGTATTTCCTCATTGCTAAATCCTTTGTAAAAAATCTGATTCATTTCTTCGGAGACCTGCTCATAATGCGCCTGTAATCCTGCCGCCCGTTTGGTCAGCCGTATTTTCACACTTCTGCGGTCTGAGGGAGAATAGACGCGCTCAATCAGCTCCCGTTGTTCCATGCGGTCCAGCATACTTGTCAGGGTGGTTTTGGCAAGGCCTGTTTTTCGGGCCAGCTCGCTGATCAAAATGCCGTCCTGTTCCCACAGAACAAATAAAATTCTTCCCTGTGCGCCGTTAAATTCACTGATGCCGTGGGCGGTCAGAAGTTTTTCAAAGATGCGTCCCTGCAGCTGTTTGATTCTGGTAATCAAAATCCCGCCGTCTGTTTTTCTTATCATAATTACTTCTCCTGTTGATATTATATAGAATAGTACTATATAGAACTAATGTCAAGCCTTTTTAAAAATTAGTGGGGAGAACTTGGTTTAAACGGTGGAAGGTTTATCTTGTAATGAAAAAAAGAATGTGCTAGAATTGGAACAAGCAAAGAAAATCTAAGATTCTTAAAGTGTCTTAACGGATTTCGTCTGAAATCCGTCTTCATGCGGGGCTTTCTCCGCGAAACTCCTTGCTTATAACGGAATAACTGCGGGGAGGAAACTATACATTTACAGAACGTGTAGATGAATTGATACAGGTTAAGGCGAGTGGGCAGAAAGCTGCTGGTAATAAAGCTACGGAAATCTGTCTGGCGATAGCACAGTTTCCCGAAAAGGAAAGGTGAAAATTTAAAATGCTTCCCAATGAAATTACAATCAGAACCGCCTCTTTGGACGATGCGCCGGAAATTCTTGCAATATACGCGCCATACGTGGTAAAGACGGCGGTTACGTTTGAATATGAAGTTCCCGCACTGGAGGAGTTCAGGAAGAGAATGGAAAATACGCTGCAAAAATATCCCTATCTTGTGGCGGAGGGAAACGGGGAGCTTCTGGGTTATGCCTATACCGGCGCCTTTCATGAGAGAGCCGCCTATAACCGGGCGGCCGAGGTTTCCGTTTACGTCAGAGAGGACAGAAAGGGATGCGGGATCGGCAGCAGACTCTATGCCGCGCTGGAAGAGATTTCCCGCGCCCAGCATATCCTGAATCTGAATGCCTGTATCGGATACCCGGAAACGGAAGATGAATATCTGACAAAAGACAGCGTTCGGTTTCATACGCGTCAGGGGTATTCCATGATCGGCGAGTTTCACAAATGCGGCTACAAGTTCGGGAGATGGTACAACATGGTCTGGATGGAGAAAATCATTGGGGAGCATACGCCGAATCCTGAGCCGGTCATTGCGTTTCGGGAGTTTTTGTTGCGGGAGCTTTCGTAAGGCAGTATAATAGTGTCAACTGAGAAAATCTGCTGACAGAAAGGAATTCTACATGACGCGGAAGAAAAAAGTAACGGCGAAGGTCATATTGCAAAAACAGATCGGGGAACAGATTTTTGATCTCTGGCTGGAAACGAAGCTTGTAAAATACGCCCATCCGGGGCAGTTTGTGGCGGTATATCCCCATGGGGAGAGTATGCTTTTGCCCCGGCCCATCAGCATCTGCGAGACGGATAAGACAAAAAACAGACTGCGGCTGGTGTATCGTGTAGCGGGAAGGGGTACGGCGGAATTTTCGACCTGTAAGGCGGGTGATACGCTGGAGCTGCTTGGTGTGCTGGGAAACGGGTTCCCGGTTGATCGGGCGAAAGGGAAACGGGTTTTTCTGATGGGCGGCGGCATCGGCATTCCGCCTATGTTAGAGCTGGCAAAAGCAATGGATGATAAAAAGCAGATTCTGCTTGGCTATCGAAATAAGGAGCTGTTTCTGGAAGAGGATCTGGAAAAATTCGGCGACGTCTATGTGGCGACGGAGGACGGCAGTGTGGGGACAAAGGGCAATGTGATGGATATTATAAAAGCCTATGCGCTCCGTGCGGATGTGATCATGGCCTGCGGTCCTATGCCCATGTTGCGCGCCGTCAAAAAATATGCGGCGGAAAACAACATGGAGGCTTACATTTCCCTTGAGGAGCGGATGGCCTGTGGAGTAGGCGCGTGCCTGGGATGCGTATGTAAGACCACGAAGGAGGACGCCCATTCTCATGTGCATAATGCACGTATCTGTACGGAAGGGCCGGTTTTTGAGGCAGGGGAGGTGGACATATGAACACGGAAGTAAAAATTGCGGGAGTCGCCTTTAAGAATCCTGTCATGACGGCGTCAGGCACTTTTGGTTCGGGCATGGAATACAGCGATTTTGTGGATCTGAACAGATTGGGCGCCGTTGTTACAAAGGGCGTGGCAAACGTGCCCTGGGAGGGCAATCCGACGCCCCGTGTGGCGGAGGTGTACGGCGGCATGTTAAACGCCATCGGCTTGCAGAATCCGGGGATTGACGTTTTTATGGAGAGAGATCTTCCCTTTTTACAAAAGTATGATACGAAAGTGATTGTCAATGTCTGCGGCAAGACGGTTTCTGACTACCTGGAAGTGGTGGAACGTCTTTCCGATACGCCGGTTTCCATGCTGGAAATCAATGTATCCTGCCCCAATGTGAAAGAAGGGGCGATTGCTTTCGGTCAGAAGGCGGATTCCCTTTTTGACATTACCTCTCAGGTAAAAAAGAAGGCGAAGCAGCCGGTCATTATGAAACTGAGCCCCAATGTGACGGATATCACGGAGATGGCAAAGGTGGCGGAGGCGGCGGGAGCCGATGCGCTTTCCATGATCAACACCATCACAGGCATGAAGATAGACATTCACAGGAAAAAATTTGTGCTGGCCAATAAGACAGGCGGTATGTCCGGTCCGGCCGTTAAGCCGGTAGCCCTTCGCATGGTTTACCAGACGGCGCAGGCGGTGAAGATTCCCATTATCGGTATGGGCGGTATTGGCAGCGGGGAGGATGCGGTTGAATTTCTGCTTGCAGGCGCCACTGCCGTAGCGGTGGGGGCAATGAATTTTGTCAATCCCTACGCCACGGTGGAGGTTGTGGAAGGCATTGAATCCTATATGAAACAATATGACATTGAGAATGTAACTGATCTGATCGGGGCCGTAGAGTAGACGGTTCCGATCAGTTTTTGACCGGCGCGTCGTGGTAGAGCAGGGAGGCGGCGGTTACGGGTTCCAGCTCCGACAGTTCGTCTACCAGGGCATTTGCCTTTTTGCTCCTGATTTCCACAATCAGATCCATGCCCGATCGGGTGATGTTTTTGGAATCAATTTTGTAGCGCGGCGAATACCTGCGAATTATGGACAAAATGTCGGCTTCCGCGGATTTATCCCGGGCGTTGATGATGACGAGATAGGGGCTGGTCTTCACGGGAATGATTTGCAGGATCAGGATGCCCATGGTACATACAAGGGCAAGCAGAGCGGCCAGTTCATAAAGACCCGCCCCGCAGATAATTCCCGTACTGATTGACCAAAACAGAAATAATAGATCCATGGGTTCTTTAATGGCGGTTCGGAAACGGACAATGGACAATGCCCCGACCATGCCGAGGGAGATAATCAGGTTTGCCTGCATGGCCAGAATAATTCCCGTTACGACAACGGAAACCATGGCCATGGATACGCTGAAGCTTTTATCATAAAAGGTTGTTCGGCTGATAAAGCGGTAGACAAAGTAAATGTAGACCGCCATCAGAAAACAGACGCCCAATGATATTATGGCGTTGGTGGTGGAAAAGCCGGTTGTGGAGAACGTATTTAATACCGAGTTTTTGATGATGTCGTTAAATCCCATGGTGGAGTTCCTTTCAGCCGATTGCGGCTCTTGTCATGTAGTATTTAGAAAAGGACTGTCTGCGCAGGCGGCCGGTGTCCAGCGCCTGCAAAATATAATGGGGCAGCAGTTCGTCATATTTCACTTCCAGAATATGACGGTTTGGCGGCATGAGCGGCACCGTAAACAGGTCGGGTGCAAACAGGCTGTTTATCTGGCGGCTTCCCGCTATATTCCGGTCAAAGGTAACGCGCACATTTCCCGTTCTTTCCGTAAAAGCGAAGCGCTCATATGCTACGATACACCTGGGAGCGAACTTTCTATATAATATTTTGAAAATTAGCTCTCCCAGTAAACCGTCCTCGTTTCGTGTAAGAATCGCGCACAGGCGGTCTGCATTGCCGGACAGCAAAGCGTCATAATCCGGCAGACTTATGGGCTGCATTGTTTTTCGGGACATATCGCCATGCCGGGTTTTCTTTTCCAGACGGATATAATTCGGGTTATTGTCGTACTGTCTGATGCGGTATTTTTCCCGGCGAAGGACGCCGTTTTCCTTCTCGGCGGCGCAGGTATTATACAGGTCGTCAAAGTACAGGCTTCTGATTATATATCCGTCCTTACCCTGGTGCATATCGGTATGCATCAGCGGGAGCAGCCTGTTTTTAATCCGTGCCAGATCGCAGTCGGACAGCTCAAACTTGAGTTCATTTCTGTATTCCATTATCCGAAAGCCATTCCTCTCCCATGCTCTGCACCAGATAATTCCAGACCACGTCGTATCTCTTTTCAAAAAAGGTTTTGATATCGAGTATATACTGATCAAATTCGTCGGACTTTTCATCCATGTAAAAGCGTTTGTTGCTGGCCATAAGGGGCTGCTTCATGATCTGCGCATACTGATCCAGAAGCTGATTGCATTTTTCGGGCGCAAAAACCTCTTTGCCGATAGTGAGAAGTCGTCTGGCAAATTGACGGCGGAAATCTTCGTTTTGGTATAGCGAGGCGAAAACAGGATCTTCATTCAAAACCCGCGCAAGATTGTTGTCAGACAGACAGTCGACGCCCGGCCCGCCATAATTTACGTCAAACAGCATCCAGCGCCACTTGGTATCGCCATAGCGGGAACCGTCGTTTTCCCTTGTCCGCCAAAGGGCAAAATTGTTTTGCGGCCAGTCAGCATTGGCAATATAAATTTCTGTGGCGTAGTAGTCGATATAGCTGTCCATATCAATTAATTCACAGGCCCGGCGGTAGCAGTCCTGATTTTTCATGTCATTATTACAAAGGAAGTCAAACATTTCGTCATAGATCTGGTGGTCTTCCTCCACTCCCTCTGCTAAAATATCCGCCGCATGGCCGCGCTTAGCCATGATGATATTGTCTTTGGCAACCTGATAATGGGCGCTGATATATTCGGCGTTGTAATCCTCGGAAATATAATACGTGCCCCAATACTCCCCGTCGAGAAACAGTGCGCAGGGAATAAAATCCATGGTGGCAAAGGGAAGCTTTTGGGTCAGCGTATGGATCAGCCAGTCTTTTGTCTTGAAGGTATTGTCATTGCTGCCGCCAAATATCACAATTTTATGGGAAGAAATATCGGTTTGAAAGATATCCGCATCGAAATAGTCGCCGCCGTTATATTCCTCTCGGGCGTAGCAGCTGATACTTCTTGGCAGTAACCCGCTGCTTCCAGCGCCTTTGATGCGGATGCCGCAATTTTGGTCGAGGACGATGCGCCGCCTGTTATCGAATAACGTGATATGGGCCGCCCGTTCCCACTTACGCCCTCTTCTGTAATAGTTTGCGTTCCAGAGACGCCAGGGAGGAGCTTCTTTGCCAAGATAATTTTCTGAAAATTCTTCGAATATGTTTCCGGTAACGTAAATGCCGGTATCATGATCAAAAAGGTTTTCAGGGGCGGTTACGAGGGAGACGGTGTAAATATTCTGGTATTCTTCTTTTTCCTGAAAGTCCACAAAATAGGAGCCTGTAACGGAGTCAAGACAGTTTCCGTTGTCGTCGAACAGGGAAGCGCGGATAACGGTGCATTTATCAACAGGATATTCAGGCACCGTATAGCTGGCGGGATCCCAGGGGACATATTGGTCAATCAGATCCGTCAAAAACCCGGTGGACGTATCCGTCCTTAAGGAATACACATTCGGGCGACTTGTGGCATCTTCTATATAAATGGGATTTTTCCCGTCATAGACAGGATCAGCCGTTGTGGGCTCGCTGCCATCCAGCGTATAGTGCACGGTGTTTTTTGCGCCGCCCAGAATGGTGAGATAAAAGGGGGAATCATAATAACCCGGTTCTTTGGAGAAGAGCAGATGCTTTCCGTAATATAATTTGACAAGGGGAAAGACAACCAGTATGGCCACAATGACTGCGACAGCGGCCAGAGCCTGTTTTGTATATGCGCTGATGGAAATTCCCTCCTTTTTGAAATTCGGCATAAGAAGTTTTTATGCTTTCATTCCTATAACACACCTCATAATATCATATTGAATCCTTTGTTTCAACAAATTTATTGCCTAGTAACCGATAGAATATAATAAATAGATGAAAGAGGCTTTTGCGACAGGCTTTCCCAATTGAGAATGCAAAAACAGTATCAGGGAGATCGTCGGAGAGCTGGCCAGACTCAACGGACGGTGATTCTTTTTAAGACCTTAGGACGGGCAGGGAGAAAATCTTCCCTGCCCGATTCATATCAGGACAGTCCTCTGCATAGATTTATAGTAACTATACGCAGGGAGGGCTTTTTTTGTGGAGTTAGTGAAAAAGAAGATACATATGGACCGGATAGACGGCAGGGCCGGCACCCAGATGGTATTGGAAGAGGATGTGAATATTTCAGATAACAAGATGGACGCGAACTATCTGTTGAACAGTAAGGGCGAGATCATTATGGAGGAGATCCGCCCCTGCGAAAATGCGGTTAATCTGAAAGGGAAGCTTGTGGTGTCGATTCTGTATCTGACGGATATGGACGGTATGTGCGCCAGCATGGAGGCGGTGATTCCCTTTGAAGAAAAGGTAAATCTGGAAGGAGTCAGCAATAACGACACCATTCTGACAGAGAGCCGCATTGAGGATTTGACGGTTGGGCTGATTAATTCCCGTAAACTGAGTGTGCAGGCGGTGATTTCCTTTATGCTGGAGAGAGAGGAGCAGCTTGAGTGTGAGACGGCTGTGGATCTTTACTGCGACGAGCCTGTGGAATACCGCAAATGCGTTTATCCTGTAGTGGAGCTGGTACTTCATAAGAAGGACATTTTCCGATTGAAGGAAGAGCTGGAGCTGACCGGCAATCTGCCGAATATCTTCCAGACAGTGTGGCATCATATCTGCTTTGATCATGTGGAATTTAAGGCGTTAGAGGAGAAAATTTCCATTCAGGGAGAGATGAAGGCGTTTTTCCTCTACGAGGGTGAGGGAGACAACGATAAAACCCAGTGGTACGAGAACACCGTGCCGTTTTCCGGGATTATCGAGTGCCACGGCTGTCGGGAAAACATGATCCCTGATATCCGCTATCATCTGGGACAGTGCAATGTGGAAGTAAGGCAGGATTTCGACGGGGAAGAGAGAGTATTCTGCGTGGAGCCGGTTCTGGATCTGGATATTCATCTTTATGAGGAGGAAAATCTTGAGGTTATTTCCGACGTTTACGGCGTAGATAAGGAGATTGAGGCGCTGACAACAAAGATGCCGGTGAAGAGTCTCCTATTGGCTGGCAGCGGAAAATGCAAGATCGCGGATCATGTGCGGATACAGAACCCGGAGATGCCGATGTACCAGCTGATCCATTCTGAGGGTGAGATTCAGATTGACGAGCAGACCATAGTGGAGAACGGGATTGCGGTTACGGGAACGCTTGTGGTGACGACGCTGTATTTGTGCGCGGGAAATGTGAGATCCATCTATTCCACCGTGAACGAGCTGCCGTTCCAGTATGTGATAGAGGCGGAAAATATTCTGCCAACCTGCGTTTACAAGCTCAGAAGCAGTATTGAACAGCTGACGGTGACAATGCTTGACAGCGACGAACTGGATGTGAAGGCGGCGCTGCAGTTTAAGGTGATTGTATTTGCCGTACAGAACCGGGAACTGGTGACGGATATCAGGGAGGAGCCTCTGGATCTGAATAAGCTGAGCGAGCTTCCGGGAATGGTGATCTGCATTGCGGGTCCCGGAGATACCCTGTGGGATATCGGAAAACGCTACTATGTTCCCGTGTCGCAGCTTAAGGAGGTCAACGAGCTGCCTACGGAGGAAATCAGCGCAGGGGATAAGATACTGGTAGTAAAGGGCGGTATTTAAGGCTGAAAAACAAGATTGTAAAACAGACGGTTATCATATATACTGAGAAGGCAGGGCTTCGGTTAAAAGCTCTGCCATAAGGGAAACATGAGATAAAGGAGTAATGATATGCAGACGACGCCTGTTTTGAAAAATAAACTGTTCCTGTACCTGACGGAGTTTTTTGCGGGAATGTCCGTAATGGCTGTGGAACTGGGAGCGAGCAGACTGCTTGCTCCCTATTTCAGTTCCTCTCAGATCGTGTGGACAATCATTATCGGCACCATTATGATCGCCATGGCTCTTGGTAATATTTACGGGGGAAAGAGCGCGGACAAAAATCCCAGCCCGGACAGGCTGTATACCCGTATTTTGATTGCCGGCGTCTGGATCGCGGCGATTCCGGTGGTGGGGAAGTACATTGTCCTCGGCATTTCGGCGCTTCTGATTTTTACGGTGAATACGAATTTCCTGATCTGGGCGGCTTTCGCGGCCTGTATGGTGATCTTTGTCTTTCCGCTGTTTCTGCTGGGTACGGTGACGCCGTCGCTGGCGAAATACACGGTGGACAGTCTGGAGGACAGCGGCAGTATAGTGGGAACGCTGAATGCCTTTAACACCATCGGCAGCATTATCGGCACCTTTGTTCCCACCTTCGTTTCAATTCCGGCGGTGGGCACTTCCGTTACGTTTCTGATTTTTGCGGCGATCCTGCTGACCCTCGGTATCGTATATTTTGTCAGCAAAAAAAGCGGACTGAAAAAGAGCGCTGCGTCGGCGGTTCTGTTTGTCCTGTGCTGTATTTTCGGGGCCTCCGACAGCTTTGCCTTCTGGGAGAGCGACCTTGCCTATGAGGGAGAGTCCGTTTATAACTATTTACAGGTGAAAGAAAATGACAAGAATGTCATATTATCGACAAACGTTTTGTTTGGGGTACAGTCCGTGCTGGTAAAGGAGGAGGGACTGACGGGTATGTATTACGACTATGCCATGGCGGCGCCTCTTATGACAGGAAGGGAAAATCCGGCGGACTGCAATACCCTGATTCTGGGGATGGGGACAGGCACTTACGCCCACCAGTGCCGGGCATACTATGGAAACATGCCCATAGAGGGCGTAGAAATTGACGAGAAGATTACGGAGCTTGCCAGAGAATATTTTGAACTGCCGGAGGATGTGAAGGTCACTACTTACGACGGCAGAGCCTATCTGAATGCGATTGAGGGCAGGTACGATGTGATTATGGTGGACGCCTATCAGGATATTACGATTCCCTTTCAGATGTCTTCCGCAGAATTTTTTACGCTGGTGCGGGATCACCTGACGGAGGACGGCGTGATGGTGGTCAATATGAACATGCGCGGAAGCGGCGAGGACAGCATAAACGCTTATCTGGCGGATACCATAAGCAGCGTGTTCGGGGAGGTCTATACGGTGGACGTGCGAGGAACCACCAACAGGGAGCTTTTTGCCTCCAATAATCCCCATATGCTTGAAAATATGCAAAAGCATAAGGAGGCCGTCACGGATGAAAGCCTCCTTGCCATGATGAATCTTGTCTCTGAAAATCTTTCCGCCTATGAGGCGGGCGGCCGCATCATGACCGATGATAAGGCGCCGGTGGAGCTTCTTGGCATGCGTGTGATCGACGAGCTGATCCGCGGCGAGGTTGCTGCCTATAAGCAATTGTACGAGGAGCAGGGGATCAGAGGGGTGCTTGACAGTTTATTGTAGTTTCACAATTGCCGCATCTTTTCCCGCAAGGATCAGCGTGTCGCCGGTTTTATAGTTTTTTCCGTCAAGCAGATTGGCCCCTCCAAAAGGCAGAACGGCCGTATAGTCGTCATCCCTATGATTAAGCAGAAAGACAAAGACGCCTTTTTCATTGACCCTTCTGGTCACCTCCACGCCGTCCGGCGTGTCCATAACAGGCATAATGCCGGAATCTTTACAAATTTCCCCGAGAAACTGTCGGTAAAATTCATCGCTTGACCGGGTTGCCACATAATAGCCGAAGCCTTTTCCGAAAGCGTTTTTCGTAAGCACGGGCATGCCCGCATAGAAATCTTCCTCGTAGAAAGCGAGCGCTTCGGCGCCTTCTGTATGTAAAAGGTCGCAGAGCATGGATGCGGGATAGGTTTTGTCCTGATAGCGGAAATGATTATGCATGTCCGCGGGAAGGGCGTCCTCTTCCTCTACCCAGATGCCAAGGATGTCCCGCAGTCTGCCGGGATAGCCGCCTACAGTCACCAGATCGTGTTCGTCCACATAGCCGCTGAAAAAGGTGGTCAGGAAACGGCCGCCGCTTTTGACATAGCTGCGGATCTTCTCATCATATCCTGTTTTCACCATGTAGAGCACGGGCGCGATTACCAGATCGTATCTGGAAAGATCGTCTTCCACACCGATCATGTCCACGGGAATATTCTGATCAAACAGAGCCTTGTAACAGCGCTGCACTTCGTCGCAGTAGTCCAGATAGACCGTGGGGCCGGCGGAACAGGAGACAGCCCACCAGTTGTCCCAGTCAAAGAGGATGGCCGTTTTGGCATCGCTTCTTGCGCCCAGCGTCTGTGCGCCTAATGCGTCAAGCTCCGCGCCCAGCTGTGCCACCTCACGGAATACTCTTGTGTTTTCGTGTCCAGCGTGGTCGATCACGGCCCCGTGGTACTTTTCGCAGGCGCCGATACTGCGCTTCATCTGAAAGAACATCACCGTATCTGCGCCGTGGGCCACCGCCTGGTAGCTCCAAAGACGCATGACGCCGGGACGTTTGAGCATATTGCAGGGAAGCCAGTTGGTGACGGAGGGGGTCTGTTCCATAAGCGCGAAAGGCTTTCCCTGTTTCAGGCCCCGCATCAGGTCATGCCGCATTGCCGTGCTTTCTATAGGCGCATCATTGGCAGGGTAGTTGTCCCAGGAAATGAAATCCATATATTTTCCCCACATCTGGTAATCCAGAGGCTGATAGGCGCCCATCAGATTTGTGGTGATGGGGATGTCGGGAGTAATGGCGTGGATGGCGTCGTATTCCAGCCGGTATGCGTTCAGGATGCTTTCGGAATTAAAACGCCGGTAATCCAGAGTGATGCCCTGAAAACAGGTGCGGCCGCCGTCCATGTGCTCAGACAGAAGATTCGGAAGAACAATGTCCTCAAAGTCATAAAAGGTGTGTCCCCAGAAAGCGGTGTTCCAGACCCGGTTTACCTCCTCTATGGTTTTGTATCGGGCACGCAGCCATTCGCGGAATTTCTTTTCACAATTTTCGCAGTAGCACTCTCCGCCGTACTCGTTGGAAATATGCCAGGCTGCGATATTGTCATACTTTTTATAGCGATCCGCCAGTTTTGCCGCCAGCGCAGGCGCATATTTTCGGTAAGTGGGACTGTTGGGACAGGAGTTGTGGCGGGCGCCGAATTTGTGTTTCATGCCGCTGTGATCCACCCGCAGGATGTCGGGATGCTTTCTTGCCATCCAGGCAGGATGCGCCCCGGTGGAGGTGGCCATGCATACGTTTAATCCATGCTTTTGCACCAGCTCCATAATTTTGTCCAGCTTCTCAAAGTGGTAAACGTCGTCGTCAGACTGTAAGGATGCCCAGCTGAAAACGTTCAGGGTGACAATGTCGATGTGGGCCAGCTTTAACAGGCGCATGTCCTCTTCCCAGGTTTCTTCAGGCCACTGTTCCGGATTGTAGTCGCCGCCGTAGGGGATTTTATTTATTCTTGGTGTTTCAACCATAAGATACCTCCCATTATAGAAAGAACCGGGAATAATCCCGGTTCCGTTCTGTCGTTAATTTTTGCGTTTAGTTTGCGGTAACGCTCTGTGCTGTCTGGCCTGCATCTTCCGCCATCTTGTCGAAGCCTGCCATAACAGCGTCATAGGTCTGTTTGGAGATTTCGGGAAGCTCGCCGCCCCAGGTCTTTTCAGCCTGCTTATAACCCTTCTCGAAAGCCTTGCGCATATCCTCGATCTTGCTGGGATCGCCGCCGGTCAGGGCCGTAGCGAAATCAAGTATCCGATTGGAAGTCTGCTTAACGCCCCAGTAACCGTCTTCGGAAATATCCTGCTGTGCCTGCGCCTTGGTTGCAGCGTCAACTTCAAATTTGCCGCTGGCAAGGAACTTCCACATATCGTTGGCTACGCCGTAAGCTTCGCCCTGCTTGGTCATCAGCTGCTGAACAATGTTCTGCAACTGCTTTGTGTGTGACTCGGCAGCAGCTTTCATCTTGTTGACAAGCTCAGTGTTTTGCTTGTAGGTCTTAGCCGGAGCGGTCGTATTGGTGTTGGGCTCATAAACAACACCGTTATCCTTCTTATCGGAAGTATCTTTGTTTTCCTCAGCGGGTCTGGTTACCTGCTGATCCTGCTGAGTAACAGGATATGTCTCATATGCATTACTGTTTACACCGTTAATTCCGTTTACGCTCATGGGTATCCCTCCTTGGAAATATTTATGGTATGTTTACCGTTACGAAAAGACTGTCCGCAGACAATCTTCTTTTTCTATTTACTATATCGTACCATTTTCCTAAATAGATTAGAAGCCGGAATGGAAAAATCATGAAATTTTTTGGAATTTTGTCTGCTGTAAACAGCCTGGGAATGGGAAACTTGACTTTTGAGAAGGAATTGTATAAAATTGAGTACAATTCATGTATACAAAGTACATTTTATAAGAAACGGATGATAATGAGAACCCGGTTTGGGGAGCTGGAAAATATGATGGTGAAAGAAAAGGCGTATGCCAAAGTTAATCTGGGGCTTGACGTCCTGCGGCGCAGGCCGGACGGGTATCACGAGCTAAAAATGATTATGCAGACCGTCGATATCTGCGACGACCTGACATTTGAAAGAAAAAAAGAACCCGGCGTGCTGCTTCGGATAGAGGGGGCCGACCTGCCGGCGGACAAAGATAATCTGGTGTGCCGGGCGACGGCGCTTTTAATGGAAGAAAAGCGTATTCACGAGGGCGTTTCCATTACGTTAAAGAAAAGAATCCCAATAGCGGCGGGCATGGCTGGCGGCAGCGCCGATGCGGCGGCAACGATGCGGGGGCTGAACGCGCTTTTTGAAATGGGGTATTCCACGGAAAAACTGCGGAAGCTTGGCGTTAAGCTTGGCGCGGACATTCCTTATTGTATTCTGGGAGGTACGATGCTGTCGGAGGGTATAGGAGAGGTGCTGACGCCGCTTGCGCCGCCCCCGGAATGCTGTCTGGTTGTGGCAAAGCCCGACATTGACGTGTCCACGGCCTTTGTCTATCGAAATCTAAAGGCGGACAGTCTTCCCTTTCACCCGGATATTGACGGTATGGCCAGAGCTCTTGAAGCTGGCGATCTGCAAGGGATTACGGACAGAATGGAAAATGTGCTGGAGACGGTTACGGTGCGGGAGTATCCGATTATTGACAGGATCAAAGGCCGGATGCGGGAACTGGGCGCGGAAAACGCGCTGATGAGCGGCAGCGGGCCCACAGTGTTTGGCATTTATAAGGACAGGGAAACGGCAAAAAAGGCAGCGGATGCCATCAGGGAAGAGAAACTTGCGGGAGCTGTTTTTGAGACCCGGTTTTGCGGAGGCGTAAACGCGTAAGAGTCAGGAGGGCGTTTCATGGATCATGATTTTACGGTAAATATGAATGAGTTCCTTCCGCTGCGGGATGTGGTGTTCAACACGCTGCGACGGGCAATTCTGACCGGTGAGCTCAAACCCGGTGAACGGTTGATGGAAATTCATCTGGCAAACCGTCTGGGAGTAAGCCGCACGCCGATCAGGGAAGCGATACGCAAGCTTGAGCTGGAAGGCCTTGTTACCATGATTCCCAGACGGGGCGCAGAGGTGGCGCAGATCACGGAGAAAAGCCTTCAGGATGTGCTGGAGGTGAGGCGCGCTTTGGACGCTTTGTGCGCGGAGCTTGCCTGCGACAGGATCACAAACGAGGGAAAGGCGGCCCTTGGCAGGGCCTGCGATAAATTTGAAGAGGCCACAAAAACGGGTGATGTGGTGGCGATTGCAGAAGCGGATGTTGCGCTTCACGATATCATAGTGCAGGCCACGGGAAACCAGCGGCTGATCCAGCTGATCAATAATCTGTCAGAGCAGATGTACCGCTATCGGTTCGAGTATATTAAGGATGAGAGCGGGCATGAAAATCTGGTCAACGAGCATAGGATGATATATGAGAGCATCATGAGCGGCGATAAGTCTGGGGCGGCAATGGCGGCCAAACTCCATATTGATAATCAGGAGCAGAGCATTATCAGGCAGATACGCATTGATCCGGGCAGAAAAAGGTAAAATACACAGGGACAGATGTATCAGAGGGCTTCTGTGAGGGTATACTCCCAATGTCGGAAGAAAACGGCAGATGGGAGTATGGATTATGTGGAAAAAGGGAAGAACGCTGGCGGCCTGTGTGCTTGCCGCAGCGTGGTGGAGTCTGTTTTATCCGGAACTGTGTTTTACGGAGGAGACCTGCCGGGTGGTACAGACGGCGGAAGAAGGGACAGACGGCCGGAATGAGGCGACGCCGGACGGAAACGCGGACAACGCCGGGAAAGACGCGGCGGTGCAGGGTGACACGGCGGTTTCCGGGATTTTGCGGGCCGGTGAGGACGAAGTGGTGGTAAGCAGCAGACTTTTGGAATGGTGTGAGGAAAAGCTGCTTGACGGGAAGAAATAGAGAAAGGTTGCAAATCATGAGCGGACAGGAAGGATGGCATAACAATCCCATAGGAGTTTTTGACTCGGGAGTGGGCGGGCTGACAGTGGCCCGCGAGATCATGAGACAGCTCCCCAACGAGAGAATCGTTTATTTTGGTGATACGGCCCGGGTGCCCTACGGAAACAAATCCAGAGAGACCGTGACCCGGTTTTCCAGACAGATTATTCACTTTCTGGAGACGCAGGACGTGAAGGCTATTGTGGTCGCCTGCAATACGGCCAGCGCCTATGCGCTTGAGGAGCTGGAAAAGGAAGTGGATATTCCGATTATCGGCGTGGTAAAGCCGGGAGCAAGAACGGCCCTTGATGCCACGCAAAATAAAAAAATCGGCGTTATAGGCACAGAAGCTACGATAAGCAGCGGTATTTATAATCGGTACATACAGGAGCACGACAGCAGTGTTGCCATGATCGGGAAAGCGTGTCCTCTTTTTGTGCCTCTGGTGGAGGAGGGACTTTGGGAAGATCCGGTGACGGATGAAATTGCCCGCCGCTATCTGACGGAGCTGGTGGACAGCGGTATTGACACGTTGATTTTAGGCTGTACCCATTACCCCATGCTTCGTTCCACAGTGGGAAAAATTATGGGGAAAAGCGTGACGTTAGTAAATCCGGCTTATGAGACAGCCAGAGAGTTAAAAATGATGCTGGAGGAAAAGGGACTGGAGAGCGAGCACAGGCCGGAGCTGGGCACGGAGCTGTATCGCTTTTATGTCAGCGATGCGGCCGATAAGTTTCAGCGGTTCGCCAATTCCATTTTGACTTACGGTATCCTGTCCGCGAAGGTGATTCGGATTGATGAATACTAACGCGAGAAGAACTTCTAAAAGCTCAACAGCAAAGGCTGTTTCGCTGAGAAGGTCTAAGTCTCGCGTGCGAGAATGCCTGAAAACGGCATTCTCTGTATATTTATATTTGAGATAAGGTTGAGGAGAGGTATCATGACGAAAGAGGTATTACTGACGCTGCAGGGGCTGCAATTTGATCAGCGGGAAGAAAATGCAGATAAGATCGAGACAGTCACGGTAGGCGATTATTATAAGAAGAACGACAGGCATTACGTGATCTATGAGGAGGTTACGGAAGGGTTTGAAAAGCCCACGAAAAACCGCCTGAAATTCAGCGATCATATGGTGGAGCTGACCCGCAACGGACTGGTTAACGTACATATGATTTTTCAGGAAAATAAAAAGAACCTGTCCAATTATAACACGCCTTTTGGACAGATTCTGGTGGGTATTGACACAAAACGGATTACGATTGATGAGAGAGAGGAAAATATCGTGGTGGATGTGGACTATGCTCTTGACATCAACTATGAGTTTCTCTCGGACTGCCATATCAAAATTGATATCCGCCCCAAAGAAAACGGCGGTTTCACGCTTCTATAATTGCGCCAGCTATTTGACGGGTTTCGCACCCGCTTTTTCCTGTGCCTTTTCAATCATCTGTTTGAACTTGCTCTTTCTCTTCTGTTCTACCACAGGCGCTTTGCCGTGCAGTCCCTTCACGCCCGTAATATAAATACCGCTGACTACGGCTTTCACTTCCTTCTTGACGGGAACGGCGTCGAAGATGCTTTCCTCACAGATAAGAGTCATGATCTGAGGGCCTACCTTGGCTTTCACAACGGGAAGCTTGGAGCCGCGCAGAAGCTTGGGCGTCTGATCCACAACCACCTGTGGAAGTCCGGCATCCTTTAATTTCATACGTTTTTTGTCAATGATCAGCATGGATATGGTCTGCTTCATCGCATTGATCTGTTCCTGCTGCTCGTTCTGCCTTTTCTGGGCTTTTTTTCCAAGGAAATATAATACGACCACGGCGACAAGAAGAACCGCCAGGATCACCAGTAAAACAATCGTAACTGTACTCATCTGATAGCCTCCATTTTATGTTACTGCATGTAATGGATATTTTATCATTGATTCGTATGTTGTGCAAGACATTATGCAAAGTCTCCTTTTGATTTTCTGCAAAGAAGGATGCCGATTAACAGTAACACCGGGAAAACGATACCCGCCAAAACGCCTGTTTTCAGGTTGTCGCCAAGCGCGCCCGATACCATGCCCACAAGGGTGGGCCCGCCGGAACAGCCGATGTCTCCGCCCAGGGCAAGCAGGGCGAACATGGCCGTTGCGCCCTTTGGCAAAGCAGCCGATGCCTTGCTGAAAGTTCCCGGCCACATAATCCCCACAGACAGGCCGCAGACAGCGCAGGCAATCAGGCTAAGCTGAGGAAAGGGCAGAAGCGAAATCCCCAGATAGGACAAAATGCAAAGACAGCTGCTGTAGATCATAAAGCGGTCCAGATGAATGCGGTCACCGTATTTTCCGTAAAACAGCCGGGATGTTCCCATCAGAATGGCAAAGGCCATGGGACCGGCCAGATCGCCCGCCGTTTTGGAAATGCCAAGCCCCTTTTCCGCAAAGGTGGAAGCCCACTGGCTGACCGCCTGTTCGCTGGCTCCCGCGCATATCATCATGATCAGGAGAATCCAGAATATTCGGATACGGAACAGCTCCTTTAACTGAAGCCCGGTCTCGCCTTCCTCTATCAACGGCGCGATGGGAACGCGGGCAAACGCAAAGGCGTTGCCAAGGGGGATCAAAGCCCATATTAAGGCCAGTATTTTCCAGTTTTCAATTCCGGCCAGATAGAAAAATAAAGTGGAGATCAGAACCACGCCCGCATGTCCCCAGCAGTAAAAGGAATGCAGCATGCTCATGGCTTTCGCCTTGTTGTCGGAAGGGCAGGATTCCATGACCGGGCTGACCAGCACCTCCAGAAGACCGCCGCCAACGGCGTAGATCATGACGGCAATTAAAATCCCGACAAAGGGAGCAGGCAGGATTTCCGGCAGAACCGTAAGCAGAACCAGTCCGGCTGCCGACAGAACATGGGCCATGATCATGGACGCACGGTAGCCGATCTTATCCACGAAGCCGACGGAAAGAAGATCTACAAGCAGCTGTATTCCAAAATTGAACGTTACCAGAAGCGTAATTTGGGAAAGCGGAATATGATAGCTTCGCTGAAAAAATAAAAACAGCAGCGGCGTAAAATTGTTGACGATGGCCTGTACGATATAGCCTACAAAGCAGGCGGTGATTGTTTTATTGTAATGGTTTTTCATTTTACTTGCCTCCTTACAAATGGGAGTATATCGCATTCTAATCGCCGAGTCATTGCACATAATGACATATTTATGGTACAATATCTCAAATTTCAGATATTGTTGTATCGAGAACGGAGGGTTTTTATGGGAGCTTACAGGACGGCCACGGACGAAACGCTTCGGGAGACCATAAGGCACGGGACAAACGGCTTTCCCTTTGCCTACTATCCGGAGGATGTCTGGCAGTTTGACTTTCATCGGATTGACTGGCACTGGCATCATGAGCTGGAATTTCTGGTGGTTGTCAGTGGAGAAGTGCGCTGCTTTGTGGGAACGGATGTTATAGACTTACATAAGGGGGAGGGAATGTTTGTCAACAGCGGCATTCTGCACCGTATGGAAGCGCCAAGCAGCAGCTTTATGCCGAATATTGTTTTTTCCCCGGGCCTGCTTGCAGCGGAGGACAGCCTTATTTATGAAAAATATATCAATCCCGTCATCCGTTCTCCCATTCCCTGTCAAGTATTTACGCCTCATAGCAGGTGGCAGGAACAGATTCTGGAGATATTGTCACAGATTTTTACCATGCAGGAGACGGAGGGGGGAAACGAGCTGGGTACAGTGCAGCTCCTTTTGCAAATGTGGGATATCCTGTGGCGGCATTGGGAGCCGGCGGGCGATTTGCAGAAACTGCACCGCATAGATCACAGGCAGGCAAGATTGCAGACCATGATGCAGTATATTCACGACTGCTTTCGGGAAGAACTTACTCTGGAAATGATTGCGGCCGCCGGCTCTGTCAGCAAAAGCGGCGCCCTGCATATTTTTCAGTCATGTATTCAGGTTTCCCCGGTGGCGTATCTGATTCAGCACCGCCTGGCACAGGCGGCCGAACTGCTCTGCACCACGCAGAAACCGGTTTTTTCCATTGCGGAAGAAACGGGCTTTACGAATGCCGGTTATTTTTGCCGGAAATTCAGGCAACATTATCATATGAGCCCGAATGAGTACAGGCGCAAAAGAGCGTGAGCTGTCCTGCCGATATGGACAAATTCGGCATATTTGTGCTATAGTAGAAATTGTATTTATAAAGGAAAAGAGGCTTTAAGAAAATGAGGAGAAGAAAAATTTGTGTGCTGGCGATGGCGCTTGTCTCATCGCTCCTTTTGACTGCCTGCGGCAGTAAGGAATATTTAAAGGACATTAAGGCGGAAAAGTATGTGACGCTTGGCAATTATATGGGGCTGGAAGCGGTCGTCGAGAAGATGGAAGTGCCGGACGGGGCGGTGGAAAGCTTTATTGAGGATAGTTTCCTTGCATCCAGAGCGGAAAGGGTGCCGGTGTCGGGCAGGCCTGTTCAGGATGGTGATACGGTAAATATTGATTTTACGGGATATCAGGATGGCGTGGCTTTTGAAGGCGGCACAGGCGAGAATTTTGAACTGACCATTGGTTCGGGCCAGTTTATCGACGGTTTTGAATCGGGACTGATCGGTGCGGAGGAGGGAGAGCAGGTAAGCCTTGACCTGAGCTTCCCGGATCCGTATTCGAGGAATCCGGATCTGTCGGGGGCGCCGGTGGTGTTTGAGGTGACGGTCAATAGTATTAGTGAGAATAAGCTGCCTGAGCTTACGGACGAGCTGGTTGTGCAATTGGGCGCCGAGGGCTATAATGTGGGTGGATGCCAGACTGCCGCAGAGCTCCGGGAGTGGGTCAACGGCCTTTACGAACAGTCGGCGCAGAGCACCTATGACAATGAAGTCGAGACGGCCCTTGCTTCCGCCGTTATGGATAACAGTACGTTTAAGAAAGTGCCGGAGGAAATGGTGGAACGTTTCACAAAAAGCATTGAAAACACCATGAACGCCAGAGCTGCGTCCGTTGGAATGACCCTTGCCCAGTATATGCAAGAGTATCAGAATCTGGATGAGGCGGGATTCCGGGCGGCCTTTCAGGAGAATGGAGAGCGGATGGCAAAACAGTATATTATGTATCAGGCCATTGCCGACAGGGAGGGGCTTGCGCCCACGGAGGAAGAAATTGCCGGGGAAATATCCGCACTGATGGAGGTCTATGGGTACGCTTCTGAGGAAGAACTGAGAAAGAGCGTGGACATGGAAGCCTTTCGGGAAGACATGATGCGCAAAAAGGTAGTGGCGTTTTTAATAGAAAACGGAAATATACATGAAAACAGGGGGTAAACAGGATGAATTTAACAGATATCAGGGATTTATACCGCGACAGCGAGTCGTATATTGACAAAGAGGTAACGGTCGGCGGATGGATCAGGAGCATCAGGGATTCCAAAACTTTTGGCTTTATTGTGGTGAACGACGGCACTTTCTTTGAGCCATTGCAGATTGTATATGCGGACGGATTGGATAATTTTGAAGCCATATCCAGATTAAACGTGGGTTCCGCGATTGTGGCACGGGGAAAGATTGTGGCGACGCCGCAGGCGAAGCAGAAATTTGAGATGCAGGCGGCGGAGATTATTGTGGAGGGCGTTTCCACGGCGGATTATCCTTTGCAGAAAAAGAGACACAGCTTTGAATATCTGCGTACCATCTCCCATCTGCGGCCCAGAACCAATACTTTCCAGGCAGTCTTTCGCGTGCGGTCGCTGATCGCCTATGCGATTCACACCTTTTTTCAGGAGAGAGGCTTTGTCTATGTGCATACCCCCATCATTACCGGAAGCGACTGTGAGGGCGCGGGAGAAATGTTTCAGGTGACAACCATGGATTTAAACAATCTGCCCCGGACACAGGACGGACAGGTGGATTACAGTCAGGACTTTTTCGGAAAGCCCACCAATCTGACCGTGAGCGGACAGCTGAATGTGGAAACCTACGCCTTCGCGTTTAAGAACGTATATACCTTCGGGCCTACGTTTCGTGCGGAAAATTCCAACACGACCAGGCATGCGGCGGAATTTTGGATGATTGAACCGGAGATGGCATTTGCGGATCTGACTGACGATATGATGGTGGCGGAAGCAATGTTAAAGCATGTGATCCGTTATGTGCTGGAAAACGCGCCGGAGGAAATGAATTTTTTCAATCAGTTTGTGGATAAGGGGCTGATTGAGCGACTGAATCATGTGCTGCATTCAGACTTTGCCCATGTGACCTATACGGATGCCATTGAAATATTAAAGAAACACAACGACAGCTTTGAATATAAGGTGGAGTGGGGCTGCGACTTGCAGACGGAGCACGAAAGATTTTTGACGGAACAGGAATTTAAGCGTCCTGTATTTGTGACGGATTATCCCAAGGAAATCAAGGCTTTTTACATGAAGCTTAATGAGGACGGCAGGACGGTGGCGGCTATGGACTGTCTGGTACCGGGTATTGGGGAGATTATCGGTGGCAGCCAGAGGGAAGACGACCTGGCGCTTCTGGAGCGCAGGATGGATGAGCTGGGACTTAATAAGGAGGATTATCAGTTTTATCTTGATCTTCGCAAGTACGGCTCCGCCAGACATGCAGGCTTTGGTCTTGGCTTTGAACGTTGCGTAATGTATCTGACGGGAATGGGAAACATCCGGGATGTGATTCCTTTCCCCAGAACGGTAAATAACTGTGAATTATAAGATGAAGAGATACTTATGAAGAGACATTTAAAAAAACGGTTGTATCTGATCCTTTCCTTCATATTGTGCCTGACAGTGGTAGACCCGATTTCGGCTACCACTATTTCCGATCTCAAAGAGGACGTGAAAAAGAATCAGTCCCAGTTAAAGAACGCCCAGCAGAAAATTTCCGATGCGCAGGATGCACAGGAGGGCGTGGAGGAAGAAATCGACGAAATGGATCAGGAGCTGGTTAGCCTGCTTACGGATATTGACCTGATTGAGGACGCCATTGAGGAGAAGGAGGAGGAGATTGCCCAGACGCAGGTGGATCTTGAGGCGGCTGTGGCGGAGAAGGACGAACAGTATGAATCCATGAAAATCCGAATCCAGTTCATGTATGAAAAGAGCGATTCCTCATATCTGCATATCTTTTTCGGATCGGGAAATATGGGCGATATGGTGAACCGGGCAAACTATGTGGAGGAGCTTTACGATTACGACAGAAAGCTGCTTGCCGAGTATGAGGATACGGTGCACCGTGTGGAAGAGCTGCAGGATCGGTTGGAAGAGGACAAGTCGGAGCTGGAAACCTCCAGGACGGAATTGCAGGAGGGGCAGGCTTATCTGGAGGAAATGCTGGCCCAGAAGAGAACGGAATACGAAAATTACAGCGTGATGCTCACCAAGGCAAAACAGGAGGCGGCGACCTACACGGCCAGAATCAAGCAGGAAACGGCCCAGATCAAAAAGCTGGAAGAGGAAGAGCGCAAGCGCAGGGAGGAAGAGGAGCGAAAACGTAAGGAGGAGGAAGAACGGCGCAGGAAAGAGCAGGAAGCCTTACTGGCGAGTCAGGGCGGCGGTGACGACGATGATGACGAAGAAGAAGACTCGGACAGACATGAGGAGGAGAAGCCAGTCGTTTCCGGCGGGGGAGGCAAAGGGCAGGACATTGCCAAATTTGCCTGCCAGTATATCGGAAATCCTTATGTGGCTGGAGGAACCAGTCTGACAAACGGAGCGGATTGTTCCGGGTTTGTGCAGTCAGTTTATAAAAATTTCGGCATTTCCCTGCCGCGAAGCTCCTACGCACAGTCGGGCGTTGGCAAGGGGGTTTCCTATTCGGAGGCTCAGCCCGGCGACGTGATTTATTATGGCGGTCATGTGGGTATCTATATAGGAAATGGGCAGATCGTACATGCCAGCACGGAGCGGACGGGGATTAAGATTACCTCCGCCACGTACAGAAGCATTATTACGGTGAGACGGATTGTGTAATGGCCGCCGGACAGCATGCATATTGCGGCATGGCCGGGATGCAGCTGGAAGAGAAGAAAATATGTAGGATGAAAAGGCGCGGAAATTAGGAATATTTCCGCACTTTATTTATTTTCAACGTTCTTTTTAGAGATAATTTAGAGAAAGCTCTGTTAATATGGTATGCGAAAAAGTGGGACGGAAGCTGGCGGAAAGGCGGGATAGAATGCTTTATTATATCAAATGCAGTCTGATGAGAAGAAAAGCTGCAAATCTGATTACGGCAGGAATCAGCATTATGCTTGTGCTGCTTTTGAATCTGTATTTTGGCAGCGTGCGCAGTTATCAGGCACAGCTGTCGGATCTGGCGGAGAATGTGCCGATTTTCTGTCAGATCACCAATCTGAACGGAACCATGGGGAACGGACTGTTCATTTCAGAGAGTACGGTGGAAGCGCTTGAGGGCTCCGGTCAGGTAAAGGATCTTTCCTATATGGCCGTTATGATGGCCGGCGAGGGAGATTTTCAGGACGCCGAGTATTCCAAACACCTGAATTTGTATGTGGTAGGCGCAAATAATGCCAGGGCGGTGGGGGAACTGACCAACGACATGATTCATATGGAGTCGCAGGATACGGACGCTTTTTTTGCTTCTGACAGGATGGAATGTATCGTCAATGAGAAGGTGCTTGCAAAACGGGGATGGAAGGTGGGCGATCGGATTACCCTGAAATGCTACTATTATGATCCCGCCAGCGAGCTTCATAAAATAGACATTCATCCCATGGGACAAACGGCTGAGGCAGAGATTGTGGGAACCATGGAGGAAATTTCCGGGAAAACCAATGCCATCAGTACGGATGTGGTTATTCCGGCCAGGGCTGCCCGTAATCTTTTTAAACAGTCGGGGCTTACCTTTTTTGCGGATACGGTTACTTTTCATGTGGGAAATCCGCTGCTTCTGAACGATTTCAAGGAGGAGATGCAAAATATCGGTCTGATGGAGACATCTGCGGAGGCGGGAGATTCCTATACGGGATGCGCCCTTGTAGTCAGAGACGCGGAGTTTATTGCAAGCGCAACGGATTTGCGCCGCTCCATAGAAATGCTGCAGTCATTTTTCCCGGTGGTATGTATCCTTGTGCTGCTGATTGGCTATGTGGTCAGCAGTCTTGCAGGCAGCAGCCGGAGAGAGGAATTTGCGCTAATGCGTTTGCAGGGGGTGAAAAGGCGCAGGGCTTTTTTGCCGTTTCTGGAAGAACAGATGCTTCTTGTGGCGCTTGGCTGCCTTGTGGGAGATGCGGTGGCTGTGGCAGTGTCGCCGGTTTCCGTTATTGTTAAGGTAAACGGGGTGCTTCTTCTGGCGTATCTGATCGGGGCAATGGCGGCATACGGACAGATGAGCCGGAAGAATGTGGTATCTCTTTTGTCGATTCGGCGTTAATGAAAGAAAGAAGGCGCTTTATGCGCCCTGGAATGGAGGGAAAAATGGGTGCGGATACGGGTAAAATAATTGAGGCGGAAAAGATTGGCTATGTGTATCAGTCAAAGTATCAGAAAACCAGAGCGCTGACGGAGGTAAGCTGTTCTTTTGAGCGGGGTAAAGTTTATGCCATTACGGGTAAGTCCGGCAGTGGGAAAAGTACGTTTCTTTCCCTTCTGGCGGGGCTTGATGTGCCCACAGAAGGAAATCTGTATATTGAAGGGAAGGATATCCGTGAGATTGACAGGGATGCCTACCGAATGAACCGGGCTTCGGTAATCTATCAGGCCTTTCATCTGTTTCCCCTTCTCACGGTGCTGGAAAATGTGATGTTTCCCATGCAGCTACAGCATGTTTCAAAAAAGGAAATGAAAGAGCGGGCGCAGGCATTTCTCTCCAAAGTAGGGCTGTCTGATACTTTGTACGGTAAGATGCCGAATATGGTCAGCGGCGGGGAACAGCAGAGAGCTGCCATTGCCAGAGCCATGGCGTCCGGGGGACAGATTCTTCTGGCGGACGAGCCCACGGGAAATCTGGACAGCCAGAACGAGGCCGTCATTGTGGAACTGCTTGGCAAAATGGCCCATGAGGAAAATTACACAGTGATTGTTGTCACCCACAACGAGAAGGTAGCCGAGGCGGCAGACGTGGTTTATGGGATGTCGGACGGGCGGCTGGAGGTGGTGCGCGGATGAAAAACAGCTTAAAGCAGATGATGCGCACGCCTGTGCGCACAATATTATTTCTGACGCTGATGGTATTTGCGGCGTTTTTGATGACGCTGGGCGCCGGTATCTGGCTGAAAGGGAATCGGACGCTGGAGCAGTATGAGGATCGCTTCATGACCATCGGTACGGTGCGTCAGATCCCGGACTCCTTTGAGCAGGAGCTTTTGTGGAACGCGGAAACCAGAGACTATGACGTAAAAAAGAACGCGCAGTACAGTTCTTATTTTACCCCGGAGGATCTGCTGTTTCCCGGGGCAGAGTATATTGCCGGGCCGGAGCAGCGGTCGCTTTTTATAGCGTACCAGCCGGAGTACACCACGCTGTACAAAAGCATGAATACGGAGCCCCTTTCCTGGAGCGCCCTGATCGCTGAGTTTTCTCCTGTGGAGGACTGTGTGCCAAGCGAGTCGGTACAGATCAGGATTACGAAGGTAATCGGCGGAGATCCCCGCCTGGAGGGGGTGGTGGATTATTTCTGCGACCACAGAAATCCGACGCCGGAGATGCTTTATAAGGATAAAACCTATGTGGCGATGCTGGGACATCAGGGTTTTTCCATACACGGGAAGGCCTATGAGGAGAAAATGCAGTCCAAAAGCGAGGTACGCATCGGGCTGGAGCTGATACCCTACTCTCTGGAGTCAGAGCTCCTTTGGCCGGACGGAAGCAGGCCGGAGGATGCCTTTCGGGACGGACAGCAGATTTTTGAAGTTACCGATGGGTTTTATGAGACGGAGACAGGCCGCAGGATTCTCAATCTGGCAAATTCCGAATTGATCTGGCAGGACTGTCAGCCTGTTACGGGCACGTATCAGACCGCCCTTCTCATGCCCTTCTACAACGGGCAGGCCTATATCTGCGAAGGCAGGGACATCAGCGAAGAGGAGTATGCAAACGGCGGCAAAGTATGTCTTGCGCCGAAAACCTTTATGGAGAATAACGGATTGTCTGTGGGGGATTCGGTTAAGGTACAGCTTTTGTATACGGACAGGAAGGCGAACGCGGGAAGAATGTTCAGTCTGGGCGGCGGTATTAAATTTTACAGCGGGCAGGTGGATGCCGGCGGCAATCCGCTGGAAGTGTTTGAGACTTCCGATTATACGGTGGTGGGTATTTATGATGTGACTTTTAGCGGTACGGAGAGTATCTTTGATCCGGGGGCGGATGAACTGATCGTGCCCATGGAATCTATTGAGGCGCGGCACGGAACGAATCTGATGAGCTGCGGCCCCATGACGGACGTAACGTCCTCCTTCCGTATTCCAAACGGCAGTATTGACGAGTTCCTGCGGGGGTGGGCGCAGTACGGCACCGACAAACTGGAATTTACCTTCTATGACATGGGATATTCCCGGTTAAAGGCGGGGATTGACAATATGAAAGCAGTTTCCCTGATTCTGTTTGCTTCCGGGGTGATTCTGACAGTCCTTTTGTTATTCTTTTTCAGTCACCTGTATATCACAAAGCAGGCGGAGCGGACAGCGATTGAGCGGTCACTGGGGATGAAACCGGCACAGTGCAGATGGTCAATGCTGTCGGGGTTTGCCATGCTGACCCTGATAGGCAGTGTGCTTGGAGCTGCGGCGGGCTTCAGGATGTCCGTCGACATTTCCGCGGCCAATGCGGGGGAGACCTACTATGAGACTGCCTATACGGCAGGAATCACAGGCACAGTCAATGAAATCCCAGTGGAGGAAGCGGCGGACAGCAAAATGCCTGCGGCATATTGTACGTTGTTTATCGTAGCGGCCGGCGTGGGAATTGCCTGGGCAAAAATGAACAGAAGCCTGAAACGGGAGCCCATGCGGCTGTTGGCCGAGCGGGCGGAGGAATAGGCCGGGCGGAAGAACGGGTTGGAGGGAGAAACAGCCCCGGTGGAGGCGGCGGCTTGACTTTTTTCCCGTAAGTGGGATAAAATAGTACAGGACAGTGCCCGGCAGGAAGCCGGCGTGGGGACAGAAGTTCCCGGATATTTGTATGGTTTGTATTGAGTGGAAAGACAGGAGCGCATGAAGTATACACAGGAAGGTATACGATTCTCAGGAAGGGAATGGTATGCCTTTTTTGATGCGCAGGTCCGTGCAGATGAAATTTGTATATTTGGGAGGAATTATGAATTTATCTGAATTTTTCAGGGAAAATACCAAAGCGGCAGTGGCTTTTTCGGGCGGCGTGGATTCGGCTTATCTTTTATATGCGGCAAAGGCGGCGGGAGCCGATGTGCGGGCCTACTATGTAAAGAGCGCGTTTCAGCCGCAGTTTGAACTGGAAGACGCAAAACGGCTGGCTCGAAAGCTGGGAGTCGGGATGAAGATTCTTACGGCGGATGTGTTGGCGGCCGGGGATGTGGCGAAGAATCCCCCGGATCGCTGTTATCATTGCAAGAAGCTGCTGTTTAAGGCTGTCAGTGAGGCGGCGCAGGGGGATGGATATTCCCTTTTGCTGGATGGCACGAACGCTTCCGACGAGGAAAACGACCGGCCGGGGATGCGGGCGCTCAGGGAGCTTTCCGTGAGATCGCCCCTGAGGGAATGTAGCGTTACCAAGGAGGAGGTTCGCAGGCTCTCGAAAGAGGCGGGACTGTTCACCTGGAATAAACCGGCTTATGCCTGTCTGGCTACCCGGATTCCTGTGGGCGAGCAGATTACGGAGGAGAAGCTTGGAGCCACTGAGGCCGCGGAGGATTACCTGCATTCCCTTGGCTTTACGGATTTCAGGGTGCGAAAATACGGGGAAGCCGCCAGAATACAGCTTCCGGCAAAGCAGCTTTCCCTAGCGCTTACAAAGCGGGAGCAGATCATGACAGGGCTGAAACGATACTATCAGGCGGTTTTACTGGATTTGGAGGCGAGAGAATGAGCGGTTACAGAGAGATTTTGGAGCAGGTGAGAGACGGCGCGCTTTCGGTAGACGACGCGCTGCTTACCATTAAAAAGAAACCCTTTGCGGATATCGGCTATGCCAAAGTGGACCTCCACAGGGGCGTAAGGCAGGGCGCGCCGGAGGTGATTTTCGGCGCGGGAAAAAAGGCGGCGCAGATTGCAGGCATTATTGACAGCATGAAGACAAATGGGCAGGAGCGGATTCTGATCACCAGACTTTCCGAAAAAAAAGCGGGAAAGGTGAAAAAGCTTTACGAAATGACCTATTATGAGGAGGCGCGGATCGGCATCGTGGGGGGAATCCCGAAGCCGGACGGCATCGGAAAGATCGTGGTCGCTACCGGGGGAACGTCGGATATTCCCGTGGCGGAAGAGGCCGCGCTTACGGCGGAGGTTCACGGTAACGAAGTGGTGCGGCTTTATGATGTGGGCGTGGCCGGTCTGCACCGCCTGCTGGCGCATATGGATGAGATCATGAGCGCGTCGGTTATTATCGCCATTGCGGGCATGGAGGGAGCCCTTGCCAGCGTGATCGGCGGGCTTGCGGACTGTCCTGTGATCGCGGTGCCTACAAGCGTAGGATACGGTACGTCCATGAACGGCGTTTCCGCCCTATTGTCCATGTTAAATTCCTGTGCAAGCGGGGTGTCCGTGGTGAATATCGACAATGGGTTTGGAGCCGGGTATTTGGCTGGCATGATGAATCATATGGAGGGAAAAAAGGGATGAAAACATTATATTTGGACTGTAGCATGGGGGCGGCGGGAGATATGCTGACCGCCGCGCTGCTGGAGCTTTTGCCGGAGCGGGAGAAGGCGCTTGGGGAATTGAACGGACTGGGGATTCCCGGTGTTTCTTTTGTAAGCGAGCCGGTAAGCAAGTGTGGAATCGGCGGCACCCATATGTCGGTGCGGGTGCACGGTGCGGAGGAGTCGGAGGAGCTGCATGGCGGCGGGCACGCGCATGAACATCACCATGACGGCGCGCATGAACATCATCATGACGGCGCGCACGAACACCGACACGGCGAAGTGCATGAGCACCATCACGAGGGCGGCATGCATGAGCATCATCATCACAGCGGAATGCGCGAGATCGGGCATATCGTGGAAGGCCTGCCGGTTTCCGAACGGATCAGAAAGGATATTCTGGCGGTATTTAGTCTGATTGCGGAGGCGGAAAGCTATGTGCACGGTGTGCCTGTCACCGAGATACATTTTCATGAGGTGGGCACCATGGATGCGGTGGCAGATATCGCGGCGGTCTGTATCCTGATGGACAGACTTGCGCCGGATCAGGTTGTTGTGTCTCCCGTTCATGTGGGAAGCGGTCAGGTGAAATGCGCTCACGGTATCCTGCCTGTTCCCGCGCCTGCCACAGCCTTTATATTAAAGGATGTGCCCATTTACGGCGGCGAGATTTTGGGGGAGCTTTGCACGCCAACGGGGGCGGCTCTGCTAAAATATTTTGCCAGCCGTTTCGGGGCTATGCCTGTGATGCGCACGGCGGCCATCGGTTACGGCATGGGTAAAAAGGACTTTCCGGCGGCAAACTGTGTGCGCGCTCTTTTTGGGGAGACAGAGCAGACGGGAGATATCGTGGCGGAGCTTTCCTGTAACGTGGACGATATGACGGCGGAAGAAGCAGGCTATGCCATGGAGGCGCTTTTTGCGGCAGGGGCGCTGGAGGTGTACACGACGCCTGCGGGAATGAAGAAATCAAGACCGGGCTTGATTCTGCATGTTATGTGCAGACAGGACAAGAAGGACGAGATGGCGGCTTTGATTTTTAAGCATACCACAACCATTGGAGTCAGAGAAACCATTTCCAGAAGATATACGTTGCAGCGTTCCGTGGAGTCTGTGCAGACGCCTTACGGCATCGTGAGAAAAAAGATTTCTTCGGGATATGGCGTGACGAGAGAAAAATACGAGTATGAGGATCTAGCGCGGATTGCGGCGGAAAGGGGAATGTCCGTCAGAGAAGTGCAGGAGTGGCTGCAGAGTGGAGAAAAAGCGCGGCGCAAAGGCATGGAGCCGGGATAACGGCAATCGGAGGTTTTAATGAGAAAACAAATAAATTTGCAGACAGGAATCGGTCTGTTGATTGTGGCGATGGCGGTCCTTTGCACAGCCTGCGGCGGGGACGTGCAGAAGGAGCCCGTTACGCTGGTCTATGCCAGCGGCGATTATACCCGTATCAATCCGGCCATGGATGAGCACGGGGAAATCAATCTGCTGCTCTTCGACGGTCTTACGGCCCATGACGGCAATAATGAAGTGGTTCCGGCGCTGGCAAAGAGCTGGGAATTTGACGAGGCTTCCTGTACCTATACCTTTCATCTGGAAGAGGGGGTCAGGTGGCATGACGGCGAGCCTTTTACGGCGGAGGATGTGAAGTTTACCATCGAGGCGGTTATGTACCCAGAAAACGGAGCCGAGAACGCGCCAAACTACGAGGATGTGCAGGAAATCAGGGTGGTGGACGAGAAGACCGTAACCTTTCGGCTGGCGGCGCCCAACGCGGCCTTTCTGGATTATATGACCATGCCCGTTCTGCCCGCGCATCTGCTGGAAGGGGAGGATATGCAGGAGTCGGATTTCTTTCGCGCACCGGTGGGGACAGGGCCTTATAAGCTGGAAAGCTGGGACGTGGGGCAGTCCATTGTGATGGTGAAGAATGAGGATTATTTTCAGGGTGCGCCCCATATTGACCGGGTGATTTTCAAGATTGTCACAGACGATAATGCCAGAGCGTTACAGATGGAGGCGAAAGAACTGGATCTGGCCCTTCTGCCGCCGAAAGCGGCGCAGTCCTTTGCAGAACGGGAAGAATATGTCTGCTATGATATGAAGACTTCGGACTATCGGGGAATTTTATTTAATTTCCATCATCCGTTCTGGCAGAAAAACCGGGATATCATTCCGGCAGTCTGTTATGCCATCGACAGGCAGGCGATCATTGACGCCGTGCTTCTGGGGCAGGGTATGCCGGCCTACGGCCCTCTGCAGCGCAATGTGTATGACAATGAAGATGTGGAGCATTACGATTATAATCCCCAAAAGACCGCAGAAATTCTGGAGGCGGCAGGCTGTGTCAGGGGCAACGACGGATTTTATGAAAGAGACGGGGAGAAGCTTTCCTTTGTGATCAGTGTGGGCGCTGGGGATCAGGTGCGCGTCGATATGGCACAGGCCGCAGCGCAGCAGCTTGGCCAGGCGGGGCTGGAATGCAGGGTGGAAATTCCCACGCAGGTGGACTGGGCAAATCAGATGGCCTATCTGATCGGCTGGGGCAGTCCCTTTGACGCGGACGATCATACTTATAAGGTATTTGGCACGGATAAGGGCGCCAATTACAGCGGCTATTCCAATATGGCGGTGGACCGGTATCTGCTGGAGGCCAGACAGACTGACGATCCCGAAGCGCGTGGGGCGGCTTACGATAAGTTCCAGGAGGCGCTGGCGAAGGATCCGGCTTATGCTTTTATCTGCTATATCGACGCCAATTATGTTGCCGACGCATCCATTCAGGGCATTTCCCCGGACACTGTCATGGGGCATCACGGCGTGGGGATTTTCTGGAATATCGAGGACTGGACAATAGATCGGTAAATGCATGAAATACGGCATTTTCCGTATAGAAGAAAGATGCCGGGGCATTAGGAGGGGCAGTATAAAATCAGATGGATGTACTTACCGTAAAAAATTTATCGGTCAGTTTTTACAGGCCGTCTTGTGAAATCGAGGCTGTAAAAAATGCCAGTTTTTCTCTGCAGCCGGGAGAAATTCTTGTTATTATGGGAGATACCGGCTGTGGGAAAAGCGTGCTTTGCAAAAGCATTGTCAGGCTCCTGCCGGATATAGCCCGGATTAAGTCAGGGCAGATTTTATTTCAGGGAAAGGATATTACCCATTATTCTGAAAGGGAGATGCAGAAGCTGCGAGGAAACGCTTTTTCCATGGTGTTTCAAAATCCCATGACGGCCCTGAATCCCTGCATGAGCGTGGGAGCGCAGATAGCGGAGGCGGTGCGTCTGCGAAAGCCCCAAATTGCCCGAAAAGAGTTACAGGACGAAGTGGCCGGACTGATGGAGCTGGTGGGGCTTGACTGCCCGGAAAAGCAGGCGAAACAGTATCCCCATCAGTTTTCCGGCGGTATGGCTCAGCGCTGTGTGACGGCCATCGCCCTTGCGGCGGATCCCGACGTCCTTTTTGCGGACGAGCCCACTACCGCACTGGACGGGGAGATGCAGGAGCAGATATTGGAGCTGTTTTTGAAATTGCGCGAAAAATTGGGAATGGCGGTTATCTTTATTACCCATAATCCTCATGTGGCGGCGCGGATAGCGGATCGAGCGGCCCTGATGCGCGCAGGAGAGATCTACAGGATCGGAGACGCGGAGGAAATTCTTGAAAAACACATATATGACAATTATCAGTGAGCTGATCAGGTTTATGCTCAGCGTTTTTCTTTTGTCCGTTCTGGTGTTTACCATGTCCAGACTGGCGCCGGGCGATCCTCTTTACGCCTATTATGGGGATCGGGTGGAGAAAATGAGCCTGGAGGAGCAGGAGGCGGCGAGAGAGCGGCTTGGCTTGGACGCGTCCATTCCGGTGCAGTATATGCGATGGCTTAAGGGAGCGGTTCGGGGCGATTTCGGCATTTCCTACAAATATAAAAGGGACGTGAAGGAAGTGATTGCAGAGCGGATTGGAAATACCCTGCTTCTCGGCGGCCTTGGGTTTGTCATTATTTTTATATTGGCGCTTCTGCTGGGGCTCTTCTGCGCGTGGCGGGAGGAAAAGCCGGCGGATCGGATCGTCTGCGGGATCGGCACGGTTACGAGCTGTATTCCGGAGTTTTGGCTTTCGCTGCTTTTGATTCTGGTATTTTCGGTGTGGCTTGGCTGGCTGCCAAGCGCAGGGGCATACACCGTGGGCATGGATAAAAATTTGGCGGACAGAGGCCGACATCTGATTTTGCCCCTGACGGTAGTGGTGCTGGGGCATTTATGGTATTACGCCTATCTGGTGCGGAACAGGCTGCTGGAGGAGACCAGAGCGGACTATGTGCTTTTAGCCAGAATGAAGGGACTCTCGGGAAAGCAGGTGTTGTACAGGCATTGTCTTCCTAACGCCCTGCCCTCCTATCTTAGTATGATGGCGATTGCCCTTCCCCACATTTTGGGAGGCGCCTATGTGGTGGAGACCGTGTTTTCCTATCCGGGAATCGGGACGCTTGCCTATGAGAGCGCCAGATATCAGGATTATAATCTGCTGATGGTAGTTAGTCTTATGACCGGGGTGCTGGTGATTTTCGGCAATATGCTGGCGCGTCTGTTAAACGGACACATTGATCCGAGGACGGACAGGAGGGCCGGGGCTTTTAGAGGGGAGGCGGACGGACTGTGAAAAAGAAATTTCCGGGACTATCCCTCGCTTTATTAACTATTATAGTCATTGCCTGCATGGCAAGTGAATTACTTATGACAAAAGACCCTGCGTATATGGATCTGGCAAGGGGGGACATTGCCCCCTGCAGGGAATTTCTTTTCGGCACGGACGCCATGGGGCGGGACATATTTTCCATGATCTGGTACGGCGGCAGGGTTTCTTTGCTTATCGGGTTTGGAGCCACTCTTATTTCTACGGTTATCGGCATTCTGGTGGGAAGCGTTAGCGGTTATGGGCCGTCCGGGATAGACGGCGTTCTTATGAGGCTGACGGATATTGTACTGAGCATACCGGGCCTTCTTCTCACGGTCTTTTTGCAGGCCGTTCTTGGAGGCGCCGATGTTTTTCGTCTGGCTGTGGTGATCGGCCTGACGGGCTGGATGAGTCTGGCCAGAGTGGTGCGGACGGAGGTTTTGCAACTGAAAAACACCGATTTTGTACTGGCCTCCAAATGTCTGGGTGGGGGATTTTTTCATATTCTGCGCCGCCACCTTGCGCCCAACTTTGTGGCATCCATTCTGTTCATGGCGGTAATGAATGTGAGAAACGCCATTGTGGCGGAATCCACTTTAAGCTTTATGGGGATCGGCCTGCCTCTGGAAGTGATATCCTGGGGGAGTATGCTTTCTCTTTCGGAAAACGCCATGCTTTCCCGCTCCTGGTGGACGGTTTTTATTCCCGGCGTATTTTTGGCGGCGACTCTTTTATGCCTGACAAATTTGGGAAATTATATGAGAAAAAGCATCAGCAGACGGCACAGTAACCTGTGAAGAACGGCGGTGCGCCGCCAAAGCGGTATTGGCAAAAGGAAGGCGGCGTAAATGCCTCAAAGGGAGAAGACGACAGATGGTTGAAATTTATTATATGGAAGATGATGAAAGCATTGGCGGCATTGTCCGGGATTATTTTGCAGGAAAGGGATACCGCGTCGGCCTTTTTCGCACACTGGCGGAGACAAGGTCTGCGCTGGAAATCCGTCTGCCTGATATTGTACTGCTGGACTGGAATATGCCGGATGGAAACGGGGATCGGCTATGCAGATGGATTCGCTCCAGATGGGAGGAGCTTCCCCTTATTTTTTTGACGGTCCGGGACGACGCCAGTGACATTGTGTCCGGCTTTTCAGAGGGAGCGGACGACTACGTGGTTAAGCCATTTGAACTGGAAGTGCTGCATTCCCGCGTTACGGCCCTGCTTCGGCGGGCAAAGAACGTCCGAAGCCGGTATCTTTCCTGCGGGGGCATTACCGTCGACCGGGAAAAGACGGCGGTTTCCTGCCGGGGAGAAGAGGTGCGGCTTACGCCGGCGGAATACCAGCTTCTTTTATACCTGCTGCTGAACAAGGGCAGGACAGTTACCAGAGAGCAGCTGCTTTCTCAGGTCTGGGACAGCAACGGAAAGTTTGTGAACGACAATACCCTGACGGTAACGATGCGCAGGCTGCGGGATAAACTGCACCAGCCGCAGAATCTGAAAACCGTCCGCAGCTTTGGCTATCGTCTGGAGGAAGAAACGTGAGAGGTAAAAAGAGACGGATTGAGGAGCTGACAAGATATCTGGAGGAGATCAATATGGGAAAACAGGGTATTCTTGTGGATACGACGGACGATGAATTTTCCCATTTGCGTGACGAAATATATAAGACCGTGACCGCCCTGTATCAGACGAGGGACGAGGCCGTAAAGGCCAAAGAGAATTATGCCGACAATCTGGCAAACATTGCCCATCAGCTGAAAACGCCGATTACAGCGCTCTTACTATCGGTTCAGATGATGCGGGAAAATCCCTCCTCGGACAATCTGGCGCAGATTGAACGCAGCGCAGGCAGGCTGCAGGCCATGGAGGAAGCCCTTCTGCTGTTGTCCCGGCTCGATTCGGGGACGCTTTGTTTAAAACAGGAAAAGGTGGATGTTTTTACGCTGCTTACGCTGGCTTTTGATAATTTGCAGGAGCTGTTTCGGGCGGGGGAAGTGCAGGCGGAGGTTTTGGAGGCAGGCGAGGTGAGTATTACGGCGGATTTGGACTGGACGATGGAAGCGGTCATGAATCTGGTAAAAAACTGTATGGAGCATACGCCCCGGGGCGGCTGTGTGCACTGTTCCTATGAGGAAAATCCGCTTTATGTGCAGATACGGATTTGGGATGAAGGGGCAGGCTTTGCCGAAGCGGACGTTTTTCATCTGTTTGATCGGTTTTATCGGGGAGAGGGAGAGAAGAGCGGCGGGATCGGTATCGGTTTGTCGCTTGCGAAAGAAATTATTGAGATGCAGCGCGGCAATGTGAGCGCCTTCAATCTTCCTTCCGGGGGAGGCTGCTTTGAAATACGGTTTTACCGTCACTGATTTGTCACTTTTAGAGGTTACAATATCCATGTAAGAAAGAGACGGGAATGACAAAATCTGATAAACATGGAGGTAATGATGGAAATTGTAAAGTGCAGCGACGTTGAAAAGGTATACGGAAAAGGGGAAGGACAAACCGCCGCTCTGAGAGGGATTGATTTTTCCATGGAAAAGGGGTCCTTTGTGGCGGTGGTGGGCGCGTCGGGCTCCGGCAAGTCCACCCTTTTGCATATTCTGGGCAGTGTGGAAAAGCCCACGAAAGGAAGGGTGGAAATAGACGGGGTGGATATGGCCGGATTAAACGCGGCCGAGGCGGCTATTTTCCGAAGAAGAAAGGTGGGGCTTATTTATCAGTTCTACAATCTGATCCCCACACTGACAGTTGAAAAAAATATACTGATGCCCCTTTTGCTGGATAAGCGTAAGCCAAACAGGGAGTATTTTGATAGGATTGTGACGGCGCTGGGACTTACGGATAAATTGGAAGCCCTGCCACACCAGCTGTCGGGCGGGCAGCAGCAGCGGACAGCCATAGCCCGCTCCCTCACATACCGTCCCGCTGTTATACTGGCAGACGAGCCGACGGGAAATCTGGATCAGAAAAATTCCAGAGAGATTGTGGATTTGCTCAAGCGGTCCAATCGGGAGTTTGCTCAGACAATCCTGCTTATCACCCATGATGAAAAGGTGGCGCTGGAGGCGGATCGGATTGTCACCATGGAAGACGGCAGAATTGTGGCTGACAGACAGAGGGGGTGAGCGGGATGTGGAAAGATTACTCGAAGAGCTATATCAGGTATAATCGCGCATCCGGCCTGCAGATTTGCGCGGCGGCGCTGACGGCTTCCTTTTTTCTGACGCTGTTTGCTTTTGTTTCCTATAATCTCTGGGTTTATGAAATGGAGACAAGGCTTTTGGAGGGAAGTGCCATGCAAACCGGCAAAGAGGCGGATTCCATAGCGTTGCTGCCTATATTGTTTGCAGGCATTATGCTTTTGACGGCAATTTCCCTGATCTTGATTATCCGTGGTTCCTTTGAGGTGTCCATGCAGGCAAGAATCCACCAGCTTGGCATACTTATCAGCATTGGGGCGACGCCCGCGCAGATCAGGGTCTGTCTTTTGCAGGAAGCGGCGGTTCTCTCGTTGCTGCCTATGTTTGTTGGCGGCGTATCGGGAACGCTTGCCGATATGGGATTGATTTCGCTGACCAATGTAATGATGGCGGATGTTTCCGCAAGAAGGACGGCGGTTTTTCGGTTCAGCCCGGCTGTATATGCAGCCGCATTCCTTACTTCCGCGCTGACGGTTCTTATATCGGCATGGATGCCTGCAAGAAAGATCAGTCGGATGACGCCTTTGCAGGCAATTCGCAATGCGGACATGCTGCAGATAAAGAGAAGAAAGCATTCCCGCTTATTATCCATGCTGTTCGGCGTGGAAGGAGAAGTAGCGGGAAATGCATGGAGGGCCCGGAAAAAGGCGATGCGCATTTCCAATGCGTCGCTGCTGCTTTCTTTTCTCAGCTTTTCCCTGATGCTTGGATTTACCACCTTATCGCAAATCAGCACCCGCTTTACTTATTTTGAACGGTATCAGGATGTGTGGGATATCATGGTCACGGTAAAGCATACGGACATAGAGGAGCTGGCGGCGGACAGCCACAACGGATTTGGCAGCAGGAGAGGGACAGGACAGTTGGGGGATGAGATGGCATACAATGTGGCGTTATACCAGAAGGCCGAAAGCCTGATCCACATTCCGCCAGATCGGTTCAGCGATGAGCTGACGGCGCTTGGAGGACTTTCCGCCCTTACGGGAAATCCGGCGGATGGCGGAAAAGCGCAGGTGGACGCGCCGTTAGTCATTCTGGACGACGACAGCTTTCTGGAATACTGTGGACAGACCGGGATATCGCCCCGCCTTGACGGCGCCATTGTAATCAACCAGATCTGGGACAGCATAAACAGCAATTTCCGTTATAAGAAGTATGTGCCCTTTGTAGAGGAAGAAGAAAGGAGCGTTACCCTGTACAGTGCTGTCTCTGAGGGAAATACGGCGGAAATTCCCGTTCTGGATTACACATACAAAGAGCCTGTTTTGCGGGAGGAATACGACGATTACGCACTTGTGCATGTGATTCCTATGTCATTGTGGAAGCGGATTTCGCCCCGGCTTGGCGGGGAGGAGGAGGACAGCTATATTCGGATTCTTGCAGAGGATAGGGCAGAAGGGCGGTTTGCCGTAGAGGACAGTGAAATAGAGGAAACACTCGACGCTATGGAGAACGCGGCGGTTCGAATGCTGGAAGTGAACTATGAAGTTGAGAGCGAAAACCGGATACGGGAAAAGCGTGATAACGACAGAATGATTATGGGGCTGATGGTTTTTTTCGGGTCATTCTGCGTTTTGCTGGGGGTGATCGGTATTGCCGACGTATTTTCCAGTACGCTCGGCTTCCTGAATCAGAGAAAGAAGGAGTTCGCCCAGTATATGTCGGTGGGGATGACGCCTGCGCAGATGAAAAAACTGTTTTTCATCGAGGCGTCTGTGATGGCCGGGAGGCCTCTTGCGCTCACGATACCGCTTACCGCGATCATGATGCAGCTTATGACAAAAGCCAGTTTTCTCGAACCGAAGATATTCTGGCGGGAGGCGCCGGTTATGCCAATTTGTCTATTTGCGGCGGCCATTGTACTGTTTGTCGCGCTGGCTTATTATTTGGGAGCAAGACGTATTTTACGATGCGATCTGAACGCGGCTTTACGGGATGACCTGTTCTGGCTGTGAATCCTGTACAGTTTAATGAAATTGTCGATGGCTATAAATTAAAATTTGATTGCTGGGAAATGTTGTGATATTGTAGTAGGGTAGGTGTCGTCAGGCATAATTTATAGATCGGATGAAGTACTGATGAAAAATAAATTAAAAGGAAGCGGCTTTTTTCGGGCATTGCTTAAAATGAATATGCTGCCGCTCATACTACTTACCTTGGTGATCACAACATTCAGCGCCGGCCGTTTTGCCGCATCCTTAAATGTGGAGACAAAAAACGGCCTTGTAGATTTGTGCCATACGGTTGCCGCCTGGTATGATACCGTGTATGAGGGCGATTATCATGCGGTGGAAAAGGACGGCGTCGTCAACTTCCTGAAAGGGGAGCATCTGCTGAACGATGATTTTGCCATTATAGATTCCATACAGGAAAAGACAGGCGTTGATATTACCGTTTTTTATCAGGACATCCGTGTCATTACAACGATCCGCACGGATCAGGGAGAGCGGGCCATCGGAACAAGGGCAAATGCCACGGTGGTAGGCGATGTGCTCAAAGACGGTCAGCCGCATTTTTATACGAGTACAATGGTGGAGGGGATTCGGTATTTTTCCTATTATGAACCCCTTTATGCCGCTGACGGGACCTGCATCGGTATGCTTTTCCTCGGAAAGCCTTCCGCAGAGGTAGAAGGGTTAGTGTGCGCCCAGCAAAGGGTATAGTGTTTCATGGGTGGAAATCCCATTCGGTAAGAGTCTAGCCAACTCACCGAT
>VSNG01000011.1 GCA_009774175.1 Lachnospiraceae bacterium | reverse complement strand
TATTTTGTATAAAGTTTATGACTTTTCTTATCTGTACATTTTGCAAGTAGATTATTTCTGCGGCCTCGTTTTGCCGAAGAAAAACAGCTAACACAATAGTAATTATGAGCAGAAAGAGGAAGACACGATTCGTAGTATGTTCGTATAGTGCCTGCCATTATATCCGCGATTTGGATTAAAGAAAAATCTTTATCCTTTGAATCTCTGAAAATCAAATCATATTTATTAAAATTATCAGTTGATAGTATTGATTTAATACTGTCCATTTCACGCTTTTTCATGTTATCAATAACGATCAATATTTTATCATTTTCTGTCACAAGACGGGATGAACATAGCGATAAATATGGAAATGTATGAGTGATTCCACTAATGTCCCTTTGAGCTATAAGAGACAATTCCCGAAATTCACTTTCTGGGGATGGAGTAACTTCGCTAATCAATTTTTTATCCGCAATGAGAGAGTAAGCGAATCCCTTTAATCTGGACATTACGGTGTATGCGGCATCAGCATTGCGATGGCGTTTCAAAGCGGTACTTTTTATTTCCTGCTCTGGCTTGATAAATAGAGAGTGCTTCATTTCCATAAGAATTTGATTGTTATATTCTAAGTTCTGAGGTTCTGTGACAAAACATGAGACGACGAAGCTGTATGAGGAGCCTTCACTGCTTGTTTTTTTAAATTTATACCCATCATCACCCGAAGCATCAACAAACATTATGTATTTATAACTATTAAAATTTGGCATAGTCATAGTATGATCCTCTATAATTTCCCTTATAAGTACAATCCAATAATTTGCAACAGGCTTCCCAAAGAGAGCAGGACAGTACCTATTTTGACTTCAGCTTTATCTTCTTTGAAACGTTCCCGTTGTGACTCATGATATTTAACTCTTTCAATATCGTCTGGAATTGTCCCAAGAATAAACCAAAGACTGAATACAGTTTCGGCGAGAGCCAGAACAATGCCGGCTGCGCTTAAAAATTCACTCGTATCAGATTATACTCCATGTGTATCTATAGTTTTCCAATTACCATTCCCAAAAACTGAGCGGATTCCTAATTTTTAAGGACAATTCAACAAAAAGAATGTTCACAATTTGTTAATGGACACAAATATCATTAAAGGGTATGATAATAATAAAAGGAGGGCATATAATGACAAGAAGAGTTTGGCTCAAAATATTAAATATTGCAGTGTACATTATATGCGTACTTTTTTCTCTAAGTAGTTTTTTTTGTGTGCTTTCCTTTACATCGGTTGAAAAAATAGCCTTTCAAAATGATATGGTCATGATAATAGTGTTTATCGTTGGCATAACAGTTGCAATTTTTATTGCTCATTTTCTATATCGAGTATTACTTGTTCTGCGCCTTCCATTGGCGGAATGGAAGAGGCATCTCCTAAAGTGATGGGTTCTGCCTGGAGAGATTGGGTATATTTGTTCAAAGTACTGAGGGGCTGTTGAAGCTTCTCAGGGTCGATACCAGAGGCCTTTAATTTTTCATAAACTTCCAGTCGTTTTGTAAGGACAGCGAGTTCTTTTTCATCTGCTTCCATTTTTTTAAGTTTTATATCAGATGGTGCGCTTATAATGTTTTTAATAATATCAATAATCCCTGATACATGAAATGAAAAAGCGCTGCCGCCACCTAAAAAGACTAAGAGTCCAAATAGCAATCCCCAGTTTTCTTTTGCATAAGTGTATATTTTCTCTAACATATATATGGCTTCGCCAGGGGAGTTCAATGCCATTTGAGTAGAGATATAGTTTTCATCTGTTATCATAGAAAGACATTCTGTGTTAGCGTAGAGCAGCCCTGCTAATTCGCGGGGTTTTATAGGATCCGTTTTGCAGATATTATATACGAGTACGGCTGTCCCTTTAAAACAATAATAATTGTACAACGTATTCAAAATCTGATTTCCATAGGCATCAAAGTTACTGATGCCATGATAATTAGAAATAGCTCGATATAAGGCATAATTTAGTTTTTCACTTTTCACAGTTCTTAGGAGCTGGATTTTTCGCCTCTTTTTATATGGACAGGATACGTCATTAATATCAACATCATTGTTTTTGATACGATCTATTACAGTATGTTCAAGAGTTTCTGTTTTTGAAGAATCTTCAAAATATTCGCCAGCAAATGCGAAAGTAACGTATTGGCTTCCTTTGCTGGGAATTACAAGGATGTCATTTTCTTTTACCTCATGAATAAAATTTATACATTTGTTTATTACGACGGAAGGTCTGTTGATTTCAGGATATTTTAACATGATATCATCTTTTAACAATTCCTTAGACTGCTCAGAAAAGTCTGTAGACATATCAATGTTATTCCAAGCAAGCGCAACATATTTTTTAGCTAAAAATTCATCATAAAAATATCCTTTTTGGGTTCTGATCATCCAGAAGCGTGTATCATCGGGGATAACAGGTATAGAAAAATGGAGCAAACCTTCTAAAATGTCATCCTCTTGTTTTAGATTCATGATAATGGTACCTCCTTCTTTTATCCGGGTGTCAATCAAACCAGCTCAAACACGCCTAAAGCCGGTTCAAAATAGATAATGTAGTTATCTAGTGTGGCAAAATGCCCGTATTTACTCCGATAATATTGTATGGCCTCTGTAAGAAATTCCTCGGTTACATCCAGATATTCAGCCGCATCACTGAGGGAGCGGCAGCCATGTTTATAAGAATTTACAATTCCTGTCAGTCCGATCAACCGATTATACGCATGAATCCGCCCGGAAAGTTCCTGCTTTCTGTTGACAATGTCAGATTGGTCTATAATGTCCCCGATTCCTGTATAGTAGTGGCCCAGTTCTTCCGCCATAATGCATTTTTTTTCTATTTCAGTCATTTTATTATTTATGGCGATCCGGTTTCCTTTGATTCTTCCCTTGCTTGCCCGTAGAGGCTTTTCTTTTGCAACAACATTGTTTTTATCTGCCTCCGCAAGCATCTGTTCATATGCAGTCAAAATATCATCCCCTTTTTACAGAATGGTAGTAAGAAGCATCTCTATAAAATGACCTAAAAATTCTCATCATCCATAATAGCCTCATCAAACTGTTTGTCAGCTTCGGAGGCGCCGTCAATAGGATGGGCAGCGTTTACATAGTGAGTAGTATTTTCATGCAAAGATTCAGAGAGCTTTGTTAGTTTCTTAATCTGTTCGGCATCCTGCCTGATCTGTTTTACACGTTCTGCTTCGCGCTCCAGTATGTAAGATACTGTTTCCTGCCCGTGCGGATCAAGGGCGCGATACTTTTCTATATGTTTGATTTCCTCATATGAAACTTGCATAGGAAAATCCGTATCATCTTGCCATAGGAAATTTGCGTCAACCTTTAAAACATTCATTATTTTAGAAACCGTAAGCATATTAGGTTCGCTATTTCCTTTTTCATATCCAGTAAAAGTAGATTTAGCAACACCAATTAAATCGGCAATTTGTTCTTGAGTCATATTATTCATCAAGCGGGCTTCTTTAAGCCTTTCCTTGAATCCCATAAGAGATACCTCCATATAAAACGCACTACGCTTACAAATTTATATTAACACATCATATTGAAGTGTCAATATAAAAAGTTTGGAAAACTTGAACTTTTTTATTGGAAATAGTTGACAAGGTTGAGAAACTCGACTATAATACGCCTTAAAGGTTGATTTATTCAAACATAAGTAGAGAAGGAGGTCGAAAAAGTTGAATATTAACTCACAAAATCAGCCAGTGACAAGCAATATCTTGAGAATAATAAGCGTAAAGGGGCTAAAACAAAAGGTTGTAGCCCAAAAGGCTGGATATTCGAGCCAACAGTTTAGCGATATGTTGAATGGAAGAAAGATTATCAGACCATTGGACACGAGGGCTATTGCAATAGCTCTGGAAGTAGATGCAAATGAACTGTTTAAGGTATCGGGGCAGGAAGAGAAAGAGGCCAACACAATGTAGAGATATTGCATTGGCCAATGAGCTGAAAACTAGTCTGTTATATTATATTACTTTCCGAGAGAGTCAAGATATTGGTTTGTAATATCGTTCTTGGAAAACAGAGTTGAATAAATATATTTAATAGTTGTTTCGTATTCATCAACCATAACAATTGGTTCTGCTGTTGAAAAACTGCTAAAAGATGCGTAGTCAAGAAAGGTTATCATTGTAACTAATTCACTGTCTACCATCATTGTAAAAGAGATATTTGAAAAATTATTTTCTAATGCACAGGATGTACATATGGAAATAATGGTTTCGAAAAAAGCGAGAGAATCAGTTTCGATTGTGTCGTGATTTAGATTGATTCGGATGGAAAGGTCATTGTTTGCATTTGTATGGATAACAACATCAGGATAAATAGCTGTGATGGAGTCATATAAATCGCCTTCTGTAATTTTTTCAGAGGAGTCGGCAAGTTCTTCGGCTTGACGGTTCAGATCGTCTAATGGATCGGTAGGGACAGATGCAGAATCATTGGAGGAGTTGCCAAGAAATGTAGGATCATCAGCTTGGTCGTCAGGTAATGCAGACTCTGTTTCCGATAGTGCTTGGGTTTCGGGAGACAAAGATTCCACTTCGGAATTTGAAAGAGTAGTTTCCGATTCCGTAGATTCTGGATTAGAAGAAGCGGCGTTACTGCTACAGGCAGATAACAGTAACAGGGAGGTGATCATTAGTACATAGAGTATTTTTTTCATGATATATGTAGTCCTTTCTTTTGTATTTCATACAGGTATATCAGAAAAGGGAAAGAGTGACAATGTGTAGCAAGATTGGCAGATAAATGCAACATGTACAAGCGGTCACTCATAAGATTAGCAGGGGGTGAGAGAGTATGGCAGGAAAAAAGAAAAAACAGGAACCAATCGAGTGCACTGTTGAATTTACGGCAGGAGCCATGGAGCGGATCACAGATGCCTTTGTTGATCTGTACTATCAGATCAAACAGGGCGTATACAAGGGGCCGCTGCTGTCTGATCAGAAAGAAGATACCGCGTAAGCGGTATCAGAAAGGACAAGCTTGTGAGACTTTTTTTATATGAGCGGATAAGAGATAAAGCGCATGGTGCATGGAATGGGCTGAAACTGATGCTTGTTGTGGTTTTTGCCATGGCAGCAGGCGTTGCGGTTCATCATCAGTACATAATGCAGACAGAGGCGATGCCATCAGAGCCGGTTCTGATTTATCTGCGCGAGGTAGCGCCGGAGAAAACGGTATCGGAGCAGACGATGGCAGAGCCACCGCCGGAGAGCGGGGAACCATTGCCGGAAGAAGCAGAATGGGAAGCCGCAGCGGATGAGCTGGAGCTTTTGGCGATATGTGTGGAAGCGGAGGCCGGAAACCAGAGCCTTACGGGAAAAAGAATGGTGGCGGATGTGATCTTGAATCGCGTGGATGATAAGGATTTCCCCGATACCATTGAAGGCGTCATATCCCAGAAAAATGCGTTTACAAGTTTTTGGGACGGCGGTATGGACCGGGTAGTGGAGCCGTCAGAGGAAACTATCAGGGCAGTGCAGATGGAACTGGAGAAAAGAAGCTGGCCGGGGCTGCTTTACTTCACGGCCGAGGGGTGGCCGGCATATGGTACACCATGGAAACAGGTGGGCGACCACTACTTTAGCACAAAGTAAAGGAAACGGAAGAGATGCTGACTGAGCCGGAGATCGTGGACAAGCTCTATGAGTATGCAGAGCAGTTTAAGATAAGTTACATGAATAAGGAGTGGGACCGCGCAAAGTTCCTGTACTTTCGGGCGCATACAGTTGCAGTTTTTCTGGAAATGCCGGAGGACAAGCTGTCGGAACTGTTCGGCAACCGGCCGTATAAAGAGGAGTGGGAACCGTTAGAACCAGGACTTTTCCCGGAAGATATGGTGGAGCGAGCCAGCTGGGAGTGTGTCAGGATACATAAAACCTTCGATGAACTGCATTTGCGACCAAAGGATAAGTATGGGTACGCGTATGTAGAGGATTGGCGAGATCTGGGAGGCGGCGTTGTACAGATAAGACTGGAGGATATGAAAACGTGAAAAAGAAGGCAAGAGAAACGCCCCGTTGGCGCGGGGCAGATTCTCAGGTGATATTACATATAAAAGTCTATGTATATGATATCACCTGATAGCGGAAAAGTCAAGTAAAATCAAGGGTTCCGCTATTTTTTCTATCCTGATTAAGATATTAAAGTTGAGAGGTGATGGGTATTTATAAAAAGAAAATCTATGACATAGGTGTCGTAATTCAGATTGAGAAATGTTATCCGGGTAATTTCGGAGCGCCGGGGCAGACACGGAGAAAAAGGAAAAAGAAAACGCCGGAAGACATAAGGCGGCAGAATGAGAAAAACCGATGGAAGAGGTTGCAGCGGATCATCCTCGCAAATTTCAAAGAGGGAGACTGGCACCTGATCTTAAAATACCGGTCGGAGGAACGGCCGGAAACCTTCGGGGAGGCGAAAGCGCATCTGAAAAAGTTTTTGGATCGGATGCGCGAGGCATATAAAAAGGCCGGGATTCCGTTTAAGTGGATCATCGTAACGGAACGGGGAAAACGGGGGCAGGTTCTGCATCATCATCTGGTGATTGAGGATGTCCGCAGGAATGGAATCGAAACCGTAAAGCTTGTAAAAAAACTGTGGTCTTATGGGAATGAATTTTTTGCATCGCTGTATGAAGACGGGGAGTATGAAAAGCTGGCCGAGTACCTTGTTAAAGCGGAGACAAAAGAGGAATGCGGGTGGAGCACCTACTCCCGGAGCCGCAACCTGATCGTGCCGGAGCCGAAAGTTGAAATCATACATCACAGAAGATGGCGGAATCCGCCGGTGGCGCCAAAGGGATGGTATGTGGTGAAGGACAGTATTTGGAACGGGGAAAACCCGGTAACAGGACAGCCAGTACAGCATTATACGATCAAAAGGCTGGATAAAAGGAGGGAAGAAAATAGTGGATAGCTTGGAAGTCAATATTTATCTGGAGACTACATATCAGGGACCGGCCAGAAGACAGATGAGCGGCGCGTGGCTGGTGGAGTATCTGTTAAGGACGGGGCAGCCGGTGACAAGAGGCGGGGTTCTGTTCTCGAATCTGGCGACGGAAAATGAAATGACGCTGCGGCTGATGGCGCTGGCTTTTTCTATCCTGACAAAATCGTGCTGTGTCCGAGTATTTACTCGGTGTACGCATGTTTTGAATACCATGCAGAATCACTGGCTATGGCAGTGGCAGAAAAACGGATGGAAAAATGCGAAGGACAAGCCGGTGGGTAACGCAGATTTGTGGAAGGAGTGCGCCGGTCTGATTGCAAACCACGTCACGGAGTGGACGGATGAGGAGCATTCTTACAGGCAGTGTATGGTAGACAGAACCAGAAAAGAGATGGAACGGGAGCACGAAATGCAGGATGAATGCGGCTATCTGGTCATAGATGTGCCGGAATGGAATACGAGGTGTCGGGATGCGAAGAGAGACGGAAAAAAGATATAAAAAAATCTGTGAGCTTCGGAAAGCCGGAAAGTCGAGGCAGGAGATCATGAAAGCGGTGCACTGCTCCATGAGCACCATTGATTTGGCGATCCGTATACTCGGTGAAAAAGCGAAGCGCGAAAGCTTTGAGGATCACAAAGCGGAGATTGTGGAGATGTGGCAGGCCGGGGAGACGCTGGAACGGATTGCAGAAGAGACCGGCATCAGCATTACGACCATTAACCGCCGCCTGCTGGGTATGGGACTGAGCAGGGGAAAGGGATGGAAGAAGGGACAGGAGATGCGGAAAGTGCGGAAACCAATAAGCCACAGGGAACAGGCGGAGCGTACGGAAGGGCCGGAGATTGGGCCGATTCAGTATGCAGATAATACAAGGCGGTCAGAGACAGTTGTGATACGTGGAAAGACCTATCAGGATGTGTCTGCATGGTATATGTAGGAAGGAGAGAAGGCATGTTTGAAAAATTTGGAGAGTTTGATTCGTTTGAGGAAATTAATGAAAAAGCGCGGCAGCTTTTAGCGGCGGAGGATACGGATGCGGTGCGTGTGCTCGCACAGGAAAACGGGCTTGAGCCGGAGGACGCGGAGGATTACATTACTGGCGAATCGGACAGGCTGTGCTGTACGGCGCTGATGGCAGCAGTCGGTAAACTGGATCTGGAAGAGAAGGACTTGAAAATTGCGGGTGTCCTGAAAGACTGGACGTACTATGTAAGGGATCTGTGTATAGAGGTAGACGGAATGCCGGAAGCAGTGAGGAAAAAGGCGAAAACACTGGCCGGATGCATGGCGGCCCTGCTTCGGTTCTCTTTTGAAAATAAAGTGCAGGTCAGCGACAAAATAGTAAGCATAACCAAGGTAACAAACAATGGCAAAGAGGAAAAAATGAGGGCGCCTTTATACATGGGTATTCCGAGCCGGACAGATGCCGCAAAGATTATTATTGATTACTACATGAAATGAGGTGGGGCTATGTTTGCTTACAAAGGGTTTAACCGTGAACTCCAGGCGACGCTTGGAAAGGGATTGTTTCAGTTTGAGAAAGGTAAGACATATGAGGAAGAAGAGTGTAAATGCGCAAAGAATGGCTTTCACTGTGCTGAAAATCCGCTGGACGTGCTTAGATACTACAGTGCAATGGATACCAGGTTTTTCATCGTAGAGGCAGCAGGCGACATCAATCAGGACGGGCACGACAGCCGGATTTCCTGTACGAGGCTGACTCTTATACAGGAGATTGACAGGATCGGGCTGGCGGTACGGGGATGCATGTATATGGAAAATCATCCTGAGCGGGAGAGCTGCGGCAGCCATGTAGCGAAAGAACGGGGGGAGTGTAACCGTAAAGGTGACTTTATTATCGTTCGGGGGAAGCATCCGGCGGCAGCAGGCGTGAAAGGATCATGGTTATTTCTTGTACAGGAGGCGCGAAACGACAGGAGGATTACGGGGATATACCCGATTCAGATTGATGGGAAAGAGTACAGGGAGGGCGTCTGGTACGGGCCAAGGAGGGGAAGGATATGCGAAAAGAAACGCTCAGAAAGCTGAAACGCATCAACGCCACGCTGCTGATGGTGGAGATGGCGAAGAATAATCAGAAACAGATGGTATATAAAAATACCGAAGGATGGAGTGATAAGGTAAAAAATACTGAGTTCGATATTCTTGTGAGAACGCAGACAAGGGGAGCGTATCTGATGGTATGCCTGTTCTTCCCGGAGAAGATCAAGGCAGGAGAAGTGACGCCTACCTATGAAATCTACTGTAACAAGGAAGGGAATGAGTATATCACAAGGCATCTGGAGAAAGGCGAAGAGATAAGCTGGCGGAAAGCCATGTTAGATAATCTGGATACGGTATCTGATTACTGGCCGGGGTATTGGAGCAGAAGAAGTTATCCGGGTATAGAGAAGCGGATATGGCAGTCATGGGAAGGGAAGAAAACAATACAGCAGTTTTTGGGGACAAAAGAAGCAGGACTGGATGGATTGCTGGAGTGGCAGAGAGAGGTTAGGGCAAAAGATATTGCGGAGAAGGAAAAACGGGAGAAAGCGCCGTGGGATGCAGATATGTCCTTAGTGCCCAAAATAATGCCGTCTTTTGATACCTGGATGAAGAAGAACGCAGCGGATAAGTACTATATCATCTACGAGTACAGGGGCAAAACGCCGGATATCGGCTGGTGTTCGGGGTGCCGGAAACTTGTGCCTGTTGAAAAGCCAAGGCACAATAAAAAGGGAAAATGCATTTGCGGCAGGGATATCACGTTTAAAGCGGCCGGCCGGATAAAAACCCTGTCAACGGGATGGTATAGCGGACAATGCATTCAAAAAATAAACGGCGGAATTGTAGTGCGGACGTTTGAGCAGTACCAGTGGTATCGGGACACGGAGTATACAAAGCCTAAAAGTGTTATGCGGGAGTGGGAAAGAGTCCTGATTTTTGATAATGGAGCAGTGAAGCGGTATTACTATGGATTGTATAAAAATAAGGAACATCGGTACATTTTAGACCGTAACTATAGGGTAGGGGGAGGACCATATTTCTGTAGAAAAACGACTAAATTGTATACAGGAAATTTCAAAAGCCTGAAAAAGACAGTGATGAAAAACAGTACGATTGATCTGATGATGAAAAGATGGACACTTCCAATAAACGTGGCGGAATATCTTACAGTCGAGAAACAGTATCCGATTATAGAAAAACTGGTTAAAGCCGGATTGTTTTTTCTGGCCCATGATATGCTCGGAAAACAGACGTATAAAGATGGCGGGACGATAGCCGGGAACGAAACGGAGCTTGCCAAGATGCTAAAGATCGACAATGCAAGGCTGAAACGGTTGCGGGCCATGTGTGGTGGTTTGGTACATCTTAAGTGGTTTCAGTATGAAAAAATGGTAGACAGGATATGGCCGGATGACATGATAAGGGACTTCGGGGATGCAAAAATAAATACGGGAACATTAGGGTTTCTGCCGCCTCCGCTGAAGTATGTAAAAATATGGAACTATATGATACGACAGCGTGAAATAAGTGGAGATAAGCTGTATCAGGTATTGGTAACATGGAGGGATTACCTGAACATGGCGGAAACGGCGAAGATGGACACCCAAAATGAGAGAATCTGGAAACCCAGGAACCTGAAAGAGGCCCATAACCAGGTAACATTAATCCTGCAGCGGGGAGAGATGGAAAAAGAGGCTGAGAAACTGGAGAAAAAGTGGCCGAAGGTAAATGAAAACCTGAAAAAACTTAAAAAGTTTGAGTATACAGATGGAAAATTTGCAATCTTAGCGCCGGAGGGCATTCTGGATATCGTGAAGGAGGGTCGTATCTTACAGCATTGCGTACATACCTGCGACTTTTATTTTGACCGTATCCAGAGGGATGAAACGTATCTCTTCTTCCTGCGCCGGGCAGGGACGGAGGATGTGCCGTGGTATACGCTTGAAGTGGAAGCGGGCGGCAATATCCGCCAGAAGCGGACGACGGGGGATAACCAGAATAAGGATTTTGAGGAGGCGGTGCCGTTCCTGAAAAAGTGGCAGAAAGAATTTGTCAGACGCATGACCAAAGAGGAGAAGGCAGCAGGGCAACGGGCAGATCAGGCGCGAATCAGGGAATACGAGAAGCTGCGGCGGGATGGCAATAAGGTATGGCATGGAAAATTGGCCGGACAGCTTTTGGCTGATGTTTTGGAGGCGGATTTTATGGCGGCGGCTACATAGCGCGGATAGGAGGAAGGTATGGAAGCATTAACGGGAGAAGTGCTGGATATTCACAGTTACAGATCGTATAGGGAGTATAAAGCGGCATTAGACGGAGAGCTCCAAAGATCGGCGGAAAGCTTTGTTCGTATCGGATATCTGCTTAAGGTTGCCATGGATACGGACATTCTGAAAGAATCCGGATACAGGAATGTAAACGAATTTGCGCAGGAAGAGTATAACCTGGATAAATCGCAGGTATCACGGTTCATTCGCATCAATGATGAATTTTCCGAGAACGGTTACTCGGACCAATTGCAGGAAAAGTATAAAAACTTCGGTTATGCAAAACTCGCGCTCATGCTGCTTTTGCCCAGTGAAATTAATGAAGAACTGACTGCGGAATACAGTAAAGCGGATATCCAGTCTATCAAGGAAGAAATTGACGAGGAGAAAAAGACTTCGGATCTGGAGATCATGATGGAGGAGAAGGATGAGGGGCAGCAGTCTTTTGACGGTTTAGTAAAAGTGCTTTACCAGATTGGCAGGGACGATTCGGAAATGTATTTAAAGCTGTATGATGCCGTTTGTCATACGGTATATGACGGGACGATACAGCCGGTGGTAGATAAAGTGATGGATGCGTTGGCGCCGTCAGGGGCGGCCATCATTACCGTGCGGATCGCGGGTGAGGGAAGGAAAATGCTCAGCATCAAAGGGGCAGACATTGATCCTGTAGTTGTGGATGTGCGGTCGGGGGAAAAACTGAACTGCGACTGGGATCGGATGATAAATGGGATCGAAGCATTGTGCCCGGATGCCGAAGATGGAAAAAAAGCATGGGAAATACTCTACGGGGAGTCTTTTCCCGAGAAAAAAGGTGAAGTTGCACCGGTGCAACCGCAAAAGAGAGCAGAGGCGCGCAGGCAGAGTAAGGTTACAAAGGCAAAAATACCCGAAAAGACTCGGGCGGAGTCCGGGCCGGCAGCAACGGATAAAGCGGCGCCGGAGGCAGGGCGGCAGGAAACAGGGAAAAAGGAAAAAGAGCAGGAGGCAGCAGACGTTGAGGATAAAAAAGCGGAGAGAGAGGCACAGGGAGAGGACGGCACGGCTCATAGACCGGATCAGCAGTATACAGCTGATGCTGAATCCGATCACGATGAAAATGGAGCCGGTGGAAGATGCGGAGAGGACAGCATTGGAAGTAGTGAAAACGGTGAAGCGGTTCGGGCAGAGGCAGCAGGCATAGAGACGGAAATGCCCGAAAAGACCCGGGCGGAGGCAGACTATACGGCGGCAGCAGGAAAAGAGAAAAACAGCGAGTCTACAGCAGATCAGGAAGGGCTGAAAAAGTATGTCCATAACCAGCAGAACATTATGTTTGATTTGATAAAGGAAATGGAAAGGATGTGCGCAGAAGAGTGCTGGGATGAGCTGGCTGAAAAGGCCAAGAATGTGATTACGAGGGCTAAAGCCGTCAAAGACATAAAGGAGGTATACAGGAATGAGTGAAATCATGACAAAGAAACAGTTGGAAAGCAGCGAAATTCAGACTGGAGCCTGTCGCTTTTGTGGCCAGATATATCAGTTTGAGACAGACGGGAAGGCTTCGGAGGAGCAGTTGGATGCATGGGCAGTGGAGAAGTGCGATTGTATTGATGCACGCATAGAGCAGAAGAGACAGGTGCAGAAAGATGAAGCAAAAGCAAATATCGAGGAACTTTTAGGAGAAGGACGTGAGGATGTGGCGGGGATACTGAATCATGGAATTGACCTGATTTTAAAGAAAACGGCGACAAGAGTGATTGTGAAAACTGGAAGAGGTGAAACGATGCAGGTATCGGTCAATAAGGATGGGATTACCAAGGCTGAGATTACTAAGACAGTAAAAAAGAGTAAGGAGGCATAATATGTCGAAAAGCATCATGCAGGACAAGGAAACAGGCGAGTGTTACCTCTGCCGTCTTCTGCACAAAGATTACAGTATAAAGCTAATCCGGGAAGAACATCATGTCATGGGAGGTGTGGCAAACAGAAAACTCTCTGAGAAATACGGTCTTAAGGTCTATCTGGATATAGAGCATCACCGATACGGTCCGGAGGCGGTACATAGAAACGCGGAAGTAGCTAAACTACTTCATAGGGAGGCACAGAAGGCCTTCGAGAGAACCTACCCGGGGCTAAATTTCAGGGAGGTATTCGGGAAAAATTACCTGACGGACAGCGAGAGAGCCTATGAAAGAGATCCGAGATTCAGGCTGTATGTTAACAGGTATAGTGCAAACCATAGAATCTCCGTTGACGAGGCGCTGCGTCATGAGCTGGTAGATCAGGTGAGGCAGGAGTATGAGGGAAAATGAGAGAATGCTGAGCGGATGGTGTGCGGCAGGTCAGATTTTTACGGGTATAGGAGATATTTCTTTTTGTTTTTGATAAGGAGAATTGGGAAGTGAATGCATTTAGTGCTTTAGCTCATAATGGAAGTTTGATGTTAAGAGCAGAATCAATTATAAATGGATTCCTTGAAAGTGAAACTGAAAATCATAGGGTTGGATGTTATCTTGTGAATCCAGATGGTACAAAGATAGCTATACAAAAAGGTTTCAAACTGGAAAATTATGAATATATGATTTTCGACAATTAAAAAACTTGGTACAACTCCCCCTAAAATCTCCTGTAAAATAGAATTAGGGGATTTAGGGGGATTGTGGAAAGGTAGGAGAATATGAACGTAGAACAGATTGCAATAAGGCAGGAAGTACGGCAGATGCTTAACGAGGCAGGAATCAACAAGAATACCTTAAAAGATATGGTAAAGGAAGTCTTGCAAGAAGAAGTATCTAAGGCTTGCAGACAGGCTGTTAATGAAAGTGATGTTGACAGTGCTATCGCAAGAAAAATAAATGATAATTTTGGAAAAATCGTAAGAGAAGCAACAAAGGACGAAATCAGAGGGAGAGTGCAGGGTATTTTTAACAGGATGACAATTTCTGTTGATATTACGGATAAAGACGGACAGAGCGTTGTCACAAGATAATATTTAGTGGGATTGTGGAGGAAAATATGGATAGATTGACAACAAACAAAGATGTATCAGAAATGAGTATGTGTGAACTGGCTCATAATTCATGCTATGCAAAGGAAGGATGGGCAAGGTATAGAGACTACGAAATGGATATTGATGCCAGGGATCTGGCAAGAGATCTGCTCAAAAGGTACGCAGATGGTGATGACGCATTTACCGATGATGAGTATTTCGGAGAATATATGAATGATGCCCTGCAGTATGGAATGAACGATATAGAGGGTCGGATCGCACTATTCTACCGGAATTTATGGGCCATGGCTGACCTGAGGGAGAGACTGAAATATTATGAGGACTTAGAGGAACAAGGGAAGCTGCTAAAACTGCCTTGTGCGGTGGGGAATACGGTTTATACGAACTATGCAATGCAGGGATGGCATCTTAAGAAGAAAGACAGGCCATATGAAGTGAAGGTCGTATTTATTGGCATAAATGGAGTGGATAACTGTATGCATGTTGCTTTTGATAATGGATGCATGATTCAATGCTGGTTTTCGGATATTGGAAAAACCATTTTTCTAACCAGAGAAGAAGCCGAAGCCGCATTGAAAGAATTGGAGAGGGGTAAGGGAGAATGAGACTGATTGATGCTGATGAATTAAAAAAGCAGGAAGTTTTAGAAAAATTAAGAACTGCTGAATTTGACGATGAAATCGAAGATGTTATAGAAACAATACCTACCGCCTATGACGTGGATAAGGTTGTGGAGAAGCTTAAAAGAAACAGTATGCCGTTTATGGGAGATAAAGACGACAGAGACGTTGATCTTAATGGGGCAATTAAAATCGTAAAATCCGGCGGCATTGAATGAAATAGAGGGAAATATGAGATATAAGTGCATAAAAGAAATGTGTTTGCCAAAGTGTGACGGAGACGGATTTGAAATTCCCAATGAATATGGATTCGTGCCGGTTGGCAGTATTTGGGGAAGAGATGATAGGGGAAGCATTATCGGCGGTGATGTGCATTTAGATTCGCTCAATGATGATTATGATTTGGGATGGATAGAAATTTCGTTTGGGGATTTGGAAGAAAATTTTGTGCTGATTGAATGAGATCGGTGAGCATATGGGTGGTGGTTGAATAATGCCGGTGGCGGAATAGGTAGACGCGCAGGAAGTAAGAGGGGCGCACACAGTGGATTGCAGTTGATGGGCAATGCTGACATAACAGCGGAGTGTGCAATGTGTGGTGCAAATCAACGCCGGGCATATTGATGCATGAAAAAGGTGGTTCAGTGACTTATATAAAAATATTCAAAATGGAATAAAGATATTCCGTTGAGAATATTCGAGAAATACAGTAGAGACTTTCCTAAAAATTGATATATCACGGCAACTGTAGACAGAGCAGTGGGCGGGGATGCTTCCAAGAGGCAGCAGGCCCCGCCGGAAAGGGGATGTAAGAACGGAATGATATCCCATAACACATGGCATTTAATAGAAATTATCATTCGGAGATATCCGGAATCCAAAAAGGAATACGAAGATTACATAGATAAGATTATGACCGCATCATCGGCGCCGGCAGCAGGCATAAAATATTCCAAAGATGACTGTAAACCGCAGTCGGTTACTGAGGCGAAGGCTCTTAAGATGACATCTGCCCGTGCTGAGACGTTGAAAAAGCAGATAGAAGCCGTGAAGCTGGTTTATGATAATTTAAATTCGGAAGAAAAAAAAGTCATGGAAAAACGTTTCTGGTCAGATCAGCGGCGCAACATTCCCTATACAAAGATAAAAGACGTAGGATATTCGGAGCGGCAGATGAGAAGGATTGTAAAGAAAGTTATTATAAAAGTCGGGGTATATCTGGGAGAAATCTAAGGGAAGGATGGCTAAAGATGTGAAAAATACTTGAAGGAGACCAATATGTACAAAAATCCGTTGACATATGGTTAACCATATGATATTATATATACATAAGGAGGTGAGAGACAGGTGAGCAAAAATAAAAAGTCCGACAGTACATATAAGAGCTGGCTACTCGGTGCACTGACGGACTTGGTTATCGGAATCATCCTACTGATTCTCGATAAGCTGTTAAGCTGACAGGAGGGCGCAAGCCCTTCCTGTTACCTAAACTATACCACGGGAGCTCATCTGTGTAAATATGTTAATAAAATTAGGAGCTTTTTTTATCACGATCGGAGTTGCGAAGCTGATCTATGCAGGAATTGTGAAAGCGAGGGGAAGCCATGCCGAAAGGTAATCCATCCAAACAAACGGTAGCCAGTGAGAAGTACCAGAAGAAAGCGGGCTATATGACTAAAGGATTTAAGCTGAAACGGGATATTGTCGAACGGTTTGAAGCGGCTTGCGAGCGGGCAGGGAAGCCGCAGGCAGAGGTAATCCGAGAGCTTATGGAGGAGTTTTTGAAACAAAATAAGGGCTAAGATGTGGAGCGGGGAAAGTTAAAAACTTTCCCCTTTTGTACGATTGCAAAAGATGGCCGGATTTTTCGTACTGAATGTGTTATTATAGTAGCATGATATAGTGAAGCAAAGGGAAAAGGAGCGAAAACATCAGAGAAATCTGGTGTTTTTATATTTGGGAAAATACAGGCGCAGAGGGCAAGATAGGAAGGTGAGGAGGTGGCCGGATACGAGAATATAAGAGATAAGGGGTTCAACACGTTAACCACGGGGGAACTACGGGAAATCTCTTCACGAGGAGGAAAAGCATCGGGGGAAGCCAGAAAGCGAAAAGCAAATTTTCGGAAAACCTTAAACCTGTTGCTTACGGCAGAGATTGACAGTCCCGAGTGGACACCAATCTTGCAGGAATTGGGACTTGACAGCACTTTAGAGTCAGCGGTGAATATGGCAATGATCAAGAAGGCGCTGTTGGGGGATGTAAAGGCATATGTTGCCATCCGTGATACGATTGGGCAGACAACAAAGTCGGATAAAGATCTGGATGAGCAGGACGAAAAGATCAGATCTGTAAAATTGGAGAATGAAGAAAAACGCCAGAGGACTAAAAAGGATGAAGAATCAAGTCTCGGCGATATTATAGAAAGGGCGTTTATGAAGAGGGATGAGCAGGCGTGAGGAAGCCATACGGTATTATGCGAGGAATCCGATTGATTTTGTGGAGGATGTCATCGGCGTAAAGCCGGATGATAACCAGAGAGCTATACTGAGGAGTGTGGAGGCCGAGCCCATGACGTCAGTCCGTTCCGGGCACGGAGTGGGGAAGAGTGCAGTGGAGAGCTGGGCAATTATATGGTTTTTATGCACCAGACCGTATCCCAAAGTGCCATGCACGGCGCCTACCCAGCATCAGCTGTTTGATATTCTGTGGGCAGAGGCGGCAAAGTGGATCAGGAATACCCCAGCCCTTAAAAAGGAGCTTATATGGACGAATGAGAAGATATACATGAAGGGACATCCAGAGGAATGGTTTGCCGCTGCGCGTACTGCGACGAACCCGGATGCCTTACAGGGGTTTCATGCAGAGCATCTGCTGTTTATCATAGACGAAGCGTCTGGTGTAAAGGATATCGTTTTCGAACCCGTATTAGGAGCACTGTCAACAGAAGGGGCAAAGCTCCTGATGTGTGGGAACCCGACACGGCTGACAGGCTTTTTTTATGACAGCCACCATAAAAACAGGGCGTCCTATAATACGTTGCATGTTGACGGCCGTATGAGTGCACGGGTAAATAAAGGGTTTATTGAAAGAATCAGTAAGATGTATGGTACCGACTCCGACGTGTTCCGTGTGAGGGTTGCGGGAGAATTCCCGAAACAGGAAGCAGATGTATTTATCGGGTTATCTGCGGTTGAACAAAGCTGTATGTGTGATCTTTCTGCCAGAGCAGAGATCAGACGTATATCCTTCGGTGTTGACGTCGCGAGGTATGGAGATGACGAAACTGTGATTGCACAGAATGTGGGCGGCAGGATCACTTTGCCAGTGATGCTCCGTGGACAGAGTCTTATGACAACGGTAGGAAAGGTTGTCCTGCTGTACAGGGCAGTAATAGCCGAATATCCGCAGTACAAGGGAGATATATATGCCAATATTGATGATACCGGGTTAGGGGGCGGCGTGACAGACCGTTTGGAAGAGGTCAAAAGAGAGGAGCGTCTCACGAGGCTTGTGATTGTTCCCGTTAATGCGGCGGGGCGGGTTCCTGATGAGGTGATATCTTATGGCCAGAGTAAAATCAAGGCCCATGAGATTTATGATAATTTAACGAGCTATCTTTGGGGGAGCGTAAAAGAGCATCTGAGAAAAGAGGATATTGCGCTTCCTAGCGACGACGACCTTGCGGCGCAGCTGTCCTGTAGGAAATACAGGCTCACAAGTAAAGGAAAAATCCAGCTTGAGAGCAAGGAAGAGATGAAGAAGAGGAATATAAGTTCGCCGGACAGGGCGGATGCGGTTGCTCTTTCCTGTTATGAGGGAAAGGAAGCGTTCAACATCACGGGCTTGTTATAAGTACAACGGGGTAATTGAGGGTATGGAGAATAGCATCAGAGAATATATCCGCGAAGAGAGTGGCAGACGTATATTGGACATGAAGTATGCCAGAAAAGAAGACGGGGTTAAAGGATACGACCTGGAGTTAATGACAGGACGGGGTAAGGCCACACGCTACGACGGCTATAAGAATATGCTGACTAAATACGGAACGTCACTGGACAGTTCGACGGCGTATACTTATGTTGCAGAGAGTGGTGTTCCTGACACGGATCTGACAGACCAGTATATGGGAAATGGATTATTTTCGAGAATCATTGATGCGCCGGCAGAAGAAGCGGTTAAGCACGGATATGATTTTAAACTGAATGACCCAAAGGCGGTGGATTTCATTTCGGACGAGCTTGACCGTCTTGATTGGGAAGAAACGGCGGCAACAGCAATTAAATGGGCAAGACTGTATGGCGGCGCAGTGATTGTAATGTTGGTTGATGACGGGTGCGATCTTGATGAGCCGTTGGATTGGGATAACGTAGAGGCGATAGAGGAACTTCTTGTATATGAAAGAGCAGTAGTACAGCCTGATCAGGCGTCTTTATACGGTTACAATCCCGTGAGAGGGCGGCAGTATGGCAGTAAATTTCAAAAGCCTGAGTTTTATATGGTAAACAGCCAGTTTGGGAGTTTCCGTGTGCATGAGAGCAGATGTCTCGTATTTCAGAATGGTAAACTGCCGGAATCGGGGTTATATTCTGCATACCGTTACTTCGGAATCCCGGAGTATCTGCGGATCAAGGATGCATTGCAGAACGCGGCTGTGTCGCACTCCACGGCGCCGAAAATGCTTGAGCGCTGTGTTCAGTCGATCTATAAGCTGAAAAACCTTTCCAGTCTTCTGCTGACAGACGAAGGGGAAAATAAAGTGTTAAGCAGGATTGAGCTTATTGATTTGGCCAGAGGGCTTCTGAATACCCTTGTGATAGATGCGGATGGAGAAGATTACGATTTTAAAAGTATGCCGCTTGCCGGTGTAAAAGATATTATAGATACGGCCTGTAATATGTTAAGCGCGGTGACAAACATTCCGCAGACCATACTGTTTGGGCGTTCTCCTGCCGGAGAAAACAGCACCGGCGACAGCGACATGGAGAATTACTATAATTTTGTCGGTCGAATTCAGAAGATGATGCTCAAGAAAAATATGCGTATCCTTATCGACCTTATACTCAAATGCGGACAGAAGAAAGGCGAGATAAAGGAGATACCGGCATACAAGGTGGAATTTAAGCCGTTATGGTCACTGAGCGAGACGGAACAGGCGAATGTGGATTCGGTTAAGGCTGTTACGGAGCAGACCAAGGCGGCGACAGCACAGGTATACGTGGATATGCAGGTACTTGACCCATCGGAAGTCCGGGCAGGCCTTAAGAAGTCGGGGGAGTATACGATAAATGATCCTTTAAACGAAGAGGATGACCTTGATATTGCTGGTCTTTTGGGTATCGGGGAAGCGGAGGAGGCAGTGCCTGATAAGATACAGTCTGACGGGCGGGCGGAAGGCGTCGGGGTTATTGTTGTAAAAGATGGCGAAATACTTGCCGCCGAGAGGAAGGATGGGAAAGGATTATGCGGCCCTGGCGGGCATATTGAGCCGGGGGAAACGCCTGAGACGGCAGCAGGAAGGGAGGCAGAAGAAGAGTTTGGAATTATCCCCAAAGAACTTATCTATCTTGGAGAGACAGCAGGGACATGTGAGGAACTTTCTTCGCGCATCTTTTTGTGTACGGATTACCGTAACCGACCGCGGGCTGACAATATCGAGATGAAAGACCATCGGTTTATGTCCCTTGGAGAATTAGTACATTCTGAGAAAATATTTGCTCCGTTCTCTGAATCGCTTAAGATTCTGATGTCTGTTTTAGGAATGCGGCAGGACGAAGGGAACAGTAATTCAGGTAATTATAATCATAAGGGACGCCCCGGACAGCTTGGCGGTTCTGGTGGCGGTGGCAGCAGGCAGGGAAAAGCACTGTCTGCCCAACAGAGAAAGGAGTACGAGAAGAAAATTATTGGACAGAGAACCAGTAAAGGTGTTACTATTAAGAAGTTATCAAGGCATGCGTGTGACAGGCTTGGGCAAAGAAGGGTATCATCAGCTAAATTAATGGATATTATTCAGCATCCCGAGGCGGCGGGGAAGGATAAGAAGCACGCTGATCAAGGGAATAAGTTCCATTATAAGAAAGGCCGTTTTACAGTGGTAGTGGATCATGATAACGGAGAAATAGTTACAGTTTATAAGCATTAAGGGGGCGTGATTGTATGGCAGAAAAAGAAAAGCTGACGGTGAAACAGAAAGAATTTGTCCAACAGGAACTCGGCTTAACGGAAGAGGAATTTTTCTGGAGGAAAGAGCACGATTATGACCGGCTCATTGATGATTGCGCTGATATAGAAATCGAAGAGACGATTAGAGCAGGTGATAACGACCTGTCGCCCCGTGGCGTGATGGCGGTAGAGATGGTAGATTTTATCCATGGACCCTATGATGAGGAAGACGACGAGAGGTAACGGGTTGGAAAGCAGCCTGATTTTAGTGAAAAGAATATGTATACGATACGGCAGTCTGTGCAAAGCGCATAGGCTGTTTTTGATTGGAGATGGGGATAAGCGTGGATGAGAGATTGCAGAAAGAAGCCATACAGGAACTTATACGCAAGAAATTCCACGGCCACGATGTTTTGATATCAAAATATACGCCGGCTTTTCCAGCCGGCATGGAGCGTGAGTATGCAAGGGTGTCCAGGCAATACATGAGGCTGTTCAAAGAATCCATAGAAGAAGAAATCCCGGCATTAAAAGAACAGATCATGAAAGAACGTGGAACTTACCGCGTAGACGGTATCAATGACGTTATGGTACTTCTGGAACGGGTACTCGATAGGATACAGAAAAAGTTTACTGAGAAGGAACAGGGGTATGGTCTGAGGCGGAAGCTGGAGTCTCTGGCTAACATGACCAGAAAGCTTACGATTCGGGAATGGAAGAAAGCAGTTGATAGGACGCTGGGCATTAATCTGCTGGAAGATTACTATATGGGTGAATTCTTCCAGACAGAGCTTGACCGTTGGGTCGATGAGAACGTGTCGCTGATTAAGACAATTCCTGCGGATACGCTCGGCGATATGAGGGTGATCGTCAAAGACGGCTTCCTCAATGGAAAGTCGACAAGCAGCATTCTGAAAGAGATTCAGAACAGGTATAATGTCGGAAAGTCACACGCAAGGCTGTTGGCAAGGGATCAGGTGGGCAAGTTGAATGCATCGGTCACTGAGGCACAGCAGAGGGATGCCGGGATAGAGGAATATATCTGGGATGACTGTGGGGACAGTCGTGTAAGAAAGTCTCATAAGGCGTTGAACGGTAAGCGGTTCCGATGGGATGATCCTCCGATTGTTGACAGGAAAACAGGCCGCCGGTGCCATCCGGGGAAAGATTATCAATGCCGGTGCAGGCCTAAGCCTGTATTTAAGTTTGGGACGTTTAATGCGCTAATAGTAAAAAAGCAATAGTAAAAATTGTGATCAACGCCGAATAGGCGCTTTTTATATGCCTTGAAGGAGGTGAGGAGTAGTGGATAAGGCAAAAAAGGATGTAAGGATTGATAGTGGAAAAAAGAAAAGAAATTATAGGGCGGACAGTCTTAAGATGGATCAGACCTACTATACGGAGGAGGGATACCTTGTCGATCACCCGGTAGTGACCCGGTGCGGTATCTTTGCGTATTCTGATCCGGGCAGTGAGAACGGTAAGCGTTTCGAACTGCGCCTGCCGGAGGAGGTATTTTCCGAAAAGAGCCTTGCGAGCTATGAAGGCAAGCCCATTATCATTACCCATGATGCTGGCGAGATTGACAAGGACAATGTACATGAAGAGCAGATAGGGACGATTCTCAGCAAAGGTTATCAGGATGGAAATAAGGTCCGCTGCAAAATCGTGATACATAATACAGATGCGCTTAAGCAGTGCGGCCTGCGCGAATTGTCGTTAGGATATGGGCTGAACCTGGACAGGACGCCGGGCACATACCATGGGCAGAAATATGACGCAATCCAGCGTGATATTGAAGTAAATCATCTTGCGCTTGTTGGCGAAGCGCGGGCAGGAGATCGTGCCCGGCTGAATATCGACCATAAAGATGCAGGAACAAGAAACTATTTAAAAGGAGGGCCAGTGATGTTAGGCACAGGGAAAGGAACAAAGAGGGTACAGGAGAAGAAGCGGTATGACAGCGATCTTTCTCCTGAGGAACTGGAACAGGCGATTGCCCTGTTCAAGGCACAGGGGGATGCGGTGTCTGCTACGGATGAAGAGGATGAGGTCAAGATGGACGCAGAGGACATCGTTAACGGAGTTCGCGAGCGGAAAGACCGCAGGGATTCTGACGAGGAGCAGATGGATGCAGAAGAGATCATCGCAGAGCAGGAGGGAGATATTAACGCTCTTCTGGATGTCATCGACGAATTACAGGCGGCGAATGACATGTCGGCAGCAGGCGGTGATAATCCTGATAAGAACGACGACGGGGAGGATGATCCTGATGCAGACAGTGACGAGGATGATATCGACAGTAATACGGATGATGAAGACGATCTCAAGGGGGATGAAGACGACGACGGGAAGAACGGATCGGTAAACATGGATTCCATTGACAGGCTTGTTGGAAAGAGACTTCGCGATTATCTTGATGTCTGCCGTGTTGCCGACAGGTTAAATCTGGACGGTGTAGAGAGTATGAGCCTGATAGATGCCAGAAAAACGGTCATCAGGGCAGTAAACCCCAGATTGCGCCTGGACGGGAAATCAAACGCTTATATCAGCGCCGCGTACGACATGGCGAAACAGAACGTGGCAAGCCGGAAAAAGGTGGACGATCAGCGGCGCAGGATCATGGCATCGAGAAATCAGGATAGCATTGACGGCGGGGCAGTAAGCTCTGCATCTACAGCGCGCGAGAAGATGATCGAAAAAAGAGAATGTCATAAGAATGGAGGAAAAGACTGATGGGAGCACAGACAAGTTACGGTTATAAGACCGCAAAAGGCATTGCGGGCGGACTGTATGACATTACGACGTATGAGAATAATACCTTTACGACACCGGGCGGCGTTCCTTTCGGCTATGGCGTCGTGAAGGGTGAAAATCCGGGAAGTGACGTGAAACTGCCCGATGCGGACAGTACGGCGGAGGATTTTGAGGGCGTTGTACAGAATGGTTTTACCACCATGCAGGATAACGAAGGTAATGCGGTTCCTGAAAAGGGGCAGAGTATCGGCGTGTTAAAGCAGGGAAAGATCTGGGCCGTTGTCGGCGAGGCAGCAGTTCCGGCATATGATAAGCCTGTCTATCTGATCGTTACAGGGGATGAGGCAGGACGTTTTACAACAAAAGAAGACACATCCGAGAAGCTCGCTCTTCCGGCACGATTTGTTGGCGGGGCGGATAACGGCATTGCGCCGATTCGTGTACAGGCGGCATGTGTTGCTGAGAAGGAGGAAAGCAAGGCATGAAAAAGAGAAGAAAACATGTAAATTACGACGGGGCAGATGCCAGAGCCCTTAAAAATGGCAACGTTTGTCGTGCTATGGTTGGCGGCGATACCCGGTTTGACAGCGTGGAGCAGGCAAGTGTGTTCTTTGCACGGGAACTGGATTTTGTAAAGACAAAGACTTATGACGTGGAATACCCCGAAATGACTGCACTCGCACTTTTCCCTGTGACGAGCGAAGTACCCGAGGGCGCCGAGACATTTACCTACTACAGTTATGATAAAACGGGTATGGCAAGGATTATCAATAACTATGCCACTGATTTACCCAGGGCTGATGTCAAAGGGAAACCGGTTACTGGCTATGTGAAATCGGTTGGTGACAGTTATGGGTACTCTGTACAGGAAATGCGGGCATCCAGAATGGCAGGAAAAGCGCTGGATGTGCGTAAGGGAGAGTCTGCCCGGTACGCAATGGATTATGCGGTTAATAAGATCGCATGGGCGGGCGACAGAGACAACGGTTTAGTGGGTATCCTGTCCGAGGATAACGACATTCCCAAGTATGTGTTGTCTACAGTTACGGTAGGCGGGAAAGAGTATACGGAGTTTCGCTATAAGAACGCCGATCAGATTCTGGATGATATCAACGGCATGCAGAAGTATGTTTCTCAGATCACCAAGAACGTGGAAAAACCGGATACGCTTGTGCTTCCGTCCCACGTATACATTGATCTGGCAACCCGGCGGATTCCCGATACAGAAACCACGGTATTAAAGTTTATCATGGAGCACGCGCCTTATCTGAAAGAGGTTCGCGAGGCCAATGAGCTGCAGGCAGATTCGACAGACATCAATCCCACGGGCAGTGCGGTGGCGTTTCTTTTTACGAACGATGAAAGGAAGCTGTCGCTTGAAATTCCAATGCACTTTTATCAGTATCCGTTACAGGAGAAGGGATTGGAAATCGAGATTCCGTGTGAGCAGCGCGTAGCGGGCATGGTTATTTACTATCCTCTTTCAGCGCTAATAGCAGAAGGAGTTTGAGTGTAACCCGGCATTTAGTGATATCCCCTTTGGGGTTCTCCAGAGGGGATACTTTTATGGATTAAAGGAGGAAAGGTATGACAGTAAGAAATAATTCTTTAAAAATTATCGGCGTTGGGGAAACAAGTATCCTGCCGGGAGAGACGGCAGAGCTTCCCGCGGGGTATGACAAGAACCCGGTTGTCCTTCGGTATGTTGCCCGTGGCGTCTTTTCCACGGTTGAGCCGGAGAAAAAGAAAAAGGGAGCGCAGAAGGCGGGAGAACCGGCAAAAGTCGACGGTTCAGCGAAGACTGCCGGCGCGGGCAGTACGGGTAGCCAGACAGGAGAGCCCGGTTCTGCTGATGACTCCGATGCAAAAAAGTAGCGGGTATGGCTTATGAGGATTGAAAAGGTAAGGAAGATTGTATCTGTTATAAGGGCAGTAGCGCCGGAGTTTCAGGCTAAGACAGAAGAAGAGCTGCGGGTATGGATTGAGATAGCGGAGCCGTATATTAGTGAGAGCCGTTTTGGAGGGCTTTACTCACAGGCGATAGCTTATCTGGCAGTGCATAAGATGTCGCTGAATGCGCAGTCGTCAGGGCAGGAAGAGGGATTAAATATTTCGCTCAAGGATTCCATGGGGATCGCATCTATTTCGGAAGGCAGTACAAGTGTGTCTTTTAGCAACGCGGCTATGGGCGCGGGGGCGTCAGACGGGGATGCCGAGTACCTTCTGACGGCATACGGATTACAGTTTTTGGAGATCCGAAAACGTTGTATTGTTCCGATCTCCATATCGGGCATGAACAGGATGTGAGGAGGCTATGGGAAAGGTAACGGACACATGGACATCGGAGGGAAAACGCTTTATGGCGACTTTGCAGGAACTGGCCGGTATGGAAGTGCGGATAGGATACCAGAGAGGTACGCTGCACTTAAATGATGACGGTTCTAGGGCTGATTTAGTTGACATAGCAATGTGGAATGAGTTTGGCACCGAGAATATGCCATCACGTCCTTTTATGCGCGACAGTGTGGATAAGCATATGCAGGCGATAAATCACGTGCTGCTGTCTCAGAAGGATGCGCTGTTAAAGGGAGCCTCTGCAAAGGATGTATTAAACACAGTGGGCCTTTTTCAGCAGGATCTGATACAGACAGAGATAGAGCAGGGGGATTTTGTAGCAAACGCTTCGTCTACTATTGAGAAAAAGGGTTCTGACAAGCCCCTTATTGATACGGGGACAATGAAGAATTCCGTGCATTTTCAGATCGTAAAGAAGGGAAGTATGGACTGATGACACTAGGTATATTTAAAAGAACGTATACCTTGCGCCGATTTGAAAAGACGCAGATAGTGCGGGGCCGTGTGCGTGCGGCGTATACAGACAGTATGGTAAGTCTGGATGTACAGCCGCTTACGTCGGACGACATCATGACGCTCCCGGAAGGGATGCGGAGAAAGAAGAATGTCAGGGTGTTTGGACGGCTACCGATGTACACAGCAGACGAAAAGACCGGCACATTGGCAGACAGAATATATTACCGTGGTGAATGGTATGAGTGCGTAGGGGTGAGCACGTGGGGAAATACGCCGGTTGGGCAGACGGAGGCAGTGTATGGGCTGATACCAGCGGAGTCGGGCGTTATCCAGCTTGCGCCAGTCATACAGGAAGAGGGTGAAGGTATGAATGGAGGAGAAGGATGACACTGGCTGAGCTGAGTGATTTTTTATGGGTACTTGCTTCGGAACATTTTGGAGACTGTGTGCTATGGGCTGAGCAGTATACGCCGCCGCATACGCTTCCTCTGACTACGCTTAAGCTAAAGGATGCAACAGTGCCGCGCCACTCGGTTGATACCGTCAGGGATGGCAGGAATGTCTCTTATTATGAGTGCACGAAGATACTGGAGGTAAACAGCTATGCGGACAGCGTGGCAGGGAGTGAAGAGGAGATATATTCGCTGGAAAATCCGGCGGCAGACGAGCTGACAGGATTTCTTCTTTTCCTACAGTCTGATATCGGGACCGAGAGGGCATATACAAAAAACGTGTGTATTGAGGCTATGGGCCCGGTGCGGGATTTGTCGGAGCTTGACAGAACACGTTACAGATACCGTGCCATGCAGGAATATGCGGTAAGGTTTACTCTCGAGTATAAGCAGGGGGAGATAACGGTGCATAATCCACACGGGGAAGAGAGCTGGGAGCCTGTGAAAGAGCCGGTAGGTTATTTTGAACGTGTAGAAACGGAGGATTTGTATGAGTGAAGTATTGGACAATATCGTAAACTGTGATATAGCCATTGAGTCGCCGGTGGAAGACTCAGCCAGTTTCGATACGATTATGATCATTGGAGACAGGCCGCTTGACGGGGCAAAGGATTTGAAAGGCATAGACAGATACGTGTCTTTGGCCGAGGTCGCAGATGCCGGCTGGAAAGAAGAGGATGCGATTTATAAAGCGGCGAGGGCGGCCTTCCTCCAGGAGCATAAGCCGGAATTTATTTACATAGCTGTTCGGCAGCAGGCCGCTCTTGAAACGCCGGATGGAGAGGACGAAACTGTCGGTGCGGCGGTGAAGGATAAGGAAAGGCTTTTGAACCCTGAGAAGTTTTTGGAGACGGTAAAGCGGGCCATTGGGCAGGCAGGATGGTATGGCCTTGCGTTGGCAGGGGCAGAGGATACGGATATCAGTGAGGTGGCTGGCTTAATCGAGAGCACGGAGAGGCTGTTTGCTTTTTCGACGCGGGAGAAGAAAAATCCGCTTCTTGGAAAAGACTACATGCGCACTTTCGGCGTTTATTCGGAATCGGCTGATGAGTATGCGCATGTGGCGTGGTTGGCAGAAGGTTTCTCCTATGATCCGGGCAGTGAGACATGGGCGTATAAGACGCTGAGAGGAGTAACGGCATCGGGACTGTCCACGAGAGAGATGCGTGATCTTGAGGAGGAGTGCCTGAATTATTACATCCCCTGTGCAGGCAGGAACATCACGCGTAATGGCAGGACGGTTGGCGGAGAGTGGATTGACGTGATCAGATTCCGCGATTGGTTAAAGAATCGGATGCAGATAAGGGTATTTGAATTGTTTGTTGCGAATCCTAAGATACCTTATCTGGATACGGGCATCACACTCGTGGAGAACCAGATGCGTGCGGCCTTACAGGAAGGGCAGAAAGCAGGCGGCGTTGCAGAAACAGAATTTGATGTGAATGGTAAACCGATAGAGGGTTATACCGTGACAGTGCCGCGTGCGGCATCTTTAAGCAGTGCGCAGAGGGCCAGCCGGACACTGAGAGACTGTAAGTTTACGGCGAGACTGGCCGGCGCTATCCATATTGCAGAATTAAAGGGCAATCTGACATATTGAGGAGTAAGAAAGGAGAAGAAAAATGGGCGACATCTTTACATACAACTGTTCTAAGGTCAAAATCGCACTCGGAACCCATGCAGTGACAGGATATGCGGAAGATTCTTTTGTAGTAATCGAGCCGCTTGACGGAGGCGTGACATCAAAAGCTGGATGCGACGGAGAGATCGTGAGGTCAGTAGACCCGAATGAGAGAGTGACCGTGAAGATCACGCTCTTACAGAGTTCACCTACGCATAAGTTTCTTCTGAACAAGTATAAGCAGGATAAAAAGGATGGGGGCGGGGCATTTCCCATTCTCATAAATGATTTGACCGGAAAAGAGAAGGTTTCAGCAGACAGTGCGTGGGTAGCAAAGCTTCCGTCAAAGACGAACGGAAAAGATTCGCAGAATAAGGAGTGGGTGCTTGAAACAGGACAGGCAGCCATGAATCTTGAATGAAGGAGGAAGAAGGCGGCATGAGAGAAGCAGGAAACGTTACAAGGATGATCCAGCCTACAAAAAGGGATATCGGAAAGTTTACATTTTATATTTATCCCCTGCCCGCATTTACGGCTGCAAATTTGAGCACGGAGATCGTAAGCCTGCTTTCTCCGTTGGCTGGAAGCATAGCGGGCGCTTTTAAAACCAGCGGGGATAGCAGCAGTAAAGATGACAGTGCAGAGAAAAAGAGCTTAATGGATATGGATATCAATGAGGCGGCGCCGTATATAGCGGGCGCTTTTTCTCATTTGTCGGCGGATAAGGTAGAAAAGCTTATCAGGGCGCTTTTACTGGGTGGCAATGTTGCAGTGTGTGAAGCGGAAAGCTCTGATGCAGAGTATCTGACGGAAGATAAGTGCAATGAGGTGTTCCGGGGGAACGTGCAGAATATGTTTGTACTTGCCTTTTATGTACTCAGGGAGAACTACGGAGATTTTTTCGTGAATATCGGGAGCCGATCTGGAGATGCGATAGAAGCTGTGAAGAAGATGATATCTCCCGATATGGCACCTTCGACATAAGCAGATTTAACGAGCTTGAACTGCGGATGTATATTCTGGTCAAGGCAAGGCTGGCCTGCATGGAGGAGCTAAAGACCTGCTATACGCTTAGCGAGGCGCTAAAGCTGTATGCCCTGTATAGCAGGGATCTGGACATCGAGCGGGCCAAAATAGAAGAAATGCGGGAAGAGAGGGGGAGGAACCATTGACGGTGCGTGATATAGCAATCGCCATGGGATTCAAGATAGATGAATCTTCGATGAAGGAGGCCGAAGGCAGGATTGAAGATGTCAAGAACTTTGCCATGAAGGCTCTGGGCGCTATCGGTATCGGTTTCTCCCTTACCCAGATGAACGCCCTGGCAGAGGAGTTCAATGGAATAAACGATCAGATCAAAAATGCCACAGCAGGGCTTGGCGAGCAAAAGGATATCCAGCAAAAGATCATGCAGTCCGCAAACGATACAAAGATGTCCTATGCGGATACGGCCAAAACGGTCGGCGCCCTGGTTCAGGAGAATCGGGAGCTTTTTGGCAGTGTGGATGAGGCAATCGCGTTTCATGATGCGCTTACAAAGACCTTTAAAACGGCAGGAAAAAGTAATGAAGAGATCGTCGGTCTTATGGAGGCGGTTAATAAGTCATTTGCAAAGGGGAAGGTGGACACCGAAACCTTAAACCAGCTCATGGAGCGCTCCCCGGAAGCGGTTGGCTATCTGAATGAGCAGCTCGGGAGCACAACAGACCAGCTTGAGCAGTTGGCGGCGGACGGTAAGATATCCCTCGCAGACTTAAAAAATGCGTTTGTATCCCACACGGATGAAATCAACGGGGCGTTTAGCGGCCTCGATTACAGTATATCAGACGGTCTTACTTACATTCGGAACAAGTGGGGGTACTGGCTGGATGACATCAATGCGGCTACGGGGTTCACCAAAACTTTGTCAAAGGGCATGACGAGAGCTTTTGATATGGCGATAAAAGGTCTTGACCGGGTGAGAGATGTCGTTGTGAGGGTAACAGATAAGCTCGGGGGAATGGAAAATGTATTGCGGCTACTTGGGATCGCTGCTGGGATGACCATAGCGGCATTCAAAGGGAAACAGATACTGTCATTTTTGAAATCTCTTATCGGGTTGCTGAACGTGGCAAATTTGAAAATTATGGCCATCGTAGCCGTGATACTGGCTATCGCCCTGGTTGTGGATGATTTCATTAATTTCATGAAGGGAAATGACAGCGTCATCGGCGATATACTTGGGAAGATGGGGTATGACGTAGATGAAATCAGAGACAGGATTATAACGGCATGGAATAAGGTCAAGGGGTTTCTGCTGCGGGTTTGGATGTCCATTTCTGGAATTGGCAAAGCGGTATCAACAAAGCTGAGAGACTACTGGCTTAAAAACGGCGACGAGATCAAAGAAAGATTAGGCTCCATTTTTCAGAATCTTTTGGCCATATTAAAACAAATATTTAACGGTATCTACCAGCTGGCAGTATTCCTTTTTGGTAAGCTTCAAAATTTTTGGGATGAGTGGGGCGAACAGATATTGGCAGCATTATCGGCTGTTTTTTCTGCCATACACAACATAGTAAATGGAGTTCTCCTCATATTCGAAGGAATAACCGAATTTTTAAGCGGCGTGTTTACGCTGGATTTTAAGAAGGCCTTGCAGGGAATTGAAAAGATTAACGAAGGATGCTGGCTGGCAGTTAAATCCTTTTTTAAGGGTATATGGGATGCCATTTATGCACTGTTCGGTGAGAAAATAGATGCGATAGTAGAGCGCGTGTCCGTGTTTGTAGAGAAAATTCAGGGTATGCTGGAGAAGGCAAAAGGATTTTTAGGCGATATTTCTGATGGGGCAGGAGATTTTTTGGACGGCGTAGGTGATTTTTTTGCCGGAGATGCCACAATCCAGAAGACAACTGTTGCCAATGCGGGCGGCGTTGGAGGAAGCAGGACAAGCAATGTGACCCAGAACGTGAACATCGAGCAGACGTTTCATGGAACGGATCAGAGAACCATTTCTCAGGCTGCCGCAAAGTCGGCGACTGATACGACGGATCAGTTGGCAAAGGGTCTCAAATATGGTACGTGATGCAGAAGGGAAGGTGTGGCATGAGATTACGACCATTGTCTGTTAACGGGATAGAGTTTGATGCGTTGCTGAGTGAGAACAGGGGCTATTCCTCTGACGTCCCGGATTATGCGGTGGAATCCGGATATTCAGTATCAGATAACATCAGCATAAAGCCTATGGTGCTTGAGATCACGGGACACCTTACAAATACGCCGGTTACGTGGGCGTCCCATGGGACCGGCAGAGTGGACGAGGTGGTGGCGCAGCTGGAAAATCTCTATTATTCCAGACAGCTCGTAACGGTGGTAACAAGTACGGATGTATATCCGAATATGGCAATTATGTCTCTGACAGTGCCAAAAGATGAGAGCAATAAAACGTCGAGAGACATCCGCATGAGTCTGAAAGAAGTGACAGTCGTATCTGCACAGGTAACTACCATACCGGCTTCTTATGCGCGCGGCGGGGATACGGGGGCAGGTGCGGGCACGTCCGGCACGGGTAACAAGAGCGGCTCTTTGGGTGGAACTTCCGGCGATACAGCCGAATCAGGGAGGAAGGAATCGGAGAAAAAAGCATCCATCTTATATAATCTGTTGAATTGAGGTGAAACAGAATGGTCGAATACATATCGGTGCCTGACATGAATGACAGTTTTTCACGCGTCATTTTATGCCGTCAGGAATATCTGCTGAGATTTTTGTATAACGGTACATACGATTACTGGACATTTGGCGTGTATGACACTGACAGGAGAAATCTACTACAGCAAAGAAAGATTATGCCCCTTGCGCCGCTTACGCATTTTGACTTATCAGTGCATATTCCGCAAGGCATATTTGGATGTTTTACCGATTTGAAGCGTGTGGGGCGCAAAGATTTCCTGAATGGAAATGCGGAATTTGTGTTTATTCCGTGGGAGGACTTGAAGGAGTGGAGAAAAGAGCATGAGATTATTCGATAGACAGGTCAGGGTGGCCATCGGTGAAGGCGGCGGTCCGGGATTTGAAATCGGCGCTGTCGGTGCAAACGGGATTCCGCTCCACATAAAATTTGCTTTTGAAAAAGCAGACGTTGGGAGTCCCAATACAGGTAAAGTTACGATATGGAATCTGAACAGGGAACATTTGTCAGAACTGGAGAAAAAGGACTGCGTTGTAGTAGTGCGGGCAGGATATGCGGACAGTATTACAGAAGCTTTTAAGGGAACGGTTACACATGCGTCTACATCAAAGGAGGGTGCAGACCGCATGACAGAAATAGAGCTTTCTTCAAATATGGTAGAACTGCGGGACACGGGATTTTCGCTTTCTTATGCAGAAGGTACAAAGACCGATGTGATATATCGGGAGATAGCGGCGCAGATGGGGCTGCCTATGAGCAAGTCTCACGGTGCAGTGATGCAATCCACTGTGCTGGCGGCTGGATTCAGCTTCGTGGGCGGTGCAAAGAACCTGTTAAACTGTCTGACGCGCATAGATGGCATTAACTGGACTATACAGGATGGCATTATACAACTTTTAAAACCGGGGGAGCCCATATCATTGAGCGGCTATGAGCTAAATGCGGCGTCTGGTCTGATTGGGGTGCCGAAGCGCGTAAATGTGTCAGCGGCTGGTGGCAGCAGTAAGGGGGGATCAGAGACAGCAGGGCAGGAAGGCGAGTCTGCGCAGCTTGGCTGGGAAGTGACTTATCTCATGAACCTGGCTATTGGGGTGAACAGCTATGTCCATATTAGCAGCGAGGCAGTAGAGGGCTATTTCAGAGTACAGAAGATTTCGATTGAAGGGGACAACTATGAGGGCGATTGGATGTGTAAAGCCACAGTACTGGAGGTGACAGGAGCATGATGCAGGAATTTGTGCAGCAGATGGAGGATACGGTTCGGGAATCCATGTATGGTATCCATACGGCGCTTCCCGGAACTATTTCGGCTTTTGATCCGTCTACTGGGATGGCAACGGTCAAACCGGAAGGGAGTGTTGCCATGAAGAACGGGAAACGTCTTAAGTATCCCTCTATCGTTAAAGTTCCCGTTGTCTTCCCTCAGGCAGGCGGTCAGGATATCGTGATAGCTTATCCGGTGAAACCCGGTGACGGGTGCGTGCTCATTATCTGTGAAAACGACCTGAAACCGTGGATGAGCCACGGAAAGGAAACAGAAAGTGACATGAAATTTGACCTGACCAATGCAGTGTGCATTCCGGGGTTGTTCAGCGAAGGAACAGAGGCCGTGCAGAAGGCGGTGGATGAAAATGCTGTCATAGTCAGGAACAGGACCATGGAGCTGATGCTAAAGGAGGATGAATTTCGGGTCGAGCACGAACAAAATGCGGTGCAGATGGACGCAGAAGGCATAGGGCTTAAGTGTGGGGAAAAAAGTCTGACGGTCAGGCAGTCGCGCATTGAGATCAAGGGGGATCTTTGGGTAAGCGGCTCCATTATGGAGGGAGGCTGATTTTGCGATGAAAGATATTTTGCTTGATGCGGATGGAGATATCCGCCTGACGGAAGAGGGGGACATCCTGCTGGTGACAAGTCCTGTGCAGGAGGTGTTGATAAAACTTCGCTGGTACTTTGCAGAATGGGTATTTGATCCGGATAAAGGGATTCCGTGGTTTGAATCCGTTTTGGTAAAAAATCCTGATGTGGAAGGAATCAAGAAGCGCCTGATACGGGAGATACTGGATGTGGATGATGTGCTGGAGGTAACAGGAATGGACATCAGCGTGAATACGGAGAGCAGAAATGCGTGTGTTATCTTTCAATTCCGTACGGATAAAGAGACATACGACGAGGAGGTGATACTGCATGGATGAGTACGGCGTTACGCAGAAGGGGTTTGTGAGAAAGCGTTTGGATGAAATAAGGAGCAGCGTATATGGAAAGCTGAAGGAAGGATGGGGGTATGACATTACCATCAACCCGCAATCGGCATTAAACGTTCTTGTTACAGGATTTTCAGACGAGGTAGCAAAACTTTGGGAGGTAGCAGAGCATACTTATTATGCTATGTATACCATGAGCGCGGAGGGCGCTAATCTGGACAATGCCATGCAGTTTGGGGGTATTACGAGAGAGCGGGATTCCAGGACCATATACATGCTTGCATGTACGGCGCCGGATGATACCATCGTTCCATACGGTGTACTGGTAAGGTCTGCAACGAACCCTTCAAAGATGTTTCGGTGTACCAATGCCCAGGTGATCGGAAGGGAAAACTTTCGAAAAATTGTGGTAAAGCCGTATATGGAGTCGGGTATAGACCTGTTTTACATAACCGTTAACCGCCACAGTTACCAGTATGTCCGGCAGCCGGAGGAGGGCGCGGCGGATGTTCTTAAAGCCTTTGCCGAAATGATAGATGAAAAAGGAATAAGTGTACGGTTAGACGAGGAAAGCTTTTTACTGGAATTGGAAGACGTTTATAAGCAAACCTCGAATACACTGGCCATATCAAACAATTTCCTGATAGAGTCTGTGACTTCGAATATTCTGTTTGAAAGTATGGAGTATGGACCGATCATCATAGCAGATGGCCTGATCCGTGAAATGGTTACGCTGGATACCGGCATCAGGGAGGTCACGAATGACATAGCTCCGACAGCAGGGCGTTTTGAGGCGGATGATGTGGAAGCAAGACAGACATTCGTCAAGCGCTGTGCGACCCGTTCCAAGAATATGATAGAAAGTGTTACAGCAGAGATCTACAACTCCGTTGACAATGTGCTATCCGTGGCGGGTTATGAAAACGATACGGAGACAATTGATTCCGAGGGGCGTCCTCCTAAATCCGTCGAGTTCATCATAGATGGCGGTGACGAAGGTGAGATAGCGAATATCATCTACCGAAAAAAGACGAACGGTATCAGAGCGTACGGAAGCGTACTCATGGATGTGGCGGATGTCTTTGGTAACATTCATAAGGTAGGATTTAACCGGCCGAATTACAGGTATATATGGATGAGGGTCATTATTACGAAAGAGACCGGGAAATCAATTGCACCGAACTACATACAACTGGCGCAGGACTCTATTCTTGAGGACGCAAAAGTGCTCCAGGTGGGGGACAGCGTATATTTGCAGAAGTTTCTAACGAACATTTATAAAACGTTGATAGCGGTTTCCATGGTGGACATCAGGGCCTATGCGGCGGAGTCGGAAAAATATATTCCGGCGGAAACAGATTATGTACCGAAGAATATCGGAATAAGCCACAGGCAGAAAGCTGTTTTTGATGCATCGAGAATAGAGGTGATCCTGTATGATCAGCGCTGAGAGTATTACAAAGAGTTTTCTGGATAAACTGCCGGAACAGTTTAAGAGAAAACACAACATCGAAGTGCTCGTAAGGGCATTTTCCGCCGAGATGGAAGAACTTGAGGAAGTCTTTAAGGAACTCGAAACATTACGTGCAATACGCACAGCTTTTGGCAGACAGCTTGACGGAATCGGTGAGATTGTGAATCTTACGCGTATCGAATCGACAGCATATGCCGGGATTATAGATTTTTTTGTCCTCGATGACGAGAGATACAGGCTGTTTCTAATGTATAAGGCACTGCGTAATGCGAACACATGCACATATCCGGAGCTAATGGAGATATGCAGATTGCTTTACGACGTTAAACTTTTGTATTACAGAGAATTTGATGATCACCCGGCGCATTTTCAGGTCATGGTGGGGGCAAAGTTTCAGGAGTGGATGATGGGAATGCTCAATAACGTGAATCTGACCATAAAGCCTGGCGGCGTTTCAGTGGAGATGAAGTTTTTTGAGCTTGAATTCTTTGGATTCCGCGATTTAAATAAAGAGGCGCTTGGATTCGGGGAAGGTAAGTTTTTACACATCATAGGAGAGGAGTGATGAGAATGGCAGACTTAGAAAACACGCCCGGAGATTATATCGACACAGCGGGGGAACAAATGCTGTTCAAGAGCCTGTTTGCCGACATCGGGAGTCGGGAAAGCATAAGTATAAGGGACTGGATTGCCGGATGGCCTGCGATTGTAGGAGGCATCAACGGGATACCGACATCAAGGCAGTTTAATACGCTGCAGTACATTACGGACATGAAATGTTTTATGCTGTATCGGGCGGTCGTTGCACTGCAACAGGCGGGGGCTACGGGCATTCGGATCGGACCACCGCAGGAATTGGAGAAGAATACGATCCTGTTTGAGACATTAAAGGGGACTAACAGAATAGTACGGGTACGGCGAAAAGACAATGAAGGAAATGAAGAGGCGTACGATCTGGCATCAGTGTTCAAATTAGCTGAAAAACGGGAGAACATACAGTCAGGTGACACGCTTGGCATTTTATTTGGAAAAATAGCGAGGTATCTTGCTGATCTAAAGTCCAATTGTTTTGACGGTACGGACGACCCCTTTACCTTAATGACGGAGGCAACCTACAGGCCGCCATCTGGGCGGACAAAAGGGTGCGGATATGGTCTTGTGACAGACAAGCGCGGGCTGCGGATCATTTTCTTTGACCGTTATATAACCGGGACTGAAAACCCGGCGGTAGACCGTACCCTGTATGGGATTGAAAAGACAGAGCGGACGGAACTGGAGGCAGACAATCACCCGTATAAGGCTGTTTTTGGCAACGTTGTTTACCTGCAGGAGGGGCAGGAAACAGGGCGCGAGGAAGGGAAAATATACGCCGTAATAAAAGCGGCCAGATAAGGAGGACAGGAAGCTATGGGAGATTTGGACGGTACGATGAATGTGTCAGGCGTTTTGGACAGCAGATACCTGCTGGTGGAGTTTTCGGACCATAACGGAAATGTCTGCTACTTTCACACGGACACAAGGGTTGTATGGATGCCGGACGGCACTTCACTGGGGGATTTTTTTAGCAGAGAGGCCACCGATGAAGAGATCACGGCGGCGCTGATCAATTAGGAAGGAGAAAAGACGATGACACTGGATCAGAGAGTTTTAAATTTAATAAAAAAGTATATGGAAAAACTGTTTCAGAAAAAGGTGCTGACGAGTATGGAGGAGGTTGCGGCGAACACGAACGAGACGAATCTGGTCGCCGCGCCGGTGGTTGCAGAATTAAATGATAAATTAAAGGGTTTTGAGCCCGTCTGTGATTCCTCCGGTAAGATCACCGGGTATAAAACCGCAGGGGGTGCCGATACAGTATTCCCTTTTAGTACTAACTATAGGATTTACTATAAATTAAGGGCTACCGGGCCGCTCAGCGGATTCCCGTTTGAGACCACCGGATACTTCGATATCATAAACGGGCGGGCGTCAAAAACATCTGTCAGTGCGTCTAAGAAAATTTATACAGCCAATAACATGGCGACGGAACACTTATGGGGAACGGAGTTCCAGATAACAAGGGTCGAAAAACTCTAACCACTTTAATAAAGGAATAACCAGGAGCCGGAGGGCTCTTTTTTAGTCCGGGAAATGCCCGGGGAAAGGAAAAACTATGTTAAACATGAGATATGTCGGGGAGAAGTCCGTCTATGACGTGGATTTCAGGAAACTGTCAGACCGGGTCGTGGAGCTGCGTGGTGATTTCCCGGTAAAAACAAAGGGCTTTATGCTGTCACGGGATGAAACAGCGGATGAGTGGGACTATAAGCGGTTTAAGACAGTGTATCGGAAAGTGGACGGAGGCGTACAGTTCTCGGATGACGGGTCGGTGTATACTGCGCCGCCGGAACCCGAGCCTGTGCCGGAGCCGGAGCCCTATGTGCCCACGCTGAAAGAAGTGAAAGAGGAGAAGCTCCGTGAGATCGGGGCGGCCTGTGAACAGGCGGTTTATGCCGGAGTGGACGTGGAACTGCCGGGCGGTACGGAGCATTTCAGCCTGACGGAAAAGGACCAGATCAACCTGTTCGGCAAGCAGGCCCAGATGGCAGCAGGCGCCGAACGTTTTGAGTACCATCAGGACGGGCATCCCTGCCGCTACTACACCAAAGAGGAAATGATGCTGATCGTGGAGACGGCGCTGGGATTCGTGACTTACCACACCACCTACTGCAACGCACTGAATATCTGGGTGTCTTCGTTAGAAGATACGGATGCCGTCGGTGCAGTTACCTACGGCTGTGAAGTCCCGGAGGCGTACCAGAGCGAAGTCCTGAAAGACATCCTTGCGGCGCGCGGGGCCGGGAACGGGGAGGCGGAGGTGTAACCATGGAACTGCTGCTGTTTCTGATCGGCGGCCGTGTGTATACATGGATCGAGATACTGTGGCGCGGGTATACGCACTGGACGATGTTTGTGTTGGGCGGCACCTGCTTTGTGGTCATGGGCCTGCTGAATGAGTATAAGATACCATGGCACTGGTGCCTGCTGAGACAGTCCCTTGTAAGCGCGGCTATCATCACCGCTTTTGAGTTTTGTACGGGATGCGTGGTCAATCTGTGGCTGGGTTGGAATGTATGGGATTACTCTGGCCTGCCGTTTAACCTGTGCGGACAGATATGCGTATATTTCTTTCTGCTGTGGATACCGCTGTCAACGGCTGGGATTGTACTGGATGACTGGATCAGGTATCTTTTATACCTATGGTTACATAGACGGATTCCGCAGATGCAGGAGAGAGAGCGGCCGCACTATAAACTTGTATAGGCGTATGGGCATTTATTAATGAAAAATTTACTGGAAAGAAGGTGAGACATTGGAGGATTTTATTCCACGGAAAGAGCACGAAGAGTTCTGCCGGCGCATGGAGGCGGAGAACCGGCGGCTGGAGGATGAGAATAACCGCCAGAACAAGCGGATCGGGGTCATAGAGGAAAAGCTTGAGGAACTGATTGACCTGTCGACGTCCATAAAGTCCATGACGACGGAAATCAAGACCATGACAAAGGAGATCGAGAAGATGGGGAAGCGTCTCGAAGCCTTGGAAGGGCGGGACGGGGCAACATGGCGCACGGTAGTGACGCATGTGATTACGGCGGCCGTGAGCGCCGTCGTCTGCTACTTTTTTACCCAGATCGGGATGTAGGCGGAAACAGGAGGATGAAAACGGTGAAAAGGAAAAGGGACAGACCCGGGTACCGGGAATGCCTTGGGTGCAGCTATTACAGGGCATACCTGAAAGGAAAAAGGAAAAAGAAATCCGGGGGACGGTTTTTTAAGCTGTTAGTCAGCGCGGTGGTCTTGCACGGGGCGGTATGCGTCTCCATGTCGTATGCCCTTGCGTGGATGGAGCATACCCAGGTAGTTGAAGGGGTGAGCTCCACGATCATCACGGAGATTGTGGCGCCCATCGTTGTGTACGGATTCACGAAGACGGTGGAAAATATTTTTGAGAAAAACCGGCTCAGGTTCAGCGAGCCGATAGACCAAGGGGTTGCACCGGTGCAACCGGAAAGTGAGGAAGAGACATTATGACAGTAACAATATTTTTAGTAATTTTAACAGCATGTGCGGCGGTTACGTCGCTGCTTACGGAGGCGGTAAAGAAGTTTCTGGACGGGCAGAAAGTCGCCTATGCGTCGAATGTGCTCGTTCTGGCCATTGCACTGGCCATTGGGTGCGGGGCAACCGCACTCTACTATGTGAATTACGGCGTGCCGTTTACGGCCCTTAACAGCGTGTATCTTGCCCTGATGGGCGTTGCAAACTGGCTCGGGGCGACACTGGGATACGATAAGGTGCGGCAGACGGTTGCCCAGATCGGGAAAGCAGAGTAAGGAGGACCGGACATGGCATCAAAGAAAGAGGTAAAGAATTTTATTGCAGTGGTAGCACCTATTGCGCAGGAGAAGGCAAAGGGCAGGGATAAGTGGTCCCTGCCTTCCGTCTGTATCGCCCAGTGCTGTTGTGAGAGCGCATACGGCACCCAGCCGAAGATGACCGGGGCGAATGCTATTCTGGGCATCAAGGTCGGAAAGAGTAAGGCACACTTTGGAAAGGCATGGAAGGATAAGGCGTATTCCACACGGACAAAGGAATGCTACGACGGAAAAACCTATGTAAATATTCAGGATATGTTCCGGGCCTATGACAGCATTGCGGATGCCATCGAAGATTACTATGACATGCTGGCGGCGTGTTCACGTTACCGGGGATGCTTAAATCAAACTGACCCGCAGACCTGTATCACGGCAATTAAGGACGGCGGTTATGCGACAGACCCGAACTATATCAAGACAATCATGAGTATCATCAGGACAAACGGTCTGACCCGGTATGATGCCGTCGTGACAGGAAAATCCGACATAGAAGAGGGCAGGATCAAAGAGTATTCTCTTGCGGCAGATGGAGAAATGCAGATTGCCAGGAATTTCAGGGTGAAAGAGTTTCGGTGCAAAGACGGTTCGGACAGGATTCTGATAGATGTGGGCTTTGTTCAGGACAGGTTGCAGCCGATCAGGGATCACTTCGGGGCATCTGTTACGGTCAATTCTGCATACCGTACTGAATCTTATAATAAGAAGGTCGACGGCGCAAAGTGTAGCTACCATTTGCAGGGAAGGGCATTTGATATCGTCGTCAAGGGCCATACGCCGCTTGAGGTAGCCAGGTACGCCCAGACGCTCGGTATTCAGGGGATCATCCAGTATAACGGCTTTGTCCATGTGGACAGTCGTACTGCCCGCTACTGGGCGCGGGACAACAATGGGAAGGTCACGGTAAAGAAGAGTTTTTGAGAATGAGAAGGCGGCAGGGTTATCCTGCCGTCTGTTCCAATGTGAAGATCGCCCAGCGCAGGGCCGACGCTGATTCGCTGTCGTTTTCGCGTTCTGCCCGTTCTAAGAGCGCATATAATTTTTCAAGTCTGTTTTCATGCATACTTTTCTCACTTTCTCCCTGCATTACCCGGCAGGGACGGGATAATATTCATTTGATAACTTCCTTTTGTATTCCATATTCTCCATTTTTATAGATTGGGCAATAACTAATGCGTTTGAAATCTTTTCTTCTAAGCATGTATGCTATATTCGCATCTCTTTCTTTTGCGCTGTCTGTATTAAATGTATCCTGAAATCCGTCATTCCATGTAAAATATATTGCGTATTTCATATCTTCCCTTCTTTCTCCCGGCGCATCCCCGCCGGGTGGGTGTTGTGGTTATGCGATTACTTTATCGCTTTCTTCTTCTGCTTCTTGGAAAATTATTATTGCCTTGCTTTTTTCTTCCGTTCCGTATGCGTGCGGTAGATTTATGAGTTCTATCTTGCAGTTCCCGCACCATTCATTTCTTGCCACATCTTCAATCGTATTAAATGTTATTGTGTCGCCGCTTGTGAGGTCTATTAACTGTACCTCCTTAACTCCTTTATTGATATACGCCTCAATGATTGACAGTTTTAATTCTGCAATCGTAAGTTCCCTTGTTTCTACCTTTCTTTCTCTGTAACCTAAATATTTTAACTTCATATACATATCCTCCGTTCCTTTGATAAGTCTAATATACAATATTGGTAACCAATAGTCAAGTGGTTTTTTTAAAATATTTTTCTTGATTTTTGGTAACCAATGAATTATTATATAGGTAACCAACAAAAAGGAGAAAAAACATGGTAGAGAGAAATATAATCATGGGGAAAGCCGGGGGAACCGCCGGAAAAAACTCGGTCAACTATAAAATCAGTCTGCCGGCTGAAATGGTAAAAGAAATGGGGGTAACGCAGGAAGATAAAAGCGTATTAGTTTCTTTTTATGATGGAAAAATAATCATAGAAAAGAAAGTAAACGCTTGACATTGGTAACCAATGTTGATATAATAGTATTATCAGATGAGGCAAGTAAATCTGAAATACGGAAAGAGAGGCAGGAATGGATATAATGACAGATAAACAGGTAAGGTTCTTAACATGGTTAATAACCACAGCAACAGATAAATGTACATCCATTGAGGAAGTACACGAACTGAATCAGGAAATCAGAAAACATTCAGACGGACTGATAGATTTAGCAGTAAAGGAAAATAAAGAAAAGGAATAAGAAAAAGAGCGGAACTTGCCACCGCTCTTTCTTTCTATTTTTTATTCAGATCGGCACGCCGATTATCGCAGTAGAATCCGGCTATGTGGAAGCGCTTGGCTGGAACCAGTACGGGGGCTGGCGTATCGGCATTCGCAGCTTTGACGGAAAACGGTACTATTATTATGCCCATCTGCGCCAGAATTATCCCTACGCGGAGGGGCTTGCGGAGGGCAGCGTGGTGACGGCGGGGGATGTGATCGGCTATATGGGACACACCGGCTACAGCACGAAGGAGAATGTCAACAATATCAAAACGGTACATCTGCACTGGGGGCTGCAGCTTATTTTTGACGAGTCCCAGAAGGAGGGGAACAACGAGATCTGGGTGGACTGCTATGAACTGACCAAATTCCTGTACCGAAACCGCTGCGAAGTGGAAAAGGTGGGTGACAGCAAAGAATGGAGACGGGTTGTTCCCATGACGGACCCGGCGGCAGAGACGTACCGGGAGCAAAAAAACCAGAAGAATTCCACATGAGAAAAGCGCGCATGCGGCCCGATGTCTTCCTGAAATAAGTTATTGAAAACAGGTCCCGATTTCGATATACTTTTTAATAGGAGCAGTCGTTTTTGATAACAGGTTTCAGTTTGTCATTTGACAGGGAAGAGGGGACTTATGGGTGAGAAGAAAAGCGGAGCAATGGAAAAAAAGAGCCAGGCGGCCCAGTTAAAAAGACTGGTCAGGCAGGCGTTGTCGTCGGTGGCAATAGGAGGGGTGCTGCTTGTTGGATTCATAGGGTTTAATATGGGGCTGTCAAGCATACGAACTACGCAGATCAATACAACCGTGGCGCTGAATCAGTATCGGATTGCATCCAAGAAGCTGACCTATGACATTCAGTCCTATGCCGTTACGGGGGAACAGAAATATTATGACGGCTATGTCAAGGAACTGAATCAGGATAAAAACAGAGAACAGGCCATTGAGGCACTAAAAGACTGTGCCCTGAAAGAAGACGAGTGGGCGAGCCTGAACCAGATTGCCGCTATGTCCGACCAGCTCGTTCCCCTGGAGCAGGAGGCGATCACGTATGTGCAGGCAGGCGATCTGGCGGCGGCACAGGCCTGTGTGTTCAGTGCAGAGTACGGAAATTCTGTGGATCAGATCAGTCAGCAGACGGATGACACAATCCATGCCATTTTGGAGAGAAAAGATAATAAGCAGGCATGGCTGAAGGTTTTGCAGTACATTTTTGAGGCGCTGTTTGCGCTATCCTTCCTGTATGTTGCGAAGGAGTTTATCAAAACCATAAAGTTTTCGGAGAAGGAACTTTTGGAGCCTATCCTCAAGGTGTCGGATCAGATGGCCGTGCTTGCGGGCGGAGAGTTTCATGTGGAGCTTGATATGGAGGAAGATGAAAGCGAAGTGGGAAAGATGGTTTCCGCGATTGCTTTTATGAAGAAAAACCTGCTGGGCATGATAAAGGAAATTACCCAGACGCTTGAAAAGATGGGCAACGGCGACTATCGGATTAAGATTGAACAGCAATATGTGGGAGAGTTTGTAACGATCAAGGAATCCTTTGTGCAGATTGGGGAGAAGATGCAGGAAACGATCAGGACGATCCGCACTGTTTCGGGGCAGATTGACAGCGGCTCGGAACAGCTTGCGTTTGCCGCGCAGGATCTGGCTGAGAACTGCACGATGCAGGCTATGCAGGTATCGGAGCTGATGACTGCCTTTGACGCCATGACAAAGAGCATGGAGGAAAATGCGCGCGAGGCGGAAGAGTCTGCAAGAATGGCTTCCGCGGCAGGCGGGACTCTGACAAGGGGAAATGAAAAGCTGCAGGAATTAAAAGCTTCGATTCAGGAGATCGGCAGATGCTCGGAGCAGATCGGTACGATCATCGAAGCCATAGACGATATTGCATCGCAGACGAACCTTCTGGCCCTGAACGCGGCTATTGAAGCGGCGAGAGCAGGCGAGGCAGGAAGGGGCTTTGCCGTGGTTGCCGAGCAGGTCAAGAATCTGGCCAGTGAATCGGCGGCAGCGGCCGGCAGGACAACCGAGCTGATTGAGACTACGGTTTTAGCCATGAATAAGAGTATTTCCATTGCAGAGGAAACAGAAGCCAATATGAACGAGGTTATGACTGATGCGAAGGAAGCCACCGAAAAGATGGGCCAGATTGAGCAGATATTAAAGAGAGATACGGGGCGGATGCAGGAACTGAACCTGAATGTAACACAGGTTTCTTCCGCTGTCGATAATAATTCGGCAACTTCGGAGGAGACGGCCGCCGTCAGCACGGAGCAGAAGTCTCAGGTGGAGACCATGGTGCAGCTTGTGGAGAAATTTGAGATATAAGACCATGGCAAGTAGATTGCAAAAATAAATTTGCTATGATACAATAGAAACGACGGACAATGACAAAAAAATAACAATCGTGTAAAAGCTCTTAACATGGGGCTTCTTAATAAAAAATATTACAAATATGGAGGAGAAAAAAATGGCAAAAAAAGTTGTTTTGGCAGGTGCCTGCCGTACAGCAATCGGTACTATGGGCGGGGGCTTAAGCACCACACCGGCAGCAGAGCTGGGAGCAGTCGTTATTAAGGAGGCGCTTAACAGGGCAGGAGTAGCTCCGGACCAGGTGGATCAGGTGTACATGGGATGCGTTATTCAGGCAGGACAGGGTCAGAACGTGGCGCGCCAGTCCTCCATTAAGGCAGGGCTTCCCAACGAAGTTCCTGCAGTTACCATCAACGTGGTCTGCGGTTCCGGTCTGAACTGCGTAAATATGGCGGCACAGATGATCCAGGCAGGGGATGCCGATATCGTAGTGGCGGGCGGTATGGAAAATATGTCCATGGCACCCTATGCTGTGATGCAGGGCCGTTACGGTTACAGAATGAACAACGGCACCTTGGTGGATACCATGGTAAACGACGCTCTGTGGGATGCGTTCAATAATTACCATATGATTATGACTGCGGACAATATCTGCAGAGAGTGGGGGCTCACCCGCGAGGAGCTGGACGAGTTTGCATTAAAGAGCCAGTTAAAGGCCGAGGCAGCGCAGAAGAGCGGCGCGTTCGACAAAGAGATCGTTCCCGTTATGGTGAAGAAGAAAAAGGAAATGGTTGAGTTCAAGGTAGATGAAGGTCCCAGACCCGGTTCTACCATTGAAGGCCTTCAGAAGCTGCGCACCATCAATCCCGACGGCTTTGTAACCGCAGGCAACGCTTCCGGTATCAACGACGGCGCGGCGGCAATTGTTGTAATGAGCGAGGAGAAGGCGAAGGAGCTTGGCGTTAAGCCTATGGCTACTTTTGTGGCAGGCGCGCTGGCAGGATGCAGACCTGAGGTCATGGGTATCGGTCCCGTTCCTGCAACGAAGAAGGTTATGGCGAAGGCGGGCTATAAGATCGAAGACTTCGATATCATCGAGGCGAACGAGGCGTTTGCGGCACAGTCCGTAGCGGTTGGCAAGGAGCTTGGCATCGACGTAGACAGGCAGCTTAACCCCAACGGAGGCGCAATTGCACTGGGCCATCCGGTAGGCGCTTCCGGCGCTCGTATTCTGGTAACGCTTCTCCACGAGATGCAGGCAAAGGGTGCCAAGAAGGGTCTTGCAACCCTGTGCATTGGCGGCGGTATGGGATGTGCTACCATCGTAGAAATGGATTAAAGAAAAGGAGAGACAAACCATGGAATTTGTTTTGTACGAAGTGAAAGGACAGGTCGGCGTCATCACCATTAACCGCGAGAAGGCGTTAAATGCGCTGAATTCCGCAGTGCTGGATGAACTGGATGCAACTCTTGACGCAGTAGATTTAAAGGAGATCAGATGTCTCATCCTTACGGGAGCAGGAGAGAAATCCTTTGTGGCAGGCGCGGACATCGGTGAGATGAGCACCCTGACCAAGGCGGAGGGCGAGGCCTTCGGCAAGAAGGGCAACGATGTGTTCCGTAAGTTGGAGACATTTCCGATTCCCGTGATTGCGGCGGTAAACGGTTTTGCACTTGGGGGCGGCTGCGAGATTTCCATGAGCTGCGACATCAGAATCTGTTCCGAGAACGCAGTGTTCGGCCAGCCCGAGGTAGGGCTTGGCATTACCCCCGGCTTTGGCGGCACTCAGAGACTGGCGAGAATCGTCGGCCCCGGCATGGCAAAGCAGATGATTTATACCGCGAGAAATATCAAGGCTGACGAGGCGCTCCGCATTGGTCTGGTAAATGCGGTATATCCGCAGGCGGAGCTGATGACGGCTGCTGAGAAGATGGCTTCCGGCATTGCAAAGAACGCGCCCATCGCTGTGCGTAACTGCAAGAAGGCGATTAACGACGGTCTGGAAGTCGGCATGGACGAGGCGATCGTTATCGAAGAGAAGCTTTTTGGCGACTGTTTTGAGACAGAGGATCAGAAGTACGGTATGGCATTCTTCCTTGACAAGAATAAGGAAAAGGTGAAGGAGCCGTTCAAGAATGCGTAAGTGCGGTTTTGCGTAGCAAAGAGATTTTCAAGCAGTATATAAAATTATAAAATATAAGGAGGAACTACAATGAAAGTAGGTATTATCGGCGCAGGAACCATGGGTTCTGGTATTGCGCAGGCATTTGCCATGACAGACGGTTATGAAGTTTGTCTTTGCGATATCAAGGAGGAGTACGCAGAAGGCGGTAAGGCTAAGATTCAGAAAAATATGAATTTCCTTGTTGGCAAGGAAAAGATCACACAGGAAAAGGCAGACGAGATTATGGGCAAGATTACCACAGGCCTTAACGGTATCTGTACTGACTGTGATCTGATCGTGGAAGTTGCTCTGGAGAAGATGGAGATCAAGCAGGCGATCTTCAAGGAGCTGATGGGCATTGTGAAGAAGGACTGCATGTTTGCATCCAATACCTCTTCCCTTTCCATCACAAAGATCGGCGAGGGCCTTGACAGACCGATGATCGGTATGCACTTCTTTAACCCGGCTGACAGAATGAAGCTGGTAGAGGTGATCAGAGGCGAAAATACACCGCAGGATATGGTGGACAAGATCACAAAGATTGCGGAAGAAATCGGCAAAACTCCCGTACAGGTTAAGGAAGCTCCCGGCTTCGTGGTAAACAGAATTCTGATCCCGATGATCAATGAGGCAATCGGCGTTCTGGACGCAGGCACCGCTTCCGCAGAAGATATCGACGTAGCGATGCAGCTTGGCGCATCCCATCCCATGGGACCTCTGCATCTGGGCGATCTGATCGGACTGGATATCTGCCTTGCGATCATGGAAGTGCTCTACAATGAGACCAAGGATGAGAAATATGCGCCTCAGCCGCTTCTTAAGAAGATGGTGGAGGAGAAGAAGCTCGGCAGAAAGACCGGAGTGGGCTTTTTCGACTACTCAAAGTAAGCAGATCATAAAATAAAACATGGAGGAATAAAAGATCATGGATTTTACTTTAAGCAAAGAACATGAAATGGCGAGAGCTCTGTTCAAAGAGTTCGCTGAAAAAGAAGTAAAACCTCTCGCCCAGGAAGTGGATGAGACAGAGGTTTTCCCGAGGGAGACTGTCGAGAAGATGGCGAAGTTAGGTTTCCTCGGAATTCCTGTTCCCAAGGAGTACGGCGGACAGGGCTGTGATCCTCTTACATACGCCATGTGCGTGGAGGAGCTCTCCAAGGTGTGCGGTACTACAGGCGTTATCGTATCCGCGCATACTTCCCTGTGCTGCGATCCCATCATGACCTACGGCACGGAAGAGCAGAAGCAGAAATATCTGGTACCTCTTGCGAAGGGTGAGAAGCTGGGCGCATTCGGCCTGACAGAGCCCGGCGCAGGAACGGACGCACAGGGTCAGCAGACCAAGGCTGTGCTGGATGGCGACGAATGGGTATTAAACGGTTCCAAGTGCTTCATTACCAACGGTAAGGAAGCCGACGTATATGTTATTTTTGCAATTACGGGCACGGTTGAGAAGCGCGGCCGTATGCAGAAAGAGATTTCCGCATTTATCGTGGAGAAGGGAACGCCCGGCTTTACCTTCGGTACGAAGGAGAAGAAGATGGGTATCCGCGGTTCATCCACCTATGAGCTGATTTTCACAGACTGCCGTATCCCGAAGGATAATCTTCTGGGTCAGCAGGGCAAGGGCTTCAACATTGCAATGCACACGCTGGATGGCGGCCGTATCGGTATCGCTTCCCAGGCGCTCGGTCTTGCCGAGGGTGCGCTTGACAATACCATTGCCTATGTAAAGGAGAGAAAGCAGTTCGGCAGAGCAATCGGCGCTTTCCAGAATACACAGTTCCAGCTTGCTGACATGGCTACCAAGGTTGAGGCGGCTCAGATGTTGGTTTACAAGGCGGCTATGGCAAAGGCTACGCAGAAGGTATATTCCGTGGAGGCTGCCAAGGCGAAACTGTATGCTGCGGAGGTAGCGATGGAAGTGACCACAAAGGCGGTTCAGCTGCACGGCGGTTACGGTTATATCAGAGAGTACGATGTTGAGCGTATGATGCGTGACGCTAAGATCACGGAGATCTACGAGGGCACAAGTGAAGTGCAGAGAATGGTTATCTCCGGGGCATTGCTTAAGTAAGCGCGTAAAAAATGAAAGACATTAAAATTTTAGAAGGAGAAAAATACAATGAAAATTGTGGTTTGTATTAAGCAGGTTCCTGATACCGCAGGCGGCGTTAAGTTTAATCCGGACGGAACTCTTGACAGAGGCGCTATGCTCACCATCATGAATCCGGATGATAAAGCAGGTCTGGAAGCAGCACTCAGATTAAAGGATCAGTACGGTGCGGAGGTTACGGTTGTCACCATGGGTCTTCCCAAGGCGGAGGAGGTTTTACGTGAGGCTATGGCAATGGGCGCGGATAAGGGCGTTCTTGTGACAGACAGAGTTCTTGGCGGCGCTGATACCTGGGCTACCTCTACTACGCTTGCCGGTGCAATCAGAAATTTGGACTATGATTTGATTATCACAGGCCGTCAGGCTATTGATGGCGATACCGCACAGGTTGGCCCGCAGATTTCCGAGCATTTGGATATTCCGGTTATCTCTTATGCACAGGATATCAAGATTGAGGGTGACAGCGTAGTCGTAGAGCGTCAGTATGAGGACAGATATCATGTGGTTAAGGCTAAAATGCCTTGCCTGATCACAGCTCTTTCTGAGCTGAATGAGCCTCGTTACATGACCCCCGGCGGCATCTTCGATGCTTACAAGCAGGAAATCACCGTATGGGGCAGAGCGGATCTTAAGGATGTTGACGATGCGAACCTTGGCCTTAAGGGTTCACCGACCAAGATTGCTAAGGCTTCCGACAAGGTGAGAAAGGGCGCCGGCGAGAAGGTTTCCCTTGATCCCGACGAGTCTGTAAGCTATATTGTCGACAAGTTAAAGGTGAAACACGTCATCTGACAGTTCAGCTAGAGCGATGATTTGGGTTGAACAGAGGTTTATTTAGAGTATACGCGTAAAACGAGTGCGCAGAAAGAGGTATAAAATGAATTTAGAAGAATACAAGGGTGTATATGTCTTTGCGCAGCAGGTAGATAATGAGGTCAGCAGTATTGCATTTGAGCTGCTTGGCAAGGCGAAGGACCTGGCGAAGGACTTAAATACGGAAGTAACCGCAGTACTGATCGGTTCCGGCATTAAGGGGCTGGCGGATCAGCTCGCTGAGTACGGTGCAGACAAGGTGATCGTTGTGGACGATCCTGAATTAAAAGATTACAGAACGGAGCCTTACGCACATGCGCTGGCATCCGTGATCAACAAGTATAAACCCGAGATCATGCTGGTAGGCGCTACAGCAATCGGAAGAGATCTGGGCCCCAGAGTTTCCGCGAGAGTGGCAACCGGTCTCACGGCTGACTGTACCGTTCTTGAGATCGGCGATTTCCCGCTTCAGCCCACACCCGGTCAGGAGCAGCTTCACAATCAGCTGTTGATGACCCGTCCGGCATTTGGCGGTAACACCATCGCTACCATCGCATGTCCTTACAACCGTCCGCAGATGGCGACGGTTCGCGCGGGCGTTATGCAGAAGATTGCTCCCATCAAAGGCGCAAAGGCAAATGTGGAAGAGTTCAATCCCGGCTTTACTCCTGACAATAAGTATGTGGAGATTCTTGATATTGTCAAGGCAGTTACCAATACGGTAGATATCATGGACGCAAAGATTCTGGTATCCGGCGGCCGTGGCGTAGGAAGCCCGGAGAACTTCAAAATCCTTGAGGATCTGGCGGAAGCGCTCGGCGGTACCGTAAGCTGTTCCCGTGCAGTAGTTGACTCCGGCTGGAAACCAAAGGACCTGCAGGTAGGACAGACCGGTAAGACCGTTCGCCCGAACCTGTATTTTGCAATCGGTATTTCCGGTGCGATTCAGCATGTGGCGGGAATGGAAGAATCCGACATCATCGTTGCGATCAATAAGGATGCGGACGCGCCGATTTTCGATGTGGCTGACTACGGCGTTGTGGGTGATTTGAATAAGATCGTTCCCAAGCTGACAGAGGCTGTTAAGGCGGAAATCGCAGCAGCGAAAGCATAAGCGAATCGAACTTCGTTCGATCTCGAGCACCGCTTCGCGGGCTCGGCGGATAAAGTTATCATACACCCGGGAGTGTCTGTGAGAGCAGATGCTTCCGGGCTTTTTTTATTACCTTTTCTTTTCTATTTAGTTTTTTGCCTGAATATGGTAGTATGGAATATAGTAGAGAATCGGGAAGCCAAATAAAGAGGGGACAAAATATGGATAATTTCGGAATGCAGCCGCCAACTCCGGCGAAGAAAACGCTTGGACCGCCGACGCAGCTTTATCTGCCGCCCAGGGACAATAAAAAGAAAACGCTGATCATAGTGGCCTGCGTATGTACGGTTGTTTTGGCATTTATTTTGGGAGGATGGTTTCACCATGTTCATTCTCCGGCTTACAGACTGCGGAAAGGTTTTCAGCATCTTGCACGGGAAATGGAGGAGATGAAGAATCCGCTGCTTGAGAAAACAGGAGCGGGGGCAATCCGGCAGATGATGGCGCAGGAAGGGTTTTCTGCGAATAGCAGATTAAATATGACCTTTGATACCGGCGATTATTTTCTGGGTGAACTGACCTTTGGCGTGGATACACAGTGCGAGAAAGATATGCAGAGAAAGGAAATGTCCTCCGCCACCGTTTTGAGTATGATGAATTATGAATTCGGACATGTGGAGATTTACGGGGATAATGAGAAGTTTTGCTTTTCCGTTCCTGAGCTTCTTTTGGAGAATCTCTATATTGAGAATGAGAATGTGCTTGACCAGTACAATCATTCTTATTGGGCGGATATGTTCGGAAAGGAGTCGGGGGATGATTTTTCCATTGATCTTTTTGCGGATCAGTGGATTTTTGCAGACGAGAATGGGGTCGTCGGCGCGTTCCTTACGGAATATGCATGGCAGCTGGAAGAGTGCAGAAAACATATGACGATAGAGAAGGCGGGAAAGGAGCTGTACCGGGTTAAGTTTGATCCGCTCTATTTCAATGAGCTCGTCAGACAGGTGCTTTATGATTATGTGGATTACTCTGTGGCAGGCAGAGAGGAGGCCATGGGGATTCTGAGCTACTTTGATGTGATTTCCAATGCGGATATCAGTTTCCTGATAGAGATGGACAATGCGAACCGCATTGAGAGCATTCGAATCGAGGAGCCTCTGACAATGTGCCAGGGAGAAATGCAGATTTCAGGAGATATTTATTTTCTGGGCGCAGAGAGCAGTTTGGAAAAGGTGCAGGGAAAAGTTGAGGTAAAAAGAGACAGGGAAGAAGAGACCGAATCGGTTGAACTTACCTGGCAGGTATTGCAGAGCCTGGCGTCAGAGGATTACCAGATGGAGTCGGATATCAGATGCAGCGTTACAAAAAGCGGGGAAAAGCAAAATGTGGGAGTGGAGATTTCACTGGCCTGCGACGGGAGAGAGAACAGCTTTGAAACGGAGATTTCGACCAGATCTCGGCTTGGTACGGCGCAGCTGACTGCGGAGGGCAGCCTTTCCCATATAAAAAGGGGAGAGAGTTTTGACCTGGAGGTTGACGAAGCAGTGATCACTGTAGACGATGAGGAATTTTTGCTGATTAGGGGAGAGTTTGGCGTGGAACCGTTAGCCAGACGGGTTAAACAGAACGTGAAACCTGAGAAGGCGTTCTTTGAGATGAGCGAGCGTGAATGGAACAGATGGGCCGACGAGGTGATTAATGAATTTGATTATCTGTTTGACGGGATGTTTTGGTAGCCAGTGACAGGAACAACGGGAGGGGACATGGGAGAAGAAAACGGGAAAATGATTGAGGAGATCATGAAGCATTTGGATGCGGAATCTGTGCAGGGGGTATACCGCATGAGCGTAAATTTTGACGAGGACAGCACAGAGCCCAAAAGTGTGTCCCACGAATGCTGCAACATGTATGGAAGACCGGCCTCGGAGACGGTGGGTCTTTTGGATATGTATACGGATATGAATGCGGGGGAGCCTGACAGGTGATTTGCCATCCAAATTCGGTCTGGCTGAACTGTTAGAAAAACTTGCAGTTTCGGGAAAAAATGTGTATAATGACTGTTGTACGGTCGATTATATATTTCGACAAGGAGGAGTTCAGATATGGGAGTTTTATTATTGGGCGGTTTTTTTGTTGTAGTTATTATTCCTGTTGTGATTTCCGTGGTTTCAGCAGTTGTTTCCGGCGTTGCGGCTGCGGTGGAAGATGAGGAAGACTGATATAATTTTAGGGAACACAGATTTTGGGACAGGCAAGATTCCACGGTGTGGGATTTTGCCTTTTTGAGACAGAGGAGGGAGCAGACGTGGAGTCCAAAAATTTTATTGAGCAGATCATAGATAAGGATCTGGCGGAGGGTGTCTATGACACCGTACACACCAGATTCCCGCCTGAGCCTAACGGCTATCTGCATATCGGACATGCCAAAAGCATACTGCTTAATTATGGGCTGGCGTCTGAGTACGGCGGAAAATTCAATATGCGTTTTGACGACACGAATCCCACCAAGGAGAAGAGCGAGTTCGTGGAGTCCATTAAGGCGGATGTGAAATGGCTGGGAGCCGATTTTGAAGACCGCCTGTTCTTTGCATCCGACTATTTTGACCAGATGTATGAGGGCGCGCTTAAACTGATTGAGAAGGGGAAAGCCTATGTGTCGGATCTGACGGCGGAGCAGATGCGTGAATACCGCGGAACGCTGACGGAGCCGGGAAAGGACGATCCCAACAGGAACCGCAGCGTGGAAGAGAATCTGCGTCTGTTTGAGGAGATGAAGGAAGGTAAATATGCGGACGGAGAGAAAACCCTGCGCGCAAAGATTGATATGGCGTCTCCGAATATTAATATGCGTGATCCGATCTTATACCGTGTGGCCCACCTGTCCCATCAGAATACAGGTGATAAATGGTGTATTTACCCGATGTATGATTATGCGCATCCCATAGAGGACGCTATTGAGGGGATCACCCACTCGATCTGTACGCTTGAGTTTGAGGATCACAGACCCCTTTATAACTGGGTAGTAACGGAACTGGAATACCCTCATCCGCCCAAACAGATTGAATTTGCAAAAATGTACCTGACCAATGTGGTTACAGGCAAGAGATATATCAAGAAGCTGGTGGAGGACGGCATTGTGGACGGCTGGGATGATCCCAGACTGGTGTCCATCGCAGCTTTGAGAAGGCGCGGTTTTACTCCGGAATCGATCCGGCTTTTTGTGGAGCTTTGCGGCGTATCCAAGGCAAACTCCTCAGCAGAGTATTCCATGCTGGAGTACTGCATCAGAGAAGATCTTAAGCTGAAACGGCCCAGAATCATGGCGGTGACCGATCCGGTCAAGCTGGTGATAGACAATTACCCGGAAGATAAGACGGAGATGCTTCCCGTAGTCAACAATCCGGAAAACGAATCTCTCGGTTCCCGCGAAGTGCCTTTTGGCAGGGAGCTTTATATTGAGAGGGAAGACTTTATGGAGGAGCCGCCGAAAAAATATTTCAGGCTTTTCCCCGGAAACGAGGTGCGTCTCATGGGCGCCTACTTTGTGAAATGCACAAGCTATGAGAAGGACGAGGCGGGAAACGTTACGGTGGTACATTGCACTTACGACCCGGCATCCAGGGGCGGCAACAGTCCCGACGGCCGTAAGGTGAAGGGAACGATCCACTGGGTGTCAGCGGCAGATTCCGTGAAAGCCGAGATCAGGCTTTATGAAAATATCATTGATGAGGAAAAAGGCGTATATAATGAAGACGGAAGCCTCAATCTGAATCCCAATTCACTTACTGTTTTAAAGGAGTGCCGGATTGAGCCGTCAGTGAAGGATGCGAAGCCCTATGACAGCTTCCAGTTTGTGCGGCAGGGGTTTTTCTGTGTGGATTGCAGGGATTCCGGGCCGGAAAATCTTGTTTTTAACAGAATTGTTTCTCTTAAGAGCTCCTATGTATTGCCGAAAAAGGAGAATTAGGGTAAAATACAAGATAGCAATGAGCAGAACAGAAGGTTTTTCGAATGTTCCTGCGGAGTGAGCGCTGAAAGCGCGGGTCTGCGAGTGCGCAGATGCACAGGGCGGATATGCATAATCCATATAAAATATAATTTTGGGAGGATAAGTAAATGGCAGGACTGTTATCGGGGTTAGAGCAGTTTGGATTGAGTAACTTGGAGAGCATGGATCTTTTTGAGGCTCCCAAAAAAGAAGGAGAAGGCGAAGGAGGAGAGCAGGGGACTCATACTGTGCAGGAGCAGGATTTTCTTTTTGACAAATCCTTTACCTGTCCTCTTTGCGACAGGGAGTTTAAAGCCAGAACCGTTAAAATCGGCAAGGCGAAGCTTGCGGGAAGCGATCTGGATCTTCGTCCCAGATACGAGCAGATTGATCTTCTGAAATATGATGTGATTATGTGTCCTTCCTGCGGTTATGCGTCGTTAAGCAGATTCTTCAAATATCTGACTTCTCCGCAGGCCAAGAACATTCAGAAGGCAATTTCCGCGAATTTTAAGCCCCAGAAGGAGACTGCGGAGACCTATACCTATGAAGAGGCTCTGGAGCGTTATAAGATGGCGCTTGCAAACGCGATTGTAAAGCAGACCAAAGCCAGCGAGAAGGCATATATCTGTCTGAAAACGGCATGGCTTTTGAGAGGGCAGGCGGAGCATCTGGATCCGGAAGAGGAAGGCTACGAGGAGAAGAAGAAAAAGTGTCAGGAGGAGGAAGAAGAATTCCTCAGAAATGCACTGGAAGGATTCCTGGCGGCAAGACAGACGGAAAGCTTCCCCATGTGCGGTATGGATGAGCCCACTGTGGATTTCCTGATTTCCGTGACGGCAATGCGTTTTGAGCAGTATGATGTGGCGAGCCGTCTGATTACAGGACTTATCACGTCCAAGACGGCGAATCCCCGTATGAAGGATAAAGCCAGAGACGTAAAAGAAATGCTGATGAAGAAGATCAAGGAAAAGAATGCCGCAGCCAGAAAATAGCGGCAGTCGGGGGACAGATGAGAGAATTGCCGATTCACATTGAGCTGGAACCCAGAAGCGGTAAAACATTATACGAACAGATCTATGAGTATATTCGGGAAGAGATCAGGCAGGGGAACCTCTTACAGGACGAAAGACTGCCCTCCGCCAGATTTCTTTCGGAGTATCTTCAGGTTTCCAGAACAACGGTGGATATGGCCTACGGGCAGCTTGTCGCGGAAGGATATCTTGTTGCAAGGCCGAAGAGAGGATATTTTGTCGGTGATGTGAGGGAGCTGTACAATACCGGCATGGCGGATCAGCAGGACAGGACGGAAACGTTACAGAAAGGGAAAAGTCCGGGACTGCGTTATGATTTTTCTCCCAATGCGATTGACATGAGCCAGTTCCCCTATGCGACCTGGAAGAAAATTACAAAAAATATTCTGGTGGACGCCAGAAGCCATATGTTTGCTCTGGGAGAACCGCAGGGAGACATGGAGCTTCGCAGGACGATCTGCCGGTATCTGCATGGATCGCGGGGCGTTAATTGTGATCCGGAGCAGATTATTGTCGGGGCAGGGAATGACTTCCTGCTTCTTTTATTGGAAAAGATACTGGGTCGTCACATTCATGTGGCGATGGAAAATCCAACTTATATCAGGGCCTATAAGATTTTTCGTTCTTTCGCTTATCCCATATCGTTGATCCCCCTGGACGACAGGGGAATCCGGGTGGACAGGCTGGAGGAAAGCGGCGCGAAGCTGGCGTATGTGATGCCGTCCCGCCAGTATCCCACAGGCATTTCCATGCCCATCGGCAGACGTATGGAGCTGCTGCGCTGGGCGCAGGGAGAACGGGAGCGCTACCTGATTGAGGATGATTATGACAGTGAATTTCGTTATAAGGGAAAGCCTCTGCCGTCCTTGCAGGCGTCTGACAGGATGGGCCGTGTGATTTATATTGGAACATTTTCCAAAGCCATTGCGCCGGCTATCCGGGTCAGCTATATGGTGCTGCCTTACCCGCTTCTGGAGAGATACCGCAGGGAGTGCGGATTCTTTTCCTCCACGGTATCCAGAATTGACCAGACCATTCTGAATGAGTTTATCAGCGAGGGGTATTTTGAACGTTACCTGAATAAGATGCGTAAGCTGTACCGAACCAAACACGATCTTTTGCTGGGAGAACTGCGTGAGCTTTTACAGTTTTTTTCTGTGAGCGGGGAGAATGCGGGCCTGCATGTTGTGCTGACGGATAAAAGGGGCCGCAGCGAAGCGGCGCTGGAGCAGGCGGCCGCAGACGCGGATGTAAAGGTTTACGGCATGGGATCCTTTTATATGGAGGAGCGGGCAGGACAGGGAGCGGAAAGCCGGATGAAGAGCAGGCCCGCAACTATGATTCTTGGATATGGCGGATTAGCGCCGGAACAGATTACGGAAGGAATTGAGAGATTAAAAGGCTGCTGGATGTAAAAGGATGCTGAAATAAAAAAGCCCGTCTTGCCGGTAACGGCAGATGGGCTTTTGCTTGTATTAAATTCAGCGGTAAGTAAGTTTTTTCATCATATCCAGATAGGAGCAGATCTCTTCATAGAGCAGATCCGGCTGGAAGGAGGCGTCCCGGAAACGGGCGTCCATCAGGCCGTCCATCGTATAGGTCAGCATCTGATCCAGCTTTTCGTAGTCAACCTCCGTTCTGAACAAAGAGCGGTCGCTCTGGTTTTTGAGAACGGCCTGAATGTCGCTCAGTACATTTTTCTGGCGTTCGATGGCCATAAGAGCCTCACTTACATTCTCAAAGCGGCACTTGTTTAGGAATTGCTGCATATAGGGATAATTTTTGAGCACCTGCATTTTGGCAAATTCCATCTGCCTGCGGATATTAAAATAATCCTGTTCTGATGAGGAAACGCCGCCGGTAATCTCAAGCTTCATAAAACGAACGCTGTAGTCATAAAGGAAGCTGTACAGACCGAGTTTACTTCCGAAATAATGGAATAAGAGTCCCTTGCTGATACCGGCTTCGCCCACAATATCGTCTGTACTGGCATGTTTATAACCGCCAGCGGCAAACATTTTTAATGCCGCGTTGATCATACGGTCCTGTTTTTCCTTTTTTAGATCAAAAAATTTTTCGTTCATAACTTCCCCAATTCTACATAAATTGACCTTTTTGGTCGACTTTAACTATAGCACAATACCGCAGTGGATTCAATGTTATGCGAAAAACTAGTTTTGAGAAAATTTCTTAATACAAGATGTAGTGGTGGAAGGGGAGAAAAAGGAAACGGAGAAGGTTTGACAGACGATGAAACGGATTGAATGAAGAAAGTTTTTATTTGGAAATAGAAGAGCGGAGAGGGAATGTAAAACAGACATTCGGAAAATGGAATGACGATATGCATGCGGCGATTGCAAAGAGCTGCGAACGGTATTATGACATGGAGAAAATAGGTGGAGCATCTCAATATTTGGACAGCTATCTGTACTATATACAGTTGTTTTTGCAGGAGAGGCCTGCATATATGGAAAAATATATGGATGAGTGCTTTGGCGAAGAAGAGCAGGGCATAAAGTTTTTTCTTTTTTTATACATATTCTCTTTTCATTTTCACAAAATAGTATTAATATAATAATAATAGTGACAGGGACTGATACGGTGAAAGGAGAACACTGATGGCGAAAAAATTCGGAAGATTATTAATGGTGACAGCGGCTCTTGGCGCCGTAGCGGGAGGGGCGTACTACTACCTGAAAAACAGGGATGCCCTGATGGATGAAGATTTCGATGATGAAGATTTTGACAATTTTGACGATGATCTGGATGAGCCTGACACGGATCGCAACTATGTAGATCTTGATCTGAATACGGCGGAGGGTGACAGCAGGAAGGAAGAGATTAAGGAAGAGTTCAGGGAAGGCATTCAGGCTGCGAAAGCCGAGGCTGAGAACAAAGTTGTTGGAGGCGTAAAAAAGGTAGAAGAGTTTTTTGACGATGATGACAATGACGGCTCCATGGATGCAATGTAACCGTCGCAGACTCAGCAGTCTGCGACTAAAGAATTGCTTTCCGATTCTTTCCGGGATGATCTTTGTCTTCGGCATCTGAGAAGGCAAATGCCCCATGAAATCGGACAATAAGCGCAGTTTTTAAGCGGACAGACAGAAATGTCTGTCCTTTTTTATTTTTTCGCCTGATAGGGCGGATCGGCGGGATATCCGCCTTTTAATTTCTGCATGCCGCGCTGAATGGCGTCTCTGGAATTTTTCCAGTCGGCGTCTTTGTTGCGGTAGTCGAATTTCTCCACGAGCCAGGAGACGTCTTCGGACAGTCGTGCCATGTTCTGCTCCATCAGAGGGAACACCAATTCATAAAAAACGGTTTTTTCCTTATCGTTCAGGCGCTGGTCCGCGGCTTCGCACAGATCGCCGAAGTGGTGGAGGCAGAAGCCCTTACTTTCTTTTACCTTCTGACGAAATTCAGGATCTTTCCGATACATGACAAAGAAGGTGTCAAGATAGCGTTCGTAGGTGTCTGCATAACGCTTGCAGATATAGCAGGACGATTCCTTTTCGGCAACCCATATGCCGATGGGGTTTGTGCGCTGCGTCTGTTTTTTTAGCTTATCCTTAAGAGAAGTCTTTCCGGGAGCAAAGGCCCTGATTTTTTCATGCAGCTCCTGATTCATCCGCTGGTAATGGGTTTTCAGAATCCAGGCGTTACCAAGCGTATTGCCATAATCAAACATTTTCTTGAAATGATACCGGCAAAAGCCGGCTTTGTCCGTCTGCTCCCGCACATCGCTTTCCATATAGGAGGAACCGGAGCCAAGTACAAAATCGAGAAGATCCTGTTCCACATTCCGTTCTATAAAACAGAAAGGGCATTCATCCTGCGCATTTATGGCGTCGTTTAGGGGAATGGTGTATAGTTGTTCTTTCATGGCATGCTTCCTCGCTTTCTGGCAATGTTTACTGCTTGCGGTGCAAGCGGTCGATTTGCGTTTAGTATAGCACTTTATCTGATAGAAAGGAAGAGAAAGAGGGTGCGGCCGCTAAAGAACTCTGCTATAATGTACGAAATAACATGGAGGAGCGTAAATCATGGAAAAACAACTTCCGAATATTAATGAGGACAGAGACAACCTGCTTTCACAGGTAGAGTGTTTTGCACTGGATATGGACGGCACCGTTTATCTGGGAGAGCGGTGGATCGACGGGGCAAAAGAATTTCTGGAACGCATAGAAGCGACCGGGAGAAGCTATGTCTTTGTGACTAACAATTCTTCCAAAAACGCGGCGGTTTATGTAAAAAAACTTGCGCGAATGGGACTTGCCGTGGACGAGGAAAAAATAGTCACCTCGGGACAGGCGACTATTTTTTATCTGCAAAGGCATTTTCCGAATAAAAGAGTGTTTCTTCTGGGAAATGAACTGCTTAAAGAGGAATTTTTACAGGCGGGCATTAAGCTTGAAGAGGAGGAGCCGGAGGTGGTAGTAACGGCTTTTGACACTTCTCTGGATTATCAGAAAATGTGCAGGGTTTGCGATTTTGTGCGGGCGGGACTTCCCTATCTGGCCACCCACCCGGATTATAACTGCCCTACGGAGACCGGCTTTATCCCGGATGCCGGCGCCATCCACGCGTTTATCCATGCCTCGGCCTTTCGCTATCCCGACAGGGTGATCGGTAAGCCGAATGCGGATATCATAGAGTATTTGACCCGAAGAGTCAATACGGAGAGGGGACGTATCGCCATGGTGGGCGACCGTCTGTATACGGATATTGCGGCGGGCCGGAATCATGGACTCAAAAGCGTGCTTGTTTTAAGCGGCGAGGCCACGATGGAGGATGCCGGGCGTTCAGAGGTTAGGCCGCACCTGATTTTTTCTTCCGTCAGGGAGATGATTCCGCTTTTGTGATAGGAGAATACCGAAAAACAGTTTTTCATTAATAATGGTGGAAATCAGAAAAAGAATATGGTATTATATACTGCGTTTTGTGGAAAGAAACAGGATAAATCCCGCCGTAAGCGAGAAAAGGAGTAATGGGAAATGAACATACAGGCACAGATGTGCGGCATTATTCTGCTTGTTATTATGATTTTATTTTACATGAGATACGAATCACTCCGGCTGAGCACACAGATTGCTTTTCAGGTGCTTATGGCGGGGATGCTGCTTTGCGTTTTCTGCGACATGCTTTCCATTTGGGCGATTGTCAGACTGCTTCTGGATCACAGGGCTGCCGTGCTGGTGATCTGTAAAATTTATCTGATGACCATTGTGCTGGTGGGCCTGCTGGGATTTATATATGAATGTACGGACGTGTATGGAGTGCGGAAGAAGATGATGCGTGTGGCGGCGGCCGGGTGCAGTATTTTTCTGGCAGAATGCGTGGTGATCGCCTGTCTGCCCATCGGTATTTATAAGATGGGAAGAGTGGTTTATACCGCGGGACCGGCCGTGCTGGCAACGTATGCCTTTGCGGGAAGTTTTGTGGTCACTAACATTGTTTTCACGATTCGAATGCGCAGGCAGGGTAATCCCAGAAGGGGACAGGTAATTCTGTTCTGGATGGGCATGTGGTTTGCGGCGGCGCTGACGCAGTTTTTAAACAATGAGCTTCTGCTGGTAGGTTATGCGGGTGCGCTTGGGGTGATGGTTATATTCTTCCGTCTGGAGAACCCGGAATATCTTACGGATCGGCTGACGGGGCTGTTTAATCAGGACGCCCTGTTACTCTATGCAAAAAAGCTATATAACAATGAAAATAGATTTTCCCTGCTGACGATCTGGTGGAATCTGGGAATCAGCCAGGCGGACGATGAGGCGAGAGAGCAGGCGGTAATGCTGGCTTTTGCCAAAAGACTGCCGAAGCTTGCGCATACCAGAGTATTCAAAATGGCGGACGATGAGGTATGGATGATTTTTGAACAGCCGGAGCAGGCCTGGAGCAACGTGGAGAAGATACAGAGCTTTGTGGAGTATGGCCGCAGAGAGCTTGGCGGCATGGCGCAGGCGGCGTTTACCTTTATGCCGGATTCCGCTCTTGTCAATGACCATCAGGAAATGGTGCATCTGATGCAGTATGCCAGATGGAAGAACCGCGATCACGGCGCCTCTAACTTTAAAAAGGTGGACGGCGATTTTGTGGAGCAGATGCGGCAGGAGAAGAGCATGGAACAGATGCTGGAAGAAGCCATGAAGGAAGATCGGATTGAGGTGTTTTACCAGCCTATTTACTCCACAAGGGAAAAGAGATTCGTGAGTGCGGAGGCGCTGGTCCGTATGCGTGACCGGGACGGCAGGCTGGTGCCGCCGGGATCGTTTATTTCCGTGGCGGAGGCAAACGGTAAGATACTGCCGCTGGGAGAAATTGTGTTTGAAAAAGTCTGCCGTTTCTTTACGAGGGAGAGTCTGGAGCAGTACGGGCTTCATTATATAGAAGTGAATCTGTCGGTGGTACAGTGCGGTTATTCCGAACTGGCAGAAGATTACATAGGGATTATGGAAAAGTATCAGATTGACCCGCACTATATTAATCTGGAAATTACGGAGTCGGCGTCCATGGCTGCGAAAAAGACGCTTCTTGAAAATATGCGCAGACTGATGGAGTATGGCGTGTATTTTTCGCTTGATGATTTCGGTACCGGACAGTCCAATTTGAATTATATTGTGGATATGCCGGTCAACATCGTAAAGTTTGACCGGGAGATGAGTCAGGCCTTTTTCAGGGACGACAAGGCGAAATATGTAATGAACGCCGCGATGCAGATGATTCATGGCATGAAACTGAAAATTGTGTCTGAGGGAATCGAAACAAAAGATCAGTATCTGGCCATGGAGGAGCTGGACATAGATTATATTCAGGGATACTATTTCTCAAAGCCGCTTCCTGAGGCGGAATTTCTTGCGTTTTTGCAGGAGAATGATAAAGAATTTGTGAAAGATGCATAAACGATCTGTATAATTTCTATTTAAAACGGCAAAAATGAGTTATAAACAAAATACCCTATTGCAAAAATTGTAGTAAGGTTATATACTTAACCTAAGCAAACGGAAACGTTACCGGCAACAATACCGAAACCGTTACCGATATCGTTTCCAAAACAAACAACTTTATTTTACATTGAAAGGGAGAGGGAAAACAATGAAAAAGAAAATTGTAAGCACCATGCTTTGTGCAACAATGATTGCGACCATGTTAGCCGGCTGCGGCGGTTCTGACAACGGCGGTTCCGCAGCGACAGACAACGGTGGTTCTACCGAGGAGGCAGCTCCTGCGGGCGACAGCGCAGACAGCGGTGAGACAGCAGCTCCTGCGGCAGGCGGCGGTTCTGTTTACTGGCTCAACTTCAAGCCCGAGTCTGACGAGGTGTTACAGGAGGTTGCGGCGGACTACACGGCAAAGACCGGTGTAGAAGTTAAGGTAGTTACCGCAGCTTCCGGTACTTATTCCACAACACTGTTATCTGAAATGGATAAGTCTGCGCCTCCGACACTGTTTATCATCGGTAACCAGGCCGGTGTAAAGGACTGGAAAGATTACGCGCTGGATCTGAACGGAACGGCGATTGCAAACGAGCTGAATACAGACGCTTATAACCTTTATGATGAGACCGGCAAGTTAGTTTCCATCGGTTACTGCTACGAGTGCTACGGCATCATCGTAAATCCTGACTTGATCGAAAAGGCAGGCCACACCATGGACGAGATCAAGAATTTCGACGGTTTGAAGGCAGTAGCAGAGGACATTCATTCCCGTGCAGGCGAGCTTGGGTTTGACGCTTTCTCCTCTTACGATATGGATGATTCTTCTTCCTGGAGATTCACGGGACATATGGCGAATCTGGAGTACTACTACGAGCAGGAGGGAACACCCTGGACAGAGTGCCCGCCTACCATCTCTGGTAAGTATTTGGATAACTTCAAGAACCTGTACGACCTTTGCATCAACAACAGCCTGACAGATCCCAAGGAGCTGGCTACCGGCGGACATGATGCGGAGAACGAGTTCAAGACAGGCAAGGCAGCATTTTTCGTAAACGGTTCCTGGGAATATGAAGCAGTAAAGGCTGACGTGCCGAACGCTACGATGATCCCTTACTACTGCGGCGTTGCAGGCGAGGAAAAAGCAGGTTTGAACTGCGGTACTGAGAACTGCTGGGCGATCAACAGCAAGGCTTCCGCAGAGGATCAGCAGGCTACCATGGACTTCATGGTTTGGTGTGTAACCGATCCTGACGCTTCCCGTAAGTTAGTTGACACCTTCGGCGTTATGCCTTACAAGTCTGCGGCAGCATCCACCAACGGATTCCTGGCAGCAGCTGACAAGTACACATCTGACGGATGTTATGTAATGAACTGGGCGACCAACTTCCAGCCTAACGTAGATTCTTACCGCGCTACTCTGGTAAGCGCACTGAACCAGTACAATGCCGATCAGTCCGATGCAAACTGGGAGACCGTACGCACGGCGTTTGTAGACGGCTGGGCAGCTGAGTACAATGCAGTTAACAACTAAAAAGAATTAGAAACAGCAAAAAGAATACTGTATTAAGCAGGCGGCGGGGCGGGTCATTTATCCGCCCCGCCTTTTCCGGGTATAAGCAGAAAATGCTTATTCTATGTAAGTGTGTTTCAGCAAATAAATCAGGGGGTGATACCATGAAAAGCAAGAAAATAACCGCCACGAATTCACTTCAAAAGGCTACGAAACGTTGGGGAGTCCTCTTTATGGGCCCTGTACTTATTGCATTTATCATTGGATTTGTCTGGCCTTTCATCCAGGGTATCTGGTTATCCATGTGCCAGTTCCGTTTGATTTCTGATGCAAAATTCATTGGCTTCGGCAACTATGTAAAGACTTTTCAGGATGCTTCTTTCCGCCATGCGTTCTGGTATACGGCAATGTTTGCAGTCGTATCTCTTGTCATTATCAATGTGCTGGCGTTTATCGTGGCATATATCCTGACGCTGGAGATCAAGGGTAGCAACCTGTATCGTACCGTATTTTTCATGCCGAACCTGATCGGCGGTATCGTACTGGGTTATATCTGGTCGATGATCTTTGACGGCATCCTTGGCCGTTATCAGACTTCAATTCTTTTAGAGAGCAAATATGGTTTCTGGGGATTGATTATCCTGATGTGCTGGCAGCAGGTCGGCTATATGATGATTATCTACGTGGCAGGATTGCAGAATGTGCCCGGGGATATTCTGGAGGCGGCGCGCATCGACGGCGCGACTTCCATGCAGACGTTGTTTAAGGTGACGATTCCCAACGTGATGAGTTCCTTTACGATCTGTATCTTCCTTTCTTTGACAAACGGCTTCAAGCTGTTTGACCAGAACCTGGCGCTGACTGGCGGACAGCCGTTCATCATCCAGCCGGGCGGAACGACCGTTAAGACGACAGAAATGCTGGCGCTCAATATTTACAACACCTTCTACAGTTCCAACACGACTTCTCAGGGTGTGGCGCAGGCAAAGGCAGTGATTTTCTTCATTCTGGTGGCAGGACTTGGCCTGCTTCAGTTGAGCTATACGCGTAAGAGGGAGGTGCAGCAGTAATGAAAAAGAATACAAAAACCATTCTTTCCGTGATATTGGCTGTGGTCAGCATTGTCTATGTACTTCCTGTGCTGGCGGTTGTGATCAACTCATTCAAACAGAATACGTTTGTAAAGACCGATACCTTTGCGCTTCCCACCGGGGAGATGAGCGCCGGTTTCAGTAATTTTGTAAAGGGTATGACGTTCGGTAACTATCCTTTCGTGAACAGTGTGCTGTACAGCGTTATGATTACGTTACTTTCCACATTTCTAATTCTGCTTTGTACCTCCATGGCTGCGTGGTATATCGCGAGGGTGGATTCCGCTTTCTGTAAGGCGATCTATTTCCTGTGCGTGTTCTCCATGGTAGTGCCTTTCCAGATGGTAATGTTCCCGCTGTCCAAAACGGCGGATAAACTGCAGCTGAATACGCCCTGGACGATTCCGATTGTCTATCTTGGTTTCGGCGCAGGACTTGCGATCTTCATGTTTGTCGGATTTGTGAAGGCAATTCCGCTGGAAGTGGAAGAGGCGGCGTCCATCGACGGATGCGGGCCGGTGCGTATTTTCTTCCAGGTGGTTGTGCCGATGTTAAAGCCTACCATGATTTCCGTGGGTATTCTGGAAATCATGTGGGTGTGGAACGATTATCTTCTGCCGGTGCTGGTGCTTGATATCAATAAATACCGCACCATTCCCATTCATATCCAGTACCTGAAGGGAAGCTACGGCACGGTGGATCTGGGCGCAACGATGGCGCTGATCCTGATGAGCATTATTCCGGTTATCATTTTCTACCTGTCCTGCCAGAAGTACATTATTAAGGGCGTGGCAGCGGGCGCTGTTAAAGGTTAGTGCGGGAATTCCATGTCTCGCGCAGGAGAATGCCCGGATAACGGGCATTCTCCGTATGAATTTTGTCAGGCTTTAAAGCATGTATCGAGCTTGCCATTTTCGACAAAAAGTAGTAAAATTCATATAGAAATCGATTTCTGAATAATTTGGGTCGATGGACAGGAAAGGAATTGCAGTGTTATGAGAAAGAGCGGTGTTTTACTGCCTGTTTCCGCAATCCCGTCCCAATACGGGATTGGCGCCTTTTCCAGGGAGGCATACACTTTTATCGATCTTTTAGAAAAAGCGGGGCAGTCTTACTGGCAGATCCTGCCGCTTGGTCCCACGGGTTATGGCGATTCGCCATATCAGTCTTTTTCCACGTTCGCGGGTAATCCCTATTACATTGATCTGGAGTCGCTGGTTGAGGATGGACTTCTGACAAAAGCGGATTGTGAAGGCTATGATTTCGGCGATGACGCCGAATACGTGGACTATGAGAAAATCTATCTGTCACGCTTTAAGGTGTTAAAGAAAGCTTTTAAAAACAGCCATATCGAGAAGGAAGAAGCGTATCAGAGCTTTGTGGAGGAGAACGCTTACTGGCTTAGGGATTATGCTCTTTATATGGCGGTGAAGAATGCTTTTGACGGTAAGAGCTGGGCCGAGTGGGATGAGGATATCAAGCTCCGCAAGCCGGAGGCGATAAAGAAGTACTCCGAAAAATATGCGGAGGAAATAGCGTTTTATCAGTTCCAGCAATATCTGTTTGCGAAGCAGTGGTTTGCGCTGAAGGAATATGCAAATAAAAAGAAAATTGAGATTATCGGGGACATTCCCATCTATGTAGCTTTTGACAGTTCGGATACCTGGGCGAACCCGGAGCTTTTCCAGCTGGATAAAACGTTGACACCCACGGCGGTGGCGGGATGTCCGCCGGATGCGTTTTCAGCTACGGGGCAGCTTTGGGGCAATCCTCTGTACCGTTGGGATTATCATAAGAAAACGGATTACGTCTGGTGGATGAAGCGGATTGGTTATTGCTATAAGCTCTATGATGTGGTGCGGATTGACCATTTCAGAGGCTTTGACGAGTATTATTCCATTCCCTATGGGGATGAGACGGCGGAATTTGGCCATTGGGAAAAAGGGCCCGGTTATGACATCTTCCAGACCATGAAGGCGAAACTTGGCAAAAAGGCTGTGATCGCGGAGGATCTCGGATTTTTGACTAAATCAGTCATAAATCTGGTAAGGAAAACGGGGTATCCCGGTATGAAAATCCTGCAGTTTGCCTTTGATTCCAGAGAGGAAAGCGATTATCTGCCTCACAATTATGTGGCAAACAGCATAGTCTATACGGGTACCCATGATAACGATACCACGCTTGGATGGTACGAGAAACTGAACCGTAAGGATAAGGCTTTTGCAAAGCGTTATCTGAACATTAAGGCAAAAAAAGATATTCAATGGGAATTTATCAGAGCGGCCATGGCCAGCGTATCTGATACCTGTGTGATTCCGATGCAGGATTATCTGGGGCTTGGGACAGAAGCAAGAACCAATATGCCGTCAACGCTGGGCACAAACTGGAAATGGCGGATGTTGCCCGGACAGTTTACGCAGGAGCTGGCAGATCGGATTCTGGAGATGACCAGACTTTATGGGCGAGCTGTAAAAGGGTAATATCTGTGTCTGCCAAAAGACAGGCACAGGATAGATAGAATGCAGTATGTTGGGGGATACAGATGGCGGAGATTACGATCAAGGATATAGCGAAACAATGCGGAGTGGGAATCAGTACGGTTTCCCGCGCGATCAATAATCATCCGGACATTAACCCGGAAACAAAAAAAATGATTCTGGAAGAGATCGAGAAAGCCGGTTTTATTCCGAATAACAGTGCGAGAAATTTAAAGAGAACGGATGCAAAATGTATTGCCGTTCTGGTGAAGGGAATTACCAATCCCTTTTTCAGCAACATGATTCAGATCATTGAGGAGGAGACGCAGCGAAACAGGTATGCGCTGGTGCTTCGGCATGTGGAGGCGCAGGAGGATGAGATTGATGTGGCGCTGGAGCTGGAGAAGGAAAAACGGCTTCGCGGGATTGTCTTTCTGGGCGGCAGGTTTGAGCATTCCGAGGAAAAACTCAGAAAACTGAATGTGCCTTTTATTTTCAGTACCATCGGAGTGAATGTACCGGATCAGATGAATAAGGTGGAATTTTCCAACATTGCGGTGGACGACAGACTGGAAAGCAAAAGAATGACGGAATATCTGTTAAGTTTGGGACACAGGCGGATCGCTCTGATTACAGAGCGGTCAGACCTGCCCATCGGACGCCTGCGCACGGAGGGATTCAGACGGGCTTTTCATGAACGGGGAATAACAGTGCCGGAGGAGCTTATCTGTTATGTGCAGGAAGATATCGACCACTATTCCATGGAGAACGGTTATCTGACGGCGAAAAAGCTGTTGGAGTCCGGGCAGGAGGTGACTGCCATCTATGCGGTGGCCGATTCGCTGGCCATCGGCGCATGCCGGGCGGTGCACGAGGCGGGAAAGCGGATTCCCGAGGATATCTCGGTGGCCGGATATGACGGTATTGAAATGGGAGAGTATTATAATCCGAAGCTGACGACGATCAAACAGCCGGTGGAGGAGATTGCGAAGAAGACGATCCGTCTTCTTCTGGACGTGATTGCAAAACGTAAGGAACACCAGCAGATTGTTTTTCCGGCGCAGCTGGTGGAACGGGAATCGACAGGGCCGTGCTGAGAGCACGGTCTTTTTGCGCGTATAAACCAGAGACGGAACCCGGCGGAAGCAGAGTCAGAAACTCTGCCGGCTGAGATTGGAATTATGGTAGGCGGGATCGTTTGTTACGTCTTGACTAAACCAGTCAAGCGGGAGAAACGCTTCCGCCGTTTCCCTGTCAGGAAATTCCACTTCCGCAATCACTAAAGGAGCGAAGGGAGGCTCAAAAATATCCAGCTCCACGCAAAGACTAAGCTGGTCAATCTTATTTCCGGCAGACGACATATATGTCGGGTTAAACGCCGGACGGTCGATGGGAATGACATACCGTTTTTTTGAGATGATATTTCCGTCAGCCTTTTCCCGCAGATGATAGTAGGAAGTCTTGTTCAGGGGAAGGTTGTACTCTTCCCGCTGGAGCAGTCCTTTTCCTTTGTAGGTCAGATAACAGGAATCGTCCTCTCTGCGGATTCTGACAACAGGGTCAGTGTTCAGATAGGCCTGTTCGATGATATGGCAGGGGTAGGATTCCAGATTGACCGGTAGGGTTTTTACTGTGAATTTGCGTTCGATTTCCATGTGGGGCTCCTTTTTGCGTACAGACGCTGTCAGTATTTATGTATATATTATCTCATGGAATACATCTTTTTGCGAGATAAATTGTCTCAGGAATGTGAAAAATTCAAAAGGATATATATTGGGGCTGTGCAGCCTGTGCAAGCGGCGGCGCAAAAGAGCGGCGAGTACAGCGGTACGAAAGGTAATTGACAAAGGAACAATAATAAAGTATAATCAAATTAATAAATGCAAACGTTTGCATTATTTTTTTTAACAAGATGTGCAAACGTTTGCACAAAAGGAGAATTTTTATGGCAGCTACAATCAAAGACATAGCAAAAAGAGTGGGCGTAAATCCCTCCACCGTGTCCAGAGTGATCAATGGGACGGCCGCGATATCGGAAGAGACCAAAAAGAAAATTATGGCGGCAATGAAAGAGCTGGACTATCATCCCAACATTCAGGCAAGAAGCCTTGTCAATGGCAATACGTTTACGATCGGTCTGGTGATGGATGCCGGAAACAGCGACGCTTATGCCAATACCTTTTTTATCAAATCAGTCAGCGCGATTGAGCATGTAACGCAGCGTATGGGGTACAATCTACTGATCGCCAACAACGCGGAAAGCGAAAGGGGGAATGCCGTTAGAAATTTGGTTTTGGAGCATAAAATAGACGGCATCATTTTGCCGGTATCCGGAATTACACAAGAGCTGACGGCGCTTCTGACAGAAAATAATTTTCCGTTTGTTGTGATGGGAGAGCCGGACGAATTTTATCCCGGGAAGAATTGGGTAGACATGGACAATGAGGAAGGAGGGCGGCTGGCAGTGGGGCATCTGCTGCAGCGCGGTTATAGGCATCCGGTTTTATTTATAGAAAACGAAGATAATATTTTTGAAAAAAAGAGAATCCGGGGCTTCATCAAAGAACTTCAGAATCACGGTTTGTCTGCGGACGAAAACGATGTGACAGAATGTGCCGCAGGCGAAGCGGTCATTGCGGAAAAAGTGAAGGCGCTGTCAGAGAAGCATCCGAAGGCCGACAGCATTATCTGTACCAACAATATCGTTGCATATCATGTACTGCGGGAATTAAGGAAAAACAGGATTGCGGTGCCGGAGCAGATGGGAATTGTCACTTTTGATAACTATCCGCTCGCCGAATATCTTGATCCGCCTCTTACTGCCGTGGATATCAACACCTATCTGCTGGGGGAGCGGGCGGCCGCTACATTATTTGATATGATCAGACATCAGAACGGAAAGGAGGAAGCGATTTTAATTAAGACCAGTATTATTGAAAGAAAATCTACGGAAAAGAGGTGAAAGGATTTGAAGAGGGAGGCAGTTTTACATAGAAATACAGAGGAGTTTATTTATCCGACGGCCAGAGATCGGTTGGTTTTCAGAATACGAACTGCCAAAAAGGAAATACAAAAATGTAAGGTGATCTATTGGAACAGAGACGACGGCGTAAAAAAGACGCAGCGTATGGAATGCTATGCCAGAGACGGGTTGTTTGATTACTTTCGGTGTCAGGTGATTTTTTCCAAAATTGCACGGTATCAGAAATATTATTTTATATTGGAAGATATGCATGGGGAAACATGGTATTTCTCGGCGTACGGCGTTGATGACAAACCGCCGGAGGACGGATTTTTCGAGTACCTGTATGCAAACGGGAATGACGTCGTTACTACACCCGCCTGGGCGGAGGGCATTATTTATTATCAGATATTTCCCGAGCGTTTTTTCAATGGAGACAGCGGCAACGATCCTGTGGGTGCAGAGGCGTGGGGAAATCCCCCGACCAGAGAAAACTATATGGGCGGCGATCTGAGAGGGATCATGAAAAAGATTCCGTACCTGAAAGAGCTGGGTGTTGAGTGCCTGTATCTGACTCCGATTTTCGAAGGGGATTTTAACCACAAATACGCTACGACGGACTACTATCGGATTGATCCGGCTTTCGGAACCAATGAAGAGTTCAGAGAACTGGTGGAACAGTGCCACGAGCAGGATATCCGCATTATTCTGGACGGGGTCTTTAACCATACCGGCATCCATTTTCCTTATTTTCAGGATGTTTTACAAAATCAGGAACAATCCGCTTATCAGGACTGGTTTCTGATAGAAAAATTTCCGGTGACAGTTTCCGAGGACGCTTACGAGTGCGTAGGAGCCTATCCGTATATGCCCAAGCTGAATACGGCGAATCCGGAAGTCAGAAGCTATATCATCGGCGTGATGGAGCACTGGCTGAAAGAATATCGGATAGACGGCTGGCGGCTGGATGTTGCGGACGAGGTGGACGCTTCGGTCTGGGAAGCGGCGCGACTGGTTTTGAAAAAAGACTATCCGGGATGTATTTTGTTAGGAGAGACCTGGGGATATGGCGGCAGAATGCTCAGGGGAAATCAGCTGGACAGCGTAATGAATTACCTGTTTCGGGATGCGGTCAGGGATTATTTCGGAAAAAATGTGATTTCCACAGAAGCTTTTAACAATCGCATTAACAACATAATCGCGTTGTATCGGGAAGAAACCTGCCAGCTTCTGTATAATCTTCTGGATAGTCATGACACGGAACGGTTTTTGCGATTTTGCGGGGAGAATAAGAAAAAGTTAAAGCTGGCCGCAGCCTTCCAGATGCTGTTTGTCGGTTCGCCTGCCATTTATTATGGCGACGAGGCGGGTATGACGGGGGAAAACGATCCTGACTGCCGCAGATGCATGATATGGGATGAAAAGGCGGACAGGGAGCTTTGGCAATGGTACAAAAAACTGATTTCTCTGCGCAGGATATATTCCTGTATTCGGAGGGGCGGCTGCAGAACCATTCTGGCGGACAATGAAAAATCCGTCTTTGGATTTGTCAGATATGAAAAAGAGAAGAAAGATCCGCAGCGGATTTACGCTCTGTTCAATAACAGTTCGGTTTCCCAAAGAGTTTTCTGTCCCGTGGCGGATGATACTGTATATATTGATCTGTTATCAGAGAACGAGGAAGCATATCCGACGGAATGGTTGACTGAGAAGGTCAGTGATCGGAATGAGGAAGCTTACAGGACGGCGGTTGTGATGGAAATACAGCCTTATGCCGTTAAAGTAATCAAGAAAAAAGGAGGGTATCCATATGAAGAAAGGTAAAAAAGTACTGGCGCATTTACTCACAGCTGCAACATGCTTGGCGGCGTTGGCAGGATGTGGTAGTTCTGCGCCAATACAAACGAAAAACGACTCTGAAAGTCAGGAAATAACCAAAGTAACGGATCAGACAACCGCGGATACGGAAACATCCGATCAGGGCGGAAAGGAAATTACGATCAATTTCTGGCATCATTACAGCGCGCAATCCGCTGAAAACGATACGCTGGTGAACGTGCTGATCCCCCGGTTCGAGGAAGAAAACCCCGGTGTGAAGGTGAACGCCGTATCGCATGAATGGGGCGACCTGCACGAAAAGATACTGATCAGCGCACAGTCGGACACACTTCCCGATGTGGCCCGTCTCGACAGCGCCTGGATTCCTGAATTTGAAAAAATGAATATTCTCGTTGCCCTTGACGAGGAACTGCCCGATTACAAGGATGTGGCTGCAGGATTACTTGACAGCGCAATGAGTACCGCCAGCGTTGGCGGGCATTCCTATGGTCTGGCCCTGAATACCAATTCTAAAATATTGTTTTATAACGTACAGGCTTTTACCGACGCCGGAATCAGTGTTCCGGGGACTATGGATGAATTTGTCGCGGCAGCCAGAACGCTATCGGGAACCAATGACAACGGTCAGCAGGTGTGGGGTTATAACGAACCCGCACTGGCAGGATGGAATCTGTGCCCGTTTATCTGGAGCATGGGCGGTTCCATTACCAATGAGGAGGAAACCAAAGCCTCCGGCTATATTAACAGCCCTGAAACCATCGAAGCGGTGCAAACGCTTGCCGATCTCTATGCGGAAGGCGCGATCACCGGATGGAACAGCGGCGATATCCCCATGACAGACGGTTTCGGTACCGGACGTTACATGATGCTGCTGGAGGGACCCTGGAAAATTGCCGAGATGGAAGGCGCATATCCTGATTTTGCATATGCGACAACAGAAATCCCCGCAGGAAAGGGCGGCTCCGTATCGGTTCTTGGCGGCGAGGATATTGCAATGTTTAACAGTGCAAATAAGGACGCCGCGTGGAAATTTATGAAATTCATGACCAGCCCCTTTGCACAGGAAGAAATGGCAAAATGTGGTCAGATACCGGTAAACAAAGAAGCTCTGGAAAGCGATACCGTGAAAGGAGCCGCTTTCGCTCCGTTTATTGATGCGATCACTACGGCTAAATCCCGTCCTACCGTTGCCTGCTGGTCGGAAATGGACAGCGAGCTTTCCGTTGCCGTGACCGCTGTCATGAATGGAGAAAAAACGGCCAAAGAAGCAATGGATGACCTGGCAGTGACTTTCGATGAGATGTTAGCCAGATAACATGAAAATATTATATAAGACACATGTCTAAAAGTCAAATGGGGCTGTTGCGAAACAGCCCCAGAAGAAAGGAGTTTTATGCAGACTTCCAGAAAAGGAAAATTTCAAATAGGGCTGCTGCTTTTTCCGGGATTACTGATTTTTGTTGTCTTTACGGCATATCCCATTATCAGGCTTTTTTACATGAGCTTTTTCGAATGGAATTTTGGCAGTATTTCCGGTCAGGATTTTATCGGATTAAACAATTATAAGGATGTGCTGGGCGACCAGTATTTTCGCGTCGCATTTGTCAATACCCTGGTATATACGCTGGTTACGGTTCCGGGGCAAATGATTTTAGGGTTTCTGACGGCCTTTTTCATCAATCAGGTAACGCGCTTCCGGGTGGGATACCGCGTATTATATTATCTGCCGGTTATCACGTCATGGGTCATTGCTTCTCTGGTGTTTAAGTATGTTTTTAACACGGAAGGTCTGCTCAACTATTTTCTGGTCAATGTCGTGCACGTTGCTTCTCAAAATATCCGGTGGCTGGATACCCGATGGAGCGGTCTGTGGATCGCCATGTTTCTGGGGATATGGAAGGGAATCGGCTGGAATATGGTAGTATTTCTGGCGGCGTTACAGACAGTTCCCGCCGACCTGTATGAAGCCGCTGCCATCGACGGCGCAGGCGCCGTTAAAAAGCTTTTTCATATCACCCTGCCTTGTATCAGGGGAACCATTCTGTTTGCGCTGGTCATGCTGACCATCGGCGGATTCAACGTCTTTACTTCCGTGAAAATGATAACCGGCGGGGAACCGGGGCATAAAACGGATGTGGTTCTTACATGGATGTACCATAAGGCGTTTGGCACAGGAGCTTTCGGTTATTCAGCGGCACTGTCGTTTATCATCACTATCGTGCTGGCAATTCTTGCGCTGATCCAGTTTCGTATGATGCAGCAAAAAGAATAGAGGGAGGAGCAGCTATGAAAGAAAATAAAACGATTCAAATGATTCTGCATTTTTTCCTGATCAGCGCGCTGGCGGTTGTGGCGATGCCGATGGTTTACATGGTGAGCACGTCTTTAAAGCCAAACGGTGCGTTATACGAATACCCGCCCCGGTTTCTTCCGGGTCTTGATGAAATTACCCTGGAAAACTATCGTTATGTGCTGGGGCAGGGGAAGTTTTATATCAATTTTTTCAACAGTATTTTTGTGGCTCTCTGCGCTGTCCTGCTGGCGGCGATGATCGCTTCGGCATTGGGTTATGTGATCGCCCGCTTTCAGTTTCCAGGGAAGAATATTTTGTTTTCTTTTATTATTTTGACGATGATCATTCCGGGACTTACTTTGATTATCCCACAATACCAGCTGGCGGTAAAACTAAAAGCCATTAACTCGTTGATCGGGCTGATTCCTTTTTATACCGCGTGGACGATTCCCTACTCGACCTTTATGATTAAGGGCTTTGTAGATAATATCCCGAAGGAGTTGGATGAAGCGACCTATATGGACGGCGGAAGCGTCCTTACAGTATTCGTAAAAATTATTATTCCGCTGGCGAAACCGGGAATTGCTTCGGTCTCCATTTTTAATTTTCTGACGGCATGGGAAGAATTTCCGTGGGCCAATACCGTGATCAACGATAACCTGAAACGGACGATCCCGATTGCCATATCCGGGTTTTTCGGACAGCATCAGTTTACGCAGTGGGGCTATGTATTTGCCTTATCGGTTTTTAGTCTTCTGCCGATTCTGACCGTATTTATTTTCTGTCAGAGATTTTTTGTGGCGGGACTGGTGAACGGTAGCGTGAAGGGGTGAGGGAATGATTTGGGGAATTATTTCTTCCTTTTCCATGGCATTTTCAAGGCGTATCGTTGTCGGTCAGTTCCGCCGTATTGAGAGAATCCGTATTTTCCGTGACGGTCTGTGTGTAGATTTCTTGTAGTCCTGATCTTTGTCATCAGCGGCATTATTATAGCATATAATTTCAGGGAAGAAATACGCACGAGGCAGGGCTGGGTATAAAAATATTGCATTTTCGTGTGGAATCATATAAAATTTTATTATTGCGATTACCGTATTATACAAACCGGAAAACGGGAAAAATATATGATAAACCATGATTTGACAGAAGGAAATGTGACAAAATCGCTGTTGTATTTTGCGGCGCCCATGATTCTGGGAAATCTACTGCAACAGTGTTACAATATAGCGGACACTTGGGTAGTGGGGAAGTTTGTGGGCGCGCAGGCGCTTGCGGCGGTGGGTTCTTCCTATGCGCTGATGACTTTTTTAAATTCTCTGCTGATCGGATTGTGCATGGGCGGCGGCGCAGTTTTTTCCTATTATATAGGTAAGGGAGACAGAGCCAGGGTAAAAACTTGTGCGCAGACAGCTTTTGTCATGATTGGTGTTCTGGCGGCGGCCCTGAGTATAGCGGCGCAGTGCCTGATGCACCCGATTCTGCTTCTGCTTCGCACGCCGGAAGAGCTTTACGGCATGACAAGGGATTATCTTGCAATTGTATTTTTGGGGATTATTTTCATTTTTTTATATAATTACTACGCTTTTCTGCTGCGGGCGTTGGGAAATTCAGTGACGCCCCTCTATCTTCTGGGCGCGGCTTCTGTGCTGAATATTGGGCTGGATCTGTATTTTGTGCGAAACCTCGGCTGGGGACTGCAGGGCGCGGCGGCGGCGACGGTGATTTCGCAGGCAGTTTCGGGATTGGGACTGGGGATCTGCGTATGGAGAAAGGAGCCTTATTTTCGCTTTTCTCTGCATGGTTTTTTGCAGGAGGAGAAACCGGTGGGAGAGATCTGCCGGTATTCCCTGATGACAAGCATGCAGCAGTCGGTAATGAATTTTGGAATACTGATGGTACAGAGTCTTGTCAACAGCTTTGGGCCGGCGGTGATGGCGGCCTTTGCTGCTACTGTTAAAATCGACACTTTCGCCTATATGCCGGCACAGGAGTTTGGCAATGCCTATTCAATTTTTATATCGCAAAACTTCGGCGCGGGGAAGGCAGAGCGGGTGAAGCAGGGAACCGGGAAGGCAATGGCGGTTTCCGCCGTTTTCTGTGGGGCGGTCTCCGTTCTGGTATTTGCGTTTGCAAGGTTTCTCATGCTGATTTTTGTGGATGCCGGGGAATCGCAGATTATTGCAATCGGTATGCAGTACCTGCGGATCGAGGGCGCTTTCTATATTGGAATCGGTATTTTGTTTTTACTGTATGGGTATTTTCGCGGCGTCAACAGACCCGGTATTTCCCTTGTACTGACGGTGATCTCTCTGGGGACGAGAGTTGCGCTGGCTTATATTCTGGCGGCGATTCCGACAATCGGCGTGACGGGCATCTGGTGGGCAATTCCCATAGGCTGGGCGCTTGCGGATGTGACGGGATTTGTGCTGATGCGGCATGACAATGAAGATAGCAGAAAAGGAAAGAGGAGGAGTAAGACATGAGCAAAGCGGCAATTTTTTTTGCAACAGGCTATGAGGAGATCGAGGCGCTGACGGTGGTGGATATTCTGCGGCGCGCCGGGGAGGAGATCGAAATGGTGTCCGTTACGGAAGAGAGAACCGTAACCAGTTCCCATGGCGTCACAGTAACCATGGACAAGGTCCTTTCGGAAGTAAATTTTGATGAAACGGATGTGATCGTGCTTCCGGGCGGTATGCCTGGCACCTCTAATCTGGAGGCGTGCAGTGCGCTGATGGAACAGGTGGACGCCTTTGTGAAGGCGGATAAGCTTGTGGCGGCTGTCTGCGCGGCGCCAAGCATTTTGGGACACCGGGGACATTTAAAGGGCAGGAAGGCCTGCGCTTTCCCCAGTATGGAGAGCCAGCTGGAAGGTGCGCAGGTGAGCCGTGAGCCCGCCGTAAGGGACGGCAATATCATTACGGGGCGCGGCATGGGCGCGGCGATTCCCTTTGCCCTTGCCATTCTGGGAGCCTTACAGAGTGAGGAAGCGGCGGAAGAGATGGCGAGAGGTATTGTGTTTAAATAATAATTAACTGGAAAAATGTGCTATAATAAATTCTTTTCATCCGAACATACTAACATCAAGATAAGCGGCAAACAAAGTGTGCTTCCAGACAGCGAAAGCAGAAAGGACAGGCGCACGGAGAATGCGCTTGTCTCAAAATATAGATGAAGAATCAAAAGATTCCAAGTAATTCGGAGGTGAAAAGAAATGGCAAGCAACAAGACCAATAGAGTAGAAGTTCCTGAGGCTAAGGCAGCTATGGATCGTTTCAAGACTGAGGTTGCATCTGAGCTCGGCGTTAACCTGAAAGAGGGTTACAACGGCGACCTGACTTCCAAGGAGGCAGGTTCCATCGGCGGCGAGATGGTTCGTAGAATGATCAAGAAACAGGAAGAGCAGATGAAGTAACTGACAATGAAACGGGGACACCTCGCTTGTGAAGTCACAGGCGGGGTGTTTTCGCTTATTATGATTTTGCGCGAATAAGCAGACTGCCGCTTTTTGTCTCCGCTTATTCGCGCAAAAAAAATCTAGTAATTTTTGACACCTTGTGCTATAATGTCTTGGTGACTGTAACTGGAAGCTTACGAGAGTTTAACAATAGAAAAAGATAGCTGACAGAGGAATTGAAGGAGGAACCCATAGCATGAGTTTACAGGTGGAGAAATTAGAGAAGAACATGGCGAAGCTGACCATTGAAACCGGGGTGGAGGAGTTTGAGAAAGCGGTTGAAAAGGCTTATCAGAAACAGAAGAGCCAGATCAGCATACCGGGTTTTCGTAAAGGTAAGGTTCCCCGCCAGATGGTGGAGAAGATGTATGGCAAAGAGGTGTTTTTCGAGGAAGCGGCGAATATTGTGATTCCCGATGCCTATGACAAGGCGCTGGACGAGTGCGAGGAGGAGATTGTTTCTTCTCCGTCTATTGAAGTAACGCAGATTGAGGCGGGCAAGCCCTTTATCTTTACAGCTACGGTTGCGCTCAAGCCGGAAGTGAAGCTTGGCAAGTATAAAGGCGTTAAAATAGACAAAATCGAAACGGAAGTAACCGAGGAAGAAGTTGACGCGCAGCTCGAGAGAGAACGCGAGAACAATGCCAGAAATATTACGGTGGAAGACCGTCCGGTGGAAGACGGCGATATGACAAGTCTGGATTTCGAGGGATTTGTGGACGGCGTGGCTTTTGATGGCGGAAAGGGTGAAAACTATCCTTTAACCATCGGCTCCGGCGCGTTTATTCCCGGTTTTGAAGAGCAGCTGATTGGCGCGAAAATCGGTGAGGAGACCGAGGTGAAGGTTACTTTCCCCGAGGACTATCAGGCGGAGCATTTACAGGGCAAAGAGGCGGTGTTTAAGTGTACGGTGAAGGAGATCCGAAAGAAGGAGCTTCCCGAGCTTAACGACGAGTTTGCAAGCGACGTATCCGAGTTCGATACATTGGCGCAGTACCGCGAGGATGTGAAAAAGAATCTGCAGGAGCAGAAGGAAAAGGACGCAAAGAGGGCGAGGGAAGAAGCTGCAGTGAAGGCTGCGGTTGAGGCCTCCGAGATGGAGATTCCCGAAGCCATGCTGGAGACGCAGCAGAAGCAGATGGTGGATGAGTTTGCACAGCGTATTACCATGCAGGGCATTTCCATGGAGCAGTACTTACAGATTACCGGATCAAGCTATCAGCAGCTGGTGGAGCAGGTAAAGCCTCAGGCCGAGGAGCGCGTTCGCTCCAGACTGGTTCTGGAGGCGGTGGCTAAGGCTGAGAAGCTGGAGGCGACCGAGGAGGACTACGAGGAAGAATTAAAGACGATGGCCGAGGTTTACCAGATGGAGGCAGACAAGGTCAAAGAGCTTATGAGGGAACGGGATAAGAGGAGCATTATGCAGGATCTGGCAGTCAGAAAGGCGGCTGAGTTTGTTACGGAGAATGCAAAAGAGAGCAAGGCAAAATAAAGTTATTCTATTTGATGGAGGTGTAACCTATGGCTTTAATACCTTATGTCATTGAGCAGACATCCAAGGGAGAACGTTCCTACGATATTTATTCGAGACTGTTAAAGGAGAGAATCATCTTTCTGGGAGAGGAAGTAAACGATGCCAGCGCCAGTGTAATTGTGGCGGAGCTCTTATTTTTGGAGTCGGAGGACCCGGAGAAGGATATCAGCCTTTACATTAACAGTCCTGGCGGTGTGATTACCGCCGGTATGGCGATTTACGATACGATGCAGTTCATTAAGTGTGATGTTTCCACTGTCTGCATCGGTATGGCGGCCAGCATGGGGGCATTTCTTCTTGCGGGCGGCGCCAAGGGAAAAAGAATGGCTCTGCCTAACGCGGAGATCATGATTCATCAGCCGGCAGGCGGTGCACAGGGGCAGGCCACCGAAATTGAAATTACGGCTAAGCATATCCTGGCGACGAAGGAAAAGATGGCCAGAATCATGGCCCAGAATACGGGACAGGATTTTGAAGTGATCATGGCGGATACAGAGAGAGATAACTGGAAGAGCGCGGAGGAAGCGCTCAAGTATGGACTGATTGACCGCATTATCACCAGTCATGCCAGCACAGAAGAGCAGTAACAGGCAATTTATCTATGCGGGGAAGGTTTAAAATGGCAGGAAAGATTTCTGAGGAAAAAGTAAGATGTTCTTTTTGTAATAAGACGCAGGATCAGGTCAGGAAGATGATTGCCGGACCCGGCGGCGTTTATATCTGCGACGAATGTATTGACATTTGTTCGGATATCATCGAGGAAGAGTATGAGGACGACTCCGAATTAGTGGAGGAGCTGGAGATTAATCTTTTAAAGCCGGTGGAAATCAAAAACTTTCTTGACGAATATGTGATCGGACAGGAGGAGGCCAAGAAAGTGATGGCGGTCTCAGTCTACAATCACTACAAGAGAGTGATGGCGCCCAAGGATGAGGACGATGTGGAATTGCAGAAGAGCAATATCATTATGATCGGCCCCACAGGTTCGGGTAAGACGTATCTGGCCCAGACGCTTGCAAAGATTATCAATGTGCCCTTCGCCATTGCGGATGCCACTACGTTGACAGAGGCTGGATATGTGGGCGAGGATGTGGAGAACATTCTGCTTAAGCTGATTCAGGCGGCGGATTATGATATTGACCGGGCGCAGTACGGCATTATTTATATTGACGAGATTGATAAGATCACAAAAAAGGGTGAAAATGTTTCCATCACCAGAGATGTGTCGGGTGAAGGCGTTCAGCAGGCGCTGCTTAAAATTATCGAAGGAACGGTAGCCAGCGTACCGCCGCAGGGAGGAAGGAAACATCCCCATCAGGAGCTTTTGCAGATTGATACGTCGAATATTCTCTTTATATGCGGCGGCGCGTTTGACGGACTGGATAAGATCGTGGAGGAGCGGCTGGATCGTCACTCCATTGGATTCAATGCGCAGGTTGCGGAGAAAAGCGGTAAGGAGATCGGTGCGATTTTAAAAGAAGCAACGCCACAGGATCTCATGAAATTCGGGCTGATTCCGGAGTTTATCGGCCGTGTGCCGGTGACGGTAGCCCTGGACGGTCTGGACAGAGAAGCGCTGGTTCGTATTTTGAGAGAGCCGAAAAATGCGTTGATCAAGCAGTATAAGAAGCTGTTTGCTTTCGACGAGGTGAAGCTCTCGGTGGAAGACGACGCGGTGGAGGAGATCGCGAAGCTTGCCTTTGACAGAAAGACAGGGGCGAGGGGACTGCGCTCCATCGTGGAGAAAGTAATGATGGATGTGATGTATGAGATCCCTTCGGATGACAGCATTGCGGAGTGTATTTTAACGAAAAAGTCTGTGGATGGTGAAGAGAAGCCTCTTCTGAGATACCGGGACAGACTGTTGCAGGCCAAATAGCCGATTGAACTTCTTCAGTCGTAAAAAATAATTAATATAAGGAACGTCGCCAAATTTATGGCGGCGTTTCTGGTACTATCGAAAAAGGAATGATGTTATGGATAATGGGAGTATACGGCTCCCTGCGGTGACGCTCAGGGGACTTACCATTCTGCCGGGCATGGTAATTCATTTTGATTTAAGCAGGGAAGTGTCTGTCTCTTCGGTGGAGCAGGCCATGCTGGGGGACCAGAGACTGCTTGTGGTGACCCAGAAGGATATTAATCAGGAGAATCCCGGCAGAGAAGATGTCTATGAGGTGGGGGCAGTTGTGTTGATCAGACAGGTCAGCAAGCTGCCGGAGCGTATCCTGCGGGTGCTGGTGGAAGGCGTTGCGAGAGCGCGTATTCAGGACTTTGTACAGTCGGATGAGGGGATTATGACAAGTGTGTCGTATGAAAAGGATGATTGTACGGATATTGATGAAGCGTCTGCGGAAGCTATGACCAGGACGGTCAATGAAATATTGACAGCCTATGGCGCCTGCTACCCCAAGGTGGGAAAGGCGGTGCAGGATCAGCTGGAGGAGGGAATGGAACTGGGAAAACTCCTTGACAGCATTGCCATTAACATGCCTCTTGCAGTGGCCCACAAGCAGCAGATTCTCGGCGCCATATCGGTGCGGGAGCGGTTCGATGTTCTGACCGGGATTCTGGCCAGAGAGGTGGAGATCATTCAGATTAAAAATAATCTGGCAAAGGATATCAGAGGCAGGATCGACAAGAACCAGAGGGACTATATTCTGCGGGAACAGATGCAGTATATCAGGGAGGAGCTTGGAGAAAATAACGCGAATTCCGATGTGGAACAGTTTCTGAAAGAAGTGGATAAGCTGAAAGCGAAGCCGGCGGTTAAGGATAAGATTCGTAAGGAAATAACCCGTTATAAAAATGTGATCGGCAGCAGCTCCGAGAGCGCGGTGGAACGGGCCTATATCGAGACTCTTCTGGAGCTTCCATGGGATAAGGCGTCAAGGGACAGTACAGACCTTGTCAGGGCGGAAAAGATATTGAACGAACAGCATTACGGTCTGGAGAAGGTTAAGGAGCGGATGCTGGAGTTTCTGGCCGTGCGTATGCTGACGGGGAAGACGGCGAGCCAGATTGTCTGTCTGGTGGGGCCGCCCGGCACGGGAAAAACCTCAGTGGCAAAGAGTGTGGCGGAGGCGCTGCACAGACAGTATGTGAGGATTTGTCTGGGCGGCGTGCGGGACGAGGCGGAAATCAGAGGCCACCGCAAAACATATGTGGGCGCCATGCCGGGCCGGGTGGCGGCAGCGTTAAAACAGGCGGGCGTCAGGAATCCGTTGATGCTTCTGGATGAGATTGACAAGCTTGGAAGCGATTATAAGGGAGATCCGTCTTCCGCGCTTCTGGAGGTGCTTGACGGTGAGCAGAATTATGCGTTCAGGGATCATTATGTGGAGATTCCCATTGATTTGTCGGAGGTGTTTTTTATAGCCACGGCAAACACCCGGGACGGGATTCCGCGTCCCCTTCTGGATCGAATGGAGATCATAGAGGTGAACAGCTATACCGCCAACGAAAAGTTCCACATTGCTAAGGATCATCTGGTGGAAAAGGCGCTTAAGAAAAACGGGATCAAAGAAAAAGAGCTTATGTTCAGCGACGAGGCCATCCGTGACATCATACGTTTTTATACGAGAGAGGCGGGAGTCAGAGGACTGGAGCGTCAGATTGGGGCAGTGTGCCGAAAGGAGGCACGGGAGATTCTCGGCCGTCGGAAAGAAAAGAAGACCGAAGAAGTCAAAGTGACTCCTGAAAGTCTGGAGCACTATCTGGGTAAGCCAAAGTACAGGCAGGAAAAGGTCAATGAGAAGCCGGCTGTCGGCATTGTCAGAGGACTGGCCTGGACCAGCGTGGGCGGGGATACGCTGGAAATCGAGGTCAATATGATGCCTGGAGAAGGCAAGATTGACTTAACGGGTCAAATGGGAGACGTCATGAAAGAATCTGCCAGAACGGCCCTCAGTTATGTGCGGTCCGTCAGCGGTCAGTACAAAATAGCGGACAATTTTTATAAAAAGAAAGATTTCCATATTCATATTCCGGAGGGCGCCGTGCCGAAGGACGGTCCGTCCGCAGGCGTCACCATGGCGACGGCCCTGCTTTCTGCTGTAACCCAGACGCCGGTACGCGCCGATCTGGCGATGACAGGAGAGATTACCCTGCGGGGCAGGGTGCTGCCAATCGGCGGCTTGAAGGAAAAGATACTGGCGGCGAAGATGGCGGAAGTAAAAACCGTTCTTGTGCCAGGGGAGAATGAGAAGGATATCGAGGAGATTTCCGGGGAGATCAAAGAGGGAATCGAGATCCTTTTCGTGGAGACTATGGAGGAAGTGGCAAAATACGCCCTGCTTTCTTAGAGGCGCGTGGCGGCCGCAAAGACTTTGGCGGCATGGCGGTAAGAGGCGGCATGGGGCAACAGGAGATGGCATGGGTCGCATAAGGCGGCAAGGCCTGGAATGGAGAAAAAATGGTTATTAAAAGCGTAAATCTGGAAACTGTGTGCGGCATCACGAGCAAGCTTCCCGAAAACAGCCTGCCGGAGTTTGCCTTTGCAGGAAAAAGCAATGTGGGAAAGTCTTCCCTGATTAACGGACTGATGAACCGAAAATCGCTGGCTCGTACCAGTTCCGCGCCTGGGAAAACCCAGACGATCAACTACTATAATATAAATAACGAGATGTATTTTGTGGATCTGCCCGGCTATGGTTATGCCACCGCCAATGAAAAAGTTAAGGCGCAGTGGGGGAAGATGATAGAAGATTATCTGCATCAGTCAAAAAAGATCTGTGCGGTATTTCTTCTTATTGATATCAGGCATGCGCCTTCGGAGAACGACAGGATTATGTACGACTGGATTCTGGATCGGGGGTATCGTCCGATTATCATAGCGACCAAGCTGGATAAGATTAAACGGAGCCAGATAGACAAGCAGATGAAATTAATTTGTGACACTCTTGACGTTGTAGATGACACAATTGTCATACCCTATTCTTCTTTAAGCAAACAGGGAAGAGAGGAAATATACGAGCTGCTTGAAACGATTGTACAGGACACAATCTGATTGTACAGGACGTAAACTGATTATACATGACACGATCTGACTGAAACAAAGGAGTGTTTATGAGGAATGCCATCAGGATATATTTAAAAGTAGTTTTAAACTTGTTTACGGCGCTGGCCATTGTGCTTTTGTGTATTTTTCTTTTGCCCAGGTGCATCTGGTTCTTTATGCCGTTTATCATGGGATGGCTTATTTCCCTGATTGCCTCTCCGGTGGTGCGCTTTTTTGAAGAGAAGCTGAAGGTTAAACGAAAGGCCATGACGGCGGTGGTGATTGTGGCCGTTCTGGCGGTGGTAGTGCTTCTGGTATATATGCTTATTGTCAAGCTGGTCAGAGAGGGCGTCAATTTTGTCAATGAACTGCCGAACATCTGGAACGCCATTCTGGCGGAGTTCAATAAGGTAGGCGCAAATCTGCAGGGCGTCTATAACCGAATGCCTGCCAATATGCAGGCCACGATTGACGATATCATTGTGGAACTTGGAAATTATGCGAACGGCGTTATGAGCCGGAGCGAGCTCCCGTCCTTTAAGGCGGTGGGAAATGTGGCGAAGCAGATTCCTGACATCTTTTTAAGCGTGGTTATGTGTCTGCTTTCCGCGTATTTTTTTGTGGCGGATAAGGGATACATGTCCGCTGTAGCGGAGAAATTTGTGCCCGCTTCGGTGCGCTATCATTTTAATCTGATCCGCAGAAGCTTTCGCAATGCGGTGGGAGGATATTTTCGGGCGCAGTTTAAGATTGAGTGCTGGGTCTATATCCTGCTGGTGATCGGATTGATGATACTGGGCGTGGATTATGCGTTTCTTGTGGCGTTTGGCATAGCGGTGCTGGACTTCCTTCCGGTATTTGGCACGGGGACGGTTATGATTCCCTGGGCCATAGTAGAGCTGTTGTCAAATAATTACAGGATGATGTTCGGCCTTCTGGCCATCTGGCTGATCGGACAGCTGGTACGGCAGGTGATCCAGCCAAAGATCGTGGGAGATTCCATTGGTATGGACGCCATTCCCACGTTGTTTTTACTTTACATCGGTTATCGGGCAGCGGGGGTGCTTGGAATGATTCTGGCGGTTCCCATTGGCATTATTCTGGTCAATCTCTATGAAGAGGGCGTGTTTGAAACGACCAGGCAGAGCCTGCGCATTCTGGTAGCGGGATTTAACCAGTTTCGCAAGATCAGGCCGGAGGATATGGCCGTGGTGGAGGCATACGAGAGAGAGACAAAGGATATATATAAGCAGGAGAAAGAACAGGGGAAAGCGGCGGCGGAGCAGTTTCATGAGGCGTCTCAGCTTAAAATTGAAGAGCCCCGCATTATAAAAAAGATTATTGACAAAAATAAAACAAAATCCTGAAAAGACAACGGGGAATATGCCGGTGCAAAAAAGAAACCTGATTAAACTCTTTTTTGCTATTTACATTTTGGTTGTATTAAAGGTGATTATTTTTAAATATCCATACGAAGAGCTGCTTGCACGGGCCCTGGGCTGGTGCAGGGGCGCCGTCTGGCAGGGTCTGGGAACGGCTAACTTTACGCCTTTTAGAACAATAAAAATGTATATAGATTATGCGTACAAGTTGAATAGTGTGGAGAATCTGGCAGGTAATGTGCTGGCGTTTGTTCCCTTCGGCTTTCTTTTTCCCATGGTGGCCCGGGATGGGGAACGGTTTTTCGTGATGCTGTTAAATGCTTTTGTCTTTGTTCTCGGCATTGAGGTATTTCAGCTTTTCAGCGCCTTTGGCGCATTCGATGTGGATGATATTCTGCTAAATTGTCTCGGGGCGTCTCTGGGCTTTGCCGCTTACAGGCTGATACGGTTTTTCAGAGACAGGAGAAAGGAGCGTATGTAATGGAAGGGTTGTTGAAAAAAATCAAAGCAAATATGATAGTTTCTTCTCTGCTGTGCGTGCTTCTCGGTCTGGTTCTTGTACTGCGGCCGGGACTGTCCGTGCGGATTGTCTGTACGGCTGTGGGCATAGTATTGATTTTAAGCGGCGTGACGCGTATTATCGACTGGTTTTGTGCCAGAGACGGCAGTATGTATGCGCAGATGAATTTGATTTTCGGCATTGTTCTGGTGGTTGTGGGCGTCTGGATTGTGGTGAAACCGGATAAGGTGCTGGCAATTATTCCAATTATCGTGGGAATTGTGATCGGCATGCACGGTTTGAATAATCTGAAACAGGCGATTGAACTATGGCGGGATAAGTATGACAAGTGGTGGGTGGCTTTCATTCTGGGTGCCCTTACGGTCGGGCTCGGGGTGCTTTTGATTTGCAGGCCCTTTGCCGCAATTGATACGGTGGTTATGCTGATTGGATTTTTTATGATTTATGATGGGCTGTCCAATATCTGGATAGTCACCAGAATTTATAAGAATGCGAAGATGTTTAAGCAGGAGATGGAAGCGGTTGAGGTGGAGCTGAAAGAAAGGCCGTGATGCTCGGGGTAACAATTCAGAGCCATGCAGAATTATGAAAAATTTTACTTGTATATTTTATAAAGAAGTTTTATGATAAACAAAAGGGAGCGATCCCGAAACGGTTATCAAAACGAATCAGTAAAGAGGGAATGCAATTATGACAATAGGTGCAATCAGTTTTCAGCCATATGTGTATAATGTGAATGCCATCAGTCCGGCCAGCATGAACCGGCTTTCCAGAATCTCGGATGATGTGCTGGATAAAAAGACCGATTACAGCGGCCTTACGAAAGCCGAAAATGAAAACCCGTTAAAACCGGGCCAGACAATGGATTTTAAAGGCATACTGGAGATGCAGATGCAGCGCGGCAGAAGCAATGCTTCCAGGATTATGAGGTCTGCGGAGGAGACAAAGCCGGCAGAGGAAGCGATGCCCGTGGAGGAGACAAAGCCGGCAGAGGAAGCGATGCCCGTGGAGGAGACAAAGCCGGCAGAGGAAGCGTCCCCCGTGGAGGAGTTACAGGCAGCGGACGGTGGCATGGGCAGCGGTGCAACAGGCGACATCACCAATTTCCGTATGCAGCAGGCAATCAATGCTTATGAGATGTTCATGACCGCATAGACTTTTGGACAGTATTGAATAGGAAATGAAACCCCATCTGAGAGGCGAATGGTTCAGGTGGGGTTTTCCATTATATGCGGCAGCCGTGGTATTTTTGCCGGACAAAAACAGAAGCAGGGGGAGAGCATGCGGGAAAAACTGAATCTATATATGGAAGAGAAGAGCTTGGCGCAGATTTTGTCCCGCTATCATTTCAGGAAAAGCGATGAGGCGCAGATCCGGGGGCTTACAGAATGTCTGATGCAGACGGCGGAACCGGCGCTCTACTATGCGCCATGCACGCAGGAGGATGCCAGGAGATTGGCAGTTCTGGTGACGCTGGGAGCCGGGGTGGATGAGATGCAGAGTGCCTTTACGCAAAAGGGACAGTTGAGCGAAAGCTATATGATAGAGTGCATTGCCATGGAGCTTCTGGGGAACGCTTATGAGCAGAGCGCGGAAAAGATTTACAGCCATTACGGGCTTTGGATCGGAGAATTTGCGTTTCTCGGAGACCGGGTACCGATTGAGGAGACGGAAGCACTGTTTCGTATTTTACAGCCCCGGGAAATTTCCTATAATCAGGCCTATATGTTTACGCCCAGAAAAACGGTGGCTTTTTACACGGAATTGACACAGAAACGGCAGGAATCGTACTGTAATCAGTGCGAGACCTGCCGCAATACGAAATGCGCCAACAGAAATGCGTGTCTTACCTATGGCTACCGGCAGATTTTTGGCGGCCGTGAAATCAGAAGGGTATGATCAGGACAGGGCCATTTTCTTGATGGATCCGATGCCCCTTCGCACGGCGGGAACGGCAAGAACCACAAGGGTGATGGCCGCCTCCGTGAAGATGTAAATGCCGTTGTACGCCAGTGAGTAGCCTAAAAGGGGCCAGCCTTCCCAGGCATAGGCGGCAAAGAACAGACAGCCGGAAAGCACCACAAATACATAACGACCGAAAATGCCCACAAGGTAGCCCTTGATCAGTCCGTTTCTGGAGCTGGCAAAGAGGCCGGAGAGCCCCAGAGCGCCGAAGGCCAGCAGATAATCTGTCACAAGCTGCAAAGGTAAAATTACATAGGGATCGACCAAAAGCTGTAAAACGCCGTAGGCGACGCCGGTCATAAGCCCGGCTCCCAGACCGAACAGATAGCCCGGAAGACAGATCACCAGCATGGAGAGCAGTGTGGCGGAGCCGCCCCAGGGGAAGTCAATGATTTTGATTTCCGACAAAAGGGTGCCCAGCGCAAGGGACATGGCACAGAATACCAACTGTTTGACAGTCAGCTTTCCTCCCTTTTTGGCGGCGGCGTCCGTTTCTGCGTTTTGTTTTGCCGCGTATTTTTTAGCAAAGAGAATGGCGCCGACAAGCAGAATGGCCAGAATGGCGACGAGCAGTACATTGCCCGCAGTGGTAGGGACGTAGGTTGTTTCGACAGTTTCGCCCCAGTCGTTGACAACAACATTGTAGAACATAAAAAAATCCTCCTTTGTCTGTAGAATAGCAAGGAGGGGAACGGTAACGGCATATGCCATAAAAAATGGCGGATTTCGTTACCAGCGCTTCCCTACGACGGTATTAACCGCATCAGGTAATGAGGGTTAGAGTCCCGGCAAAATCACAGGCTCAATCTCAGCAAAAGCTCCCCTAGCAAGTTATTCAGTTATACGGCTTTTTGCCGCGGCGGACGAATCCGCTTTTATTACTATAGGATGGCGCAGGAAAAATGTCAAGAAAAATATGGAGTTTTACAACGAGGATATACAGTTGATACGGGAAGGGGGTAACGATACAGATGGATGGAAAGACTTCGTTTCGAAAAGCATGGGAGGTGTTGTTTCCTTATCTGCTGTATTATCTGGCCTACAATGCGGCGCTTTTAATTGTATCTTTTCTGGTTCAGTTAACCATGCAAAAGGGAAACGAGGCGTACACGGATTTTGTAACGGCGCATATTGCCACAATTACGGGTGCGGCGGGCGGTTTGTGTATGATTGCCGGTATTTTACCGCTGTTATCCATGCTAAAAAGAGAATTGCAAATACAGGCGCAGGATGGAGCGGCCCAAGGTGCGCGGGTGGAATCTGCCGAGAGATTGCCTGCAATTGTCATTCTGGCTGTCAGCGTTTCCCTCGGGTTGAATGCACTGTTCACTCTGACCGGTTTTGCAGAGCGCTCTCAGACCTATCAGGAGGTAGCCGATCATCAGTACGGCGTTGCCTTTGGCGTTGGCCTTGTGCTTTATGGCCTGATTTCTCCCTTTACGGAGGAGGTGCTGTTCCGCGGCGTTATCTATAACCGGCTTCGGCGCCTGTTTGGCCCGCTTGTGGGGATTGTGTCATCGGGCGTGTTATTCGGCGCTTTTCACGGGAATCTGGTGCAGGGTGTTTATGGAACGGTGATGGGGATTTTTATAGCGTATCTTTATGAGCGCAGCCGAAAATTTTATATTCCGGTTCTGTTCCATGCCGTGGCAAATCTGGCAGTGTATACGACGGCTCATGTGCCCGCTGTGCAGGAGACGCTTTTTACGCCGGCGGGATGTGCGATACTTTTGACAGCTGCGGCCGGGGCTGTGTGCCTGGAGAGGCGGCGCTGATCATTAAAAATGATTTATTTAAAAATTTGATATGATGAAGTTGACATAATGTACCATTCAATGATACATTAATTATGTTAACATAATGCGGATTTTATACGAATGTGAAAGGATTACAGATACTTATGAGAAACATCCGGCAGACACAACATCATATCAGATTTTTTGCCTGGGCCATGGCGGCAGTCATTGGGCTTTTGCCTCCCTTTGCAGCGCTGGCGGCGGAAGAGAATATATCGGAAGAGAATACGGAACAGGAAGATACGGCGGAAGAAGATTCAGAGGAAGAAAATGAGGCAGATGAGGACGCCGACGAAAAAGAAAGCGTATCGGGAGACGATCTTGACGATGAAGCTTCTATTTCTTATATAACGGCATTTGAACCTCTTGCGGAGGAAGAGGCGTATTTATCCTGCACGGAGAAGCCGGGACTGGAAGATATGACGGCCATACTGCCGGAAACGCTTGTTGTGTGGCTGGAAGGAGAAGAGGAGTCTGCGGATCTTGAGGTAGAATGGGAGAGCGAAGAGGACTTCGATAATACCGCGCTGGAACGTTATGTTTTTTATCCGGTGTGGGATGAGGCGCTGTATGTGCCGGCGGATTCCGTAAAGGACACGATTGAGATTCCAAATATCACCGTAGAGGTACCGGCGGATGAGGGAATGATACCTGAACTGGAGGAAGCAAAAAACGCTTTACAAAGTATTATAGAAAATAAAAGCGTTCTTGCGCTGGTTTATCTGTGCGATTCGTATGAGGTAAAAAGCGAGCCTTCCGCAGAGGCCGATACCGTTCATACAGTAGTAAGCGGACAGACTGTGCAGATTACGGATGCAGATCTGGATGAAAACGGAAGCGTCTGGTATCGGACACTTTTTTATCAGAATGGGCAGGAATATACAGGTTACATAGAGCGCGGGTATCTGGCAGCCTCTGATGAGGAGTTTATGCAGTGGGAGGAAACCTATATTGCGCTTCCTCCGGCGCCCATGATGAGGAAAAGCCGGCGGGCGGCTGTCAGTTATCCTGATGTGGATCAGTTTCCCGCTTCCTATCAGAATGCGCTTTATGAATTGAAAAATAAGCATCCGAACTGGGTGTTTGTGAAAATGGAAACAGGGATTGACTGGAACACGGCCATAGCGAAGGAAATGGGTGACAAGAGTCTGGTTCCGTCCGGCAGTTCCGGTTCCTGGCAGAACGGCGTGTACGGACAGGGGTGGAGTTATGCGTCTGAGGGAATCCTCAAATATTATATGGATCCGAGGAATTTTCTGACGGATCCGGCAGTTTTTCAGTTTGAGCAGCTGACCTATAACCAATCCTATCATACGGCGGGGGCGGTGCAGGAAATCGTGAAAAGCTCCTTTATGTCTTCAGCCATTCCCGGAGACAGCCGGACTTATGCGCAGGCCTTTACGACGATCGGCCAGTCCACGGGAGTGAGTCCGTTTCATCTGGCCAGCCGGGTATTGCAGGAACAGGGAACGAAGGGGACTTCTGCGCTGATATCGGGCACATATCCGGGATACGAGGGATATTATAATTATTTTAATGTGAACGCATCGGGTAAAACGGATGCGCAGGTGGTGCAAAACGGTCTGAAAAAAGCGAAGGAGCAGGGCTGGAATACACGCTATAAATCCTTAAACGGCGGCGCATATATAATTGGCGCAAACTATATTCTGAAGGGGCAGGATACGCTTTATCTGGAAAAATTTAATGTTTCCAACGGCTATTACGCCAATTTTACCCACCAGTATATGCAGAATATACAGGCGCCAAATTCGGAGGCTTCGAGTATACGGAAGGCATACAGCAATGCGGGCGCTTTGGAGAACAGCTTTGTTTTTAAAATTCCGGTATTTCGCAATATGCCGGCGTCAGCCTGCACCAAACCGAATACTACGGATGTTATTACATTTGATAAAACGGCGGTAAGTCTGGCAGTCAATAAGACGGTTAAACTGATTCCCTATGTCAACGGTTCCAAGGTTGACTATATCAGCAATATGACCTTTAAAAGCGACGCGCCCGCTGTTGCAACAGTGGACGACGTGGGCAGGGTAACGGCGGTGTCTCCGGGAACCGCGGTTATAAGCTGTATTGGAGGTAAAGGCGGTACGGCGGTATGTAAGGTGACGGTGGTGAAGGCTGATCCCGAGGTGGCAACGCCGACACTGTCCCCCTGCACTTATCGGGAAGGATTAAAGCTGGCGGATATTTCTTTGCCGGCCGGCTGGGCGTGGGCAAATGAGAGCTTAAAAATAGAAGTGGGAACGCAGTCTCAGGAAGCCGTTTATACGCCGGAGGATACGGTAAATTATAATACGATCACAAGAAAGATCAGCTTTACGGTGACAAAGGCAATTCCGAACTGTACGATGCCGGAAAAGCCCAGGGTATTTACGGGATCCAGGCTGGGAGATATTGCGCTGCCTAAAGGATTTGTATGGGAGAGCGATACTGACACCGTGTTTAAGGAACCGGGCGAGTATACATTTTATGTTTCCTATAACCCGGACGAGAACAATTATTATCCGGTGGAGCATATTCCCCTGATCGTGCAGGTGGCTGGTGAAACGATAGATCCGGATGAAGAAGATGGTTCAGGCGGCAGTACGGGAACGGGAAGCGGCACAGGTTCAGGCGACAATACAGGAACGGCTATGGGCACGGCTACAGTCGAGTATAAAACTCTGGGACCCGGAACATATACA
>VSNG01000010.1 GCA_009774175.1 Lachnospiraceae bacterium | reverse complement strand
AGATGGAGCATGATAAGTCAGCTATTCGTTGTAAAGTAGAACACGCATTTCTCATAGTCAAAAAACAGATGGGATATACAAAAGTTGTATGTCGTGGAATCGAAAAGAATATGAATGGGTTCCACATGCTGTTTGCCAGTGCCAACCTTATAATGTGTAGCAGGGCTGGACGAACCCAAGATTTTCTGGGGTGCATGGGATAAGTGCGCCCAATTTCAAAGCAAGCAACCATCAAATAAAGGGTTATAACTTGGAAATATCCAATGATATCTTTGATGACTTGGAGGCATTTCATTCTCTGCCTTACACAAATTCCAGTTCTTTCCCCTCAATAACAGCTTTTACCTCTTCTTTATCCTTATTGATAGCTGCCGCTATCTGCTCTGCTGTAAATCCATTATTATGCATCGTTATAATGATTCTTGCTTCAGCCGCCGCTTCTCCCATTGCCTTTCCTCTTGCTTCACCAATCGCAATCCCTTTATCCTCAATGCCCTGACTCAGATTACACATAACGCTCACATCCTTTCTAAAACTCTCTTCAATAGGAATATCGTATTCTTCTCCGATTATGTTTAGTTTCTCATCTATAGTAAGTTCTTTTGACAGCAATGCTCCAAGCAGACGATGCAGTTCATATCTTTCATCATGCCCCGGAAGTTCCTCTGCTAACCCAATCATTACAATGTTCAGCAAATCCAGTTTTCCCTTCCATTCATAGGAACCGATTACATTATCATTCTTAAGATGAATATGGCTCATAGTATTTTCTTCCATATTCATACATACCCATATCGAATAAACACGCTTTATGTCATTATAGTTGGAATTCTCAAAATCTCTTTCTTTCTGCGAGGAAATTAAGCGACTCACATAAAAGATTGCCCTGTTCAATATCTGATAACCCTTTGGATCATCTTTCTGTGCCTCCACATTAACAATGATCTGCGACAATCCGTCTTTCATCCGAACATAAAAAACAATGTCAAATCTTACCAGCCCTTCATTCAGTTCCTCGTTTTCAGAATTGAAACCAACAAGCCGCTGACCATCTTTCTCACTGCTGATATTGGTAAGTCCCGGCTCTACTGGTACTGTACTGATATAAGGCTGTCCCTCAATATAGGAAACCACTTCTTTGGGATTCATTCCTCTAAATTCATCTACCGTCTTTACCAGTATATGTGCCAGAATGCTCTTCTGTCCTAACAGGCGTTTTGCACTGGCATCATACTGTGCTTTCGTATCTGTCACTTTTACCGCATTTTTCAATTCTGTATCCACGGTCTTCCTCCTTTTTGTATGGAATATAGTCATCTACAAAAAGGTATCTGACCACATTTATATTATATCTGAGCTTCGTCTTCAAAACAACTAAATTATACCCCTAAGCCATCCAAAAATTCCCTAAATTAAAATCTTTTGTCATACTTTTCAATCAATGTTCCCACGCACAATTTATGCAGAAACCATTTCCTCCATCATTTTGATGTGAAATCGGTTTCCCGCAGACAGGGCAGGTTGTATAAGGCTTATCGCCTGTCCATTCTTCCTCATCCCAATTATCATCTACGGTTTGACTGACTATTTCTCTTTCTTCATCTAATACGCCATGCATAAACTGGTTATCATAAACCCGAAAAAGACATGAACGGAAATCATATATATCCTTAGCTGTGGACTCCTGTACTTTAACAATCAGACAGCTAATATCTAACTGCACTAAAAAACCGCTGCTCCTGTGAATGTCCTGTTTATTTTTTTCCAAATAATCAAGAAGCCTGTTTGCCCATCCGTTACCGCTTCCTATAATTTTTCCAATTGTATCTTTTGCATTTTCTTTACATGATTCCTGTATAAACTGATTTAATTCATTCAGTATTTCTTTTGTCTGCTGGTTTATACTTTTATCTTCTCCCGGATGATATAAATCATCAATTGCCACGCATCTTTCGAGTAACTTTAAATTTGCCTTCATGTAGTTAACCGCCCGCTCTAAATAGGCAGACGAAAAACCCACCTTTTCTAACAGCAGCATTAGCGGAATTATCCTCGCATATTCACTTACTTTATACTCATTCTTTGAAAGGCCATCCAGCGTTTCCTCCAGATATTTTTCAACCTCTCCATCCTCCAAAATATGCCACGAATATTCCAGCTTGCGAAAAGGCATATCATATTCGCTTTTGGACAGAAAAAACTCTGCTTCATATATCTAAATCATTCTTTCTAAGCGTTTGCTGTCAAGAATACTGTCTATCACAAAATCATCAACAAACCGAAACGCCAGCGATGACCCAAAAATATCCAGCTTACTGAATTTTACATTGCCATACTCTTGTTTACTTTCCCACAAATATAGCAAATTACCTGATTTGTAATTCACACATATTTTAAAGCAATACTCAAGTATATAATTGAAAAAAGCGGTCTGTGCCTGATTCTTAATCCCACTTATAACACCATACAAATTTTCTATCTTGGAAAGAAAAAACTGAAGAAAGAAAAAACTGAAAGTCCTCAAATTTGCTGAATGAGAAAAAAGAGTATGCTAAAATAAGCGCCTATATCCGGCAATTGGTACTTTCTCCAGACCTGAAAGAGTTTTCCAGACTATGTGACCATGAAATGCTGAATTCCATCCTATGCCGCTATATGCAGCGATGCACTGACAGCCATATATCTTTTCATGCCGACATACGAAGTGGGACAACGGATTTTATTGCAGACAATGACCTTACCTCTCTGTTTTGCAATTTGCTGGATAATGCTATAACGGCAGCAGGCATTATTCCTGACTCTTTTATTGAGATTAATACAAGCAAACGTGAAAAAACACCATTTATTGTGATAACGGTTATCAATTCCTGCCGAAAAAATCCTTTTCTCTGTAAGGACAGGCAGCTGACCGTAAATAAAAATGGACATGGATTTGGATTAAAAAGCATTCGTAAAGTGGTCAGCAAATATCATGGCAATTTGCAAATGTATTATAATGATGATATGCTCACTTTTCATACCATTATTACATTAAAGCAATAAGAACTGCGAACGAATGCAGTTCCTATTGCTGACAATTTATACACCCACCCCGTGACTTATATCTCTTTCACTGTATTTCCTTTCCATCTGTAACGCCTCGCTTTTTCTACATATTGCTTTAATTTTTTTCTGACCACATTTTTCACTTTACCATCGTCTGCCTTTATTACCTCGCCCCTTTATCCTTCTGCCTTGCCTGATGCTCTCGTCTGCTTTCCCTTTCTTTTACCTCGTGCTGTTTCTGTCTAAGCCGTTCTTTTATGCTCAATCAAGGTCAATTTTTACTTCTATATGCTGTGTCGATTTTAGTTTGGACAATAATACGCATGTTTCAACATGACAAGTTTATAGATAGCCTTATCCTTTAACTCCCCATGCGCTCCCGTAAGCCCCTAAAACTGAACATTTTTCAGGAAGTTCAGCAGTTTACCGCCCATAGAATCCCGTGAAATGCGGTGGCACGGTGGCAAATGGGTGGCAAATGCCACCATATCAGAAACCAGCACCGCACCTAAAAAACAGATCAGCAATTCAATAAACCGCTTCAATATCCAGATACCCCATATCATAAACATCTTTCTTTTCAGAAACGCATTTACTGATAATGTCGCTCATTTCTTCTTCCGTGCGCCCGCTCATGGGGATAGTCGGAAAAGAATCATCAAAAGTTTTTTCATACAGTTCCAACGCCTGTAGAAGTTTATTATCCACCTGTTTTACACCAGCCCTTTCATTTGCGGAAGTTCAGCCATGTGTTCAGGCGGGAAGAAATCAGCCACCCGGCCATCCGCTTTATAGACAATCAGCGGCGGCGTGTCTGGTTCTTCCTTTGTTTCAGCGTTCCGCAAGCCAAAAACCCAGCCTGTAGGCAGTTCAGATATTTCAGATATTTCCATACCGGTCCCGGCCAGTGCCAGAACAGCGGCTCTTGCTTCGTTCAGTATCACCATTAACACCCGTTTCTACCCTCTGACAACTCATATAAGCCCCATATAACCTATTTTAGCCTATCATTGGATATAACACAAGGGAAACGGAAAACACCGCCTATTTGACGGTGCTTTCAATCCTGCTGCCATTATGCTGATTTTTCAAACGATTCCGCAAGCTGTTCAATCTGGTGTAAGTACTCAATCCCCACACGGATCGCCGCCCCTATTGACGGATGCAGTTCAGCCGCTTCCTGTGTCTGGTCTGCCATGGCCAGAATATTCTTTGCGTCACACGCCATTACTGAAATTGTTGTCAAAATAGTATCTGCTTTTCTTTCCTGTCCGCTCATGCCCTGTCACCTGTTCCTTTCGTTTTAATGTTCAGGGGAAATGTTGCTACATCCCCCCTGATCTGGTGCGAGTGCTGATCATTTCATTCTGTAAATGATTAGTTGCTGGAACGCTGGTAGCTGGTAACTACTGGCGTTCTGTTTTCAATGCTCTTTACACGGGGCAGCAGGCGTGTTATACTTCCTGCATACCCCAATTTGACGATTGCCGGGTTACTTGCCCCTATCAGAGTTAGCGGCTCTGGTAAGGGCATTTTCTGTTATGCTATTGTGAATCTCCTGCTGCTTGTCGGTCTGCAATACTGGCTGTAGATTTCCGGCAGCGCCGCTTTCAATGCCTTGCCATCCAGCCTGCTACTTACGATCTCTTTCCAGCGAATCAGGAAGTTCTTTGTTTTCAGTTCGTCAAGGCCCTTTTCTTCAAGGTCTGCTTTCAGTTCGCCTTTGATAGCGTCAGCCTGTTCCTGAAGCTGTGCAATCTGTTCTTCCAGTGCGGATAATTTCTTTACCCTGTTCTCAATCATTCTCTCTGTCATGGTCTTAATCTCCTTTCGATTTCAAGAAGTTTCCAGCCCCGGAAGAATCTTCCTGACTATTGGTATCGCTCTGCGGCTCACTCACAGGTATATGGCTTCGGGTATCGGGTGCTTTCGGCTTTCCCGGCTGTTCTGTACCGCTTGTTTATGATATTATTATATATCTATTGCGCCCTATAGTCAATGTGCGGAATAGCCAAAATATTGCGCCCTATATGCGATACTCTTTGTGAATTATTACTATTGCTCCCTATATATTCAAGTGATATAATTTCAATGTAAGGTGGAGAAGGATCCTCTATTTTTCGCCACCTCATTACTCCAAGGGAAGGAAGGTACAATTATGCCAGAAGAAAAGAAAAGCAGATACACGGAAGCCCAAAACAAAGCCACCCAAAAATACATAAAGGAAAATCTGGAAGAAATCAAATTCCGGGTAAAAAAAGGTGAAAAGGACAAATACAAAGAAGCGGCTGAAAAAGCTGGTCTAAGCATGGCCAAGTTCTTTTTAACTGCTGCCAATGAAAAAATAGAACGTGATACCAAAGAGAAAAACTGACCGCCCCATCCCCCCATGAAGCACCGCACCAAAAGACTGCTGCCATCATATTCCCAGCATGGCGGCAGTCTTTTCTTTGCGCCCTACCGCCCCATATACGCAGCAAAACTATTCTTAGGGTTTCTTATAGGGCGGCAGGATTAAAGCGGCTATATGGGGCTTGTGGCGTGTCCTGCTGCCAACCTCGCCGTTCTCTGGCCACATATCTGTATTTTCCTGTATTTATTTCAACATTTTTCAACATTGAAGTACTGCAATAAAAAAGGCAGAAAAGCCGCCGCTTTCCAGTAAATACGGCGTTCTTCCCCACCTTCCGAACGTTCGCTTTCAGTGTTCGCGTTCGCTTCCTGAACGTTCGCTTTCCGAACGTTCACTTAAACAAATACCCACCCTTTGAAATGTTTTCTTCACTGTATGCGCATTCGTTTCTTCCACTGTTATTTCCTCTGCTTCCGCTACCCATACGGCCAAAGCAAGATCGTTTTTCTCATTGTCATAATCATGATCAATAATGACGATCAAGTACCGGCCAAAGTTCTGACGCAGTACATATATCATACCTTCTACTACAGGCGCATCAACAAGTTCTGCCCCTATGATCACACATTCCCTGAACAGCAGATCAAATGTAGGGCTGTCAATTACAGTAGCCCATATTACGGCGTTTTCCTTCGCCCTGAAATACCGCCCACCAGCATGAGCAACAAAACCTTTTTCAATCACTTTTTTTATCTCCCTTCTATGTTACCAGCTACAAGCTACAGAAAAACCCTATTTCTTATTATTTTTATATAATATAGATATACTGATAGAGAAAATAATATAAAAATATAATAATATTAAAGGAATTATACATATCTGTAGCTTATGTAGCTGATTACATTTTTTATTGATTTTATAGTATCTTTTCAGGCTACACATAAGCTGTAAAAAGCTACAGAAGCTACTTTTTTCTGTACCGTCTGACCTGCTGCCCGCCTATGCGTGTAGGGTAGCTTTCCACTCCAAACATATCCGCTACAGATTTACCAAACATGATTTTTGTTTCAGGATTTATCCCGGATTCATTACAGTACACTTTGTAAGCCGCATAGACACCTGCCACTGTTTCCCGGAAAAGATAATCTTCATCATGCTCTGAAAAAAACGCCTTAATGGGATCATTCATAAGGTCATATTCATGGGCGGCCTGTTCCGTTGCTTCCGACTTTGTAAAGCCTTTGTTCTCTGCGATGCGTTTCAGCCCCTCAATTCCCAGCTTAATCAGATATTCCATGCAATCACTTTGAAGCAGTTTCTTTTTTATCTCTGGATCATAATCTGGCAGATCACTGGTAAAGTGTGCATTAAAAGGAATGATGACCAGACGGCGCAATACCGCCCCTGTCTTATCCTTCATCCGTGGTATGTCATTAGCAGAGAACAGCAGCTTTATATATGGGTTAAATTCAAAGGGATCCTGACCTTTCCTTTCTGCCTTGATCCTGTTTCCCGCAACAATCTTTTTGAACATGGCTACCTGTGTACCCTGCATGAAGTCATCCCCTATATCGTCACCAATATTTGCCAGCTTTCCGAACATCATTGAAGTGGTGAACCTGTCCCCCAGTTCTTTCAGGTCAAGGGCTGATATGTTATCCTCACCCACAACGGCCTTGACCAGATCAAGGAAGGTACTTTTTCCGTTGTCCTTATCTCCTGTCAGCATAAATGACCTTTTATATGCGTTCGATCTATAGAAGCAGTAGCCTATACATTCTTCAAGCAGGGAACGGATCGCCGGATCGTCACACGCCAGCCTGTTCAGCGTATGGTCAGCCAGTTCACTGAACGCCGCTGAATTGTAATCCCACGGGATCTTGTTTGTCATTACTATGTTCGGTGAAAAGTCCTGCATGTTGTCCGTTACCACGTCATATATACCGTTCCTGAAAGCAACATAGCGGGCATCGGCCGGCTGTTTTTCCTCTGCATTGTCATTCAGGCAATCCATCACTTCCGCTTTCTGGTTTTTCCTGATAGCTGGCATATATGACCGCATTATTTTAAAGATGGCAGCGGTGTCAGAAATATAAATTCCTTCCCGGTAAATGTGTAGCTTTCCGCTGATTTTTATAATATGGTCTGTGTTCCTGATATAGTCGGCAAACTTGTTGAATAGAAATGTGGAACCGTTGAAGAACACGGGCTTTTTGAAAGCGTCATCCCTCAAAATGGTTTCTATCTCCTGATCGGAAAGCGGATCCTTCAGGACGAACCTGTTAATAATGCGGATCGCTTCCCGTGTTTCCTCTACGCTGTAGTCGTTGCTCTGCAAGGTCAGTATGTAATTGAAAAGTTCCTGATTCCGTCCATCCCCGGCTTCCATGTTCAGGAAGTCCATCTTGCACCTGACGGGCAGTAACCACTTCGGAACTTCCTGATATTCCCCGCCCGGTTCAACATCCCATTCACAGAAGCGTTCTTCACCGTCCACTTTCAGGACTTCATAAGACGCAACATAACCCACCTTTATATCAGCGGTCAGCCCTATGGCAAGCCGTGTATGCGTCTTGCACTGGTGAAGCTGTGTGTTCCTGAAAATGAAATGTTTTCCCCGGCTGGTACAGATCACCCGGCAATTCAGCTGAAAGGCTTCCACAATATCCATCAGAATTTCAGACTGTTCAGGATCGTCAATGTCTATGAACATGGTATTTTTATCAAGAATACCAGCATATTCAGGAAGTGACTGCACCTGTTCCAGCGTCTTGAAGTCCGTCCTGTCCTTGAACTTTTCGGCTGCCTGTTTGTTTTTGGTTTTTATGTAGCCTTTATATAAATCATTCATTTTTTTGCGCCACCTTCTTTCTAATCTAATGTAGCCAGAAGTTCCACCGCTTCACTAAACCTACACTGGCAGATCAGCGCTTCCTGTTCTATTCTGGTTCTATGGTCAATTTCTGACTGTAGCTTTTGGATCTCAATAATTTTTTGTTAGAATATCTTCCATACTCCCTTTTCCTTCCACAGCCGCCGCACCGCTGTTTAATTGGTTTCCAAAATTTCAGTTACATCCACACCAAGTGCAGAAGCCATTCTTCCAGCCGATACCGTTGACACTTCTCTTTGATTTAGTAAAACATTGATCCTTGTCCGGCTCACACCGTAAGCATTTGCAAGAGCCTGAACAGTCATTTTCTTTCTGGCCATGCAAATATTGATTTTATCCCTGCTTATTCTCATACTTTTACCTACCTTTCTTTAATAGCATAATGGTGTTTGTACTTGACATTTTAACACCATTATGCTATATTTGTCAATAACAAATTGCTTTCTATACACCAATTTGCTATCATTCTTTGGTAAGGGGGTGTATTGCAATGTCAGATTTAGCACACAAATTAAGGCAATTACGAATAGACCATAATTTAAAACAACGGCAACTTGCTGAAAAATTAAATGTTTCACAAAATGCAGTCTTTAATTGGGAAAACGGAAAGCGGACACCTACACCTGATATGATCAAACAAATAGCAAATCATTTTCAGGTATCCCCATCTTACCTTATGGGTTGGGATGAAGAACTAAAGAAAACAACACATTTTTTTGACTATCTCGAACTGCTGGGATATGAAATAAATGAAAGTCCTTATGATGATAAGTGGGAAATCACCATAAAGGAATCCGGGCAGAAAATATATATAAGTTCTGCTGAAATGAATCTTTTAGAAAGCACTACCAAAGAGAATATTTATTTACGAATTTTTAACTATCTGCATGATGAAAAGCATGATCAATAGCTTGCCCTTTTCCTTCCACAGCCGCCGCACGGCCAGAATGGAAAGGAATGGTGTAAATTATGACAGGTGGAACAAGAAAACGTGGTGCAACATGGTCTTATTATTTTGACCTCGGTACAATTAACGGCAAACGCCAGAAGAAGGAAAAAGGCGGCTTTAAGACCAAAAAGGAAGCGGAAGCGGCACTTGCCAAAGCAATCAATGAATACAATAATGCGGGGCAGCTGTTTGAACCTTCCAACGTCACAGTATCGGACTATCTGGATCAGTGGTATGATCTGTACTGCAAACCAAATCTGAAATACAATACACAAGTGGGCTATTTGCGCATCATGGAAGGGCACTTGAAGCCCCGGTTCGGCCAGTACCGCTTAAAGGCCGTCACTGCTGCCGCATTGCAGGAATATGCCAACAAGCTGAAAATGGACGGGCTGGCAAAGCACTCCATAACCGGGATCCTGTCCGTGTTCGGTGCGGCGCTGGACTATGCTGTTGAACCGCTCCACTATCTCCCGGCTAACCCTATGCGCTATGTGAAATATCCCAAAGTGGAGAAGAAACCCCGTGAAAGGATCATCCTGACGCTGGAAGAATGGCAGCAGATCATTAACAAGTTCCCAGCTGGCTCCCGTTACCACATCCCCCTGATGATCGGATTTTATACGGGCCTGCGGATCAGCGAAGCCTTTGCCCTGACGTGGGATGACATAGACCTTGAAAACAGAACCTTGACCGTAAACAAGCAGATTGTAAAACGGAACTTCGGGGCTGATGTCCGCAAGGCCGTGGAAAAGACCGGGAAAAAGGAAATGCGTTCCTCATGGTACTTCACCACTACCAAAACGCCATCTTCCGTGCGCACCATAAAGTTTGGCGATACCTTGTATCAGGCATTGAAGCAGGAGCGCACCACCCAGCTGAAAAGCGAACTGAAATACAGTGAATACTATACGATCCACGTCCTGAAAAGAGAAGTTGACGAAAAAGGGAATGATATGCAGCGCATTGTTCCTATCCAAAAGTGCGTGGAATCAGCCCTGCCCCGTGTGCGTATGGTCTGCATAGCGGAAAATGGCGAATACACTTCAACGGATTCTTTCAAATACTGTGCCAGGGTGATCCACAAGGAACTGCTGCTTGCTTTTGACTACCATTCCCTGCGCCACACCCACGCCACGATCCTGATCGAATCCGGCGCTGACGTGAAGGATGTGCAAACCCGGCTGGGCCACTCCAACATCCAGACTACCTTGCAAACCTATGTGCATGATACGGAAGTCATGGCGGCACGTTCCGTTGATCTCTTTGAACAGGCAGCAGGCCGGAAAACTTCATAGAACACCAAAAGAGGGCTGACAGCAAAAGTTCACCGCTGTTCAGCCCTTTCTTAACGTTTTGGGTGTCTTTTCAGAATTGCGGTGGCAAATCGGTGGCAAACCACCCATTTTCGCACCCTATAAATCCCTGAAAACCCTTATTTTATGCGGCTTAAAGCCACGATAGTTTCTATATGACAAGTATGCCCAAACTGATCAACCGCCCGCACTCTCCTGATCTCATACCCGCCCCCGCACAGTATCTTCAAATCCCGTGCAAGCGTAGCCGGGTCGCAGCTTACATAGACAATCCGCTCCGGCTGCATTGCAATCATCGTTTCCAGGCACTTTTCGTCACAGCCCTTACGGGGCGGATCGACCACGATCACATCCGGGCGAATCCCCTTCCTTTCAAAAAGCTCCGGCAATACCTCCTCCGCTTTTCCCACATAAAATTCCGCATTTGTAATCTGATTTCTACGGGCATTTTCCCTGGCGTCCTCAATAGCCTGTGGCACAATCTCCACGCCATAGACCTTCCCCGCCCGCTTTGCCATAAAGAGAGAGATTGTCCCGATTCCGCAGTAGAGATCGCAAACGGTCTCCTTTCCCGTCAGCTGTGCATATTCCAATGCGAGGCAATACAGCTTTTCAGTCTGCCGGGGATTCACCTGATAAAAGGAAAGCGGTGAAATACGAAAGATAATTCTTTCCTCTGTTTGCGCTGCTTCTGTTTCTCCATGACCTGACAGATTCATGACTTTAAGGCTGTCCTCCATATATTCATTGCCCCAGAGCAGCCGAATCTTCTTCCCCATAATGACATTTGTTTTTTCCGTATTGACGCTGACAGAGATACTGACAATCCTTCTTTCGGAAAACTGTAATTTTGTCAGTGTTTCCACCAGCTTATCCTCCGCCGGAAGCCGTTTCCCGTTAATCACCAGACATACCATAATCTCCCCGGAAAAAAATCCGCTACGGATCAGCACATGGCGTACCAGTCCCTCCCCCGTGGTCTCCCTGTAAGCGCTCACCCGGTTCTCCTTCATATAAGAAAGTACCGCTTCCAGAATCTCCCTGTTCTCCGCCGGCCCAAGAAGGCAATCGGTGTTGGCAATGATATCATGGGTTCTGCCCGCGTAAAATCCTGCAATCAGATTCCCATCCCTGTCATATCCGATGGGAAACTGGGCCTTATTGCGGTAATGCCATGGCTCTTCCATACCCGCTATGTGCTCCATCACCGCATTGATCCGTTCTGCGGCAAAGCCGCCGATACGCATAAGGTTTTCACGCACCTTATTCTCTTTCCAGACAAGCTGTCTCTCATACTGCATAGCCTGAATCTGACAGCCTCCGCATTGTCTGTGAAAAGCGCATTTCGGCGACACACGAAAAGGAGAAGGTGTCACCACCTTCTCTACTCTGGCATAACCGTAATTTTTCCCGCATTTGGTAATCTGCGCCTTTACTTTATCGCCGATAACCGCATCCTTTATAAACAGAGTATATCCGTCGGCCCTGCCGATACCTTCGCCGTCGTTTCCGATGTCCTCTATGTTGACCGTTACTATATCGTTCTTTTTATAACCCGAAAATTCCATAGTCAATCCACCCAGTTTTGGCTGCTGCCAGCTTTCCTTTTATAAACCGTCGAAATCTCATTCTACCTTTGTTCCCCGCAGATTGGATTCAAACAATCTGTTATATCCGAGCCACCCCGTCTCTGTGCTGTTTTCCAGAATCTCCGTGAAGGTCTCCATTTTAGCGTCCACATTATCCGCAAAGTTCAAAGCTACCGCCTCCACAATAGCAGGCTTTTTCGGCGAGCCAAATTCAAACTCCCCATGATGGGAAAGTATGCAGTGCTTCAGCTCATTGGCAAGTAATGCGGGAAAACCGTCTATATCCCGAATCTTCTCCCCGATCATCTCACTGCCGATCACAATATGTCCAAGAAACTGTCCGTCGTCCGTGTAATCATTCTGAGGGAACAGGGACAGCTCTTTTGTCTTTCCGATATCGTGGCAGATTGCCGCCGTAAGAAGCAAATCTCTGTTCAAAACCGGGTACTGTGTGCAAAAATAATCGCAGAGCTTTGTCACTGCCAGCGTATGCTGTAACAGACCTCCCATAAACCCGTGATGCACCGTCTTTGCCGCGGAGGACTGCCGAAAAGCCCTGATAAACGCCTCATCCTTTACAAAAAAAGCCTCCAGAAGCTCATGAAGGCAGGCATTCTTAATACTTGCCACGATATCCAGAAGCTCCTTCATCATATCCTCATTTTCAAACTTACTGACAGGAAGATACTGCGCCGGGTCATACTCTCCTTCCCTGCACTTGCGCACCCGCTTCACATTAACCTGGAGCGCGCCCTGAAAGCTGGTCACATCACCGTATACTTCTATGTAATCCATACTGTCAAAGTCTTCAATACCGGCATTGTTCGGATCCCAGATTTTTGCATCTATGGTGCCCGTCTTATCCTGTAATATCACATTGTCGTAAGGCTTACCGTTTTTTGTAACCGCCGACTGTTTATGTTTGCAAAAGTAAATGTCCGATATTCTGTCGCTCTCCCTGTAGTCCTTGATATACTTCATTTTTTAATCTGTCCTCCCATTCTACCAGTTTCCCAACGTCACATCCACAATCATTTCATGTCCCTGCCTCACCAGTGTAAACGTCAACACGTCTTCCGGTTTGGACGACTGTAAAATCCCCAGAAGCTCACTATATGCCGTAATCTCCGTATTTCCCACTCTGGTCACCACATCGCCGCTCTGAATGCCTGCTGCCATGGCCGGGGAATCAATCTCGATCTCCCTGATATAGGTGCCCGCCGGTGTGTCAATCTGCGTATCCTCAACGGCCTCTTTAGGCACATCAGCACCGTGTACGCCCAGATACGCCCGTTCCTTATCGTTGGACATCTGCTCGATGGTCCGTTTCAGTTCGGTAACGCCATAGGCTGTGAGAAGGTTGCTCATATCATTTCCGGTATTAACATTGTCTATAATGCCGATCACCATGCCTTTTAAATTAATCAGAACTCCCGTAGCGTTACGGCTCCCGTAAATATCCGTGGTAATCCTTTTATAAGCGGCGTCAGGCAGATCTATGGTCGTTCCCGTGGAAGTCACCATGCCATAACTGACTGATCCGCCGGTTCCCAGCGGACTTCCCAACGCTATCACGGGCGTACCCAGCAGATTAGGGCTGTTGGAACTTCCCAATTCTGCAATGTCGATCTTATCCAAAGTTTCCTCCCCAATCGAGGACAGGGGCACCGACAGGATCGCAAGTCCCGTGTTTACATCCTTCTGTACAAGCTCCGCCTCTATCTGTGTCTGATCGCAGAAAGTCACCTCAATACTGTCCGCGCCGTTTAAATTTCCGGCGCTGACCAGAATCAACAGGGCCTTTTCATTATTTGCCACAATCACACCGGAGGCCGAAGCCACATTTTCATATATATTATTAAACCAGTCCACATCAGAAGTAACGCCCGCCACCGTAACCACTGCCCGGCTGGCTTCTTCCGTCAATGACCTCATTTCTTCATAGAGCGCCTGATAATCTTCCAGGTGAAACTCCACCTGAGACAAAATCTCTTCCAATTGCTCCTCGATCTGCTCATCCACCAGCTCGGTTTCCACAGCCTCAATGGCGTCTTCCACATCCTCCTCATTGACCAGCATGTCCTCCGGCTTCATCTCCTCCGACACGGTCTCCTCGGGAAACTCGATCTCCTTCGGCTCCTCCTCGGGATATAGGCGGTTACTGATCACCGGCTCCAGAATCAGAAAGGTCACGCAGGCCACCAGACCGAACACCACCGCCATCACTGCGGTGATTACCGTTCTTCGCAGAAGTTTTTTCTTATTGACCGGCTTCTGCTTAATTTTTTCCCGCATAAACTCTGTCTGCACGGAAGGCGTATACTGAGCCTGTTCCTTCACCGGTTCCTGCTCCATACTTTGTTCTCTACCCGGTTCCCCCATAAGCGTTTACCCCTCCTGTACGCAAAGCTCTTTACACTTCTCTCCCAGCAGCCGGTAAAAATCGGCAATATGACGCCCATCTACCAGACCGTGATGACAGAGTACCGACACGGGAAGCAATATTCTTTCCTCCTGCGCAAAATATTTTCCCCATGTAATTCTCGGATTACTGTCCGCCGGAACAGGCGTCGGCTGTATCAGCCCGGTATAGGAAATCCAGGGAAGAGAAGAAATAAAAAATTTACTGTACGCCTCCTCTTTTTCCTCCGCAATCGACGCCGCCTGCTTTGCTTCCTCCTGTTGCTGAACCGCATAAGGAAGATACTCTGAAAAGGGCAGCTCCTTATCCAAAGTGCAGTAACAAAACGTTCCATCCTCCAGTGCCACCGTATGGGAAGTGGCGCATCTGTCAAACTCTGCAATCCTGCCGTCCATAATTCTCTGGCGAAACTCCGGAATTTGATTAGCCGCCTCCCGGACACAGTAACAAATCGTCAGAAAAAACGGCAGCCTGTCCGCCTTTATTTTTTGGAGCAGCTCTGTAATGTCCACATTTGCCGTCAGTCCCACATAGGGAAAAGCCAGACTGTTAAAATAAAGAAAATGGTCTTTTCTTTTGTATGTTTCCATATCGAGATATCTGTAGTGCATTCTGATTCACCGTCCCATCTTTCGTACCTTTTCAGCTCAATTCGTTTAACACGGACTCCCCTATGGCGCCTTCCGGCATATCCACACCAAAATTCTGTGCAACGGAAGCGCCTATTACAGCAAAGGTATCCCTGTTTTCCAGTGCGCCGCCCTTATCCATTCTTTTCGAATAAGCCACAAAGGGCACATATTCTCTCGTATGGTCGGTGCCGCTGTAGGTTGGATCGTTTCCGTGATCCGCTGTCAGAATCAGAAGATCGTCGTCACGCAGTTCCTCCAGCAAAACGCCAAGATTTTTATCAAATTTTTCAATTTCCCGTCCGTAACCTTCCACATTTCTGCGGTGTCCCCATAATGCGTCAAAATCCACCAGATTGACAAAACAGAGTCCGTGAAAGTCTTCTTTACAGATTGCAATGGTCTGCTCCATTCCATGAACGGAACTGTCTGAATGACAGGTTCTTGTGATCCCCTCGCCACAGAAAATATCATTGATTTTACCCACGCCAATCACATCCAGTCCGCCGTCCTTCAAAGCGTTTAACACTGTCGGAATGGGCGGCTTCAAAGCGTAATCATGCCGATTGCTTGTTCGTTTAAACTCGCCCTTTTTCTTTCCCACATAGGGCCTTGCAATAACACGGCCAACTCTCCACTCATCCTTCATTGTAATTTCCCGCGCAATTTCACAGCAGCGGTACAGATTCTCCAAATCAAAAGTCTCTTCATGACCGCAAATCTGCAATACGGAATCCGCCGAGGTATAAACAATCATCGCGCCGGTGTTGATCTCCTCTTCTCCCAGCTCTTCGATAATCTCCGTGCCGCTGGCGCTTTTATTCCCGATCACCCTTTTACCGCAGCGTTTTTCCAGCTCTGCAATTAATTCCGGCGGAAAACCCGTATCCGTAAAGGTCAGAAAAGGCTTTGTGGTATTAATTCCCATCATTTCCCAGTGTCCGGTCATGGTATCCTTGCCGTTACTGGTTTCGCCAAGGCGCATGTACCGGCCAAGAGGATTTTCCTCCCCCTTCATATCTCCGGCACAATGCAGGTTAAGCAGTCCCAGTTTTTTCAGATTGGGAATCGCAAGGGTTCCCATCTGCTCCAGAATATGTCCAAGCGTATCCACACCCCTGTCTCCGAATCTTTCGGAATCCGGCATGGCGCCAATTCCAAGAGAATCCAGAACAATCAAAAATATTCTCTTATATTTCTCCATATTGTCATTCATTCCTTTCTCCTACGCCAGATTATCCGGGCCAAATCCAAGAGGAAGCAGTTCCTTTAGCGTAAAAATTTCATACTGCTCTTCACTTGTGGCCAGAATAATCTGAAAGGTCTCCGGATTACAAAACTCCATCATAACCTGTCTGCATACGCCGCAGGGCGCGGCATATTCCGTCAGCACGCCGTCTTTGCCGCCCACTACGCAAATTGCCTGAAATTCCCGTTCGCCCTCGCTGACCGCTTTAAAAAACGCCGTCCGCTCCGCACAGTTTGTAGGCGTATATGCCGCGTTTTCTATATTACAGCCCGTATATAATTTTCCCTCTTTTGTAAGAAGCGCGGCGCCCACCTTAAAGTGCGAGTAGGGCGTGTAAGAATACTTTAGCTGTTCTGTCGCCAGGTTAATCATTTTCTGAACTAATTCCCTGTCCATCGTTCCCTCCGCTTTTGTAAAAATTTAATACCCCATGGATTCCTCGTTCTTAATGATCTTCACAATCCTGCTGGTTCCGAGGCGGTCAGCTCCCAGAGAGAGAAATTTCTCTGCATCGGCCATGGAAGAAATGCCGCCCGCCGCCTTAATCCTGACCTTCGGCCCCACATGTTTCGCAAACAGCTCCACATCGTCAAAAGTAGCCCCACCGGTGGAAAACCCGGTAGATGTCTTAATGTAATCCGCCCCTGCCCCGGTCACGATCTGGCACATTTTAATCTTCTCTTCTTCCGTAAGCAGACAGGTTTCGATGATAACCTTCAAAATTCTATCGCCGCACGCCGCCTTCAGCGTACGGATTTCCTCTTCCACCTGGTCATATTTTTTGTCTTTTACCCATCCGATATTGATCACCATATCAATTTCAGACGCGCCGTTTGCAATGGCGTCCTTTGTCTCAAATTCCTTAGCGGCCGTAGTCATGTTTCCGTTTGGAAAACCGATCACCGTGCAGACTGCCATCCTGTCACCCATATATTCATGGGCCTGCTTCACATAGCAGGGCGGAATGCAGACTGACGCCGTCTGGTATTTAATGGCGTCATCACAGATCTGACGGATCTCCTCCCAGGTCGACGGCTGTAACAGCAGAGTATGATCCACATGTCTTAAAATTTCATTTTTATCCATTTTCTCTTTCCTCCATTTCGGCAAGCGCATTTTCCCGTTTCATTCTGTCACTGTCAGCCCACACGATCCGCATCCTTCCTGATCAGTTCACGGATTGCCTCGACGGCCACCTGAATGGCCATGTCCGTATCGTGCACCACCGGATTTTCCAAGCCAAGCTTCTCCCGCTCCTGATTCGCCACTACAAGAAAACAGGAACCTGTTCTTACACGAAGCGCGCTGGCCACGACGAACATCGCCGCCGATTCCATTTCGGATGCAAGGCATCCCAGCCGTTTCCATGCTTCCCACTTATTGAGCAGTTCATAGCTCACGGGCTTTACCTCCGGCTCGTGCTGTCCGTAAAACGAATCCTTACACTGTACTACGCCCGTGTGGAAAGGATAGCCCTTTTCCCCGGCGGCTTTGACAAGCGCATTCGTCACCGCAAGATCTGCCACTGCCGGAAATTCAATGGGCGCGTACTCTCTGCTTGTCCCCTCCATACGAATGGCACCCGTTGCAATTACTACGTCGCCACTTTTCACTTCTGTCTGCATACCGCCGCAGGTTCCGATCCGAATAAAGGTATCCGCACCGCACCGGTACAGCTCTTCCATCGCAATCGAGGCGGACGGGCCGCCTATTCCCGTAGACGTAACGCTTACCTTTACGCCGTCCAGCGTCCCTGTGTAAGTAATATACTCTCTATTATCCGCAATTAAAACCGGATTATCAAAATACTGCGCTATCTTTACGCACCGCTTCGGGTCTCCGGGCATGATCACATAACGGCCCACTTCACCCTTCGCTACCTGAATATGATACTGCCTGCTGGCATCTTCTGAATAGTTTTTCATAGCAATCTCCTTCCAGAAACTTTTTTACACCAACTTTCACAATATGGAACAGACAATGTCCTGACGGAACATTTTCTCAACGCGCGCCCTTATCGTAGGGAATACCCTCCGCCTTCGGCGCCCGGGATTTCCCTGAAACAAATATAAGCACTACCAGCGAAATGATATAGGGGAGCATGTTGTAAATTGTGCTTGGCAGTTTAAGCGCCACCAGCGCGTCAAACCCCGTATATACATTGGACAGAGCCCGGAATAATCCGAACAGAATCGCTGCAAGACCGATATTTATCGGTCTCCACTGTCCAAAAATCATAACTGCCAGCGCAAGGAATCCAAAGCCCGCTACGCCGTTTTCAAACTTCCACTCGCTAACGCCTGCCGTAATATATACAAGACCGCCCAGGCCGCCCAGCGCGCCGGAAATAAGAACGCCTGCATAACGCATTTTATACACATTTATTCCGACCGAATCCGCCGCCTGCGGATGCTCACCACAGGCGCAAAGCCTGAGCCCAAACTTCGTTTTATAAAGCACAATATAGGATGCCACCAGCACAAGCAGGGCCACCAGCATAAACCAGTTAAACTCAAACCTCCCTATATTGACAATAAACGATCTTTTGGCCGCGCCATAGGCTACGGTGGAGGAAACATTATCCACGCTCTCCGCCGTGTTAATGGCTCTCACCAGAACCACTGCCGCCGCCGGGCCGAGAAGATTCAGCGCCGTGCCCACAAGTGTCTGATCCGCCTTAAACTGAATCGCCGCAACGCCAAGCAGCAGGGAGAAAAGCATACCCAGCAGCACGCTTGCCAGAATAACCAGCAAAATGGTAAGCGGCGCCGCCATGCCTTCGGGGATATATTTCATCATGAGCGCGCCGCCCAGCGCACCGATTACCATGATTCCTTCCAGACCGATATTGATCACACCGCTATGCTCCGAAAAGCATCCGCCGAGTGCCACGAGCACAAGGACAGAAGCAAATATCAGCGTATACTGAATTAATAATAACATTATGCTTCCCCTCCCTTCTGTTCCGTTCTGATCTCTCTTTCTTCCCGTTTATCAAGAAATCTGTTCAACCACAATTTGAAGAAAAGCACGAAACCGCACAGATAAATGATAAACGCAGAAATCAGGTCGGATATCTGCGTGCAGTACATGGTTTTATCCACATAAGTGCCGCCGCTCGTTATATGTTGTATAAAGTACGACGAAAAAATAGTGCCGACAGGATTCAGTCCGCCGAGGAACGCCGCCGCAATTCCATTAAATCCCATAGCCGGAACCGATGTCTGCTGAACCATCCACTGCTCGATTCCCGTCAGGTAAAAAATACCCGCGCCAAAACCGGCCAGTCCGCCGGCAATCATCATCGTCAGAATAATATTTCTCTTCTCACGCATACCGCAGTATTTCGCCGCCTGCTTATTCATGCCCGTGGCTTTCAGCTCGTATCCGAATCTGGTCTTCTCCAGCACAACCCAAACAAGCACCGCCATGACCACACTGAGCAGGAGCCCGAGCGTTACAAATTCATTGTTGGAAAACAGCCCGTCCAATCCCACATTCGGAAGCAGCGCGTTTTTATTCGTGCTGGACAGGGATTTCGTGTAGGGAGTGGACTGCTCTTTCACCTGTGACAGCAGCATGTTGACACAGTACAGTCCGATCCAGTTCAGCATAATACAGGAGATAACCTCATTTACATTAAAGTACGCCTTGAGCGCCCCGGAAAGTCCCCCTGCCGCTGCCGCAACCAGAACCGCCGCGATCAGACATACATACCAGGGCATACCGCATGCAAGCGCAAGATACAGACAGGCGCCCACGCCAACCACATACTGGCCCGCCGCGCCGATATTAAAGAGCCCCACCTTGTAGGCAAACAGCACGGACAGAGAACACATCAGAAGGGCCGACGCTTTTACCAGCGTAGTGCCAAAATACTTTTTTGCCGCCGCCGCGCTGGGATAATAGAGAAAATTTTTGATAATCGCAAGGATTGCCTTTCCCGCGCCGCCAGGATTGATGATCAGCAAAACCACATAACCTACCAGCAGACCGAGGATGATGCAAAGAAGCGATGCCAAAATCGTCTGAACGCCGCTGTTTCTTAAAATGCTCTCCTTCTTATCGGAATCATGACGCATGTCCGCCCGCCTCCTTTCTTCCGGAACCAGCCATATAAAGGCCAAGCTCCTCCACCGTAACTTCCTTGGGATCAAATTCTCCTACAATCTCACCCTCGTACATAACAAGAATGCGGTCCGATACATTCATAACCTCATCCAGCTCCAGACTGACCAACAGGACGCCTTTTCCCGCATCCCTCTGTGCCACAAGCTGTTTATGAATGTATTCAATGGCGCCCACGTCCAGCCCTCTCGTGGGCTGCACCGCAATCAGAAGCTCCGGATTCTTATCAATTTCGCGGGCAACGATTGCCTTCTGCTGATTGCCGCCGGACATGGAACGAGCCTTTGTGACAGGTCCCTGCCCGGAACGGATGTCGTACTGCTCAATCAGCTTATCGGCATACTCTCTGATCTCCCTGCGTTTCAAAAATCCGGCTTTATTCGTAAACCGGGGCTCAAAATATCGCTGCAAAACAATATTATCCTCAAGAGAATAATCAAGCACCAGCCCATGCTTGTGTCTGTCCTCCGGAATATGGCTCATGCCCGAAGTCAGCCGTTCTCTGATGGACGCATGGGTAATGTCCTTTCCGTTCATGGTAATACTGCCGCCCTTTAACGGTTCCAGCCCTGAAAGGCCGTAAACAAACTCTGTCTGCCCGTTGCCGTCAATTCCGGCGATACAGACAATTTCTCCCCTGCGCACCTGGAACGACACATTGTTTACGGCATTATTCTTATGCCGCTTCGACGCCACGGTCATATTCCTGATATCCAGAACCACTTCTCCCGGATCGGCAGGCTTTTTCTCTACGACAAAATTAACATCCCGTCCTACCATCATTGCGGACAGCTTCTCAGGGGTGGTGTCTTTAATATCCACAGTTCCTATGTACTTCCCTTTTCTCAGCACACTGCACCGATCCGCCACCTGCATGATCTCCGCCAGCTTATGGGTTATAAAAAGAATGCTCTTGCCCTCCGCCGCCAGATTTTTCATAATTGACATAAGTTCCTGAATTTCCTGGGGTGTCAGCACCGCCGTAGGTTCGTCAAAAATGAGGATTTCGTTATCGCGGTACAACATCTTTAGAATCTCCGTCCTTTGCTGCATACCAACTGTAATATCCTCAATCAGTGCGTCCGGATCAACCAAAAGCCCGTATTTCTCGGACAATTCCATTACTTTTTTCTTCGCCTCATCCTTTTTTAAAATCCCCCCTTTGGTTGTCTCCACGCCGAGAATGATATTGTCAAGAACACTGAAGCACTCCACCAGTTTGAAATGCTGGTGCACCATTCCGATTCCCAGATCGTTGGCGTCATTGGGATTATTGATGATAACCTTCTTCCCATCCTTGCGAATTTCGCCTTCCTCCGGCTGGTACAATCCGAAAAGCACGCTCATCAGTGTGGATTTCCCCGCTCCGTTCTCCCCCAGAAGGGCGTGAATCTCCCCTTTTTTCAGTTGAAGTGTAATGTTGTTGTTCGCTATGATCCCCGGAAATTTTTTCGTGATGTTCAGCATCTCAATTGCATACGCGTCCATCCTTCAACTACCTCCTCCCAAAAAACAGGAGGGAGCATCTTGCAAATGCAAAACCGCTCCCTCCATTTCCATAACTGTTTGTTATTTGATACTGCCGTAATCAGTCACTTTAACATCGGTTGACGGCATAGCCGAGATATCATTCGAAATCTTTACGTTTCCGCTGTAAATTTCCTTCACAAGCGCTTTGTAATCATCCTGCGTAAATCCGTCGCCCCATTGTGTGCTTTCCATAGGAAGCTGTACGAAGTTTTCCTCCGGGTTCTCGGAAACCATGCCAAGGTTGTCTATCTTTCCTGCAAATTCGCTCCACTTTCCGTCCCTGATGCCATCGAGCGCCGTATTAACCGTTGCGGAAAGTCCCTTCATGGCGGATGTAACCGTCAGTCCCTCCTTCATCTGGTCGATAACCGGCGCCTGATCGGAGTCAACGCCAATCACCTTGCCGTCTGTCTTCACTGCCGCCTCAGCCGCGGAAGTATAAATGCCGCCGCCGCATGCAAATACAATTTCCACACCCTTTGTTCCGTACCATGTATCCATCGCCGCCGTAATATCGGCATCGCCATAGAACTGTCCGCCGCAAACATACTCAATTTCCACCTCGCCTGTAATGCCAAGCTCTTTCGCCGCATCGTTCGCGCCCTGTACATATCCATAACCAAACCGGGTAACAGCAGGTACGGACATGCCGCCAAGGAATCCGAGATGCCTGTATCCGAGCTTTACCGCCGCATAGCCTGCCATATATCCGGAAATCTCCTCCTGATAAGTGCAGCTGTATACGTTATCTGTGTTGTAGTAATCAGCCACATTCCAGTTATCAGGGTTGTAATCATAACCCTCTCCTACGCCCTTCTCGCAGATATCGCCGGCGCCTACGTCCAATGCAACGAATTTAACATCCGGATATAAGCCGGACTGTGCAACAATAGCCGCCGCAAACATGTAACCCGGCATTACGATCACATTGGCGCCGCCCGCTACCGCCTGATCCACGCTGGCATTTCTTGCCTCGTCGGAATCGCTGTCAGGCTTGTAATAGGTAAACTGCGCGCCGTTGCTCTCCGCCCATGCCTTGCAGGCTTCATAGGTTGTCTGATTAAAGCTCTGGTCCGTGATATCGCCCGAGTCGGTAATCATGGCAATGTTCATGTCAGAACTGGCCCCCTCAGAAGCTCCTGCCGCCTCATCGGCGCCCTCCGATTCAGCAGGTGCGGCCGCTTCATCCGTTTGCGCCGCATCCCCGGACGGCTGCGCATCTGAGCCGCCGCATGCTGCCAGTGAAAATACCATCGTCACCGAAAGCACCATTGCAATTATCCTTTTTCTCATTATTTATCCCTCCTCTTTTCTTTTGTTAGATATCATTATAGCATATATTTTAATTTCAGTATAGAACGCCTGTCCTTTTTTGTAAATCCCATTCACACACAGATTTTCAAGTAAAATCTTTCATAGTAATCAAGTCTCATTTATGATAAGATAAATGTGATTTTATACAGGAAAGGAATATTCCTCTCCTAAACTGGAAAAGGATTATTTAACCATTATGAATGAAAAAGTATTACGCGTTTTGGAATATCACAAAATTATAGATCAGCTGACACAGAAGGCAACCTCGGAGCCGGGTAAAAGGCTGGCGGCCGCCCTGCTTCCCATGACCGATCCTGAAAAAATCCGTCAGGCGCAGACCCAGACCGGGGACGCTCTTGGCCGTCTTTTTGCCAAAGGCTCCACTTCTTTTGGCAGCAATAAGGATCTGGGCATGAGTTTAAAATCTCTGGAAGTTGGAAGCGTCCTTTCCATTGCAGAGCTTCTACGCATCGCCTCCTTTCTGGAAAACGTAAACCGTATCAAGGCTTATGGCCGCAGAGAGCGGGACGATATTCCCGGCGATTCTCTCGACGTCTGGTTTGACGCTCTGGAACCGCTTACGCCCGTTGCAAACGAGATTAACCGCTGTATCCTCTCCGAGGAGGAGATTGCCGACGATGCAAGCCCTGCCCTGAAACATGTCCGGCGCAGCATGGCTATCACCAACGACCGGATTCATTCCCAGCTGAATTCCATGATAAACGGCTCCCTGCGCACCTATTTGCAGGACGCCGTCGTTACCATGCGCGATAACCGCTACTGCATACCTGTAAAGGCGGAATACAAAAGTCAGGTGCCCGGTATGATTCATGACCAGTCTTCCACGGGTTCTACCTTTTTCATCGAGCCTGCGGCGGTGGTCAATCTGAACAATGAGCTGAAAGAATTATCTATCCGTGAAAAAGAAGAGATCGAAGCTGTGCTTGCCTCCTTAAGCGCACAGACAGCGGCTTATACCCGGGAACTTGCCGCAAATCAGGAAGCCATGACTCACCTTGACTTTGTCTTTGCCAAGGCTTCCCTTGCCATGGAGCAGAACGCCACCATGCCGCTGTTTAACACGGAGCGTCAAATTCATATCCGCAAGGGCCGGCATCCCCTGATAGATGCGAAAAAAGTGGTGCCCGTAGATATTCTGCTTGGCATTGATTTTGATCTGCTCATTGTCACAGGCCCCAATACCGGCGGTAAAACCGTTGCCTTAAAAACTGTGGGGCTTTTGTCTCTGATGGGGCAGGCGGGTCTGCATATTCCCGCCATGGACCGCTCCCGGCTTTCCATTTTTCGGGAAGTTTATGCGGATATCGGCGATGAACAGAGTATCGAGCAGAGCCTTTCCACCTTTTCGTCCCATATGACAAGCATTGTATCCATTTTACAAAACGCGGACGAAGACAGTCTCTGTCTTTTTGACGAGCTGGGCGCCGGCACCGATCCTACCGAGGGCGCCGCGCTGGCTATTTCCGTTCTGGATCATTTGCACTGCCGTGGCGTGCGCACCATGGCCACCACACACTACAGCGAATTAAAGGTCTACGCCCTCTCCACGCCTTTTGTGGAAAACGCCTGCTGCGAATTTGACGTGGAGACTCTCCGGCCCACTTACCGCCTGCTCATCGGCATACCCGGCAAGAGCAACGCCTTCGCCATTTCCGCAAGGCTGGGCCTGCCGGATCATATCATCGAGGATGCCAAAAGACACATTACACAGGATAAGGAAAGCTTCGAGGATCTGCTTGCAAATCTGGAAAACAGCCGCCTTACCATTGAGAAGGAACAGGCTGAAATCGAAACCTATAAAAGAGAAATACAGGCGCTGAAGGAACGTCTGGAATCCAAGCAGGAAAAGATTGACCAGTCCCGCGACCGCATCATAAGGGAAGCCAACGAGGAAGCCCGGGAAATTCTGCAAAACGCAAAGGAACTGGCGGACGAAACCATCCGTACCTTCCAGAAGGCCGGAAATTCCTCCATAAAGGATCTGGAAAAATCCCGCCGCAAAGTGAGCGAAAAAATTTCTGAAAAGAATGAAAAGCTTTCACTCAAAACAACCGCTCCTGCCCACAAAACGTTAAAGCCGAATCAGATCCGGCTGGGTGACAGCGTAAAGGTTGTTTCCATGGGACTTAAGGGAACCGTCAGCTCCCTTCCCGACAAAAACGGTAAGCTTTTTGTACAATGCGGCATTATCCGCTCCCAGGTTTCCTTAAGCGATCTGGTTTTACTGGAAGAAGAAACGGTAAACACTGCCAAAATGCAGAGAAGCTCCTCCGGCAGGCTTAAAATGTCCAAGTCTTATTCCGTCTCCACAGAAATAAATCTTCTGGGCAAAACGGTGGACGAGGCTCTTTCCGAACTGGACAAATATCTGGACGACGCTTATCTGGCTCACCTTCCAAGCGTCCGCATCGTACACGGCAAAGGAACGGGCGCATTGCGCAAGGCCGTTCACAATTACCTGCGCAAAAGCAAAACCGTCAAAAGCTTCCGGCTTGGCGAATTTGGCGAAGGCGACGCGGGCGTTACCATTGCAGAGTTTAAATAGGAGGATATCATGGTAAATAAACAGAAAATACTGATTGTAGACGACGACAACAATATTGCGGAGCTGATTTCCCTTTATCTGACAAAGGAATGCTTTGAAACGATGATTGTAAACGACGGAGAATCTGCCCTGTCGGCAGTGGACAGCTTTGAACCGAATCTGATGCTCCTTGATCTGATGCTTCCGGGAATCGACGGCTATCAGGTCTGCCGCGAGGTGCGCTCCAAATCCACCCTGCCCATCATCATGCTGTCCGCCAAGGGCGAAGTTTTTGACAAAGTGCTCGGTCTGGAACTTGGCGCCGACGACTACATGGAAAAGCCCTTTGATTCAAAAGAGCTGGTAGCCCGTGTGAAAGCAGTCCTGCGCCGGTACAAACCGGCCGTTGCGGAACCGAAAAACTCCGATGTCAAAAGCGTGGAATACCCTGATCTTATCATTAACCAGACGAACTACTCTGTTATTTATATGGGAAAAACTGTGGAAATGCCTCCTAAAGAGCTGGAGCTTCTCTATTTTCTGGCTTCCTCGCCCAACCACGTCTTTTCCAGAGAACAGCTTCTTGATCAGATCTGGGGCTATGAATATATAGGTGACAGCCGCACCGTAGACGTTCATGTCAAGCGGCTTCGTGAAAAAATCAACGACCATGAAAGCTGGCGGATTGCAACAATCTGGGGCGTAGGCTACAAATTCGAAACCAAGATATAACCGTATAAAACATGTAAAGAAAGAAGTATTCTGTATGAGAAAAACGCTTTACCTCAAATTAATACTCGCCTACATTATCTTTGCCCTGTTCGGTTTTGTGGTGGTGGCTACCTTCGTTTCAGACATGACCCTCAATCATCTTACAAAGGAAACGGCGGATTCCCTTTACAGGGAGGCAACCCTTATTGCAAACACCTACGCCACCGACCTCTACAATACGGAAGCGTCCCTGGAGGCAGTAAAGACCCAGCTGGACGCTCTGGACACTTACCTGAACGCTACCATCTGGATCATCAATCCCTCGGGAAGAATGATTCTGGATTCCTCTTCCCCCGTAAATGTGGAAACCGAAATCATGGTGGAAAATTTTGATCCCACCGTCACAGCCGGTTCCTATTACACCATCGGCAATTTTTTTCAGGCCTTCGACGAGGAAATGTTAAGCGTACTTGCCCCCATCACCTCCAATTATAAAGTAAAAGGCTATGTGGTAATCCACGCTTCCCTGGGAAGCATCCAGGCCCGTACAAATCAGCTTTTAAACATTTCCTACATTATGCTGATTATCCTTTTTTTACTTTCCCTGATCATCCTGATTTTTTTCACGGAGATGGTCTATATCCCTCTGCGCAAAATTACGGAGGCGACAGAGCAGTATGCCAGCGGCAACATGCACTATGAGTTTAACGTGGAAAGCGAAGATGAGATGGGCTATCTGGCCGCCACACTCTCTTATATGGCGAGTGAAATTGCCCGCTCGGAGGACGACCAGAAAAAATTCGTGGCCAATGTCTCCCACGATTTCCGTTCTCCCCTGACTTCCATTGAGGGTTATCTGAAAGCCATGCTGGACGGCACGATTCCCCCGGACGACTATGAAAAATACCTGAATATTGTTTTAAACGAAACCAGCCGGCTGACCAAACTGACCAACAGTCTCCTTACTCTTAATAATCTGAATACCAAGGGAATTATGCTGAATAAAACGGATTTTGAAATTAACGCCGTAATCCGTAACGTAGCCGCCTCCTTTGAAGGCACCTGCCGTCAGAAAACCATCGGCATCGAACTGGTTCTCACGGGAGACGAAATGTATGTAATCGCAGACATGGATAAGATTCAGCAGGTGCTTTACAATCTGCTGGACAACGCCATTAAATTCAGTCATCACGATTCCCTGATTAAAATCGAGACGACAGAGAAACACAATAAAGTTTTTGTGAGCGTGAAGGACAGCGGCATCGGCATCCCCAAAGACGACCTGAAACTGATCTGGGACCGTTTCTACAAGTCGGATCTTTCCCGCGGAAAAGATAAAAAGGGCACAGGTCTTGGCCTGTCCATCACCAAAGAAATCATTCAGGCCCACGGTGAAAACATCAATGTAATAAGTACCGAAGGGGTGGGGACGGAGTTTATTTTCTCCCTGCAAAAGTCGGATGTGGAAGACGATGATTAAGCGGGCATTAGCATCCGCTGATCCTGTTTTCCCGCATTTCCCGCTCCCACATCAGCCGTGCTCGTGCCAGCTGAGCCGGTGCAGCTCCCCCGCCCTCTGCATCCCTGCAAAATCGTTCTGCCGTAGAGCCTCATACAGTACGATGGCCGCCGCATTGGAAAGATTTAACGACCGTATCTCATCAAGCATGGGAATCCTGATACAGGTCTCCTCATGCTCCACCAGAAGCTCCTCCGGAATCCCGGCGCTCTCCTTACCAAACATGATAAAATCATCTTTTCCGAAAACAGCCTCCGTATAGAGACGTTTTGCCTTTGTTGTGGCATACCAGATTTTTGCATTCGGATGCCTTTCCCGAAATTCCTCAAAATTTATATATCTGGTAACATCCAGCCTTTCCCAGTAGTCCATACCCGCCCTCTTAATGGATTTTTCATCCAGATGAAAACCCAGGGGCTCGATTAAATGGAGAGTCGTACCTGTTGCCACACAGGTACGACCAATATTTCCCGTATTTGCCGGAATCTCCGGCTGATGTAAAATAATGTGCATCCCTACCTCCATCAGTGCCAGAGAATATCAGCGTTTCTCCTCGCACTGCCGCAGTCTTTTGACAAAATCCACCAGCTTACCGATAGCCAGTTTCAGGTTATCAAGGGAATACGCATAAGAGATTCGAAGATATCCCTCACCGCAGTCGCCAAACGCCGTTCCCGGCACCACAGCCACCTTCTCCTCCTCCAAAAACCGTTCCGCAAATTCCTCGCTGGTCATGCCAAACTCCTTAATACAGGGGAACACATAGAAAGCGCCAAAGGGCTCAAAACACTCCAGCCCCATTTCCCGAAAAGCATGAATCAGAAACCGCCTTCTCTGATTATATGCCGTCCGCATTTCGGCCACATCCTCGTCGCCGTTTCGCAGAGCCTCTACCGCCGCATACTGGCTTGTGGTAGGCGCGCACATAATCGCAAACTGATGGAGCTTTACCATCTGCTCAAGAATATCCTGCGGGCCGCAGGCATATCCCAGCCTCCATCCGGTCATGGCATAGGCCTTGGAGAATCCGTTAATCAAAATCGTCCTCTCCCGCATTCCTTCTATCTCGATGATGGACACATGCTTTTCCTTATAAGTCAGCTCCGCGTATATCTCATCAGACATGACAAGTATGTCATGTTTGCGAATCACTTCCGCAATTTCCTCCAGATCCTTCCGCTCCATAATGGCCCCGGTGGGATTATTCGGAAAAGGGAGAATCAGGATCTTCGTCCTGTCCGTGATAGCGTCCTCCAGCTCTTTCGCTGTCAGGCGAAACTCATTTTCCGCCTTTAACTCGATGATTACCGGCACGCCGCCCGCCATAATTGCACAGGGCTCATAGGACACAAAGCAGGGCTGGGGAATCAGCACTTCATCCCCCGGATTGATTACGGCGCGCAGACCAATATCAATTGCCTCGGAACCGCCTACCGTTATAAGTACCTCGTGCTTTGGATCATAGGTAACGCCCTGTTTCCTTTCTATGTAATTACAGATCTCCTGACGCAGCTCCATCAGACCGCTGTTGGAAGTATAAAAGGTACGTCCCTTTTCGAGCGAATAGATACCCTCGTCCCTGATATGCCAGGGCGTGTCAAAATCAGGCTCTCCAACGCCGAGAGAAAGCGCGTCCTCCATCTCGCTTACAATATCAAAAAACTTTCGAATACCGGAAGGCTTCAAGCCCACCGCCTGTTTTGATAATTTATCATTCACGGCGACACCTTCTCTCTTTTATCTTCATACTTTCTCGTCAGTACCGTACCGTGATCCTTGTATTTTTTCAGAATAAAGTGGGTAGCCGTACTGAGTACAGAATCCAAAGTGGAAAGCTTGTCGGAGACAAAGCCCGAAATCTCCTTTAAGGATTTCCCTTCCAGCGTAACCAGAAGGTCAAAGCCACCAGAAATCAAATACACGGAAGTTACCTCCGGATATTTATAAATCCGCTCTGCAATGTTATCAAAGCCCTGCCCTCTCTGGGGCGTCACACGCACCTCAATCAGTGCGGACACCTTCTCAATGGAAGTTTTTTCCCAGTCGATCATGGTATGATACCCGCAGACAATTCCTTCCTCCTCCAAAGTCTGCAGCTCATTCACCACATCAATCTCTTCCACGCCCAATATCACCGCAAGCTCTTTCAGATCAATGCGGCTGTTCCTTTCTATGACTGCCAATAATTCTTCTCTCATCCCGTTTTCTCCTCCATTTCCTTATAGTTCCGATCTGTTCTCGGTTTATCCAGATAACGCTTATGTCCTTTATTGTAAAGCACCCTGTCGTTACCCTTTGTTGTACGGCCAATCATTACGGCGGGAATCCCTTCCCGTTCCAGCGCCGCCACGAGGGCGTTACCATTCCCGGCTGTCATGATCAGGCATCCGCCTGACGGAAGTTCATAAGGATTCTCCCCCAAAACCTCACAGATCTCTATGGTTTCCTGCCTGACAGGTATCTTTCTTAAATCTGCTTCCAGTCCGACGCCGGCTTCCTGCGCCATCTCCCACAGCCCTGCAAAAATTCCCCCGTGAAAGATGCCATGCATGCCGCAAACGCCGGACTTCATGGCGGTAGCGGCCTCCGGCTCCACCGGCAGATACCGATCGAAGGCCGCCGCTTCATCAAGTATCCTGCGCGGAAACCTCTCCCGCAGCTTTTCATAATGCCGCTTCGCAAGCCGGGCCGTTCCCTCCAGGGCAATCCACTTGCTCAGCACAATATCCTGATCCGGGCCTGCCGTCTTCGGCTCAGCGCATAAAACGGCGCAGTCTCTCCCCAGCCCTGCGCCATTTCCCGATTCTTTTCTTCGGTTTTTTATCTCATCGGATCGTTTTTCCTGTCTCATGCCTTATGCCTTACTTTTTATAGGATTACTCTGCCGGTGCCGGTGGCGGTGTCTCAGGCTGTGCCGGAGCCCCTTCCGGCTGCGGCTGGCCTTCCGCCGGCTGCGCTGTCGCCTGCGCTGTCGCCTGTGCTGCCGCCGCGTCCGCCGCCGCCTGTGCCGCTGCTGCGTCTGCTGCCGCCTGTATTGCCGCGTCTGACGCCGCCTGAATCGCCGCAGGATCTCCCCCGCGGTACGCGCCGGCTACTGCCTTCACCTGATCCACACTGCCCGACGCCACGGCCGCCATTATGGCATTGTAAGCTCCCGGATCTTCGGTCGCAACGCCAACCGTTGCGCTTCTGGGCGCCTTCATATAGCTGCTGCTGTTGACCTGTTCCCTGCTTACCTCTTCGCCGTTTTCCCTTACAACCTTCCACAGCCTCGCCTTATAGCCTATATGAGCGGACTGTACAGAACAGTACCCCACCGGCTGGGATGCGTCCGTATAGATCGTTTCCGTATCAGGCACGGTTTTCTCAAGCACTTCGCTCTCGTAAACTACTTCCCGGCTGCTGTCTCTTGTTTCCACCCCATAGATTGTAAATGTGATCTGCTTGTCAGGGGTCGTATATCCTTCTATATATATAGGATAATCCAGATTATTTTTAAATTTAAAATCCTTGCCTGAGGATTCCGCGATGGCCGCATCCGCCGAAGGATCCACATAGGTTACAATCATGGAATGGTTGTAACGCTCCGTCACCTCAAGCTCCGCCCTAAGCACCGCATTGTAAAGCGTAGTGGATACCTGGCAGATACCGCCGCCCAGACTATCCACCACCTGTCCGTTCAGATAGGAGCCCGCCATATGGTATCCGTTCTCCTCCGTAAAGGGCGCCACCGCTTCATAGGCGGAAAATTCATCTCCCGGGTACATCGTGCGTCCGTTTATCAGATTACAACCGTTGGCTACATTTGCGCTTCTTGAACCTCCGGATGTGGAATAGCTGGTAGTGAACGTGCCGAGCACATCCTTTACCTTTTCCAGATCCTCCGCCGTGCCCTGCGGCTCGCTCAGCTCTACTTCCATATCCACATCGCAGGCGCTGCCGTCCCATTCCTCTGACAGATAATCATACACCGCCTCCGTGGTACCCTCCCGATCCACTACGCGGCCGGACTGCCCTTCCGTAACTTCAAACCCGTTCTCCGTCTTTTGCAGAGTCGCATTGACAGCCTCCTGATCATACTGCTCTGCATTCTCCTCAATCACGGAACGAATCTTATCCTTGTCAAAATCAAAGCTGACCTGATAAACCTTATTTTGGTACTGTAAATCCCTCAGTTCTTTGTAGCATTGCAGAACATCGCCATCCCGGCCAAAATTTACAGCCTCGTCCAGAATTTCGCGGTTTCCCCACTGTAATCCCAGATCTGCGGCGGACACGATGATCTCTCCCTCTTCCGGCGCATGCAACGTGATCTGCGCGTCGCCGAAACCGGCGACATAAGCTTCAATTTCCTTTGCGGCCTCGTCCTGGGTTAATCCGGATAAATCAATATCGTTTACAAAGATTCCCGCTTCAATTTTTCCTTCCTCCGCCTGTGCCGGCATAACAAAAAACGCAGCCGCCGCAAGCGCCGTCGAAACCATCACAGATAATTTTTTCATTGTCATCACACTGCTCTCCACTTTTCCCTGTCTGAAATTGCCTGCCTGAAAAATCTGTGCTAAAATGAATACAGCGCAGAGGCAAGCATCGGAATGACCATAGCCAAAACGACGATAATAATGATAATTGATGAAATGATTTTCTTCGTTTTTCTGTTAAATCTCATGATAATACCTCTGCAAACCATATTGCAAGTTTCTCCACAATAAAATAAAAGGAATGCCAACCTAAGGCATAAGGGAATTATATATGAATTTCTTTATTTTTGCAAGCACTCTGGCGTTAGCCGCCGCGATTGCCATCGCCACTTCCCAAAGTAAAAAATCAGCCGCCTCCACAGAGCAGGATTACTGGCAAAGGGAGCGGGCCGCCAACAGTACAAGGCGTAAATCCCTGGACGATCTTCCCTATATAAAGCTGCCCATGGAACTCTTTCCCATGGAGCTTCTCAGCGACGTTTCCAAGGTAGAGGATTACCGGCAGATCGTCCTTTCCCTGAAAGATTTGCCTATCGTAAATTTTACGGGCCTGTCTAACACGGAGCTGAAGCTGCGCTATGGCGCGCCAAATATAGACCTTTTGACCTCCTACGACCAGAATTATACGCTCCTTGTCCGCACAATTCAACAATGGGCCCAGGCTCTATATGACAATGGCTATCCGGGCAAGGCTTGTCAGCTTTTGGAATTTGCCGTGTCCACAGGTACGGACGTTAGCGCGACCTACCGCCTGCTGTGCAGAATTTATCAGGAACAGGGCACTCCCGAAAAAATACGGGATCTCTATCCCGTCGCGGAATCTCTGCATTCCGCCATGCAGAAAACTATCGTCCGTATTCTGCAAGAATCCGGTCAATCTTCCGACTAGCCTCACTGCGGGTCAGACTCTCGATCTCATAGTCTACTACCAGTTTATGCTTGTCCAGCAATTTATATAACTGCTCTTTTTGGGGAATCGTAATGGGCGTGTCCCGTTTCGCCTGATACAGAAGCGGCGCTGGGCAAAACAGGCTTTTCTCCCCTGCCGCCTCTTCCTTTTCACGAAACGCTTCCGCAAGCTTTCCATATAACGCCACTGTGGCTCGGGCATCCTCCAGGGCCCTGTGGGCCTTATGAGGTATCCCGTAATATTTGCATAACGATGCCAGACTGCGGCTCTCCAGATCCTTCAAATACTTCCGGGCAATTCTTAAAGTGTCGATTCCCCGCCTCTCAAAGACAAGCTTCTCGTTTACCGCCGCCTTTTTCAGAAAGGAAAAGTCAAACAGCACACCATGTCCTAAAAGTGCATAATCTCCTAAAAAAGCAAAAAGCCCGGGCAGAATCTCCGCAATTTTTCCGGCCCCTGCAAGCTGCTCATCCCGAATCCCTGTAAGCTCCACAATACGCTCCCCAAGCTTCCTTTCCGGATTGACAAAGATCTCCCATTCTCCCGTAACTTCTCCCTGTTCCACCTTGACTGCTCCGATTTCTATGATCTTATCCCGCTTCGGATCAAGCCCCGTCGTCTCCAGATCAATACACACAAACGAATCCGTCATTCTCTCTCCATTCCCTTCATACACGCTGCGCCGCCATAATTAACCTTTCATGAAATTTTTCTCTGTTTTTTACATAAAATCAACTAATCCCATAATTCCCCATATCTATGTTTACCCTGATACAATTCTACCATATCTTGTAGTTTTTCCGCCAATTATTAACTGTAAACGCGGTTTTTCGAGAAATTATGCTTTATAGAATATCCCTATTAAAAATTAGAATAAATTTAAAGACAAAATAAACTACAATAACAAAAAGGGATTACGAATGAAGACTAGGATTAAGGAACTCCGCTTGGAAAAAAAAATGACCCAGCAGGCCCTCGCAAAAAAAATGGGTATTAATCAGGCAAGTCTGAGCAAAATAGAATGTGGCGCAGCCACACCTGACGCTTTGCTTCTGATTGATCTATCGCGCTTCTTTCACGTCACCACAGACTACATTCTGTTACTTTCTGAAGAACGTCTGACAGCAGACTGCCTACTGGCAGATAATCTGTGTAATCTCAAAAAATACCAGCATCTTATTACCATCTACCAGAAAATGACGCAAAAACAGCAAGTTAATTTTTACAATTTTCTGTGCAGCATGTCGGAATCGCACATCTAATCAGATCGTCTGCGCCAAACATGTCAAAACCCCTTTGGTATCCGTTGGTGTCGCATCTGGTCTATGCGTTATACAGCGCTTCTATATGAAAGGCGGGATTATCTAGAATCCCGCCTCTTTTCCTGCCTTCCTTTGTCCCTCCATTCTAAAGCATAGAAAGAAACCTGTCAAAGGCCGCCCGCCCTGCGTCGTCTCGCTTATAAACGCCTGCATCCTCGAGCACTTCCATAAATACGTTTCCAATCTCCTTATGAAGAATCTCCATAATATTATCCCGGTTCACACGCTCATAATTCGGCAAAAATTCCTCCACCCAATCGGCATGCTTGGCAAGCTCCTCATCCTTACGGATATCCCCGCCTGTCACAATCGCCTCGGCAAGACGTTCCATCTCACCCTTTAATCTGGCCGGAAGCACAGCGAGTCCCATAACTTCGATCAGGCCGATGTTTTCCTTTTTAATATGATGGAGCTTCGCATGCGGGTGATACACGCCCAACGGATGCTCCTCAGTGGTAATATTATTTCGCAGTACCAGATCAAGCTCAAAATTATCTCCCCGCTTTCTGGCAATCGGCGTAATGGTATTGTGGGGTTCACCGTCAGTTTCCGCAAATATAAACGCCGCCTCGTCGCTGTAGCCGCGCCATTTTTCCAGAATCAAGTCAGCCAGCGCAATCAGCCTGTCAGGATCCTCATGGGAAATACGGATCACGGACATGGGCCAGTTCACCACGCCGGCCTCTACGTCCGTAAAGCCCTCAACTGTAAAGATGCGCTCCACCGGCGCTTTCGCCATGGCAAATTCATAATTTCCTCCCTGAAAATGGTCATGACTTAAAATGGAACCTCCCACAATCGGCAAATCCGCGTTAGAACCCACAAAATAGTGCGGAAACTGCTTTACAAAGTCAAAGAGCTTACAGAATGTATCGTGCTCTATTTTCATCGGAATATGCTGTGAATTAAACACAATACAGTGCTCGTTGTAATAAACATAAGGCGAATACTGGAATCCCCAATTACTGCCGTTTATGGTGACGGGAATAATTCTGTGGTTCTGTCTCGCCGGATGATTCACTCTTCCCGCGTATCCTTCGTTTTCCCTGCAAAGGAGGCATTTCGGATAACCGCTCTGTTTTGCGTTTTTCGCCGCCGCAATGGCCTTCGGGTCTTTCTCCGGCTTGGAAAGGTTAATCGTAATATCCAGATCCCCATACCTGGTCGGGGAGATCCACTTCTGATCCCTCGCAATGCGATACCGCCTGATGTAATCCGTATCCCGGCTCAGCTTATAGAAATAATCTGTGGCTTCCTTCGGGTCGGCCGCATACTTCTCCCGAAATACGCGGATCACCTCGCTGGGTCTCGGCGTAAGAAGCCCCATGATCTTCGTGTCGAAAAGGTCACGGTAAACAACGCTGTCCTCCGTAAATCCCTGCTCGCAGGCGTAATCCAGCATATCTTTCAGAATGACCTCCAAATCCTCCACTGTCACCGCCGTATCTTCGCCGCCATCCTGCAATTCATCAATCCCAAACAGCTCCAGAAGCCTGTTTGTTGTATAAATCCTGTCCTCTTCTTCAATCAACCCGGTAAGCAGTCCGTATGCCACCAGTCTTTTGATGCTGTCCTGAATCATTTTCCTTTTCCCCCGATATAGTCACACAGAGAAGCCTTCGTTTTCAGAGCTTCTTCCATGTAAGATTTAAAAACCCGCTGCAAAATTTTCTCCGGCGCAGGCGTTAAAGCCGAGCCGGGCCGTCTCCGATCTCCACCACATAGAAATCCGCCTCTTTTCCGACACGTTCCCTGTAAGCCGCGCCAACCTTCTCCTTAAAGGTATCCACCGCCTCGTCTTTCACAATACTGACCGTACAGCCGCCGAAACCGCCTCCCGTTATTCTGGAACCGATTACGCCGTCCACCTTCCATGCCTCTTCCACAAGCACGTCAATTTCATCACAGGACACCTCGTAATCATCGCGTAAGGAAACATGAGACGCATTCATCAGCTCGCCAAACTCCCTAAGGTTATTTGCCTTCAGGGCTTCCACCGCACGGATTGTACGCCGATTTTCATAAACCGCATGTTTTGCGCGCTTTGCGCAGACCGCATCCTTAATGGCGGATCTGTTTTCCTCAAACGCTTCCTCCGTCAGATCGCCAAGGCTTTTTATATCAACCGCTTTCTGCAAATCCGCCAACGCCTGTTCACTCTCTTTTCTTCTTGTGTTGTAGCCGGAATTTACAAGGGAGTGCTTTACTTTACTGTTCGTTACAATGATCTTGGCGCCATCCAGCACGAGGGGGGCATACTGATAGGAAAGATCCGCCGTATCCAGAAAGATGGCGTTATCCTTCTTTCCCATGGCGGAAGCAAACTGATCCATAATGCCGCAGTTCATGCCGTTAAAGTTATTTTCCGAATACTGACCGATCAGCGCCAGATCCACATTGGTCACATCAAATCCAAAAAGATCCCGAAGGTAAAATCCCGTCAGCACCTCCAAAGATGCAGAGGAAGATAATCCCGATCCATTGGGAATATTGCCGTTTAACACAATATCCAGCCCGCAGTCCATCTTCATGCCGCGCTCGGCAAAAGCCCACATAACGCCCTTCGGATAATTCGTCCAGCCCGCCGCATCGGAAGGCGTCAGATCATCCAGACTGCTTTCCGTGACGCCCATGTTTTCAAAATTCATGGAATAAAACCGAAGCTTTCTGTCCGTCCGCTTTTTTACCGCCGCATAAGTACCGATTGTCAGCGCGCAGGGAAATACATGCCCGCCGTTGTAGTCCGTATGCTCGCCGATCATGTTTACCCGTCCCGGCGCAAAGTATACCCTCGCTTCGCCAGCTCCACCGTACAGCTCCTCAAATTTCTTTAATACAGTTTCTTTCATGTTCGCTCTCCTTCTCTTTTAACCCCGCTATTCGTCGTAACTGTCTACTCAGTGTCGTTTGGAAAATCTTCGATTTCCCAAACTCACGGGCATTCGCCTTATGCATATGCGACCCAAAAAAATTGCCGGCAAGCCGTCATTTTTTCGTTTCCCATATGCGCACTGCTCATTGCTTATATGAACATTATAAAAAACAAAGGGCTATCCTGAAATAGTCCTTTGTTACCTATACCTGTCAAAATGTTAAATTATTGATTAAGGCTGTTGATCTGCCCGATAAATTCCTCTACCTGCCGCAGGTATTCTCTGTTGCGTCTGGTCTCTCCCTTCTGCATTTCCTTGCGGAAGTTTGTTGGTGACATCTGTTTAATCTGTCGAAATGCCTTCGTAAATACAAGCGGATCGTGATACCCGCAGGACAGGGCGACGCTCTCTATGGGCAGGGAGGTAATCTGCAAAAGCTCCGTCGCCTTTGTAATACGGAAGGTCGTCAGAAACTGCTGGGGCGACATTCCCATTGATTTCTCAAACAGGGTGTAAAGATAACTCCTGTTAATACATACATAGTCGGCCACATCTGTTATTTTAATGGGGTTGCAGTAATTATTCTGGATAAATGAGACCGCCTTGCGCACATAAATATTGGCCCTGTCATCCTCATTGCGCTTTTCCACCCGGCTCCCCTCCGCTATAACAGACAAAAAGATGCCCAGCTGACCGTTACGGCGCAAATCATGAGAAAGTCCGTATATGCTGTGTTCCATCATATCCTTTACGATCCGATAAAGCTCCTGTGAAGCGTCCGACTTAAAGATCGGCTGTCTTACAGACAGACCGATACTGCCCACATATTCCGCCGCCTGCGTACCGTTGAATCCCACCCACACATAAGTCCAGGGTTCTTCTTCGTCAGCCTGATAAAAAGCCAGTTCATCAGGCGTAATCAAAAATCCGTAACCTGCTTCCAGCGGATATTCTTCTCCGCCAATCAAAAATTTCCCTCTGCCGCTCAAAATATAATGGATCAGATAATGAGGCTTTAAGGCCGGCCCGAAGCTGTGCATCGGTTCCGTCCGGGACAGGCCGCAGCTGGTCACATACAGACTTCCCGTCTGCTCCCCTGCAAATTCCAGTTTGTAAGCTTTTTCCATAACCGCTTTCCCCTCAGTGAAGTCAATAACTTCACGTTTTATCATATCACGCCCGAAAACAGCGTGTCAAACGCCAGTCCTTCGCTGCTGCCCGTTCTTCGGTTCCTTCGTTACTGCTCTGTCTCCGGTTCATAATTTTCCACATCCGCAAGAAGCTGATCCCAGGCGTCCTCATTTTCCACATAATAAATGGGGCACAGCTTCCCGCCACAGTCATAATGCCGTAAAATATCATCAGTGGACAGATGATACTCCTGTATGAGCCAGGCCAGCGTATGTACAAGCTTATCGTAGGTTTCCTGTGTGAATTTTCCCTCCTCATCCTGATAGCAGCACTCAATGGAAATAGAATCCTCGTTTCTTGTCGCCACCGCGTAGGCCTGTTCCTCAAGCGGAATACACTGTATCAGCTCTCCGTCATATCCAATGATAAAGTGAGCGCTGGCCGACCTTTCATGGGTCTGGGCCAGATTGGCAAAATAACTGCGGTTCTGCTGCGCGGTCGTACCCGGATTCGCCGTATAATGCACAAAAATACTTTTCACTTTCCCAAGGCCGGTTCCCGGTCTGGAATAATCGTTAATCTCCAGAAAATCTTCCGTGATTGCCGGCGGTTTCAGCTTGTTCTTCTCCAATTGCTCGGATACTACCTCTACAATCCCCTTGCTCTTATCCTTTCCTCCGCCATTGCTCATTCCCTTGTCATGCATCATCTGATATACCGCACCGGCCGTCTGATAAATGAGCACCAGACATACTGCAATCACCAAAAGCATAAAGGTTCTGCACAAAAGCTCCTTCCGGCGCTTCGCCTTACGACGGCCGGCCGCGCTGGCCAGACGGGGTTTGGATTGTGGCTGTCTGGCCGGAGCGGGTCTGTTGCGGGCGGCATCCTGCCGCCGTCTTGTGGATCGAACCTGCTCTTTGTCAGCCAGCCGCATCAGCCGGGGGTTCTCCGATTCCCTGGAAATCTCCCACATCTCCAGACCCTGCAGATCCCTGTTTGTATGACGCCGCCCTGCGTTTTCCCTTCCGCCGCGCCCTGATGCGCGCCCTGCACCGTTTCGCGGGCGCTGGCCCTTTCCTGACTCATTTCTTTCTCTGCTCCGGGGACTCTCCATCGATATCACGCTGATACTGTTTCTCTGCGCGCTTTGCGCCTTTTTCCCCGTACTGCTCTGCTTTTTGCGCCGCGGCGCGGAATACCCCGTCCGCTGTTCCTCCCGCAAATCATTTTGTCTGTCACTTCTTTGTGCCTGTCCCATGATGATCCCCCTCTTTTGTAACGGTACTTCCATTGTAATACGACAGTCTTTAAAAAATCTCTAAAACCGCCAATCCTACAACTATATATTAGAGTGGGAAACTTAAGAAAAGGGTTACATAATTCTTAATATTTTTTAAAAATTATAAAAATTGTAAGAGGACAAATAGCTTTCCACTTCGCTATGCAATGTTGAAAGCTTTTCCCGAAAAGCCACTTCATTTTCAAAATCCGCGCTCAGTAGAGCCGGAATATCCTGCCCCAGCTCTTCTCTGTAATAAACCTCCATCATATCCGCAGGCTCTGTGCCCGCCGGACGGTTAATCCCAACCGCAATTTCCTCCACATTCCCAATGGCATAAAACAACATTACCGCATTAAAGTACAGCATATCCCGATCCTCTTTCGTTATAGTATCCGTACTCATCTCATAATCAAAGCGCAGAGAATATGGCTCTTCCACCGTCTGCAGAGAAAATCCTCCTGTCCTGTTCAGGGTCGGCGGCAAGGGAAGCGCATCAAGTAATGCGCCTGTTTTGACATTGTCCCCCACATAAGGCGTTCTGTTTCTGGTCAGCGCATCAAACAGCGCTTCCCGCCTTTCCCTGTTCAGGCTTAAAATGATCACCTGGTCCGCCGCCGCCTTCAGCTCGCTGTCAATAAATCCCATCTCGTCCCGGTATTTTTCCCTTACCTTCCCTTCATAATCCGCCGTCACATAAACATAGCACTCGCTATTAATCTCATCCACATTGACCTCCCGTGGCTGATATTCCGTCTCCGTAATCTGTTCAGTGGGAAGGTAATCCACATTCCCCTCACTCTCCTGTCCGTCTTTAATATAAGAATAAGAAGTATCATCATCTATGATATAAGTGGTATCCTCATTGCAGTCTGTCCCCGCCACGCCTTCCGTCACAGGAATATCCATCCCTGCTTCTTCCACAGGCGTGTAGGTATGCTGTGTCACGGACCTGGCTTCGTCAATCGGCTCCGTAATAATGTTTTCCGTCGGAAGATAGACATCCTCATGTCTCAAAACTCCCGCTTCCTCATTGGCCGGCGTATAGGTATGGTAGACATGCTCTGTCCTCGACAGCGGTTCCCCCAGATAGGCGCGCAAAAGGTAATTATATCCATGATCCCCCACAGGCAGAACCTCCCGCCCCTCATCCACCAGCTGCAGCGCGTCTCGAAGCGGCATTCTGGCAAATCTGCCCACCTCCTCCTGCGCCTCCAGATGATAAATGATCACGTCGTCGCTTTCCTTTTCCACCACACAGCCACTGATCCCTCCGATGCTTGCAGGCAGCGATATCTGCATGTCCGCTCCCGTAACCGTAAGCCCTTCCGTACTGTCCACCGTTATTCCGTTAAATCCGGCGTCTCTGGTAAAGACAAACAGACATACGGCCGCTGTCAGAAAAAGCGCGCCTGCTGCCGCCGCAAATAAAAGCCTGGGCTCCTTTGCGATAAACTGGATCCGTTCTTTTACGCTCTTCCCGCTGCCTGTCATGGTCGTAGCTGTACAGACCAGATCCGAAGCGCGCCCTTTCCTTGTAATGATGGAAAGCAGCGTCTCTCCGTAGGAAATCCGCTCTTCCTCTCCTAAAATCGAAAGCGCTCCCTCGTCACAGGCAAGCTCGCAGTCCCGCTTGGAACAGACCGCCGCCACCCATACAAGCGGATGAAACCAGTACACCGCCACAAGCGCGCTTCGTAAAATCGCCCAAAAGCTGTCTCCATGCTTTTTGTGGACAAGCTCATGAACAACCACATGCCGCAGTCTGTCATTGTCTTCCACCACATCCGCCGACAGGTAAACCGCCTCCCGCCCCAAAAATCCGTAAAGACAGGGGGATGCCAGTCCCTCCGCCAGATAAAATACGGGAAAACGTCCCGCCTTCCTGAAAATACCGCGCCCCTTTCCATCCCCGCCCAAAGCCTGTAAACTCGCCGCCGTACATATTTCCTCCGGCAGGTCAAAGGGCTTTCTCGACTTCTTTAATCTGCGGCCAAATACCATATTTGTGATGAGAATCCAGGCGCTCACAACCACCATGCCCGCAATCCAGATAAACCGCAGCACGTCCAGTCTGGTAAATCCCAATTTACCCGCCAGAAATACCGCGGTAGGCCCATCATTGGATATATCCCTCATCGCCTCCCTTACTGCATCGTCAGCGAACAGACGAAACCAGATGCTTCGGGCGTCTATCGTCATTTGAATCGGCTCCTCCAGCGAAACCGTCTCCTCCAACCGCTCCGTTATGCCGCTTTTATCCTCTTCCAGCAAATCCATCAGGCGTATCTGCGAGAGCGGCCCCATGCCAAACTGCGCCGAACCCGGAATCATAAGCCGAAGCGCCACCAGAAGCCAGAGCGCATACAATAATCTCCGGCTGACCTTTTCACGGAAAATTCTGCGAATCAACAGAACGCACAAAATCAAAAAAGCAGATGTAATTAAAATTTCCCTCATTTCGTGTTCTCTCCTCTCTGTCTTTTCGCCTGCTCCAAAATGGCGGAAAGCTCCCTGATATCCTCCTCCGTCAACGCCTGATCCTCCACCATGGCATTAACCATCATACCCAGGCTTCCCCTGTAAATCTTCTGCAGAAATCCTCTTGTCTCCTGCATGGAAACCTCTTTCCTTGTCACAAGAGGATAAAATACCTTGGCCCGTCCGCCCTCCCGATGGGCCACTGCCCCCTTCTTCTCCATGCGGGACAGCATGGTAATGATGATATGCTTATCCCACCCGGTCTCCGCCTGCAACGCATTCTTAAGCTCCGTGATCGTACCTTCACACTCCCAGAGCCGGTTCATGATTTTCCATTCCCCGTCCGATAAATTAACCATTCTTTTCTCCCCTTCCTCAGTCCGGATATTTTCTGCCTGTTTTCCCGGTGTTTTACATTTGCTGTTCTTCCATATTTTGGTATACGTATGTATACCATTTCTTTCATATCATACACAAAGGGTATACATATGTCAACCCATGTCATTTTTATTAGTATTTCAAACTGCAAATAATAAAAGACGGCTCCTTTCCTGAGAGCCGCCCTTGCTACATATTTTTCATCCAATCATTTCAAAACTATTCCAAATACCCCTCGCTGTACTTTCGGTACAGCTCCTCCAGCTCAGCCTGATCCTGCGCCGACACGTTTTCCTGCAAATAGGCTTCCACCTCCGACAGGGACTCGCCGTCTATGCCGTCTCCCACAATCTCCATCACGTCGGAGAGGGTGTCGCTGTCCGCATAGCGTTCGATAATCTCCTCCGCCTTTTGCTTATCCTCTTCGTCCATGGTATTCACAATCTCTTTGGCTTTCTCAGCGGCCTGCGAATCGCCGGTACTTTCCAAAGCCTGTTTCACCGCCTGCTCCATCACGGTTTCCGATACCTTCTTTGTCACGGCGTGTTTCACCGTTCCTTTTAACGACCCGGTAGCGGCGCCAATTCCCAAAACAATACAGATGCCGATAAAAAGGCCCAGAAAAATCACCAGACCCATTCCCTTTTTCTTTTTCCTTCTTCTGCTCACGATATCGCCGGCTCCCTTCCTTTTCCTGTCTGATTCATCTGATCCGGGGGTTATTCTTTCCCTGCCCCTTTATTTAAAAACGCCATGAAATTTTCTTTATTTTGCCGCGCGCTCTCCTTGGGCCTCCCCAGATCGCTTCTGGCCCCCAGGGAAACCGGAATTTCAAAAAGAACAGGCCCTTCCTCCGCTTCGATACGGCCGCCAATCCGGCCAACGGCTTCTTCTGTTTCCAGCTTATCCGTAGCCCGATATCCCGCTGCCGCCGCAATCCCGGCAAAGGATGCCTGCTGACACCCTGTGGGCATGGCGCCCACGGATTCATGGGCCATATTATTGATCACGATATGATAAAAATTCTTCGGCGCCCGCGCCGCGATAAAGGGAAGCGCCCCCATATGCATCAGGGCCGCCCCATCCCCGTCGATACAGACAACTTTTTTATCGGGCCTTTTCTCCGCAATGCCCAGCGCGATCATGGAAGCATGCCCCATACCGCCCACCGTCATAAAAATATTTTCATGCCCGCCGTAAATGGCATCGCTGCGTTCATACAATTCTCTGGAAATCTTACCTGTAGTGGACACAATCACCACATCCCGGGAAAGTACACGCAAAATCTGTCCCAGCACTTCCTCCCGTACCATAGAATTACCGTTTGTCCACTGGAAAGACGACTCCTTCTCAAAGGTTCCCTTTTTCACAATCAGGGCAAACTGCTCGCCCCGCGCCAGCGTCTCGCCTGCCTCCCGTAAAACAGCCTTCATCTCCTCCGCCGTGGTCTCTTTGTCAATCACGCGACAGGAAACGGCAAGCGTCTCAAACAGCTGGCAGGTAATCTTTCCCTGAAACACATGCTGGGGTTCGTCCTTGACGCCCGGCTCGCCTCTCCATCCTACAATAAACAGCATGGGAATCCCGTACACTTCCCCGTTGGCCAGAGACGCCAACGGATTTACCGCATTGCCAATGCCGGAATTTTGCATGTACACGCAGGCAGGCCTGCCGGTGGCCAGATAACTGCCGATGGCCACGCCCACCGCGGCTCCTTCGTTAGCCGTCACGTAATGGCTCATTTTCCCCTTATAGGTCTGCACGCCGTCGCAAAACTGCTTCAACGTGGAATCCGGCACCCCCGCGATAGTGTCTATCCCCATATGTTCCAACTGCAATAACAGCTCAGAAGCTTTCATTGATTTTCTCCCATTCTTCTACGGTATCAATCTCTACAATCTGTCCCTGTGCCACTTCCTCAATGGTAAGCTTTAACCGGTCCAGATGTCTGTCCACTACTTCATCCCAAAAAAGACCGCCGTTTTCTTCTATTTCGTATGCCTGCTCAATCTCTTCCCGCAAAATACAGGCATCTTCCTTTTTGAAATAGGCTATGCCTGTCATATTATAAGTATCCCTGCCGCCTTTTCCTACCCGCGAGATGAAGCCGTCCTGCAGTTCAAATACCCAGTCCGCCGAGTACCCCTTCTCCATCCTGCCATAATAACAGGAATGCTGTAAGTTCTTCCGAAAAACGGAGCTGTCCGTCACATACAGATCAGACTCACAGATAAAACAGTCCGCCGTACCCAATACTTCCCTTGCCGCATGGATGGACGAAATATTATTTTTTTCGTTGTATTCCCCATTGTGCAGAATCTGCACCTGGGGATATTTCTCGCACAGCGGCTTAAACTGCTCGCCCAGATAACCTGTCACTATATATATCGCTTCCACCGGCCGGCCAAGCAGTCCTTCTATAACAGTTTCAATCATGGGCTTCCCATGCACTTTAATTAACGGCTTCGGTGTATGCTCCGTCAAAGGCCGCATACGGCTGCCAAGTCCGGCCGCCATCAAAATTGCGATCTCCTTCACCATGACCTCCCCGCCGCTTTCCTGCGGCGTCCTCAGATTTCCTGCTATTTCATGCGCTCCCTATATCTCGTCAATCAGCCGTATGATATCCTTGAACGGCATAAGACGGGAATCCGCCTCAAGCGCACGGTGATTTTTCAGAATCTCTTCCGCCGTGCTCTGCATGGCCGGAAACGCGCTCCTTGTGAGCTGGTTTGCATAAATAACTATGTTTACGCCCGCCCTGGCAAGCTCTTCCTCCGTAATACTGTTAAAAGAGGTAGGTACAACCACAATCGGCGTCTTCCCGTCTTCCTCTCTGAACTTCTGACAAAACTCCAAAATCTCATCCGGCGATTTTCTGCGGGAATGAATCATAATACCGTCCGCGCCGGCTTTTACATAGGCACGTGCACGGTTTAACGCATCCTCCATACCCCGTTCCAGAATCAGGCTCTCAATTCGGGCTATGATCATAAATTCTTCGGTTCTCAGGGCCTTCTTTCCCATACGGATCTTTTCACAGAAATTTTCAATACTATCCTGCGTCTGCTCCACTTCCGTGCCAAAAAGAGAATTTTTCTTTAATCCCGTTTTATCCTCGATAATCACCGCGGATACGCCCATCCGCTCCAGCGTTCTCACATTGTATACAAAATGCTCCACCAGACCGCCCGTATCTCCGTCCAAAATAATCGGCTTCGTAGTCACATCCATTACATCGTCAATCGTCCGAATCCGGGACGACATATCCACCAGCTCGATATCCGGCTTTCCTTTCGCCGTAGAATCGCAGAGAGAAGATATCCACATGGCGTCAAACTGATCCGGCTGTCCGTTACTTTCCACCACGGTCTTCTCCGCAATCAGGCCTGTAAGCCCGGAATGCACCTCCAGCGTCTTGACAATGGGACGCATCTCTATTAACTGGCGCAGTCTCTTTCTCCGAAATTCCGGCATGGCCAGCTTTTCCTTCATCTGATCGTCTATCCGCTTCACATTTTCATTATAAGTATAGGGAATCTCAACCAATTCACCACCGAATTTTTCGAGATTGTTGATAACGTTCTCCCGAATCACTTTCTCCGGGCCATTCGACCAGTTATCCCCATGCACCACATAATCCGGCCGCAGCTTTTCGATCACCTGATCATACATGATTTCCTGCTGGAGCAGCACTTCTTTGGCAAGCCCGGTCTGTCTCACAATCTCCATCCGCTGCTCTATGGGTATGGTAGGAAAACGGTTAAAGCCAACCATCGCCGCATCCGAAAGTACGCCTACATAAACTTCCCCGTACTCGCCGGCTCTTTTCAGAATATTCAAATGTCCCTCGTGTATCACATCCGTACAAAAACAGGTATATACCTTTTTCATTAAATTTCACCCCCTGATCCGTCTGTCAGGCCTGTCTTTTCTCATTTGCCTAACTATCGTAACGAACCGGCACAGCCACCCCGCATACTTTCAGCGCTTCCCTAAATACAACCCAGAATGCCTCAATATCTTCCTGATCAATCGCGCCAAGAGCACAGAGCCGGAACATTCCCAGCTTTTCCACCTTACCTGGATAGATCGTAAATCCTCTCTCGTAGCAGTAATCGTGTACTTTCTCAAAATCCCATCGGTCATCGTCGGGATACAGCGCCGCCGCCACCAGCCCGGATTCCTGTCCTTCCTGTATGTAAATACGAAATCCCAGCTCTACAAGGCCTTTCCTGATCGCCTGAAATACCCGGCAGTGTCTTGCCCACTTGTTCTCTTCTCCCTCCGCGAAATACTCCGAAAGCGCCTGTCTTACGGAATAAATCACCTGAACGGGCGGGGTAAAATGCATTTCTCCATGCTCCCTGGCATAAGCGTACTGCATATACAGATTACAGTAATAGGAACGTCTCGGATAATCCGCCGATGCCTCTATCATGGATTTTCTTCCAATGATAAACGATAACCCGGTCATCGCCATGATGCCCTTCTGAGCCGAAGCCATGCAGAAGTCCAGTTCGTCCGCATCCATATCAATTGGACGCATGGCATAGGTAGACGTGGTATCCACCACAAACATGCCGTGATAACGGTGTACCAGCGCCCCGATTTCCCGAATCGGATTAAGCAGTCCCGTTCCCGTTTCATGATGGGTCGTATAAACCAGCGCAATATCAGGATTTTCCTGCAATGTCCTCTCGATCACCGTAAGATCCGGCTGCCTGTCAAGGGGCAGCTTCAAATTGATGTACGAAAGTCCGTAATACTCGCAAATTTCCGCTCCCCGGCTGCTGTAGGCGCCGTTGTTGATAACCAGAATCTTCTTCCCCTCCGGGAGCAGGGAATTTAAACAGATATCCATATTAATCGTGCCGGAGCCGCAGAAGAGCACCGCCGCGTACTCCTTCGGATCGGCATGCACAATCCGCAGCAGTCCCTCTTCCACTTCCCGCATAATGGAGACAAACTCCTTCTCCCGGGGACAGATATCAGGAACCACCTGCGCCATTTTAACCGTATCGGTGGTCGTCGCCGGCCCCGGATTCAACAATACATTTCGTTTCACCATCTGCTCCACCTCATTTCCCAGAACGCGCCACTAACTGATCAATAATATATTTCGCGCCCACTTTACCGCTTTCTCCGTTATTATAAATATACTCTTCCTTTAACCGCTGTATGGACTCTCTGGAAAACTGTTCGTTCCATAAAAGCTTATCTACCGCAGCCACAACTTCATCGCCCACAGCCTCCGGCGCAACGGATATCCCGATTCGGTCGCGAAGCTCTATGTCGATGGGCACTGTTTCCAGCTCCTTATAGTCCGGGTTCAAAATCTTCATGGGGGTATCCACAAACAGCACCGGCTTTAATGTGGCGAACGAATATTCAAAGGCAATACTGGACCAGTCCGTTACCAGCAGGTCAGCCGTATACACTGTTCTATTTGAGGAAAAGTCCTTCTGAAACGTAATATCCTTATATTTTGCCGCCAGCGCGTCAATCCGCGCCTCAAAGTGGCGCACATACTGAGGATGGGGCCGTACAATCACCTGATACGGCGTCTTCGCCAGCTGATCCAGCATTTCCTCTATACAGGAATCCAGAATATTATCCTTCTGCCAGGAGGGCGCGATAAGCACCGTTTTATTCTCTTTCGTTTCAGGCCCGCTCTCCTTTTCCATCTCCTCGTAGGATTTTGTCATATTGTCAATGACACTGGAGCCCCACTCCACAAGATTCTTCGCAGGCAGTCCGTATTTCTCTTCCCGCTCTGCAAGCTCCTGTCTGTTCTTCGGCCCGGATGTAAAAATCGTATCATAATGATCCAGCGCTTCCTTATGGAAAGACAGGTTGGCGCTGTTCACATCATGGGGCACATAAATATACTCGATATCCTTCTGAATATAGGAGCGTTTCAGCTGATAATTTTCCAGATCCGGCGTAGTCATGACCATAATGTCCGTCTCCATCTTCATCATCAGCACAATCATTCGATTCTCCCCGATATAATACGGCTTAAACTGATCGCTTTCCATCTGGAAGACTTCATCCTGAGGATCGCTTGTAATATAGTGGATCACGATATTGGTTCTTCTGATAATCTCTTCTATAATATTTTTATAATATTTGTAGAAACCGTTTTTTTCCGAATAGAATACCACCTTTTTATCGGGCTGTTTCAGAAACTTCTTATAATCCGCCTTTTCCTTATCCCGGTAAGGACTCTTTCTGTCCGCTTTCTGTCTGGAGGCCATAAACGCCTTCGCCTCCCGAAGCTCCTCCTTGCTCTTTTCCAGCGCCTCATAGTCAATATAATCTTTAGGATTAATCCAGACATTTAACAAAAACAACTGCAGGGTGGACAGAATATTACTGCAGCTCCAGTAAAATCCCACTCCAATGGATACAAAGAACCCAAGATACAAAGACAGGCCTACAGAAAATATCATGGTGCCGTACTGATTGAAAGCTCCCTGCTCAGACTGCAAAACATTAATTTTATTCTGCACATAGCACATGAAAAAGGCGGATAACGCGGCCAGAAGAGGGATCAGCAAAGTGATCCCGCCTGTTCTGACCGGAATATCCGTCAAAGTTGTTCCCCGTTTGACAGCCTCTACCACGCCCATCAATAACACCAACTGAACAATTAGCGGTATCAGGTCTGCAAAGGGACTGTATTTTTCCCTTTTAAACAGCTTGTACTGCTCCTCGGAAATCGCCTCCTGATTTCCCAGATATGTCGCGCTGATATGATTCATTTCCGGCTGCATCCGAACCGTCTTAATCGAATTCTTCTGTACCCAGACTGACAAAGGCAGCAGAATCACCTTCGTCATAAAAGTAAACACCAGTATTGCTATCCAATAATTATGACAAAACTCATAACACAGGTTAATCAGCCAGACCAGGCCGCCGATCACCGCATCCGTCACTGTACCCATAACCGCCTCTTAATCGTTCACGTCCTTAAACTCAATGCTCTGCTTTTCCGACTCGTCAGTCTTTTTATTCTTCTTAAAAAATGCAAAGATTTTATGCCTGAAAACCGTCAATATCGCACCCAACGCAATCAGGACGCCCGCTACCGCCTGAATGATATAGGTAACGGCCGAGGGATCAATATAAGCGTGCACCGGCAGCGTAAACAAATACCAGCCGCATGTAAAAAAGTAAGCGAACTTTGTCAACTGTAATACGATCTTTTTCATGTAAGTACTCCTCCTGTCAGCTAATGTCATACATTATACGCCTCTGTCCGTTAAGATGCAAGCCGGCGCGCACGCCGAGGCCCACATCCTCACTTAAAGGTTTGGCATATTTCCCCTCGTTAATACGCCTTACCCCAATAAACCATCTTCTTTGCCGGCTTTCCACAGCACACACAGACAGTCCCGATCTGCTCCTGTTCAAACGGCATACAGCGGCTTGTTACGGCAAGCTCCTCCTTGATCTGATCCTCACAGCCCTGCTCCCCGCACCACATGGCTTTCACGAAGCCGGTTGTCTCCGCAAAAATTTTACGAAGCTCCTCCATGTTCTTTGCCTCGTAAGTATGCGCATCCCTGTGGGTTCTCGCGCGCTCCAGCATTTCCTTCTGTATCCTGTCAAGGATTTCTTCCGCTTTCTGCTCCAGCTCGTCCAGAGAAACTTCTATTTTTTCTCCCGTATCGCGGCGGCAGATCACGCATTTATTTGCCTCAATATCTTTCGGCCCGATCTCCACGCGGATCGGAATACCCCGCATCTCCTGCTCAGAGAATTTCCAGCCCGGACTCTTATCCGTATCGTCCACCTTCACACGGAATGCGCCAAGACGCTCCTTCAATTCATAGGCTTTATCAAGAACGCCTTCCTTTTTCTGCTGAATCGGGATGATCATGATCTGCGTGGGCGCAACCTTAGGAGGCAGCACCAGCCCGGAATTGTCACCGTGCACCATGATAATGGCGCCAATCAGCCGCGTCGTTGTTCCCCAGGAAGTCTGATGCACATACTTTAAAGTATTGTCCTTACCCGTATACTGAATCCCGAATGCTTTGGCAAACCCGTCGCCAAAATTGTGGCTAGTGCCGGACTGTAAAGCCTTTCCATCGTGCATCAATGCCTCAATAGTATAAGTAGCAATTGCCCCCGCAAACTTTTCCTTATCTGTCTTGCGGCCTTTGATAACAGGAATGGCCAGCACTTCCTCACAAAAATCAGCATAGAGATTCAGCATCTGAATCGTCCTCTCTTCCGCCTCCTCAGCCGTAGCGTGGGCTGTATGTCCCTCCTGCCATAAAAATTCACGGCTTCTTAAGAACGGTCTTGTCTCCTTCTCCCAGCGCACTACAGAGCACCACTGGTTACAGATCTGGGGCAGATCACGGTAGGACTGCACCACATTTTTATAGTAATCGCAAAACAGCGTTTCGGACGTGGGCCTCACGCAAAGCCTCTCCTGCAAGGGCTGCATACCGCCGTGAGTCACCCATGCCACCTCCGGCGCAAAGCCCTCCACATGATCTTTTTCCTTATTTAATAAGCTTTCAGGAATAAACATGGGCAGATATACATTCTCCACCCCCGTCTCCTTGAAACGGTCGTCCATCTGCTTCTGAATCAGCTCCCAGATGGCATAGCCCGCAGGCTTAAACACCATGCATCCTTTCACGCTGGTGTAATCCAGCAGCTCCGCTTTTTTCACCACATCCGTGTACCACTGCGCGAAGTCCTCCTCCATCGAAGTAATCGCTTCCACTAATTTTTTCTCCGCCATTTTCTTCCTCCATTCTAAAATAGAAAACCGCCAAAACTTCCATCCCCAAGGGACCGAAATCTCGGCGGTACCACCCTTATTAACGCGTCTGCGCTCTCTTCTCTTACCGTTATCGCCGGTGCTACGCTGTGCTTCTCACACAGGACTCCGAGGCCGGTTCCGAATATTTCCCGTAAGAGCCTCCCACCCATAGCCCTCTCTCTGTCACGTTCCCTATCCGTACTATTCTCTTCTTCGTCACGTTTCTATCCATTCTAGCCGCAGGAATTTGTTTTGTCAACCGCTAATTACAAGGTTTTTGCGGCAAATTATCCATCGTTACATTTTTCTGCCTTTCTGACGCAAAATATACTCTCCAACTCCCAGCATAAGAAATACAAAAGGCGTACAGCACACCTGCTGATAGCAAAAAAAATTGTAAGCTGTATAGGATACGGCCGCAGCCGCAGCCCCCACAAGCAGATAGCTGTGCTGCCGCGCCTGCAAAAACCGTCTCACAGCCGAAACAAAAACCCCTATGTATGCCGCCGCTCCGAATATTCCGGTATTTATTAATGTGGTAAACCATTCATTATGGGCGTTGGTCAGTATTTTTTCTCCCCAGAGAAGCGTTACCTCTTCCCCATGCACCGCAGCCGCATAGCTGCTGAAACAGTCGGGCCCAAGTCCGAAAAGCTTATGCCTTATATTCTCTTTCGCAAATACCCGGAAGGCAAAGCTCCATATCCGGCCTCGGCCGTTTCCCCATTCATCGCCCCAGTTAAAATAGGATACCGCGCTTAAAGCTTCTCCCACGCTCCCCGGTATAAGCCCTCTGCTTTGCATTACAATCATGCCTGTCAATATAATAACCGCAGCCACGGCGGCACTCAGCGCCACCCGCCTGACTCGCATCGCCTTGCCGACAGAATAGGGCCTGTCTCTTCTCCCGTACAGAAACAGGGAAAAAAACAGACAGACTCCCAAAAAGATCCATGTAACGGCCCCATCCAGAATAAGTGCCGTGATAAAGTCATATTTCAAATCAGGATTAGGACGCATCTTCATCAAAAAATGCATCACCTTTCCCGCTGCAAAAAAAAGCGTGCAGACCTCTGCAAACCGATTAAGCGTCTCCCGCTTCTCCACGCAGACCCAAAAGAAAACCAGCATAAAGCCCGCCATGGCAAAATAGGCGCTGTCGCTGTTCTGGGTTACCAGGGAAGCAAACCCGATCGTCGTGTAAATGCCTCCCAAAATTCTCCAAACGGTCTTTTCCGCAAACAGAAACACAGCCATTCCGACAGGCAGCGCCACTACAAGATAGCTGGCATACCATGTCGCCTGCCCCATGGTGGAGAGAAACTGCGCCATCTGATATCCCTGCAATCCCTCATAAAATCCAATCGGGTCTATCAGCATCCGATGCAAAACCGCAAGCAAAAACACAGGAAAAGCCGAACCGCAAAAAACTGCCAGAATTACACGGTAATGTATGCCGAACCGGGAAATGCCCAGATATATCAGTACAAAACTAAGCTGTGACAGCCATCCCATATTCCAGCCAAAGCTCCCCCACAAAGCATCTTCATAAAAGCCCCCGGAAAAAACGGCAATCGTCGAAAAAAGCATATAGACAAGCACACAGGCGTCGGTGACAGACAGCTTTAATTCCCGATATTGTTCCTGCCTGAAAAAACAGACAAGATAAACTGCCCCCAGCAGCAAAAAGGGTACAAATCCAGCCAGCATGGTTACTTTATACACCGAAAATTTCGCGTTGCCAATCTGATTGTACCCATTCTCCGCATAAAAAGCGACTAAAACGCACATCACGGACAAAGTAACCGCCAGTACATAAGCCATCACCGCCCCGACTCTTTCCCCGGAGGACAGGCGGGACGCTGTTCCATTCTGCGGTTTGTCATTTTTAATTCTCATATCCGGAAGCCTTCCCTGAAAACTGCCCTTTTTAGGTGCCGCCGTATTTTCCCGCGGCTATTCCATAATACCCCTTATTCCTCGTTTTCGTCAAACTTCTCTTTCCTTTAATATTTCAAAAATTACAATCAGCGCAAGAGGGCCTTTGATAATCCCGCCCACGCCAAACAATTTTACGCCTGCATACAGGGAAAACAAAATGCAGATCGGCGCTATTCCGATTTTATTACCGATAAGCCTTGGTTCGAGCAGTTCCCTTGTGAGTATACAGATTCCATAAAGCCCCAGGCAAACGGCCATCCGTACATAGTGGCCGCTTAAGAGCTGCCAGGCAGACAGCGGCACCAGAACAATACCCGTTCCCACAAAGGGCAGCATATCCAAAAGTCCGGCCAGAATCCCCAGAAAAATACCGCCCTCCACTCCCGCAATACCCAGCGTTACGCTGCAAAGCGCGCCAATGATAAGCAAAATTACGCCCTGCGCTTTAAAAAAAGTGACGAGATAGGTAAGCACGCCCCCCAGCACGGTCCACAGAAAGCGAAAGCTTTTCTCCCCCTTCACCCATTCCACAAATCTTGTATAATCCTTTTCCAGCAAAAATACCGCAATACAGGTAATCGCCAGAAACCCCACTGTTCCGGCAATTCCCTTAAAGCAATTGTAGGAGGAGGAAAGGAGCTGCGGTACAACCTGAATCTGCACATTTTCCATAATAACGGTCATCTGCTCAATCACATAGGTCTCAATCCGTTCCCCCTCCCAGCCAAACCGCCCGTCAAGCTGACAGCAGCACTGATGAAAGAAAATCTCCGCCTGCCGCTCCACCTTCTCGCAAAATGCCGGCAGTCCCTGCAGCTGCTTAATGCCAACTGAAAAAATCGCCCATAGCACGGCGCACAGGAGCAGTAAAACCGGCAGGACAATAAGCGCAGCAAGAAACTTTTTCCTGATCGGTATCCGCTTCTGCACCCGCTCCAAAAGCGGATACAGCAGTGTAACCAGTGCAAACGCCAGAAAAAAGGGAGCCGCAAGAGAAAACAAAAAACGAAAGAAAAACCAGACCAGTGCAGTGACCAGACATCCTTTGATAAGCTTATTTTCCCAAAACCATTTCATCAATTCCTTATGCATGGTTTTATTATGTATCTTTTTACAGAGTCCTATCCTCTATACTTTTCATTTTGTTTGTTACTTATATACCCCTCTTTGAAACGCCGCTCCCTCCGGCTTTATCTCAAACTGCATATTCTTCCCCGTTTTCGGGTGGACAAAAGCCAAACGGTAAGCGCACAACGCAATCTCCCGGACGCCCAGTCCGGCGGAAATTTTAAGAGCAGCTTCCCCGGCATATTTATGGTCTCCCAGAAGAGGCATTCCCGCATTGGTCATCTGCACCCTGATCTGATGATGCCGCCCCGTGTAAAGCCGCACCTTTACAAGCGCCGTCCCGGACGGCCCCGCCGATAAAACTTCATAGGATAATTTTGCTTCTTTTGCACCTTTAACCTCAGGCGGCACTACCCGGGAGGTATTGGTCTTTCCGTCTTTTAACAGATAATCAGTAAGCTCTCCCGATTTTGACAGATTTTCACCGCAGACCACAGCCAGATATTCCTTTTTCATGCCGTCACCCGCCGCCTGCCTGCTCAAATCTGCCGCTGCCGCTTTGTTTTTTGCAAAAACCAAAATCCCCTCCACTGGCTGGTCCAAACGATGAACCACGCCCACATAGAGGGGGGTTTTTAAATCGGAACCGGAAGCCTTAAGGTAATTGGTTATTTCGCTGACCATATCCGCCTGTCCCACCCGCGCCGTCTGTGTGGCGATTCCGGCGGGTTTGTGGCAGACGAAAATGTCGTTGTCTTCATAGAGGATTCTCTCATGTTTCATATCTGTGCCCTGTGCTCCTTCGCGGTATCAGGAAAACTTTCAAACCCGTGCTTCGCACTTTCTGTCCGATTGCATCGAACGTTTGCTGGTTATATCTTAAACCGATACCCAATACCCCAGATAGTCTCGATATACTGCGGTTTGGCGGTATCAAATTCTATTTTTTCACGAATTTTCTTGATATGAACGGTAACGGTGGCAATATCGCCGATAGAATCCATATCCCAGATCTCGCGGAACAGTTCTTCTTTCGAATACACATGATTCGGATTTTCGGCAAGGAAAGTGAGCAGATCAAATTCCTTGGTGGTAAAAATCCTCTCTTCTCCATCCACGTAAACCCGTCTGGCGGTCTTATCAATCTTAAGCCCCCGAATTTCTATGATATCATTCATCTTCTGGTTGCTGCCCACCAGCCTGTCATACCGCGCCATATGCGCCTTTACTCTGGCCACAAGCTCCGAAGGACTGAAAGGCTTTGTCATATAATCGTCAGCGCCCAATCCCAAACCCCTGATTTTATCAATATCATCCTTTTTCGCCGATACCATGATAATGGGAATATTTTTCTCCTCCCGAATCTGCTTGCAGACTTCGAAACCGTCCATGCCCGGCAGCATGAGATCCAGAATCACCAGATCAAAATTCCCCGACAACGCTGTATCCAGCCCTTTATCTCCGCTGTTTTCGATTGTTACCTCAAAATCGCTCAGCTCCAGATAATCCTTTTCCAGATCAGCAATGGCCTCTTCGTCTTCCACAATTAAAATTTTACTCATATGCTCTTCTCCTCTTACTTTGATACCCTGTTCTGTGACTTTGTGTCATTTCTCTGATGCCGTCTGATACTTACGGATTACGAAATGCATACAGGTGCCTTCGCCTTCCTTACTGGTGGCCCAAATGTAACCGCCATGGTCCTCGATAATCTTTTTTACAATGGAAAGCCCGATACCGCTGCCGCCCTTGGAAGAATTCCGGGAAGCGTCCGTGCGGTAAAACCGCTCAAAGATATTCGGCAGATCCTTCGCTGCAACCCCCATGCCGTTATCCTCGATCTCCACGCGAATGGCGTCCACCTCATCCAAAATGCGAATATCAATGACGCCCCGTTCCTTATTCATATATTTTACGCTGTTTCCTATGATATTATTGATTACCCGTTTCAGCTGCTCCGGATCCGCAATAATCTGTACCGCCGGGTCGACCAGATCCTCATAATTCAGCTGTATGCTCTTGGATTCCAGATCCAGACCCACCTCTTCCACACAGTCTCCAAAATAATCCGCCACATTGATACGGCGAAACGTATAGGGAATCCTGTTGGTGTCAATTCCGGAATATGTGGTCAGCTCATTAATGAGCCGATCCATATCATTTGCCTTATCGGAAATGGTTTTAATATATTTCTGCATCTTCTCCGGCGTATCGGCAACGCCGTCCATAATGCCTTCAACATAGCCCTTTATCGACGTAATGGGCGTCTTTAAATCATGAGAAATATTACTGATCAGCTCCCTGTTCTTCCGTTCATGCTCGAATTTTTCATCCAGAGATTCCTTAAGGCGCAGTCTCATGTCCTCATAGTTGCGGTAAAGCTCTCCGATCTCCCCCTTCTCCTGCGTGGTAAGCATGTATTCCAGATTACCCTCTGCAATATTCTGCATCGCCGTATTTAACTGGTTAATCGGCGTAAAAATACCCCTCTGAATCCAGCGGGTCAGTAGAACACTGGTAAAGACAAGTACCAGAATAAACGCCAGCATCATATTGTGCAGCATCTTCCGGGGAAGCAGAGAGCCTATATTGGTAACAATAAAAATACTGCCCTCGCTGCCATCGGAAAATCGGAAATCAACCGCTTTCACCAGCTTATTGATATCGTTATAATAATAGCCGGCCTCCATGCCGGGCATTTCATTGCCATACTCCGGCAGCACATGGAAAATCCTTTTCGCCGCGTTGTTATTCCCCGTATAATAAAGGTCGTCGCCTTTTCTGACAATAATATAGGATGACTTATCCTTTAAATCAAGCGTCAGCTCATCCAGATACTCCTTATCTTCCAGCCTGACCGAATCTTCTTCAATCTGCTGCCTGATATCCTCAAGTATTTCCTCGGTAATACGGCCATAATTTTCTATCGTGTAAATAAAAGATGCATTGTCCCTGTTCAGAAACCCAAACTGTGATTCCGCGTCTTCAATATGACTGCCCAAAAACAAAAGCGCAACGGTTGTCAGCAAAAGGGGCAGCAATATAATACTCAACGATACGATCAATAGTCTGGTCCTGAATTTCACCGAAAAAACTTCCTTTCCGAGCTCAGCCCGCGCTTCTGTGCCGCTCTCACAGCACAGCCCGCGCCATTCGCATAGCTGCTGAAATATATGATACCACATTTTACGCACTCAGAAATAAAACAACTCCGATAATCTTATAAAAAATTTATAAATTTCCAGAATAAGGATTGACACTTTAATTCTATTTGTTATAATGAGATTAAAAATAGTAATGATTCCTGATTTCTATTCATGGATCATCATTTACAACGAGGAGGGCTGTCATGGCGGTGAAATACAGCCGGCAGCGGCAAATGATTTATAATTTCCTTATGACCCGTAAGGATCACCCGACTGCCGATGTGGTCTATCGGAATGTCCGGGAGGAATTTCCGAATATCAGCCTTGGAACCGTCTATCGTAATTTGACGCTGCTGGCGGATATGGGAGAAATTCAGAGATTACAGGTAGGCGACGGCGTTGATCATTTTGATGCAGATACGTCAAAACACTGTCATTTTATCTGTTCGAACTGCAGCGCGGTAACAGATATGCAGCTTGACTGTCTGGAAGAACTGCTTATAAAAGCGCAGCAGACGTTTGACGGCAGAATAGATCGGCAAAGCACATGCTTTTACGGTGTTTGCGGCTCCTGTCTGGATAAATCGGCGAAAGATATGGAATAATAAATCCGTATCATTTCGGACAACTTTGGCTTACTACCCCCGTGAGGGGGAAATATAATAAAGAAAAGGAGATTACACTATGAAATTTGTATGTCAGGTATGTGGTTATGTTCACGAAGGAGATGCAGCGCCGGAAAAATGCCCGCAGTGCGGAGCGCCGGCTGAGAAGTTTACGGCGCAGAGCGGCGCTATGGAGTGGGCTGCCGAGCACGTTGTCGGCGTAGCGAAGGGTGTAAGTGAAGATATCATGGCTGACCTTCGCGCAAACTTCAACGGCGAGTGCACAGAGGTTGGTATGTACCTTGCTATGGCAAGAGTGGCGCACAGAGAGGGTTATCCTGAAATCGGCCTGTACTGGGAGAAGGCTGCCTGGGAAGAGGCGGAGCATGCCGCCAAATTTGCTGAACTGCTTGGTGAAGTGGTAACGGATTCCACCAAGAAGAATCTGGAAATGAGAGTCGAGGCTGAGAACGGCGCAACCGCAGGCAAATTTGATCTTGCAAAGCGCGCTAAGGCTGCTAATCTTGACGCGATCCATGACACCGTTCATGAAATGGCAAGAGACGAAGCGAGACACGGCAAGGCGTTCGAAGGTCTCTTAAAGAGATATTTCAGCTAAGTTAATATACAAACAAAAGATTTTTTACCATACAAAGGAGGACTTTCAAATGAAAAAATATTTTTGCAATCCCTGCGGTTACACCTATGACCCCGAAAAAGGCGATCCGGAGCACGGCATCAAGCCCGGCACTGCTTTTGAGGATCTTCCGGCGGACTGGTGCTGCCCGTTGTGCGGCGTAACCAAAGATATGTTCCAGCCCTGCATTGATAACTACAACTAAAATCATTTAAACCAAAAGGAGACGCTGTGACTGGCGTCTCCTTTTGCAGTGCCGATACAATCTTTACTAATTTACCGGCGCTTTCTGAAAATACCCTCTTTTTCCACTCATTAAAATGTCCTTCCCTATAAAAAAATATATTATTCCGGTCTTTTTCTCCTGACACATTCTACAAAAAATAATAAAAATATTTATTGACATTGTCTATTTACATTTTCAAAGGCACTGGATATTATAGTCTCACGATCAGTATACCATATTTTCAGAAAGGAAGGAGGCTCACAAATTCTATAAAAAAGACTAAACCATGTGTTTTTGGGGAATCCTGCGAGTGAGGGGAATCATCATTAATCGCTATTGATTTGTGGAACATTATTTTTATCTATTTTTCATGGCATCAATTATGGTTAAGGAGGACACAGATTATGCAGCAGGTAGATGTCAAATTCAAAGATGTAAATCAGATCAGGCAGTTTGTAAATGTAATTGATAAAATTGATTCTTGCTTTAATTTAGGCGAAGGCCGAAGGATTGTGGACGCCAAGTCCATACTCGGCGTGATGGCCCTTGATCTGACTCAGCCGCTCCGGCTCAGTTATGATTCGGACGACGAAAGCATCAGGGAGAAACTGACTCCCTTTATATATTGTTAAACATGTAGGGCAGACCGTTTCCGTCTGCCCTGCTTTTCTGATCATCGTCTTTCCCCTGTCCCTGTTCTCTATCAGAAACGCTTCGTCCACATTATTCCAGGTATGGGAATGCCCGATATCCCAGGTCAGTACAAACATTTCGCTACTCAAAAGCTCTTTAATCGCTTCCATATAAGCCTCTGCCACAAGGGAATTAAAATCGTACACGTTTAGGTTTTCATCCAGATGTATTGTGAAATAGATTTCATTTCCAGGCGCGTCCTGTTTATCCTTATTTTATAATTACTTAATTTTTCTGTAATTGATTATCTGTTATATATGATGTATAACAAATATATAAACAAACACAAGTCAGTAACGACGTCAGCGGTTCCGACACACAAGGGTCATTTCCCTGCTGGAAACCCAGCGTGACATGTATCGAATCCGGCTATACGGTCATACTGATAGCATAACATAAAAAAGGAGTGATTACTATGTTAAGACCTGCATTGAGAAACCGCAACTACACACCCGCATTTTTCGACGATCCTTTTGACAGGATGTTTGACGATGCTTTTAAGAATTTCTGGGGAGGCAATGAATTGGCCAACTTCGACGCCTTTAAGACCGATGTGATCGACCAGGGCGACAATTATCTTTTACAGGCTGAGCTTCCGGGCTTTGACAAGTCCGATATCAACATCGACCTAAAAGATAATCTGCTGACAATCTCCGCTTCCCACAAGGATGAAAAGAATGAGGAGAACGAAAACAAATATATCCGCAGAGAGCGGTATTACAGCTCCTATTCCCGAAGCTTTCGCGTAAACAACGTGGAGCCCGGCGATATTGACGCTTCCTACAACAATGGTGTTCTGGAAGTAAAATTCCCGAAAAAGGAACTTGCCGCCAAAGATGAAGTGGCGCGGATTGAGGTTAAGTAATCCTTGAATCGTAAAATTTTTCGACGTAAAAAAAGATTCTGAATAACAGGCAGCCACAGCACCCATTATGGAGTTTGTGACTGCCTTCCTTTTTACATGAAATTCGCTCTTTACTCTGCCTCCTCGACCAGTTCCAAAAATTCAATTTTATAGCTGTCGTCTAAATCCAGATTTCGGATTGCCTTTTTCACACTTTCCACGGAAGCCTCCTCAGGATATTCGCTGTGAGAAGCAAGCAGCCCAAATTCCGCCACTGCCGCCGCAAAAGTAAAATCGTCGGAAGGCCTTTTATCATAACACTCATAACCGACGGGATACTCCAAAAGCTCGCTCCTGTTTCCCGAGGGCCGTTTATAGCGCACGCTTATTGTCATCCATTCCTGCCCGCTGACAGTCGATACCGCGTCGTCCCGCTTCTTCTGAAATGCATCGCGATACTTTAAATCCCGTATTTCCTCTTCTGTCAAAACATGCTCCAGCGGGTCGCAAAGTATAATTTCATAGAGCGCCGTCACACTATGCCCGGCTCCGATCTCTCCGCCGTCCTTTGTGTCGTCATGAAAATCCTGTCTCTCCAGCGCGCGGTTATCATAGCCCAGCAGACGATAAAATTCCACTACGTCCGGGTTAAACTCTACCTGAAACTTGACGTCCTTACAAACTGTCAGAAGGGTCGCTGTCATTTCCTCGGAAAGCACTTTCTTCGCCTCCTGCATACTGTCTATGTAGGCATAATTCCCGTTTCCCTTATCCGCCAGAATTTCCATCCTGTTATCCTTGATATTCCCCGTGCCAAATCCCAGCACAGACAGGAAAATGCCGGACTCTTTTTTCTCCGAGATCAACTCCTCCAGCTCTTCCTCGCTGGTCATCCCGATATTTAGGTCGCCGTCCGTGGCCAGAATAATACGGTTATTGCCGCCCTTGATAAAGTTCTCCTCCGCCAGTCTATAAGCCGTCTCAATTCCCCTGCTGCCAAAGGTTCCGCCCCCTGCCTCCAGACTGTAGAGCGCCTTTTCTATTTTCTCTTTCTGATCGCCGCGCGCGCCTTCCAGCACCACTCTGTCCTCCGATGCGTAAGTGACAATGGAAATTCTGTCCTTTTTTGTCAAATTCTCCGTCAGCTGCATAAAGGATTCCTGCAAAAGAGGCAGCTTGTCGGCCTCATCCATGGAGCCGGACACGTCCAGCAGAAATACCAGATTTGACGCGGGCGCATGACTGTAATCAATATCCTCCGTTTTAAGTCCGATCATGACAAGCTCCGCCTCCTCATTCCAGGGACAGGCGCCGATCTGCGTCGTCACTCCGAAAGGCTCGTTTCCCGACGGTTCCGCATAGTCATAAGAAAAATAATTCAGTAATTCTTCAATTCTGACCGCCCCCTCAGGCAGACTTTCCAGATCATAGCCTTCGCGGATCAGGCGGCGTAAATTACTGTAAGACGCCGTGTCTACATCGGCGGAAAACGTAGAAAGAGGCTCTGACATGACAGGTAAAAACCCACGCTCCTCCCACTTGCTGTATTCCTCCGAAGATTCTCCATAATCAATGTCTGTATCCGGGAAATCATAACAGGAGCCCAGATACCCGTCGGCTGCCTCCTTTTTGGCATACAGATCGGCCATTGGCGTTTCGCAGCTTTCTTTCACCGCTCCCTCTGTCCGGGCTGCCTCATCCGCTGCCGCAGACGACGAATCCTCCATTTCACTTTCTCCCGCCTCGCTCTCTGTCCTGGCTGCCCCATTCTCTGTCGAAGATATCGAATCCCTGGCTTCCCTTTCGCGGCTGTCTGCCGTTTCCGCAGGCTCCGGCATACCGGCCGTTCCTTCTCCAATCTGTTCCGACGGCTCTTTTGTAACATATGCTTCCCCCTCCGACGTCACAGCCGGACTCTCGCCGTCCGCCGCACCGCATCCCGAAAGCAGCATAACTCCCGCCAGTCCCAATGCCATCGCTTTTCCGTACCTTTTCATACCTTTTCCCTCCACAATAAAAGTATAAATTTCTTTCCTGTCTACTCTTAATACCTCTCATGGAAGAAAAAGGTTGCGGCAATTAAAATTTTTTAAAAACTTATTTCCGACAGTCTCCTATACCCCGCCGCCAAAAACGACTCCATATCCTCAGCTTCTCCGCGAATCTCGTAGCCGCCCCTGCTCTCGCTCTCTACATAAGCGGCCCATCCCTCGGTTTCTCTCACAACCCAGAAAACCTTATCTTCATACGTCTGCAGCTCCACATCCTCGCGAGCAACAAAATCAGGCTTTTTCCATACCCTTTTTACCGTAACATTCACCTCCGCCGCATAGTCCGCAACGGGTGCCTCTGCTGCTTCCTTTGCCTCATCCGCTGATTCTGCCATCTCTTTCTCGGATGCCGCTTCCATATCCGATGCGCCTGCCGACTCTTCCATATCGGACGCCGCGTCTGCCGGCTCTCCCATATCTGCGGCCTCCGCCTTTTCCATGGCCTCCGCCGCCGCAGATTCTGCTCCTCTGCCCGTAACGGCACCCGATTCAGCTCCCGTCCCTGACGCCGCGGCCGCCGAGTCTTCCAGCATTGGCGCTTCCTCGCAAACCGCCTCTTCCATGGCCTCCTGCGTGGCGAACTCCGCACCGTCGCTATCCGCAGTCGTGACCGCATCGTAAAGGGGCGCACTGTCCGATTCTAAATTTCTCAGCCCTCGCATCATTAGAGATACGGATGCCAAAATGAAAATTACCGCAACTGCCGTCAGCGGATAAGCCCATCTGCGGGCCGTCCTGTTCCAGTCACGTTTCTTTTCAGCAAAGCCGGGTCCCTGCACAACAGGTTTCACTTCCCATCCCGTCAATTCCGCCATCTGTCTACTGCGTTTCCGCTGCATCCGCATTTCTTCCTCGCGCATTGCCGCTTTTGTTCTGGCAATCAGATCTGCCGGTGCATGTATCTGTTCCGTTTCTTTTTGATATTGCTCTTTATATTGATCCGTCATAAGCTATGATTTCCCTCTTCGACTCTCTATCCCGACTCTTCCAGCAATTCTTTTAACATCTCTCTTGCCCGGTGAAGCTGCGATTTGACAGTGCCTTCTTTTTGTTCTGTCCTTTCCGCAATCTCCGCTATGGATAATTCCTCATAATAATACAGGTGCACCGCCAGCCGGTACTTGGGCGGAAGCTTCGACACCGCTTCCCTGACCGGGTGCTCCGGCGGCGGCTCATACGCTTCTTCTCCCCGAATCCGTTCTTCGTCTTCTATATAATCTACATTTTTGTTCCAATACAGATCAAAATGCTTTTTTGCACAGTTGATCGTCACCCTGATCAGCCAAGCTTTCACATGCTCCCAGGATTCCAGTGTATCGACATGACTGACCAAACGCACAAAGACCTCCTGAAAAAGATCGTCGGCATCCGTTCTGTTTTTCATTTGCGACAATGCCAGCCGATACACCATGTCTGCATATCTGTCTATCGCTGTCTGCGCTGTAATTGGTTCCTCTTTTGTCATATATGACCCCGCCGTCATGGCGCATCCGCTTATGATGCCCATGGTTTCCTATCTATAATACCGTTCACCTGTCCGATTGGTTTCATTGTAAATGCCATTTTGAAAAAGCCATTCCCCGCCCATATTACTTTCCAGAAAGACCCACACTGCATTGTCATAATATCCGAAATCTCTTGAAAAATAAATATGGCCATCAGATGACAGCCATACAAAAACAGTCAAAACCGGCAACAACAAAACGATTCCCGAGAGATCAAATATTATTCTATAACGCCCCTTCATGAATATACTCCGTTTACTGACTCCTGTACCGCTGCCCCTGGCACTGCGGCAGATTAATCGACAGATCCTGTCTGATATGCGTATCCGCATAATCCTCGTCAGTCTTATTGAAGTAATCGTACTCGCCCCCCGGCGTATCATCCCAGGTAAGATCTACATTATAGTATCCGTCATCCAGCGCAACTATATTCCAGGCATGCTCCTCTCCCGCATACCCCGTACAGTAATAACAGGGAATACCCAATCTCTGCATAAGATACTGATACGCTCTGGCATATCCAGCACACACGCTTTTACCTTCCACCAGCGCACTGTACGCGCTCTGGTTCATATCTGCGCCGCCGTCATATTCTATCCGCTGAATCAGGATATCGTGCAGCCTTCTCTCCCTTTCATAGGTTCCAAGATTCTCTACTTCTGACAAAATGCTGTTGGTCATATTATAAAAATTGCGATAAGACCTGATCCGTTCGTCTTCGGTCATATTGAAATCCAATGTGAGTTCGACACAAATCTTGTTTTTATCGTATTTACAGGTAAATATGGTATTCAGCCAGAAGAGCTCCGGATGATCGTTATAGACTGCCATAAGCACATTCTTGATCTCCGGCACCGTCACCGTTTCAATAGGCTCAAACGCCGCATTCATGGCATCGGCATTGGCGCAGATCTGCCTGTAAAGGTGCTGTCCCTTTTCGTCAAGCATATGATAATAGGGATAAAAGGTGGAATCAAAAAGAAAACCGTCTCCCGTTTCTCCATACCCCAGATCGCTGACATACTCGCCGTCCTCTGTCTCTTCCACCTCTTCCGCGTTTTCCGTAATGGGCTCATAGCCGGATTTACCGCTGACTGCCTCCGGCACTTTTACATTGGACTGTGACGGCGGCTCATAACCGTTCATTCCCCTGACGGTCTTTTCGGACGAATCTTCATCTAAAGACTGTTTCTCAGAAGACTCTCTGACCGGGCTGTCCGGCTGGCGCGCTACCGTCTCCACCGGCTCTTCCGGTTCCTCTTCCTCTTCCATGTCTAAGGCAGGAATATCCGCCGTATCCGCAAAGCCGCGCTCAATCCGGGAACTAAGGGTTTCCTCCGTATTATCCTCCCCACCGTCAGATTCCTGGCCCTCCTCTTCCTCCTTTTCCGAAGAAAAACCATCCCCGGACAACAGAGAAGAAAGCCCCTCTGTAATCCCGGGATTTACGGCAGACAATATAATGAGCGCGCACAAAAGCGCCGCCAGAACTCCAACGCCCGTTATGATTCCCTTTAGTATCTTCATGATCGTGACATAACCTCTCTAAAGCCGACGTCCTTTAACTAAACTGTAAAAAACTCCGCTCCGCACGGCTTTCATGTCTTAAAATAATTGCTGATGTGGGAGGAAGCGTCACCTTAACCTTACCGGCTATAACCGGATATTCTTTCGGCTCTGTAGAATATCCCTCCGCCGTCGTCAGCATCAGCCGGTTGAGCATACATTCTTTTGGAGTGCCCAAATACCACACAGACCACTCTTTTGTAATCTCATAATCATTGTTATTGACAAGAATTACCGACTGTCCCTCCTTGGTAAATCTGCCGTAGCTGATCAGATTATAATCGGCGTCCACAAATTTCAGCGAGCCTGTCAAAAATTCCTTATGGGCCTTATGAATACGGATAATTTCTTTATGAAAGGCGATCAGCTCCTGATCCTCATGCCCCCAGGGATAGGTTCTCCTGTTATCCGGGTCCGTAAAACCGCAGACGCCAGCCTCATCCCCATAATAAATCGTGGGCGCGCCGGGCCATGTCATCTGAATCACAACCGCCTCGCGCAAAACCGCCTTATTAACGCCCTGATTTGCCGCTTCCGGACCCAGCGTATTTGTCCGGCCCACTCTTCGGTTCGTCCTGGTCAGGAAACGGGAGTGGTCATGGTTGGACAGTTCATTCATCGCTACCAGAAGGGAAGGCATGGTAAACGCCGCGCTGTGATGTCTCATGGCGCCCCAGAAGCTGTCCGCATTGCCACGCATATCCTCTCTGTAATCATCGCTGTGTTTCTGCATACCCGTTAAAAACCAGGTCACAGGCTCCATAAAGGCATCGTAGTTCATAACCGTATCCCACTCCTGCCCCTGCAGCCAGTCCACAGGACTTCCATAGTGCTCCGCCAGAATAATGGCGTCAGGATTAGCCGTTTTTACCGCCCTGCGAAATTCCTTCCAGAAATTGTGGTTAAACTCCGGGCTGTGACCCAGATCCGCCGCCACGTCCAGTCTCCATCCGTCCGCATTGTAAGGCGGAGAAACCCATTTTTTCCCAATATACAGCACATAATCCATAAGCTGTCTTGAATTTTCGTAATTCAGCTTCGGCAGCGTATCGTGTCCCCACCAGCCATCATAGGAACCGTTATAAGGAAACCGATTCTCATCATGGAACTGGAAATAATTGTGATAGGGACTTTCCTTTTCAATATAGGCGCCTTTCTCATATCCCGGCGCATTTTCGTAAATTCGTTCCCGATCCAGCCACTTATTGAAAGAGCCGCAGTGATTAAACACACCGTCCAGAACCACTTTCATGCCCCTTCTGTGCGCTTCCTTTACCACCTCGGCAAAAAGCGCATTGCTGGCCTCCAGATTCTCCTTATTGGAAATACGGTCAATATATCTGGTGGCAAAGCGGTTTTCCGTCTGTCCGTCCTCCAGCAGGTTCCCTTCATCATGCACAATTTTCCCAAAATGAGGGTCGATATAATCATAGTCCTGAATATCGTATTTATGGTTGGAGGGGGATACAAACAGAGGATTAAAATAAATCACATCCACGCCCAGATCCTGTAAGTAATCCATTTTATCAAGAACGCCCTGCAAATCTCCTCCGTAAAACTCGCGCACGCCCATGGCCGCCGGATACTTATCCCAATCTTCTACCCTGACCGTCTTATCCCCGATATACTGGTACTCATTGGTCAGCACATCATTGGACGGGTCTCCATTGCAGAAGCGATCCACATAAATCTGGTAAAAAACTGCGCCCTTGGCCCAGTCAGGCGTCTTAAACCCCGGAATAATCTGGAAAGAATAGTAACTGTTAATATCCTTTGTGACGCCCCGCCTGTCATAAAAGCAGGAAAGCTTTCCCGCATGTATCTCAAAATAGTAAACCAGCTTTTCGTTTTCCAGCTGAACCGTATGCGAATAATAATCGAATCGTGCATCCGACTCTGTCTTAAACATCAGATGCTTTTCATCCTTGTGCACAAAAAAAACTTTGTCGATATTATTCTTCGCTGTACGGAAGCGCACCGTAACCTCGCCGTAAGCGCTGGGCTCCGGCGGCGTCACGTAATTTTCTGTGGTATCGGAAAACAAAGCCTTTCTGTTGAACACCGGGCGCATGCCCGCAAAGTACTGCTGATTTTTTTCTGCCTTCTGAAATTGATTAATATCCATAATCAGCCTTTCTCTTAAAAACAAACACTACAAAATTATTTTATACTATATGTTGTGGATATTCAACCCACAATTCAGCCGGAAAGCCCGTCCGCCACTAAATCATGTTTACATGAATTTAGCGGCGGATTAGCTTTTGCACAGTCTATGGACAGTAAAAAAGACAGCCGTTAAACTGTCTTTTTTAGAGAAGGTATTTCTTTCTTATGGGGTATAGCAAAAAACTATATAATGTATTGGGGGGTTACAAGTAGTATATTAGCATACCCCCCTGTTGTCTACAATACCAAGGATTCACAAATATTACAATTTTGTGTACCTGTTTTTGTGCACTTTCAACAATTAATCAATTCCGCTGCCCGGTTCTTCCGGCTGGGGATAATAAGTATCAAAAAGCGACTCGAACTCCGCGCGGTTGATCTTCTCCTTCTCCAGAAGGAGTTTTGCGCACTTGTGAAGCACATCCTCGTGCTCCATGATGATATCCTTCGCCTTCTGATAGCAGTCGTCGATAATGGTCTTGACCTCCCGGTCGATTTCCCCGGAAACCAGCTCGCTGTGGTTCTTTGCATGGGCCAGGTCCCTTCCGATAAACACCTCGTCATCATCATCGTCATAATTAATTACGCCGATGTTATCGGACATGCCGTATCTGGTCACCATCCTTCGGGCCACATTGGTTGCTTTCTTAATATCGCTGGAGGCGCCTGTTGTAATATCGTCAAAAATAATCTCTTCAGCGATACGGCCTCCCAAAGATACCATGATATCTTCTATCATCTTGCCCTTTGTGAGGAACATCTCGTCCTTCTCGGGAAGAGGCATGGTGTAGCCCGCCGCCCCAAGTCCCGTGGGGATAATGGAAACAGTATAAACCGGCCCTACATCAGGCAGCACATGGAAGAGAATCGCATGCCCCGCTTCGTGATACGCCGTAATTTTCTTTTCTTTTTCCGAAATAATGCGGCTCTTCTTCTCCGCACCGATTCCCACCTTGATAAACGCCTTTTTGATATCATCCTGACGCACAAAAGCGCGCTTGTCCATGGCCGCGTTTATGGCCGCCTCGTTCAACAGATTTTCCAGGTCTGCGCCCGTAAAGCCCGCCGTAGTCTGAGCGATCTGCTGTAAATTTACATCGTCGCCAAGAGGTTTATTTTTGGCATGTACCTTTAAAATATCTTCCCTGCCCCGTACGTCGGGAGAAACTACCGTAATCTTTCTGTCAAAACGTCCCGGACGCAAAATAGCGGGATCAAGGATATCCACCCGGTTCGTGGCAGCCATCACAATAATGCCTTCGTTGACGCCAAAACCGTCCATCTCCACAAGGAGCTGATTCAATGTCTGCTCTCTCTCATCGTGGCCGCCGCCCATACCGGTGCCGCGGCGTCTGGCTACCGCATCAATCTCGTCTATAAAAATAATACAGGGTGCATGGCGCTTCGCCTCCGCAAACATATCGCGCACACGGGACGCGCCCACGCCCACAAACATTTCCACAAAATCAGAACCCGAAATGCTGAAAAACGGCACGTTCGCCTCTCCCGCAATGGCTTTGGCAAGAAGCGTTTTACCTGTTCCGGGAGCGCCTTCCAAAAGAACGCCCTTGGGAATCCTTGCGCCTACCTTGGTAAACTTCCCCGGCTCCTTTAAAAATTCCACAATCTCCTGCAGCTCTTCCTTCTCTTCCTTTAAACCGGCCACCTCTTCCAGCGTAATTTTATTTTCACCGCCCATGGTAAGTCTCGCGCGGCTCTTTCCGAAATTCATCATTTTCCCGCCACCGCCGGAATTTTGGGAGTTCATCATTACAAAAAAGAAGACACAGACCACAACCACGATCAGAATCGGCAGGACGCTGTTTAAAAACCAGCTTTCCTCCGGCACACTCTCCACCTTGCAGTCTATACCGTACCCTCTGACTACGGCCTCCATTTCACTCACGTCCGTCACATAAAGAACCCGTTCTTCTCCGTTTTTGAGAACTACCTCAAGAGAGCCCGTGGGCGTATCCTTATTCGGACAGACCGTCACAACCGCAACTTCATTATTTTCCATCTGCCTTTCAAATTCGCCTCTGGTATATCCGCTGCCCGGCACGCGCAGCGTTCCCACCCAGACCGTAAATAACAGCAGACAGATAATAATTACAAAATACAGATAAATGCTTCTACCACTCTTGTTCATGAAAATCCTCTATTCTTACTCTGATATATCAGTCAAATTTTACAACTCCAATATAAGGCAGATTACGGTATTTCTGATCATAATCCAACCCGTACCCCACCACAAACTCGTCCGGAATTTCAAAACCCGTATAATCTACCTTTACGTCCACTACCCGCCGTTCCGGCTTATCCAGAAGCGTGCAGAGCCTCACATCCTCGGGCCCTCTGCTCCCCAGCATATCCAAAAGATAACTGAGCGTCCGTCCGGAATCCACAATATCCTCAATTACAATCACATGCTTCCCCGCAAGCGGCTCATCCAGATCCTTTACGATCCTGACCACGCCGCTGGATTTTGTATTCCCGCCGTAGCTGGAAACAGACATAAAGTCGATGGATACCGGAACCGTAATCCGCTTGGCCAGCTCGCACATAAAAAAGCTGCCTCCCTTTAAAACGCAAACCAGATGTACATTTTTCCCGGCATAATCTCTGGAAATCTGATCTCCGATTTCCTGAATCCGCTTATCGACGTCCTGTTCCGTCAACAACACTTCTATTCGTTCTGCCATCGTTTCCTCCTATCAGACGCACCTCCAGAATACGTCTCGTGTTTTTTCCCGCTTCATATAGTCTGCTTGTACGATACCCCGGCGCCCATAAAATGTGCGCGCCGTCAGCCAGCAGATACATGCCGCCCCTTCTGGCCTTTGGTATTTTCCTGTCAATCATATACTGTTTTACAGACTGGGTATGCAGCGCCTCGTCTATGGTAAAATAATCTCCCGCTTTCCTTGTCCGCAGGAGTAAAGACGTAGTTATTTTATCATAATCAAACCATTTCGTATATCTATTTTCTTGATTATTTTGCTCCTTCCTGTATAAAAGAGCCGGCGGCGGCAAAAAATCCGCTTCCCACAGCGTAAAGATAAAACTGCCTGTATTGGGAACGGCAATCGTAAGCGGCACACCGGGCGTAAGCCTTTCCTGATTTACCGATAGCTCCGGCAGAATATTTTCCGGCAGCTCCCTGGCAGAAGGCCTTTTTAAAAACAACAGGTCATACTCCTTGCCGGCCCTGATTCCATAAGGAAGAGAAAGCTCCTTACTCCCATCCTTATCCATAAGGGAAAGAAGCGCCTGTATATGGCGCGCGGTAATGTCTTTCCGGCAGGGCGTTATTTTTTCCAGCGCGCGAAAAAGCACCCTCTTTTTCATGACCATATCTTCTTCTGAAAGCCCTGCAAGCTCTATTTTTATTTCCCCGGCCATGCCTTCTTCCCGGTTTTCAGGCCCGATAAGCTCTTCCGTTACATATCTGTCGTAGAACCTCTCCGTTTCCCGCTCCAGATAATCTTCCGTCTCCGCCAGAATATCCGCCAGCTCTCCCATATGAGACACAGACTTCTGACAGATTTCCTGCTGTGCATAGGATAAAATATGATGCCGGATCCGATTTCTGGCGTATGCGTCTTCTCCGTTAGTTCTGTCTTCCCGCCAGGTAAGCCCTTCCCTGCTCAGATACGCCTCTATCTGCCCGCGGTTTACACACAAAAGCGGCCGGATCACCGCCTCCCTGACCGGACGGATAGAACCAAGCCCTCTTAACCCGCTTCCGCGAAACATATGGAACAGCATTGTTTCAGCCCGGTCGTCCGCATTGTGCGCCACTGCAATTTTGCCCGGCGCTCCTTCTTTTATTTCCCGGAGAATCTGCGCAAAAGCCTGATACCGCAAGTTCCTTCCCGCCTCTTCTTCCGACATCTTATGCTCCCGCGCATAACCCGGCATATCCACTTCCCGCAAAAAAAAAGGAATCTCCCACCGCCTGCAAAGCTCCTCCACAAAAGCGGCGTCTTCTTTTGCCTCCGCACGAAGGCCATGATTCACATGCACTACCGCCAGCCGAAACGGAATTTCCTTCTGCATCCGTGCAAGCAGCCGGAGCATGCAGACAGAATCCGCACCGCCGGAAATTCCGGCTACAATGCAGTCTCCCGCCTGAATCATTCCATGGGCGGCAATATATTTTTTTACTTTTTCATATAGGTTGTCCTTCATCCTTCGTCTGCCTGCCTGTCAGTCTCTGTTACAATGCGCTCTGATCCCATATCCCCGTTACAAGCACCGTCATATCATCCCGAATCCGCCCTCTGCTCTGCCCGATAGCGTAAGCAAGAATCTGATTTGCGATCTCATTGGGATTGCTGTATTCCATTTTTCCGATTATCTCAGGAAACGCCTCTTCGCCAATGCCTTCCGATAATGCTTCCAGAACGCCGTCTGACAGCATAATCACATAGTCTCCGCTTTGCAGCGTTCTGGTATGTATCTCCGGTGACATCTCCCAGAAAACGCCGAGCGGCAGATTTCTCGCCGACAGCCTGTCCACCAGCCGGCCTCTTTTAATATAGGTACAGGCGGCCCCAACTTTCACAAACTCACAGTTCCCCGTATAGAGATCTATATCACAGACATCCAGCGTGGACATGGCCGACTCCTGTCCTACTGCCGCCATGATTCCGTTTACCATCTGCACTGCCGGTTCCTTTGAAAAACCCGCCTCCAAAAGCCGCTCCATCATTTCAATTACCCGACCCGATTCAAGACAGGCATTCTCTCCCGAACCTACTCCATCCGACAACAGTACCAGAAGTCTTCCAGTATCCGCCTCATAAAATGAATAGCTGTCTCCCGACACCTTCTCCGTCTCTTTCACAGCCTTGGCAAAACCCGTCAGAAGATGATAGGGCGGTTCTTCCAGAAAATAGTAAGTATTATACTCCCCTGCAAGATACGTCGGCGTATTCTTCGCCGCGCACAGCCTTCGGTTCATAGCCACAGATATATAATCGGCCAGATCCTCCGTAGATATATATTCCATTTCTCCGAATCGGACGCGCTTTGCGCTTGTCTGGCGCATAACAAGACTGATTTCCCGGTGCCCGTCTTCATGTTCCAATTCGAGAAACTCTTTGAGCAAAACGCCTGACTCCTTAAGCAGCGCCGCCATCTGTCTGTAACGTCTCTCACCCATGGGCCGGCACCTGCATGTCTCTTTTGCAACTGTCGCCAGAATATGCGCCATTTCCTTCATATGATCCGCCAAAAGATTCCGGCTTTCCTGCATCCGTCTCTTTATCAGGTATTCCTGCCTGTCATCCGGCTCCTCCCTGACTGGCCCGTCCAACGCCTGGCAGGCTTGTCCATCTTCTAAAAGATCCGCCAGATCCCGAAATGACTCCGCATAATTCAAAAGCTTTTGTCTGCCATATTCCGGTATAATTTCTATTTTATCGTCTTCTTTTCGCACTGTCTGTCTTTTCATCGCATACCGCCTCCATATGTCAATGCCGTCTGTACATATATATGAAAGTGTTATGTAAATTATGACTGGCAGCTTCTTATTTTCACATATCCCGCCCGACCGGGTCAAATACCCGTTTCCTGTTGACGCAAGAAAAGCAGATCTCAGCCGCAACTAAAATCTGCTTATTTTTCATCCTTGAAAATAATCTCTCCCTCATATACCAGACCCAGCTTTTCTTTCGCGACTTCCTCCACGAATTTCTTGGTCTGCGTATACTTTCCGTACTCCTCTATTTCAGCGGATCTTATTTCCTCCGCCTCAATTTCTTTGAGAAGCGCCGCTTCTCTGTCCATATAAAACTGACGTTTCTCCCGTAGTTCCACACTCTTAAATGTAACCACGAGCATCATCATCAATACCACGGTGGTAACTAAAAGCATGGCCAGCCTGTTCTGACGTCTTTTACGATATGCTGCTTTTCTTGCCATGCCCTAAACATTTCCTCTCTCCGCGCCATTAGCGTTTACATAAAACCATTCTAATGGTTTTTATGAAAACCGTCAACCGTTTTTTAATAAAATTTTTACACTTTTTCAATTTATTTCCCGTATACAGAACAAACGTTTTCCCCGCATAAATAAGGCGTTTCAAGGGTTTTAGCAGTATTTGTAGTACGCGAAAAACAAACCACATCATCTTGTGTAGGCACGTTGACATAACATTTACAAGCGTATCCCGGACAATCATTTTATATAGAAACATACCAATGGCGGCGCCCAGCACGGCAAACCAGCGCAGCGTACCGTTATTTTCCCTGTAAAGCATATAAAATACGCCAATCCCGCAGATAAGCCAGAAAAGCAGGTCCTCCACGGACATCAATACCGTCCCGTGTCTAAAAAGTCTGCGAAGCACTCGAATCCAATCATATACAAAGGTAATAACCAACCCCATAAGGACAGAATGCGTAAAAAAAGTAAGCTCCTGCACGATCTCACGGCTCATATTTTACCCATCTCCCGATTCGTCACTTAAACAATCTTGCCAATAAGGATTCGCCCTTCGCTCCATATCCCGCATTTTCCGAGTAGGTAAAGCTGTCAATCCGCCCGTCAATATCCACCTCACCCTTATCCAGCGATAGTCTGCTGACATGCAGTTCGCCGCCGCGTATCATCAACATGCCCTGTTCTGTCTCCAGTAAAATCTCATTTACATCAAAGGAAAGCACATCGTTTACGCCGGTCAGGGCACATATTTTTCTGCCCGTAAGCATCAGCTTATGCGGTCTTTTGCCGCTATTATTCAGATCTTCCATACACGCCCTCCTACAGCGAAATCCTCCCATACCATAATTCAATGTATGCCAGATTCTGAAAAAATATGCCTTCCCCGTTTCTCAGGAAAGATAACGGAACAGCTCTTTTGCCTCCTCCTTGCGCACAGTCTCCTGTACGTCAAGTACCTCCACTTTTACCTCCTTATTGCCAAACTGTATCGTAATCACATCCCCTGCCTTTACATTGGCAGAAGCCTTTGCCGGCCTGTCATTGATAAGCACCCTGCCCGCATCGCAGGCCTCGTTCGCCACCGTGCGGCGCTTAATCAGTCTTGATACCTTTAAATATTTATCCAGTCTCATGATTTCCCTCTCTTTTTGTCTGCTTTATTCGCTTTCCGAATCTCCCGCTCATTCCAGCATGGCGGTTTCTTCATCCGGCTTCTGACTCTGCTTATACACAGAAAAAGCCTGCATGCAGTGCATACAGGCCTCGTCTCTCTAAAAAATATGATTATGCGTTGAGCATGTCCTTTAAAGCCTTACCAGCCTTAAACTTGGGAGCCCTGGAAGCCGCAATCTTCATAACAGCGCCGCTCTGAGGATTTCTGCCCTCTCTTGCTGCTCTCTTGGAAACTTCAAAGGTACCGAAACCAACCAACTGTACCTTACCGTCTTTCTTCAACTCGTCAGCAACCACGTCTGTGAATGCCTTTAAAGCCTTCTCTGCATCTTTCTTGGATAATCCTGCCTGATCAGCCATTGCTGCAACTAACTCTGTTTTGTTCATTTTTAAACTCCTCCTCTTAAATGAGTTTTCATATTATCTAGAAGCTTCCTCAGAAACCGTCTATACATATTTATATCCGTTTTATCGTAGCTTGTCAAGAAAAAAATGCCTTTTTTACGGCATTTTTCGGGTTTCCCAAATTTTTTTTCGTTATGTAAATTACTTCACTAAAGAATTCTGCCCTATTGTCAGAAAACTTATTCATATTTATCAATTAAATCATCTATTTTATCCGTCAAAATCTGCTCCTGCGGGATTTTCGCGATCCTTGCCACATCGCTGACATGCAAAAGAAGCTCGGAAAGAACCGCCTGCAGCTTCTCATTCTCCTTTTCGGGCTCGCAGTCACGCAGACTCTCTGCAAGCCTGCATACAGCTTCCACATCCTGCTCGTATGTGTTTCCTTTATCGTAATGTTTATCAATCTTTTTCAGAACCTTAACCGCCCTTGTCAGCGCCGGAAGCTCGCGGGGAATTTCCCTGAGAGGCGACTCGACCCAATCCTTATCCTTTTTCTCCTCCTTTTTAATCTCTTCCCAGTTTACGAGCACCTCGTCGGGCGTATCCGCATTTCCTGTGCCGAAAACATGGGGATGGCGCCGCACCATTTTACGGGCGACTTCGTTTACCACATCCTCCATGGTAAAAAGACCTTCCTCTGAGGCAATCTGCGCATGCATGACCACCTGTAACAGAACGTCTCCCAGCTCCTCAATCATATTTTCGGGATTACCGGTCTTATCAAAAATACGGATGGAGGCCAGCAGCTCCGCCGCTTCCTCCATCATACACGGTTTTAAACTCTCATGTGTCTGTACCTTATCCCAGGGGCAGCCGTTTTCGCTTCGCAAAGCGGCTATAATTTCGAGAAATTCTTCGTAGGTGTATTTTTTTTCAGACATATGCTCTCCTTTTTAAATCCTATTATAATAATCTCTGGCCAGATTATAAAGCCGCTCAGCTGTTTCTACCTGTTGCATCGTAACTTCTTTTGAAGCAACATATTGCTTATAAAAGCAGATGTGCTGTAACCAAATCTTCCTGCGCAACACGAAAGCGATGCTCTATCAAGTCATTTTGTGCACCGATTTCAGGCTGCTTCATATAAAATAACCTCTTTTATATGTTCGTCATAAATTTTCTTACAGCATCAGCATATTGTTCTATTAACTCCTGTGTTACCTTCGGCATACGGCACCCCTTTGTTTCCAAATTCTCTTATCACTATAAGTATAAGCTAATTATATACAATTATCAATTCAATCTCTCGAACCCGCATAAAAACATATATCATAAAAACAGCGCCCGAAATAAGCTCTTTCTCATTCCGGGCGCTGACTATGTACTACATATAAATTACTTAAATAATGATGAAAAGAAGTTTCGGATCGGGTGGGCCTGCTGATTCATATTAACCGTAACCTCGCCTTCACTACCGCTATTATTGTTATCGGTATCACCGCCATTATTGTTGCCAGTATCATCGCCATTATTGTTGCCGGTATCACCGCCATTATTATTGCCGGTATCACCGCCGCTGTTGCCGGTATCACCGCCATTATTATTGCCAGTATCACCGCCATTATTATTGCCGGTATCACCGCCGCTGTTGCCGGTATCACCGCCAGTATTGTTGTCGGTATCGCCGCCGCTGGTGCCGGTATCGCCGCCAGTATTGTTGCCGGTATCGCCGGTATCATCACCGTTGTCGTCACCCTCTCCATCGCCGTCTTCCCCCTCATCAGGATCAGGAGGCGTTTCCGGCTTTTTCTTAATTGAAACCGTTTTAGGATCAGAAGCAAAGGAATCCCCATCATTATCCGTATATGTAGCGGCAACCGTCAGGCTTTCCCTGGTTTCATCCTCTTTCACACTGACAGTAAGTTCAGTGTCACTGATACCAGTATCTTCTCCTTCCACTTTCCAACTGACTTTCGCGTCCGGCACAGCCGTTCCGTTATCTTTGACATCAGCAGTAAATCTTACAGAACCTCCCGCTTCCACTTCGTCTTTATCAGCCGCCACTACCACTGCAATCTTTTTCTCCGGCGCCGTGGTCTCTTTCCCCTCAATCGCCACGCCAAAGCTCACATTCTGTTCTTTGTATCCACTTCTGTATATACTGATGGAAACCGTTCCCGAGCCGTTCGTTATGCTGCCGTCTTCCGCCGTCTGGGGCGCTGTCACATTAGACAGATTATCCTGCGTTACGGTGAAACTGTACTTGCCTGTCTCCACTTCACCGATCTTCATCTGTACCGCTTTTTGTACCGCCGTCACTATGGCATTTTTTCCGGATCCCGTAAGAGTCGCAATCTTTCGCTCGCGGTCAAAGTTTACATCCGTCCCTTCTTTCAGGGTACAATTCGCAATGCCGGATACGGCGCTGATGATTTCACTGGGAACCTGGCGGCCCACAATCGTGATTTTCTCCAGCTCTGAGAAGGAGAACGTCTCGTCCTTCTTATCATTTTCCAAATAAATGCTGTAGGTTTTGGATTCATAGCCGTCCCTGCGGAGCGTAATTTCGTGCCTGCCTGCAACTTTATCAAATTTGACAGGAGAAAGTCCCTTATAATTACCGTCCAGATATACTTCCACTCCCTTTGGAGAGTCAATGTACACTTTATTGTTATTTGACGTTCCCAGCGCATTTTCACTCACAGACTTGGAACCCGAATTTGCGCTGATGCTGTCAACCGGCTTATAAGTATCCTCATACTCGAAGGGCTCTTTCTCCTCCTTCGGTACGGAATTTACGCTAACGGTATCCCTCTCGCTGCTTTCCTTGCGGGCTTCTTCCAGCGTAAAGGCAATCGTGGCATACTCCGATCCCACCTGTATGTGCTTTGTCAGAGTATCGTACCCGCTGGCGGAGGCTTCCACACGATGAATGCCGTAGGGCAGCTCAACAACCTTACTGATATCCACCGGCTTATTATCCACGCTGACCGTAGCGTTTTCCGGCGTTACGGTAAAGAGAATCTTTCCGACCGCATCCTCCGCGATCTCCAGATCGCTTACATCAAGTACCACTTCCTTATCGCGTTCAACCGTTACCTCTTTTATACAGCTCACATTTTTGTTGGAAAGAGCCACCTGATAGGTGCCCTCCGGCACCACCAGAAGCATGTCCTCCGTAATCTGGCGGATTACACTGTTTCCAACCTCAATCCAGCCGCCAAGAAGGGGCTGGTCATTTTTCAAACGAAGATATCCGTGTCCCTTATCCACACTGACACTGTAAATCTCGTGGTTAATCCCCGAAATAGTTACCACGTCCTGCGATACCACTTCCGCACTGTCCACACGGCGTCCCTCCGACAACACAACCACGCCTTCCGGCATGGAATAAGTCTGGGAACCTATACTGGCGGTTCTGTTAGCTCCTGCCAGATCATAATTATATACATCGTCGTACACCCATGCTTCCGGCGAACGCTTGATACTGGCAAGCCTTTTCTTTCCTTTCAGGAAAGTTACATCCACCACGTCCCCCGCCTTCATCTGGGAAATCGTCATGGGGCCGTCGTGCTTATCCTTTACATATGTCGTCCCGTCATAATACAGGGTATACTGTTTTCCTGTCTCCATATTGATCAGGGTCACAGCCTTATTTGTCTCGTCTATGGAAAGTACAACCGCCGTATCCGCAGAATCAAAGCTTCCCACTGTAGACATGGTAAAACCCGTGTCAATCATGTCCGCGTCATCGGCCTTGCCCTTGGCGGAGCTGATGCTGCTCGCCTCCGAGGTACAGCCTGTCAAAGTAAGCGCTGTCATGGTCAACACGGTGACCGCCTTTAAAATTCTTCCGTGCATTCTGATCATTCTTTCTCCATTCCCTTTACACCGCACAGGATGGGAACGCATTTTTTAAAAAGAGCTGTTTCTCCGTCTCCTGCGCAAATAACTTTTCTATCTTTTCCATATTTCGCCCGGGTATCCAGGCTTTTCCGCTGTTATAATAAAAATTCACAATTTTCCAGAATTTCTCCGGATAAGCAAAACGAAAATACAACTGCCGGTAGTCCCTGTCGCTTAAGGGTCTTACCTCATTATACCCCGCAAGCAGCATCTCTCCAAGTGCCTGCGACCAGTTATTTTTTTCCAGAAGCTTACGCATAAACAAATACAAATCTCTGACGGGATAATCCCTGATACATTTCTCAAAATTTATGAGCACGCTGCCTTTATCGGTCTGTATAATATTATGATACTGGTAATCGCCATGACAGACAACAGTGGGCTTTGCGGAATCCTCCCCATAGGCATAATAACCCAATTCCCCTGTAATTTGCAAGGCAATATCAAGAAAATAGTCATAATGTTTCATTAAATAGATCTCAAAATCGGTTTTCTGACTCTTTTCCCGCAAAAATCTCCGCACTTTTCTCAGCTCACGGTTATGCTTTTCATATTCCCTTCCCACCTGAAAAACCGGCTGTCCTTCCAGCACATCGCTTTCGGGAAAATCGCAAACACCATGAAGAAGCGCCAGCGTTTCCACTGCCTGACGACATTCCTGCGGATTTCTGTGGTCGCATTCCTTTCCTTCACAGTAGGTCTTTACAATATAGGCCGTCCTGTCCTGATCGCGCACAATCAGCTCATCTTCCCTTGTCCGCAGAAGAGTCTCCGCACAAATGACGCCGCTTTCCCGGATATGGTTAAGCAGATATTCCTGAAACCCGATTTTTTCCGCCGGGCCCCCGTATTCTTTCATGATGAGCAGACCCCGATCCGACTCGCAAAGAATCGCCCCGCGGCCTTTCCAGGTGCGCCGCACCTCTATTTCATAATGCTCTAATAAACTGACAGCTCTGTCATTCACGAAAATACCCCCTGCCTGACTCTGACTGTTACATCTTATGAACAGCAGGGGATTTTCATTACAATTCTTTAGATAACTTTAAAAGAATCTCTTTCTGGTTCAAACCGGGATCTTCCAATACCCTGTCCAAAAGTGCAGACAGTGCGTCTCCGATCTGTCTGCCGGGGAGCATTCCCGCCGCAATCAAGTCGCTTCCCGAAATTGCCAGATCTTTCAGCGTGACCGCATCCTTACGGTTTAAGATTTCCTGATATATCTTTTCTATGTAAGCTACCTTTTGCAGCTTTTCCTCCCGCAGGTAGTCGCTCTGAGCCCCGATATCTGCGCGCCGCACCGTAAATATCATGGGGAATATATCTTCACCGATACGGTTGACTGCCCGTCTGACGCCGGCCTCGGTAGGCGCTATGTCATAATCATGATACAACACCAGCTTTGTTACCTTGTCCGTAGTGTCATTGTCAAACTTCAAACGGCGCATTACCTGTCTGGTAATCTTTTCACCTTCAAAGGGATGTTTCTTATTATGTGTCGTCCCGTCTGCATCCACAGTCAGGGTCTGCGGTTTGCCAATATCATGAAAAAGCATGCCCAGCCGCAGTACCTTATCGGATTCCACCCCCAGCATAGAATGCAGAATATGTTCTCCCACGTCATAGCAATGATGCTTATGTCTCTGCGGCGTTTCCATACACAAGTCAAATTCCGGCAGAATCTGCGCTGTAATGCCAAGCTCATAAGCCGTCCGCAGATAATCGGGATGCGGCGAAGTCACCAGCTTTACCAGCTCCACCTGAATCCGCTCCGCACTGATCTTTTGCAGATTGGAAGCCAAAGTCCTGATCGCTTCCCCGGTATTTTCCTCAATACGATAACCAAGCTGGGCGGAAAACCGCACTGCACGCAGCATACGCAGTGCATCTTCGTCAAACCGCTCTTTCGCATTTCCCACGCAGCGGATGATTTGATTCTCCATATCCTGCATGCCGCCGTAAATATCCACCAGACCAGTCCGCTCATTGTAGGCCATGGCGTTAATGGTAAAGTCGCGCCGCCGCAAGTCCTCCTTCAGATTTGCCGTGAAGGTTACTTCGTTGGGATGTCTGCCGTCTTCATAAATACCGTCAATGCGGTAGGTAGTCACTTCAAAGCCTTCTCCTCCCAAGAGCACTGTCACAGTTCCGTGTTTAATGCCCGTGTCCACCGTCCTTGGGAAAAGACGCTTACACTCCCCGGGCTTTGCCGAGGTAGTGATATCCCAGTCGTCAGGTATTCTGCCCAAAACAGAGTCCCTGACACAACCGCCCACAGCGTATGCTTCGTAGCCCGCCGCTTCCAGCGTATCTATAATCTTATGCACTTTATCGGGCAGTTGTATTTTCAAGGGTATCCTCCATAATAAAACAAATTGGTGCGGCGGCCCGCAGGTTATCCGATTCCGGGCCCTTTAAAAATCTGATTTACATCCTCCAGATGAAGATCCGGCTCTTCATCCTCGGCAAGAGAGTTTACCAGACTGTCCATCTCTTTTCTGGACATCACGCTCCGGCTTCTCTCCACAAACTCCTTCTTCTCATCATCGGTCATATCCACGAAACGGTCCATGGCCGCACGGTTGGTTGCAAATGCCAGCCCAAGGCCGACAGGTAACGTATTATAATCCATTTTTCCATTCCTTTCCTGCATTTTAAGACAGGTCCTGCCTGATACAAAACCTGTTCTGTATTTAGCATGCACGTGGAAATGAAAAAATATTCGGCTATTGGCCGCGCAGGTTTTTGCGGAAGCTATGACAAAGTCGCAATTCCCCGCAAACGGATATCCTCGCAGGACGCACCCACCACAATCTCATAATCGCCTGCATCTGTAATAAACTTGTGCAGATGCACGTCAAAATACGCGAAATCCTCCTGCTTCAAAATCAGGCTGACCTTTTTTGATCTTCCCGCGCCAAGCTCCACTCTGGTAAACGCCTTTAACTCCTTATCCGGCCTGTCCTCCTGCGGGGCAATCGGCGCAATATATACCTGCGCGGTTTCGATACCGGCACGTTTTCCCGTGTTTTTAACCGTAAAAGTTAATTTCACATTTTTACCTTTTTCCGCCTTTAGCGTAAGCCCGCTGTATTCAAAATTCGTATAGGATAATCCGTGTCCGAAACAGAATGCCGGCGTAATCCGCTGTCTGTCATAATACCGATAACCGTAGTACAGTCCTTCCTCCAACGTAATCTTGCCCCATACGCCAAACTGCCCGTTTTTCGCCGTCACACAGTCCTCATATTTTGCCGGGAACGTTTCAGGCAGTCTGCCGGAAGGATTCACCTCGCCAAAAATAATCTTCGCGAAAGCATTTCCTGTCTCCATCCCTGCATAATAACTCCACAGAATCGCCTGCGCCTGATCCCGCCAGGGCATTTCCACGGGAGAGCCGCCCACAAAAGTGAGGACGATATCTTTTCTCACCTTCAGTAGCTCTTCAATTAAAATGTCCTGCTCATAAGGAAGCTCCATATCGGAACGGTCATAGCCTTCACATTCAATCATATGATTCATGCCGCCCACAAAAATAACAGCATCCGCCTCCTTTGCCGCCTCAATGGCCTGTGCAAAAAGCTTTTCATTCTTCTGATGAATTTCCGCTTTTTCTCTCTCTATTTTAGCAAGGCGCTCTTCTTCCCCCTTCCGATTCCTCTCGTAATTTCCCGCTTCGTCTGTTCGAACAGCCTGTCCGATCTCCAAACCCTGTGCCTCATCCAGACTGGTTGCCTGCCAGTTTTCTTCCGCTGTAGTCTCCTCGGGCACATGATACCCCTTCACATATTTTACTTCCGTATTACCGCCCAAATACATTTTAAGCCCTGCCAGCGGACAAATTTCATACAAAGCCTTAATCTCCGCGCTGCCGCCGCCGTTAGAGTGAAGCTTTGCCGCGTTTGCCCCGATCACCACCAGTTTTTTGATCTTTTTAGCATCCAAAGGCAGAAGACTCTTTTCATTTTTTAAAAGAATCATGGACTGCTGCGCTGTTTTCAGAATCATCTCCCTGTGGGCCGGCACATTATAAGCGCCCGCCTTTCTTGAATCCTTCTTCGACCCGATCATTTTCAAACGGTACATGAGCCGCAGAAGATTTCTTACCTTTGCATCCACAAGCTGCTCAGAAATTTCTCCCTTTTGAATCAATTCTTTTAATGGATTCGCCAGCTTATATTCATCAAAGTCAGAATAGACGGACATTTCCAGATCCATAGAGCATTCCGCCGCTTCCCTTGTCTTATGTACGCCGCCCCAGTCGCTGATCACTGCACCGTCAAATCCCCACTCTTTCCGAAGAACCTCATCTAACAGTCTCTTATTCTCACAGCAGTGAAAACCGTTTATTTTATTGTAGGCGCCCATAATCGAATAAGCCTTGCCCTCCTGCACCGCCGCCCTGAAAGCCGGCAGATAAATTTCATACAATGTCCGTTCGTCAATCTCTTCATTCACCATCAAGCGGTCCGTCTCCTGCACGTTTGCCGCAAAATGTTTTACGCAGGCGGCCACATCGTTTTCCTGTACGCCTTTTACAAAAGGCACGACAAGCGAAGCTGCAAGCCGCGGGTCTTCGGTCATATACTCAAAATTTCTGCCGCACAGGGGATCTCTTTTTATATTAATGCCGGGCGCCAGAATCACATCCTTACCCCGTCCTCTGGTTTCCGCCCCCAGTATACATCCCATATCGTGAGCAAGCTCCGTATTCCATGTAGAAGCAAGGGCGCTGTTGCTTGGCAGATAGGATACCATATCGTCCTCGTTTCCCGAAGGAATCCATCTGTCGTCCATAAATTCCGCACGCACGCCCATAGGTCCGTCCGAGGTTTCTATTGCCGGAATGCCCAGCCGTTCCACCGCACCGGACCGAAAAAGGGACGCGCCGTGAATCATGGCAATCTTTTCGTCGAGAGTCAGTTTCTTAATAAGCTTCCCTATCTCTTTCTCCCGCTTCTTTTCGTTGTTTTTTTCCTCTTTCTTTAACATTGCTTTTCTTTCCTTTCTGAGTGGTTCACGCGCATAAATGACATATTAGAATAAGTATAACGGCAATCCCTGTCGGATACAATTCCCTTTTTACAGATTATTTTCCGGCCCTGTACTCCGAAGGCGTACATCCGTACATCTCTCTGAATGATTTGGCAAAATAACTCATCTCCTGAAAACCACAGCTTTCCGCAATTGCAGAAATTTTATCCGTAGAAAGCTGTAATTTCAAAGCCGCCTGCTGCAGCCGGTAGGATTTCAGATAGGCAATGGGCGTTGTGCCGATTGTAGAGCGGAAACAGCGGATACATTCGCTGGTGCTGATCGCGCAGGCAGCCGCAATCTCCTCTATTGTAAGCTGTCTGTCGTAATTTGCCTGAATAAAGGTCAACATCTCCTTAATTCTGACGTTATCACGCTGTTCTTTTCCAAAGGATTTCTTATTTTCGCTGGGCTGATGCTGTGAAAGCAGCATTATCATTGTGGAAAGCGCGTTACGGATACAGATTTCAAAGCCGTAATCCTCCTTCTCCGTCAGCCGCCAGACTGTGGCAATCCCTTCCAATATCTGCCTGTGCCACGCTATGTCAGGTGTAAAAGAAAAACCGAAACCGGCCTCATTCTCCACAAGCGGTTTCATATACTTCTGCCAGATTATGTTGTCCGTGCCCCCGCTGACAGCCCATGGATGAAACACTATCGAGTGAATTTCACATACTTCTCTGTCATGTACAAAAGCAGCATGCAAAACATTACTGTTAATAAAAAATCCCTCACCGGCATGAATTTCATATTTGGCGGAGCCTATTTCCACTGTAGCCGAACCGTCTGTAATAATTCCAAGCTCCAGCTCATTGTGCCAATGCCAGGGAATTTCATCCTGAGGAAAGCGGTCCAGATAACACGCTACCGGAAAAAGACGTGTTCCATGCTCCCGCAGCTCCTCTCCCTGTATGTTTGTCTGTACACTGCACGGCAGTATCATTTTTAACGTCCCCCTTCCGCCTATACCTTTTTATAATCTCTGTCCGAGTTAAAATTTCATTTCTGGAAATATAATCATATATATTGCCGATTTATTTCTATTATATTTATTATTAATGGTGATATAATCATATCACAAGGTAAGACAAAAGAAAAGAACAAATATAACCGTCAATCAAACCATATAAAAATCAGGAAGGGAGAGGAGATTATGTATAAGGTTAACATTCGAAGAATTAAAAACGCAGATAAGTTTATCCAGATGGTGGAGAACAGCCGGGGCGCCGTATTCTTAAAACTGCCTGACGAGACGTTCTGTGACCTGAAACAGAACAACGAAGTTCTGCAAATGCTTCATATGATTAATCCTGGAGAAGTCCGGCTTGATTTTTTCCTGACAGATTCGCAGGACAGCTACAATTTCATGGCTTATATGGTAGGCGCGGGGGCTTAAACAGCCCCCGTTATTTTGAAATATGACGAATTGGATTGACCTTAGCCGTAATTTCTGTTACGGTTAATTTTGCAATCATCGTATTATTTATGCAGTTACTATTATATTTAAAGTTCCTCGTTTCCTCATACCGCGCCATAATAATATCATCAAGGGCCGCCTGTTTTTCCGCACCCTCAGGAAACGTCACTTTTGCTTTCCCCATTATGGATTTATAGCGCATGGTTACATCGCCTTTTTCCGGAATACAATCCATCTCAAGCGGAATATCCATTTCAAACGAGCAAACCGGATTTTTACAAAGCATTTCATATTTTCGTCCTGCCATTGCACCATGAATATATAAGGTTATTTGATCATCTGTAACTTTGTATGCAAAGTTGACTGGTACAATATAAGGATAATCTCCGTCAGCCAATCCCAATCGAACAATTTGGCACTCGTCAATTATTCTGATAATCTTCTCGAAATCTGTAACTTCCCTGTCTTTTCTTCTCAAAATAAATACCTCTTCGTCTACGCTGTTTTATTTCAATCTTAAATCAGTTCTTACCTCTATTTTATGAGCCTGCTGACATCTTTTCAATAAAAGTTTTAAAGATCATGAGAAGAAACGTTGACAATCCTGCCAAAAATGTGTATGATCATAATTGTTCTAAATCGAAGCGTGGCTCAGTTTGGTAGAGCGCTGCGTTCGGGACGCAGAGGTCGCAGGTTCAAATCCTGTCGCTTCGACTGAAAGTTTAGGTGAAAACATCAGGTTTGTTGAAAATCTGGTGTTTTCTTTTTGCCTGGCATTATTTGTTTTCTATCTATGTTCGAACCATGTTCCCTATCGCCTCTTCAACAGCAGCGTTTAAACTTTTTCCGTGTTCTATCGCATAAACAGCAATATTCCGATGAAGTTCCAGGCTAATCCTGACATTAAATGTCCCTTTATTTAGATACACAAGTTCCCCAGCATTTACAATTTTTTCAATATCCGGAAATTTGTTGCGTAAATCTGAGACGGGTCTGATCTGAATCCTCCAAAAGGCAATGAAAACACTTCTCTTTCTTATAAACGGGACTTTAATATCTCCCAAACAAGTTCTATCCCATCATCCAGTCCCAGCCGATATCCGGCTGCTCCATATACCGCCATACAATGATTGACTGTAGACAGCGCATTATCGACGGCTTCTTTTTGTTTTCCATTTAATCCTGCCGCTTCTAATTCCTCACAGGCTTTATCGTGTTCGCTCATAGCAGCCTGATATGATTCACTGTTCCTCAATAATTCTTCCAAAATGCCTTGTGTTCTTTCCTTCACCAGAATATCCAATAACTCGTCCCGTGTCATACTCTCCCACTATGCCTTTCTGCACAAATATTACAGGTGCCGTCACAATGCCGCCAACAATAAATATGCCGTCATTTTGACATTATAATAACAGGCACCATCCCTATATCGCTATAAGTAATGATGCCCCTTTCGTAATATGTATATGCCGCTGCACTTTAGAACTCGATCCGTTCAGTAAACGCTTCTTTTCGCATAATACCCCACATCCTGTCGATATAAGACAACGTGTAATATACGTCCAACAATTCCCCGTTCTCCCAAATTTCCAACCGCTGACCTTGTCTATTTTCATAAATAGCCGCCCTCTTTTACATTTTTTTATAGCACTTTCTGTTTAAATACAATTTAACTTGTTTTTTCCCCATAAAAGGTGTATTCTTATGTAGCAAATTCCTGATAATACAGGAAAACGTTGAAGAAAGCAATTAACAACAAATTTAAAAATTCAGGAGATAGTCATGGAAGCTTATGAAGTATTAAAAGATCTGGCAATCATCATTTTTACGGCAAAATTTTTCGGCATAATGGCGAGAAAGTGCAAAGCGCCCCAGGTAGTGGGCCAAATCGTTGCGGGACTTCTGGTCGGCCCATGCGTGCTGGGATGGGTCAGCCAGTCGGATTTTATCACGCAGATGGCGGAAATCGGCGTTGTACTTTTAATGTTTGAGGTAGGACTGGAAACCGACTTAAAAGAGCTGGTCAAAACCGGCCCCATTGCCCTCCTGATCGCCTGCACAGGCGTGTTCGTCCCTCTGGCTTTAGGCGCGGTTTTGTATATGGGATTTTACGGTTTTGCTCCCTGGGGCAGCGAAGAATTTTTCAAAGCTGTCTTTATCGGCACTATCATGACGGCCACCAGCGTCAGTATCACTGTCGCCGCTTTACAGGAACTGGGTAAGATTAAAACAAAAGTAGGCACAACCATCGTCAGCGCCGCCATCATCGACGACGTCATCGGCATTATCGTGCTTACCTTTGTCATTGGATTTAAATCGCCGGATTCCCATCCGGGCATGGTCATTGTAAAAACAATTATATTCTTCTTTATCGCTATCGTGGGCGGTATGATACTGTTCAAGATTTTTCTGGCTCTGGACCACCGTTATCCGCATACAAGACGGATTCCTATTGTAGCCCTTGCCTTTTGCTTCGCCCTGTCTTATGTGGCGGAAAAATATTTTGGCATCGCGGATATTACGGGCGCGTATATTGCAGGCATCGTTTTGTGTAACCTGAGCGACAATACCTACATAGAACAAAAGGTTGACGTAAGCTCCTACATGCTTTTCGGGCCGTTGTTTTTTGCCAGTATCGGACTGAAAACCAATTTCGACGCCATGGACTCCACCCTGTTTGCCTTCTGTATCTGTTTCGTGATCGTGGCGCTTCTGGCCAAGATTATAGGCTGCGGTCTGGCCTCCAAAATCTGCCGTTACACCTTATCTGATTCTTTAAAAATCGGTGTGGGTATGATGACCCGTGGAGAAGTGGCTTTGATCGTTGCGCAGAAGGGACTGGCCGCAGGCCTTCTGACTGCCGACTATTTTATGGCGGTAATCCTGCTGATCCTGTTTTCCTCCATCGCAACGCCGATTATACTGAAATACCTTTACAGCAAAGATACAAAGAAAGCCGGACAGTAATGTCCGGCTTTTTCTCTGTATAATATAAATCACAAAATACGCCGCTTCTTACTCCGAAGTCAAAAGCTCCAGCGGCTTTTCCTCCGCCCGGCCGCCCACCAACAGACCGCCATGATGATAAAAATGCCGTCCTGCGCATATAAAGCAGTTCCCCTATAGGAAAATCTGCCTGATCTTTTCTGTTACGCTACAGCACTTTCTTTAATTCCGCCTCCAGCACATCCTGAGAAACGGCGCCTACAATATTTCCAACAACCTCCCCTTTTACAAAGACTTTCATATTGGGGATATTCATCACCCGGTGTACTCTGGCAAGTCCGTCTTCCTCGTCTATATTGCATTTCCCCACTTTCACTTTACCTTCATACTTTTCGGCAAGCTGTGCGATCACCGGCGCCATCATCTTACAGGGGCCGCACCAGTCCGCATAAAAATCCACCAGCACGGGAACTTCTGATTTCAAAACCTCGCTTTCAAAATTATCAGCCGTAAATTTGTACTCCATCTGCATATCCTCTCTTTCTCTTTTTGACGCGGATTATCCGCAAACTCCCTGTTTCATTTCATCTTGTAACAATGTATTTATAAATCGGATTTCCCTTTGAGGAAAATCGTTCTTCATACTCCGTCATAACGTTACCCTGCATCATCTGCATGTCATTGTGTAAATCCTTCGTCATTTGCAGAATTTTCCAGCCCGCCGGCTCCAGCTCCTCTAACGCAAACTGAAATAAATCGCTGTTGTCCGTTTTAAATTCAACCACACCCTCCGGTATTAGTATTTCACCATACCGTCGCAAAAATTCACGGGATGGAAGCCGTCTTTTGGCATGCCTGTCCTTCGGCCATGGGTCAGAAAAATTCAGATAAATGCGATCCACCTCGTCCGTCCCGAAAACCGACGTAATCTCCTCCGCATCCATTCGTATAAAATAAAGATTCAGCAGCGGATCCTCCTCCTGCTTTTGTACCCCGCGGATCAGCACACTGGAAAACTTTTCAATCCCCACATAATTGACGTCTGGATTCTGCCTCGCCAGTTCTGTAATAAAACGCCCCTTTCCCATGCCAATCTCTATACGCACAGGATTATCATTCCCGAAAATCTCATGCCATTTTCCCTGACATTCCTGCGGATTATGTATCACATAATCACTTTTTGCAATCGCTTCTCTTGATCCGGTAACGTTTCGTAGTCTCATCTGTTTTTTGTTCCTTCTGTCTATGCGTCCTTTCAGATAAATGTCCCGGTGCACAAGCTGCCGAGCTTGTGTCTATTATATCTTAATTTGTATTTTTTGTGAATAGACTACAGTTTTTCTCTTAAATAGTGTATGATATCTATGGACTAACTCATAAGATAGCTGACTTTTACATACACTTGTAATTATGGAAAGGTTTTACAATATGTCTTTATCTGATAAAAAAAATCTACTTAACTCCAGACGGATTATCAGTCTGCTTCTTACTTTTTTTCTGGTTTTTTGCTGTTTCTGTAACAATACTCTGACTGCAAAAGCAGCCAGTCTGGAAGAATTGCAGGAAGAGGTTGAAGCCCGCAAGGCGCTGCCCATACAGTCCAACGAAATCGACAACTGGCCCGCAGGCCCCCAGATTGGCGCGCAGGCCGCCATCCTTATGGACGCCAATACGGGCGTGATCCTTTACTCCAAAAATATTCACGAACGACTTTATCCCGCAAGTACCACAAAAATTATGACCGCACTCCTTGCCATGGAGAACGGTAGTCTGGACGACATGGTAGAATTTAGTCACGAGGCCGTTTTCAGCGTGCCGGCAGATGGCTCCAATATGGGTATGGATGAGGGCGAATCCATTACGCTGGAGGAATGTCTCTATGGAATCATGGTAGCTTCCGCCAACGAGGCGGCCAATGCTGCCGGCGAATATGTCTCCGGCTCCATTGACGATTTTGTGGCGCTGATGAATAAACGCGCCGAGGAAATGGGATGCACAGATACCCATTTTATGAATACAAACGGTCTTCATGATCCCGAGCATTATACAAGCGCCTACGATCTGGCGCTGATTTCCAGCTATTTTTTTCGAAATGAAATGCTCTGTAAAATCAGCAATACAGACCGTCACCACTTTGAACCTACACCTACTCAGCCTGACGACTTTTATAAAAAAAATAAGCACCAGCTTATTAACGGCGAAATTCCCTACGACGGTATTCTTGGCGGCAAAACAGGATACACGGACAACTCCCGGCAGACGCTTGTCACATGCGCAGAACAAAACGGCATGCGGCTTGTCTGCGTTGTACTTAAGGAGGAATCTCCCGATCAGTTTACGGACACCGCAGAACTGTTTGACTATGGCTTTCAGAATTTTCAGGTATTGAATATTTCTGAAAACGAAAAAAAATATACTATTGAATCCACCGGCTTTTTGCAGATCGGGGACGACGTTTTCGGAAGCTCCAAGCCCATTTTCTCCATAGATACAGACAGTTATGTGATCATCCCTAATACTGTTACCTTCCAGGATCTGGATTCGGAAATTGATTACAGCCTGTCAGACGAAAACCGCGTTGCCGGAATAGAATATTCCTATCATGGCATGTATGTGGGAAACGCCTATTTAAATCTGGCTACCGACAATGCCTCCACTTATGAATTTGACTCAAACATGACCTCCTCAGACGTAAGCGTGGAAAAGGTTGAGCCGGAAGCGAAGCAGGAACAATCGCAGGACACCATATTTATTAATATTAAAAAAGTTCTGCTGGGTATTCTGATTCTCGCTGCCGTAGTTATCGCCATATTTATGATTCATGCCCTGATTGCCAATGGCAGAACCGCCAAGCGCAGAAATAACCGGGTGAAGCGCAAACAACGCCGTCGTTCCTCCATACGCACGGATTTTGATGATTTTGATTTTTAGCTGATCAATACCACCTCGTCATGGGCAGTTCATTATTTATCCCATTGGTAAAGAGGATCTGGTGCAGATCCACGATCCCGTTCATAAAAGCGGCGGCGCAGGCGCACAGGTACAGCTCCCACATCCTGGCAAACCGCTCGTCAAACATGGCTGTGGTCTCTTTTCGATGATCCAGAAAATTTCGATACCAGCACAGTAATGTTTTATTGTAGTGGCGGCGCAGGCTTTCCACGTCTATCGTATAAAATTGCTCCTCCCCCGCGATATGCAAAATTTCCCGCAGGCTGGGTATTACGCCGCCCGGAAAAATATACTTCTTAATCCACGCATCCCCCGGATACTCTTTTAACGCGCTGATATAATGGAGCAGGAACAGGCCGCCCGGTTTCATTATCGACTTAACACACTGTATGAACTCTTCGTAATTGCCCCTTCCCACATGCTCTATCATTCCCACACTTACCACTCTGTCAAATGCACGACCATAATCCGGCAGATCCCGATAGTCCATCAGCCTTACTTCCAGCCTGTCTTCCAGATTTTCTTTTCTGATTCTCTCCTGAAATTCTGAATACTGCTCACTGCTCAGCGTAATCCCTGTTCCCCGTATGCCGTATTTTTTCGCGGCCTCAATCAACAGAAATCCCCACCCGCAGCCGATATCCAGCAAATTCATATCCTTTTTAAGACACAGCTTTTTCAGGATATAATCGACTTTATTTTGCTGGGCCTGATAAAGCGTATCTTCGGAATTATGAAAATAACCGCAGGAATAGCTCATAGTAGAGTCAAGCCACAGCCTGTAAAAATCATTTCCCAGATCATAGTGAGAAGAAACCTCTTTCTTCTGATTCTTTTTAGACTTTGAAGTATCAAGTATTTTTCTCATTTTTTTATGATCCATGGAAAACCTCTCAAGCTGTCTTAAAAATAGTAGAAGCGTTTCATACAAATCTCCCTTTATTTCAATACTTCCATCCATATACGCCTCTCCCAGCGCTACGGAAGTGCTGGCCGTCAGATCGGCCATCGACGGTGTTTTATGAAAAATGACCGAAAAGGCGGGATCGCCTGTTCCGATCAGATTTCTTTCGCCCTCTATTTCCATTTCAAAAGGACAGTCGTCAAACTTTTTCATATAATTAAGAAACTCTTTTTTAACCAATCCCATAGGTTCTCTTCCTTTCTGTCACTATCATTCTTCCACCTGCGTTTTACTTTATACAAAAAAGGAAGATATGGGATTATTTTATTTCAGCCACATGGAATCAAAGGTTACGGACAGCACGCGCGTATCGGGATTGTTTCTGTCCAATTGGTTTGGCGTAACTGCGTTTGGAAATACCATGCGTATCACAAGAAGGTCGTTCTCCACACAGTCTCCCGGTATGGTAACTGTCATTTCCTTTCCAATATCATCATGGGTGCAGACCACATTTTCCACCTTCCTGTCACCGGCGTATACACGTATCTTCTGCGTATCGTTATAGAGGCCGGAATATATAAAATGTAATTCCGGATCCGTGTTTATCTGCTCTTCCAGATGGAAACATATACTGAGCTCATTGCTGGCCGTCGCCCCGCCGTTTTCCTTATAAAGACGATAGCTGATCTGATCCGCATATGCATTATCGGAAGTAAAATCAATGACTTCCCCTGTGTGATAATCAATACGGTTTATCTCATAAGGATTCCAAAGCTGGTAATCCCAATCGCCGGCATGGCCATTAACAATAATTCTGCAATACTCCAAGGTTTCGTCATAACCTTTCAGGTTATTGCGCAGCATAATGGATTTGTCGATGGTATGTCTTCTCTCCACATCACTTTCATCCGTAATATCATATACGGACGGGCCGTAAGCGGAATAATCATCCAGAAAAGTACTTGCCAGAGTAGCGCCGATATTTCTGAAATGGATGGGCGCAGATTTAAATGCCAGCTCATGCTTTTCCATCGGCAGCTTGATCAAAACCGCAGGATTGGTTTCCGGATTGTCGTGAGAATGCCGCCCGTGATCACCGGCAATGATAATGGTGCTGTTATCGTATACGCCAAGCCGCTTCATTTCCTTGATATAAGAATAGATAATTCTCATATCACCCCGAAGGACAGTCTGCTCCGCAACGCCAAAAGACCATACTCTCTCAAAATCTTCCGTCATACTGTAGGGCGGATGAAGTCCGTTAAAATGATACATGCGAAATGCTTTTTCATAGTCAGTACGCAGCTTTTCCCCGGCGGCTGCAAAATCGTTATGAAAATAAACCTCGTCCAATTTATAATCAATGTTATCAATATGATACAGAAGCGTTTCTGTAGACAGCCAGAAGGACTGTTTCAAAAACTGAGGCATCAACAAATAATTTACCAGCTGGTAGAGAGAACTGCCAAATCCGGCATAGTCATCAATCCAGCTGTCTCCGATGGAAGCATAATTATCAAAAACACCCTCCGAAAAACCAGAAATATTGACTGGAGTAGAGTAGAGACGAACATCGTATCCGTTTTCGTGCAGCTCATCATACAAATTCGTTTCCTCCCATGCCTCCTTCTCATATTCATGAAAAGGCAAGGCGGGATCATATTCGCTTCCTGTCATAAAAAGGGATAGGGCTACGGCTGTAGGCGCGCCTCCGGATACCGCGTTATCAAAGACGGTAAAATCCTCCAGCGTACCATCCTGCTCATAAGCCTCCGACGCAAGATACTCTTCCAGCACATCTTCCTGTAACGTATCTATAATAAAAATAATAATATTCTCCTGTGAGCCGACTGTAAATTCCCCGTCTTTGGAAAATCCATAAGACGCATCATGATCCAACGGGTTCATAATAATCAGGGCAATCAGAGACGCCAGCTGTACAGCGCTGAAAAAATAAGATATATATTTGATTCCCTTTATAAATTTCTTTTTTCCGAAAAAAGCGGCGGCAAAAGCAACAACCAAACAGAGAATCCAAATAAGAGCGCTTATCACATTTTCCGTGCGATACTCCTCCCATCTGACCAGCGCCCCATCCAGAATCGGCAGCTTGGCGTTTAAAAAATTACTTTGTATATATGCGCCCGCGGTAATGCCAAAAATAAGAGCGATATAAAAGGGCAATGCTTTCTCCCGTACCAGCCAGATTGCAATAAAATATATGCCGGCAAAAAGGAACAGCGTCATGACAAGTAAGACAGGTACAATCTTACTGTAATGAAGCGAAAACTCTTTTATATTTCCAAGAAACAGGGAACTGGGGGTAAAAACTGCATAGGTGACAACAAAAAAGAGTGTAGGGGGAAAAAGGCTTTGCAGAATTTGTTTTAATACAGTCCGATCTGTGATACGGATATTTCTGATAATCCATGTAAGCAATGCAGATAACACAAGCTCTAAAAGTATCCATTTGATTTTAAACCTCGCGCTCATCTCAAAAAGATTAAACTTCTGCATACCAATCAGCTTTAATCCGGCAAGGATACAAAAATTAACTACAGCCGTATAACCCAAACCATAGACTGACGCTTTTTTCCAGTCAAACTCCCGATACGTGCGCCGATATACAAAAAGCGCCAGTATTGCCGGCCAAATAACAATAATCAATTCCAACATGTCAATGGTTTCCTTTCTTATTTGAACAAAAAGGCCGTAAATCCATAATGAATTTACAGCTTTTTCAGCGTTCCCTGCGAGAATCGAACTCACAACTGGGGCTTAGGAGGCTCCTGTTATATCCATTTAACTAAGGGAACAAATATCCTGTCCGGCTATCGGCACGGACAAGTATTTATAAGAAAACTCACCCGGGATAATTGATATATCCCTGCATCCAGATCACACCCTTAAACCGGCGGCCTATCTGCGGTTCTCCATATAAATCATTTTTATTAATACAAACGTCAAATTCCAGATCATTACAGGAAAGACGCAGCACATAGATCTCTTCATGGGTAATCCTGTTCTTCCGTAAAGAAATCTCTGTAATTTCTCCCAGTACCGAATACTGATCGCATTCCACACCATAAGGCATGAAATAGGTATCTACAAGACTGAATACATCTTCCGTGAGAATTTTTTTGGAGATCGTAGAATAAATATCCATATCCTCCAGTGTAAGACTCTCTATTGCGTCTTCATCACCCTTGCGGGCCGCCGCAATTAACTGGTTACGGCTCATAGAATCCTTTTGTATTCTCCGTATCTCATTCTCATCTTTTCCGACCGATAATAATATATTACCACTAATTGACAATCCTGACAATGTCAAAGTTGTGCCTTTCACCGGAAGCATATCCGTCGTCTGCGCTTTCACATAGGGAACAATATTCTGCAAGTAAAAAATCAAACTGACTCCCACCTTGATATCGTCGCACACCCCTGCATAAGATTCTTTATCCGCGTGGCGCTCTACGGACACATCTTCACAGGAGCTGATACCTGTGCCCCGCAGATAAGGATAAAAATAGTCGTAAGTAAATTTTTCTTCCTTATCGAACTCTCCGCAGACCGCAATTCCGATATCCTGCGCGAAATCCTCGCAAAATTCCGCGAGTATGGCATTCTCACCGTTAGCAGTATAGGAACGGTGCGTCGCATTCATAATAACATCTGTAATCAAACGCTGTTCTTCCCGTCTGTCAGACAATTTGCTAAACCCAATGGCCCGCATAAATTTGTGCAAAGATCTCACCTCCTTATCCCGTTATCTTTTCAAATTTTATCGAATCTCCGTCATGCCGCCCATATAGGGACGAAGCACTTCCGGAATGCGGACAGAACCATCCGCCTGTAAATTATTTTCCAGAAAAGCGATCAGCATTCTGGGCGGTGCAACAACCGTATTGTTTAAGGTATGGGCAAAGTATTTGCCCTCCGCTCCGTTTACGCGGATGCGAAGTCTTCTCGCCTGAGCGTCTCCCAGATTGGAGCAGCTTCCCACCTCAAAATACTTCTTCTGTCTGGGAGACCATGCCTCCACATCATAAGACTTTACTTTCAGATCCGCCAGATCGCCGGAACAGCACTCTATGGTTCTCACCGGAATATCCATGGATCGGAAAAGATCCACTGTATTCTGCCATAACTTATCAAACCACATCGGAGACTCTTCCGGCTTACATACCACGATCATCTCCTGCTTTTCAAACTGGTGAATGCGGTATACGCCTCTTTCCTCAATCCCATGCGCGCCTTTTTCCTTACGGAAACAGGGCGAATAGCTCGTAAGCGTATGAGGAAGCTGCTCCTCCGGGATAATGGTATCAATAAACTTACCGATCATGGAATGCTCCGAAGTACCGATCAGATAGAGATCTTCTCCTTCTATTTTATACATCATCGCATCCATTTCCGCAAAGCTCATAACGCCGTCAACCACAGCGCTTCTGATCATAAAAGGCGGTACGCAGTAAGTAAAACCCCGATTAATCATAAAATCTCTCGCATAGGAAATCACTGCGGAATGAAGTCTGGCAATATCCCCCATCAGATAGTAGAACCCGTTGCCGGCTACACGGCCTGCCGCATCCATATCAATGCCGTGGAATCGCTCCATAATTTCCGTATGATACGGAATCTCAAAATCAGGTACAATCGGATCGCCGTATTTTTGTATTTCAACATTCTCAGTATCATCTTTGCCAATGGGTACGGAAGGATCAATAATATTGGGAATCGTCATCATATCCTTTTTGATCTTTTCACGCAGATCATTTTCCTTTGCCTCCAGCTCGGAAAGTCTTGCCGCGCCTGCTGCCACTTCGGCTTTCTTTGCCTCAGCCTCCTCTTTCTTTCCCTGTCCCATCAGTGCGCCGATTTCCTTGGATATCTTATTTCTTCTGGCACGGATATCGTCGGCTTCCTGCTGTGCTGCCCTTACTTCCGCATCCAGCGCAATCACCTCATCCACCAGAGGAAGCTTCTGTTCCTGGAATTTTTTTCTGATGTTTTCCTTTACTGTTTCAGGATTTTCCCTTAAAAATTTAATGTCAATCATGATGCTTTCGCTGTCCTTTCTATTTTAACTGTTATTTTCAAACAAAGAATGTCTCTGTATTAAATGATGACCTCGTCAATATATAAATCATTATATTCCGCCAGATCCTTTACAACATCCACGGCCATTCCGTTTCTGTCTTTCGTAATACGGATAACCGGCCGGTCGGGATACTGCTTGTTCTGGTAAAGCACAATTCCGGTTTCTCCCTCACTTGTCTTAAAAACAGTGCCGGCAGGATAAACCGCTGTAAATTCTAAAAGAATATCGACAATTTTTCCCTCAAATTTTATATCCCTGTTATCCCTCAGATACTTAACAGCTTCATAAACCTTCGTCCGCTCACAGCCGATACCACAGATCATTTCATCAAAGGCGTCGCAAATCTCAATTATGCGGCATTCCTGTGAAATATCCGTTGTCTTCAGCGGATAACCGGAACCATCCAGCCGTTCATGGTGATATAATATCATATTTTTGCTCGCTTCGGATATCCAATTTTCGTCACGAAGCGTAGAATATCCATAAATTGGATGTTTTTTATATTCCGCACATTCCAGCTCCGTCAATTCATCCAGATTCCGGTTCTCATAGGGAATCGACAGATAACGCAGCCCAAGTTCATGAAGCAGACAGCTTACTCCTATATCGTGCACCGTCTGCTGTGATAACCCCATCTTAAGCGCAACAATCGTCGCCAGACTACACAGATTAATGGAATGCTCATAGATATCCGAGCTTCTTTCCTTGATATCGTAGATTTTTTCTACGACTTCTTCCTCCTCCAGAATATTGGTAATAATATAATCTGCCGTCTGACACAATTCCATTAAATTTTCATTATGGCTGTAAGTGTGTTTCTCCAGAATATTTTTTACTTTAGACCGGAAGCTTTCTTCCACTTCCTCCTTCAAAATAACAACTTCCTTCGTATCCGGCGCTTCTTCCTTTATATAGACGTCACGAACATTTAATTCCTTAAGTTTTTCAATATATTCCGGTTTAAGAGGTGTGCCTGCTGACAGTAAAATTTTATATTCCAGCGTCATGGCATCTTTTGCCAAAATCTCTGTTCCCTTTAAGTCTTCTACTTTACATAGTCTCATTTTGTAATTCCCCTTTTCAGATTTACCCGGTTACAAATCCATAGCAATATCGAGAGCTTTCTTCTCTTCATCTCCCAGGGAAATATCACATAATCCGTTTCTGATTTCTTTCGTATAGGAATAGCAGCCTTCTGCGCTGTGAACCGAATTTAAAATAAATCCGTTGTCATTTTCATCAAGGAGCGCCAGACAGAAACTGAGCTGTCCTCCCATCTGGGCAAAAGCGTCATATTTCACAATGCCAATCTTCTGGAAGGTTCCCTCTATCTTCCTGTAAAGATTCTCAATATCTTTTCTGTTTTTTTCCATGGACGCCTTAATCAGCCTGTTATCCTCATAAAGCCCCATAATATCCTTTTCCAGACTCTTGGCATTCTTGCCGCCCATGAATTTTTTATATCTTTTAGACAATCTGCTCAAATTAACAGAAAGAACAATTACTATAATAAGTAAAACAATGATCGCAGCAAACGTACCAATAAACAAATACGTCAAATCCAAATTTCCAAGTCCCATATCGTTGAGTAGATTATAATTCATTTATCCTTGGCCTTTCTGTATGTCGGCTAAAATTATCTGCCTGTCAACAAGTCTGTAATCTTTTCCAGATCATCATGCGTATAAAATTCGATCTCCAGTTTACCGGAACCGTCTCCCCTGGAAGCAATGGCAACCTTCGTACCCAGCGACTGTTTCAGCTTTTCCTCCAGATCCTGATAAACGGCTTCCAACGCCTTATCTTCTACAGGTTCCTTTTTTGGCTTTTCCGGCTTATTCAGGTTTTTGACAAGCTTCTCCACATCCCGAACGCTCAGTTTTTCGTCAAATACCTTTTGTGCAATCGTATACTGCTGTTCCGCATCCTCAATAGAAATCAATGCCCTTGCGTGTCCGGTTGTAATCATATCGTCAATAATCATCTGCTGGACTTCGTCGCACAGCTTTAAAAGACGCATGGAATTGGTAACAGCCGTTCTGCTCTTGGATACTCTTTCCGCCACCTCGTCCTGCTTGAGATTAAACTCGGTAAGCAGTCTCCTGTAGGCCTGCGCCTCTTCAATAGGATTCAGGTCTTCTCTCTGAATATTTTCAATCAGAGAAATTTCCACGATCTCCTGTTCCGTATAATTACGGACGATAACCGGCACCTCTTTCAGACCCGCCAGCTTAGCTGCCCGCCAGCGGCGCTCTCCCGCTATAATTTCATAATACGTGTTTCTGTCCTGAACAATCAGAGGCTCCACAATACCATACTGCTTAATGGAATCGGCAAGCTCCTGCAGCGCATCTTCATCAAAATTTTTTCTGGGCTGTTCCCTGTTGGGTTCTACCTTTGTAATCTTGACATAAGTTCCCTGCGCATTTTCTTCTTTTTTTGTCTCTGTTTCAACAGGTTCCGCTTTCGGTACTGCTGCCGGTATGAGGGAATCCAATCCCTTACCCAAACCTCTCGCCGCTTTTGCCATCCCCTATACCACCTTTCTGCCTATCACTTCATCTGCCAGCAACATATACGCTTCCGCCCCCGCAGATTTCGGATCATACATATTAATGGGCATTCCATAGCTTGGCGCTTCCGCCAGTCTAATATTTCTGGGGATCAACGTACTGTACACATTTTGATTTAAATTATTTTTTACATTTTCCACCACCTGCATGGAAAGATTCGTCCGAGAATCATACATGGTGAAAACCACGCCTTCCATATCAAGATCGGGATTCAGTCTTTCCTTCACAAGATTGACTGTATGTATCAGCTGGCTTAATCCTTCCAACGCATAAAACTCACACTGAATCGGAACAAGAACACTGTCCGCTGTCGTCATGGCATTGATGGTCAAAAGATTCAGGGAAGGCGGACAGTCAATCATAATAAAGTCAAATTTATCCTTTACCCAGTCAATTTCGTTTTTCAGGATAAATTCTTTCTTATCCACGCCAATCAACTCAATTTCCGTAGCCGCAAGATTTACATTGGACGGTACTATGGAAACGCCGGGAATCACTTCTGACAATATACATTCATTAATGGAGCACTCACTCAACAACAGTTCATAAACTGTATTTTCAAGGTCATTCTTTTCAACGCCAAAACCGCTGGTCGCATTTCCCTGCGGATCTGCGTCAATCAATAAAACCTTTTTCCCTTTAGCTGCCAATGATGATGATAAATTAATAGCTGTCGTTGTCTTACCGACGCCGCCCTTCTGATTTGCTATTGCGATTGTTCTTCCCATTTACTTACCTTACCCTTTTATCTTCCTACTTCCTTACGAGAGCAGAACTTCTTGTGATTTTTCATCAATTTTCAGTGTCCGTTTACGATTATATCACTAATCCATGTGATAATCCATATAAAATTTTTAACAGATCAATCAAATCTTTTACAGTACTTCTATCTCATCAGGATATTTCATTTTCCAGTCAGCGCGCAGATTATCCATAACCTGCATCATTTTCAAAGTTTCTGCATGCGGCATGGAGGGACATTCCAGCTTTCCTTCCTTAATACAAGAAATCGTCTCTGTAATTTCATATTCATATCCGCTGATCTGTTCAGGAACTTCAATTTCACGAATTAATATTCTGTCGGTATTATATATTTTTATGGATTCCGGGTTATTTATATTTTCTACCACCATACATCCGAAAGTGCCATAAAATACACCTTCGCTGTCAGACTTTCCGTGAATGCCGGAATTCAGAACAGCCATCCTCCCATCCTCATAGAGAAGAATCATACCATTTTCTCCGTCCACACCGGCTTCTGTCATTTGCGCCGCGGAGACAATCCTATCCACTTTATCACCAAAATGCATATAGGCAAAGTTTAAAGGATAAATCCCTACATCCAAAAGTGCGCCGCCAGCCAGCTCCGGCTTTACAATACGTTCCTTATCAAGCAGGGGATAATTTAAATTTGCGGTCATCTTTCTTACATCTCCCACTACCTTTTCATCCAGCAGATCATTGATTATCTTTCGTGAAGGCATATATCTTGTCCAGATCGCTTCCGTCACTAAAAGCTTCTTTTCTTTCGCTATACGGAAAATCTCTTCCGCCTGCTTTTCATTGACCGTAAAACTCTTTTCACAGAGAATATGCTTTCCCGCATCCAGGCACATTTTCATATGTCTGTAGTGATGGGAGTGAGGCGTTGCAATATAGATCAGTTCCACTTCCTCATCCGCAAGCATTCCTTCATAGGAACCGAAAGCATGTTGAAATCCATGCTCCTTGGCAAACACTTTCGCCTTTTCCAAATCTCTGGAAGCAACACCATAACATTCTACCTCCGGCATTTTGTTCATTGTCTCCGCCAGAGTAACGGCAATTCTTCCTGCTCCAAGTATTCCAATCTTCATACAACATTCCCTCCTTTATATTTTTTCCCCTTATATATTTGTTCTTTTTTATATACCTATTAAATCCAGTCAAAGCTCCTGTCGCAAACAGCTAAAATAAATGTTTCACACCCAGTTTTGCATATTATTTTGAATGTTTCACGGTCTTGATTACAATATCTTGGGTTGATTTGTTTCACGTGAAACATTATCTTGTGTCAACACTCCACTTTCTTCCAAATGTTTCACGTGAAACATTTATCCCAATACTAATAT
>VSNG01000001.1 GCA_009774175.1 Lachnospiraceae bacterium | reverse complement strand
TTTATAAGGTGTTCAGTAGCACATAGTAGAGGATTTCTGTTTAGTAAAAGTGAAACCTTCAAAACAGAAAATCACGATAATCTCGAGAAAAACCAGATTGAAGTGGTGGCGGCTCCGCCGGTCCATAACCAAAGTCCTGCCAATAATTCAACGATTTCGGAGATAAATAATGTAGTAAGAAAAATGAATGCAGAAATACAAGAAAAACAAGAGGATGAAAAATCTGCTGATTATTTGATGGAACGCGTGTATTTGTTTTCTCAAAAAAAATCCTTCTGGGATGGAAGACTAATCAACAACATGGAGGAAAAGGTTTACGCCACACTCAAAGATTTTATTGATAAGAATTATTTAATCTTACCGCATATATCTTTCCGGGAGATATTCTGGTGGGGAAAGTGGGAGAATGACCAGAAATTAACAGACAGGGTAACGAAAATGCATTTTGATTTCGGAATCTATAATGAATACATGCAGCCGGTTTTATTTGTTGAGGTACAGGGTAAGGATCACAAAGAAAATCCGAAAGTAATAGGGCGGGATAAATTTAAGGCGGAGGTAATGAAGCGCTGTGGAATGAAGTTAATTACAATAGATTGTTCCGAGACTATGACGGATCAGGAAATCAGTGAGAAGGTTCGGGCTTGTATTAAGAGAGAGGTGCCGGATCGGGAAGCTTATGCAGTGTATTGTCCGACTTGCAAAAAGCGAGGGGAAAACAATTTAATGATGATTAGGCGCAATTCCAAAGATGGAACATTTTTCTATGGATGTAGTACATATGGGAAGAACGAACAGGATAAATGTGCCACTCTAAATTTGGAGAAAGTACCACCCCTGTATTATGGAATCCCTTTATTTAAAGAACAGGAAAGGAACGTTTGATAAAAAGTAATTTATGCGACGTCGCATAAAAATAGAATGCAAAGGAGAAGGAGTTATGAGAGGAAGAAGATTAGGAGTAATGTTATTTATTATATTGGTGACTTTACTGACTGGATGTGGTAAAAAGAAAATTGATGTAACTGAGAACCTGCAGGTTTCATTTGAAGGTTACAATGGTTATGGGAAGGCAGAGCTGCTCAATGCCTATGCATGGGAAGCGCAAGCGTTTGAGACAGCCGGAATAGAAAGCGTTGATGATTTTGGTAGTTTAGGAAATGCTTTAAATATCGAAATGGCTGTTTCATATGTGGTTGAACCAAGTTCCAATTTGTCAAATGGCGATACCGTTATTGTTAAGACGGTTATTGATGAAGTAGCTTTGGAAGATTATGATTTTGAACTTGTTTCAGGTGGAGAAAAAACTTTTATTGTGGCAGATCTTCCAGAGTTACAGGAGATTGATCCCTTTGAAGATATAGAGATTATGTATGAAGGGACATCTTTGGATGCTAGGGCAACTGTTATTCAGAAAGGAACAGCAGAATATCCTATGGATTTCTATTATCAAGTAAATCCTCAAAGTGAACTTAAAAATGGAGATAAAATTATAGTATCAATATCTGGATCAAATACAGAGAATGAAGCTGCAAAAGAGGGATATCGTTTAACAAGTCTTGAAAAAGAATTTACAGTCAGTGGATTATCACAGTATGTGGAAAGTTTGTCCGAAATACCAAATGATGTGATTGAGAAATTAAGGAAACATACAGATGATATGATAGAAGCAGAAAGAGCAAAGGATAACGATCGGCTTCTACGCAGCGGAGCAGAAAGTTTAGTTTATAATATTAAGAATAAAGATTTTCTTGGAAACTATTTTTTGTGTAAAAAATCGAAAGATGCCTTGTTGGACAGAAATTACTGTTATTTTGTATATAAGATAGATATGACAGGAAAAGAGGATTTTTCGTATTATTATGCAGTGGGTTATTATGGAATATTGATTACGGAGGATGGCAACTGTTCCTATGACTTTGATAATTACAAAACATGTGGAGGAACTGTTTCCAAGGGATTTGCTATGTTTTCCGGACGGGAGAGCCTGGATGATGTATTTAACGCATGTGTAACAAAGAATTTAGATCGGTTTACATATGAATCCACAGTTGTAGAAAAATAATCAATAACAGGTAATAAAGCATTTTATATTTTGTGTGAATTAAACAATTTATTTAAGATTAAAAAGCCTCAAGGATGAAATCCATTGAGGCTTTAATAATATATACAAATTTATTATCAAATAAAAAATCAAGGATTAGAATTAATTTTTTCAGACAATGAGTTAACCATTTGACGAACTAATTTTTTGTCACTATCATTTAGCAAGCTGTATTGGTGGGTGAGGTGGCGTATCTCATCATCAATATCTAGATCTAATTCACTAACTATATCGTTAAAGATAGGATCGTGTCCATTGACAAGCCAGTCACTGTTAACATGATGCTCGCGGCATATGTCGCGAATGGTTCGTTCGGTTATATTTCTAGTTCCTTTTTCCATATTAGTAATAGAACTACCAGACATATTAATTGAAGAACCAAAGGCTCTGGCAGATAAATGTAGTTTTTTTTCTCTTAAAAATCTTAAACGTTCATGTATATTCATTAGATTTACCTCTGCCTCTATCCTGCTTTTTAAGTAAGGCCTTTCTTTAATCTGATTCTCCTTACTTTTTACCAATATCATTCCTTTGAGTGCACTATATCATGATTTGGTTTCAATGTAAACAAAAAATGTTGACAATGATTTCAAAGAATGATATATTTGTTTTCAAAGAAAACACATTGCGGGAGTAAAACGATGAATGTAAAAGAATCTGAGGATATAAAAAATATTGCATTGAAATTAAATGAAATTCGACAAATCAGTCCTAAAGACTATTATTATTTGAAAGGGTGGATTAATTGTCTTTCGCAAAAAAGTTTCAATGGGATAAAAAGTGAACATACTGGAAAATCTGATTGTGATGAAGTCATTGGAAATGTGTATGAAAATGCGGATTTGTTGAAAGAGGCAGGCGATTGATGATTTTATGCGACGTCGCATAAACAGATGAGAGGGGAATTATGAGGGCATGGATAGATTTTGCGGGCAAATTAAAGCCGTTCTTTGGCTTTGATATGAACGCAAAGTTCACTAAAGGGTAGCAAGCGGAGCTTGCGAAGGGAAATTGTTGTTTTCCCTTTTGGCTGACGTAAGGCAGACAATGCTTTCCGCATGGGCACGATATTCGGTGGAAAGCAATTGTGGAACTTGCAAAAACACATATTTTTAAAGGACGTTATTAAAAAATGAATTATGTGGAAAAATGGAATAAATTAGATTCTATTATCTATTTTTTTGAAAGTAAAATCGGTGCAATTAGGAATGCTGCCTGTAATGATGAAGAATCAGAGCCGGATGTGGAACTGATGATTCAGGCGGAAACGGAGCATCTTCGAAATGAAAATGAAAATCTGAAAAGGCGGGAAATTCCTGTTCATCTGATAGAAGAGGATGGAATGTTTTTTTGTCCGAGATGCCGGAACCAGCTTTTTGATCCGGACGTAAAGTACTGCGCAAATTGTGGACATAGAGTTGTAAAAACTAGGAAGATAGAAGAAGGCAATGCATGTGTGTATGACAATGTACATGTGAAATGTAATGGGATAGAATCAGCCGATTGAGGCTTTTCTATAGAGTAATAGCTGATCTATGACAAATACGCCGCATACGCGTAAGAACAAAGCATTCGCGTCATAAAGCCCGGTAACGTCCGACAGATAAGGAGCTTCACAGTGGGTTCGCAAAGATTCCAAGTCTTGGAAACCGTCTATTTTTGGAGGTTGGAGGAGCGGCAATGCCTGTTCTGTGTAACTTTTCGTGGTGGGAAAGAAGCGAAGATATGTCTGCCGGTGATAATGATACACCCCCGAAGGTGGGGCTGCCCATAGAAATGGGAGAGGTAGAGTAGCATGCTGCGGAATGGGTATGTGAGTGTAACCTGTGGAGTTGACCAACAGCCGCCGGCATTTTTATTTCTATGCGACGTCGCATAAAAAATAATCTTTTAGGAGTGGTGGATATTTTACTGTAATCCTTCTTTTACGTTTGGTGTGGTGTAGTGATGGGCAGAAATATGTCCATCGCTCCCAGAAGATTATTTTATCAGGTGATAGGGACAAGGATGTATGGCATAAGATTGATGTGGAAGGGAGGAGGGTAAGCAGATGGAAAAAAATGCTGAATATGGAGCAGGCGGGTGCAGAAATGTTTTTACTTCCGAGCCGTCTGATAGAGGAAAAAATTTTATGAGATTGTGGTTACAGGTAATTTGTGAGAGAGAAGAGTTAGTTATAAAAAAAGATAGGCAGGCCGTATCTTTGGAATTATAATAGATACTGATACTGGTTTGTTTTATGAGGGATGATAACGATGAAAAATTTAGTAGCAATCTACAGTCGTTTATCTGAAGAAGATAAAAACAAACTCAATGAATACGATGAAAGCCAGAGTATTCAAAATCAAAAAAGCATGCTGATCAGCTATGCGGTAAGTCAGGGGTGGGAGATTTATAATATCTATTCTGATGATGATTATAAGGGCTCTGATCGGAACCGTCCGGCATTTCAACAACTTATGAAGGATGCAGAAAACAAAAAATTTAATATTGTGCTATGTAAATCACAAGCGCGTTTTACAAGAGAGCTGGAACTTGTTGAAAAGATTATTCACGGACAGTTTGTTGAATGGGGTATCCGATTTGTTGGGTATGCCGATAATGCGGATACAGCCATAGCAGGAAATAAAAAAGCGAGACAAATTAACGGATTGGTGAATGAGTGGTATCTGGAGGATCTTTCAGATAATATCCGTACTGTATTGACAGATCACCGTAAAAAGGGTATGCATATCGGGGCGTTTGCCCTGTACGGTTATCAGAAAGACCCGGAACAAAAAGGACATCTGATTATTGATGAAGAAGCTGCTGAGGTAGTACGGATGGTCTTCAGGCTGTATGCTGACGGCATGGGGAAGAAAAATATCGCAAGATATCTGAACGAGCAGGGAATCCCGAATCCTACAGAGTACAAGAAAAGGAAAGGCCTTCCTTACAGAGGCGTAGCAATGAAGTATGCCTCAATGTGGAAATATTTTTCAATCAGTGATATGCTGCAAAACGAGATGTATATAGGTAATATGGTACAAGGAAAGTATCGAAATCCTACTTATAAATCAAGAAGCAGTAAACCGGTGCCTAAAGAAGAATGGATTGTTGTTGAAAATACGCATGAGCCTATTATTGACAAGGATTTATGGGACAAGGTTCAGAAAATGTTGTCAGAGAAAGCAAGACCGATGTGTACCGGTGAAGTCAGCATATGGGCCAATAAAGTAAAATGTTTGTATTGTGGATATGGAATGAGAGTGATAAAAAACAGGGATTATCGGTATTTCCGTTGCTCTTCCAGATATTTCGATCAAATATCCTGTCCTGGGGGTATTATTCCACAACGCTTTCTTGAAGAAGCCGTTATAAGAGAACTAAATACTATTATAGATAGTTATTTTGATGAAGAAGAAGCGAAAAAAAAGCTGGCTGTACGTCGCAGGAATGAACTTGAAAGAAAGAAACTTTTAAAAGACAAAGCGGAAATGCAAAAGAGGGTTTATGATCTGGAAAATGCCATTAAAAACACGTACTTTGATAAGTCCAGAGGCCTTATTTCAGAACAAGAGTTTTTAGTGTTTCGGCAATCCTTTGAGCAGGATGTAAGCTTTTGCCGGAAGGAGATAGAAAATCTGGAAAAGCATATAGAAAATCTGGAAAGGAATCAATCTAAAGAAGAAAGTGTGGAATCTGTTTTAAGTGCGTACCGGAACATAAAAGAACTTGATCGTAGGGTAGTGGATTCCTTAATTGATTATGTTGAAGTGGGGCGCAATGATAATAAAATACATAGGACAGATTTGCCTCCAATTATAATCCACTGGAAGTTTTGATTGTGTATGTGTGAATGTCTCATCTGCAGCCATATCCTCCATCAGATCTGTAATGATATCCCCCTTTGACTGAAATTCGCAGGCGTTAAAGGGAACGCCGCCTGCGGCCTGCGGCCAGATGCCGACAGTGTGATCCACATAGTAATTGCGGAAGCCGCTCGCTTCAATCTGTTCCATGGAAAGATTTTTGGTAAGCTGGTGTACGATTGCGGCCACCATTTCCAGGTGGGCGAGTTCCTCGGTGCCGATGTCCGTCAAAACAGCGGAAACCTCCCTGTAAGGGCAGGCATACCTCTGGGACAGATAGCGCATGGAAGCGCCCATTTCTCCGTCAGGGCCGCCGTACTGGCTGATAATAGCCTGCGCGATATCCGCGTTGGCTTCTTTAATATTTACAGGGAACTCCAATCTTCTTTCATAATTCCACATTAGTTACAACCTCCTTCCCATGGCATGGGCGCAAGGGCCCACTTCCAGTCGTCACATGCCGACGCATCCGCACAGGAAAGCGTGAGAGGCGTATATCTGGCGGAATATTCCTGTCTTGCCTGATTTGCCAGATTATTATAATGGTTAAAATATTTCATGGCATTCTGATCAGTGGGATGGGTGTCCAGATAGAGGGACAATTCGATGACAACGAAGCTTAAGACGCCGATATCGTGGAGCAGTTTTTCCTGCTCACTGGAAAACTGTGCATTCATCTGTTACAACATCTCCTTCCTGTAAACGGTTTGTCGAGCTCAGGGAAGATGGTGCCGTCGCAGTAACCCTTTTCCAGATTTTCGCAGATTCCCTTAAAATGCTGCCAGGGGACGTAAGCCATCGCGACAGGAAAATCATCGCAGGGTTCCCGGTAGAGATAATCCTTCATAAAATATAAATCCTTTCTATTGGCGTGCATATAAGACCAGCACACAAATTTCATGTGTTTTTAAGATTATTGTATGTTATAATCATCTATGTGTGTTTTAAAACCCTGAGGAAAAAGAGCGGCGGACAGGACACAGAATATTCACAATTTGATACGAATAGAGACACATTTTGCCAGTATATTAGTGTGAGAAGTACTTCTGAAACTCAGTCTCAGAGGCTGCTTCGTTAAGAAGTAAAAAGGGAGGAGTGTACGTTGATACAGGTAAAAAAATTAGTAAAAAAATATGGAGGCCATGTGGCGGTGGACGATCTGACGTTTACCGTGGAACAAGGGAAAATATACGGGTTTCTTGGACCAAACGGGGCCGGTAAGACCACTACAATGAATGTAATGACGGGGTATATTGCGGCGAATGGCGGGACGGTTATAATTGACGGACATGATATCTTAAAGGAGCCGCTAAAGGCGAAAGCCTGTATCGGGTATCTGCCGGAAGTGCCGCCGCTTTATCCGGATATGACGGTTCGGGAATTTCTGCTGTTTGCGGCGGAACTAAAAAAACTGCCGAAAACGGAGCGAAAAAAGCAGGTGCAGGAGCTGATGGAGAGACTGGAACTGGATGAGATGAAAAACCGTCTGATCAGGAATCTTTCCAAGGGTTACAGGCAGAGGGTGGGTCTTGCCCAGGCTCTTGTGGGAAATCCCAAGGTTTTGATTCTGGATGAGCCAATGGTTGGTCTTGACCCAAAACAGATCATAGAGATGCGGGATCTGATTAAAGGGCTGGCAGGGGAACATACCGTGATATTGAGTTCCCACATTCTTTCCGAAATCAGCGCGGTGTGCGATCACATCATGATTATTTCCAGAGGAAAACTTGCGGCCAGCGGTTCTCCCGACGAATTGCAAAAAATGATGCAGGGCACGGCGCAGCTTGTGGTAACGGTGATCGGGGAACAGGAACAGGCCCGCGGCGTATTGGAGCGGATGGAGAAAGTTTCGGACTTTGCTTTTGAGGACGGCGGTGAGGAAGGCAGCATTTTGATCCGGCTTTCCGTAAAGGAAGATGTGGATATCCGTAAGGAGTTGTCTGTGGCGCTGTCGGGGGCAGGGATGCCTGTTTTGTCCATGAACCGCTCGGAAAAGTCGCTGGAGGATATTTTCCTGGAGCTGACAGAAGTGGAGACGGAGACCGTCGAGGAAGAGGACGAAACGGACGACGAGGAGTCCGAAGACGGGAAGGGTGAGGATACAGACGCGGAATCCGGGGGAGAGACGGACAAGGATGGAGAGGAGGAGACAGATGAAAGCGATATATAAAAGAGAACTGAAATCCTATTTCTGCTCCTTTACAGGGTGGCTGTTTGTGGCAGTCAATCTGTTTATGATGGGACTGTATTTTATTGTATATAATATGCTGATCGGTTATCCGACCATAGCCTATGTGCTGCAAAGCATTGCCTTTACCTTTATTGTGACAATTCCCATTCTTACCATGCGCGTTCTTTCCGAGGAACGGAAAAACAGGACGGATCAGCTGATTCTGACTGCGCCTGTATCGGTGGGGAAAATTGTGCTTGGAAAATATCTGGCGCTGCTGACGGTGCTTGCCCTGCCTGTTGCATTTATGGGTGTTTTGCCTTTCTTTTTAATGCAGGGAGGGGAAGTTCAGCTTGGCGTTTCCTACGCGTCGCTTCTCGGTTTTTTCCTTTATGGCGGTCTGGCTCTTGCGATTGGCCTTTTCCTGTCGGCGCTGACGGAGAGTGTGGTAATCGCGGCGGTGCTATCCTTTGGCGCGCTGTTTTTGGGCTATATCATGCCGGGCATAGCAAATCTCCTTACCACCACGGGAACGACGGCGGTTACAACGGCGATTGCCCGTATTCTGTCATGTTTTGACATGGTGGGACGGTTTGATACGCTGGCTTCGGGATATTTTGAACTGGAAGCGGTGGTTTATTATGTGACGGCGTCAGGGCTTGCCCTTTTCTGTACGGCGCAGGTCATTCAAAAGCGGCGTTACAGCGTTTCCGGGGGCGGAATTAAGCTGGGCGCGTACAGCGTTTCCGGAATCATGATGGCGGTTGTATTGACGGTGGCGCTTAATTTGGGACTGAATTATGTGCCGGAACAGTATTCTTCCTTTGATCTGACGGAAAACAGGCTTTATGCGCTGACGGAGGAGACGAAAGCGTTTCTGGGGGAGTTGTCCGAGGACGTTACGATCCATGTGCTGGCGGAAGAGGGCGCCGGGGATGCGGATCTGGAAAAGACGCTGGCCCGCATAAAAGACCAGTCGGGCCATGTCAGGGTGAACTATGTCAGTCCCTCGAAGAATCCCAACTTTTATCAGAATTATACACAGGAGGCGCCCGCGGCGGGAAGCCTGATTGTGGAAGGGGAAAAACGCAGCAGGGTGGTGGATTATAACGATATATATACTTACGAAATGGACTATGCCACCTACAGCTATCAGACTACAGCCTATGACGGGGAAGGACAGATCGTCTCGGCGATAGCCTATGTGACGACGGAAGATATGCCTGTGTTTTATGCGATAGGCGGACACGGGGAACTGGAGCTGGAGGACAAATTCATAAACGCCATGGAGAAGGAGAACGTGTCCTGCGAACAGCTCATGCTTTACTCGGTGGATGAGATTCCCGACGATGCGCAGGGCGTTATCTTAAATGCGCCCACAAACGATTATTCGAAGGAGGATGCAGATAAAGTCATTTCATATCTGAATCAAGGCGGCAATGCGCTCATTGTTTCGACTATGGCGGAAGGAGAAATGACAAACTTTCAAAGCATTCTGTCCTGTTATGGCGTAACGGAGATCGAAGGGACAATTGTGGAGCAGGATCGCAGCTTCTATTATCAGAATCCTTATTACCTGTTTCCAAACATTGAACCGGCCGGGGTGACGGAGCCGCTGACAGACGGACTGGTGTTTGCACCCTTTTCCAGAGGGCTTTCCTATGATGAATCCCGGGAGGATGTATATTGCACGCCTCTTTTAACCACCAGCGGCAGCGCCTTTTCCAAGACGGACATTACGGACAGCAGTGATTACAGCAAAGGGGCAGCTGATATCGACGGGCCGTTTGCCGTCAGCCTGGAGGTGGAGAAGAGCACGGAGGACGGCAGCATTTCCCATGCTTATATTGTGGGCGGAGAGAGCCTTTTTACAAGTCTTGCGGACGAGATGGCGCCGGGTAACAATGTGAAGCTTTTTTGCAGTATGATAAGCAGTCTGGCGGATCACGAATCCACAGTGGCGATTCCTGTGAAAAGCTTATCCATGCCGAATCTGGTTTTCAACGCGCAGACCGCCTATATTGCGGCGGTTGTCTGTGTGATTGTGATACCGCTTGCAGCGCTTGCGGCCGGCTTTGTGATCTGGTTCAGACGCCGCCGCCGTTAGATGCGGTTTCGGACTTACAGAGGGGTGATTGACTTCCGCCTGACTTTATGTAACAATGGAGGCACGGGCTTTCGCGTGATATATGATATGGCGGGACGGTCCGATGGCGCATTTGTTTTGATGGATGCAAAGTAATGATCGGGTGGGGTAAATATGAGAGGAATTGATACGCAGGTTCGCAAGAACAGAAGACGCATATTTAAAGAGGTGGCAAATCTTGCCTATCATTCTGACAACTTGAAGGATGATATCGAGGCGTTGCCTTATAAAATAGTGGATTATGATGAGTCCGAATACGAGAATATATACAGGGACCGCGCTATCGTGCGCGAGCGGATTCGTCTGGCAATGGGACTTTCCCTGCGGCCGGAGAATGTGCCGGTGCATTTGACGCAGGGGCTTGAAGAGAGCAATATTTCAGAAAAATATTATGAACCGCCGCTGATGCAGGTGATTCCTTCAGCGTGTAATGCCTGTCCGGAAAACAGCTACTATGTGACGGATCACTGTATGGGCTGCGTCGCGCATCCCTGTAGAGAGGTCTGTCCCAGAGACGCGATTTCCATGGTGAACGGCAGATCGGTGATTGATCCTGAGAAATGTATCAGGTGCGGTAAATGTAAATCGGTATGTCCTTACGACGCCATTTCTCATCAGGTGAGGCCCTGCGCGGGCGCCTGCGGCGTAAACGCTATAAAAAATGATGAAAAGGGGCGGGCCGTAATTGACAATGATCTGTGCGTTTCCTGCGGTCAGTGTATGGTAAACTGTCCCTTTGGCGCGATTGCGGATAAGTCCCAGATTTTTCAGCTGATCCGAGCCTTGCAGGCGGGAGGAAAAATTATTGCGCAGGTAGCGCCTGCTTTTGCCGGACAGTTTGGGCCCGATGTGACGCCGGATATGTTAAAGACGGCCCTTAAGGAGCTGGGCTTTTACGACGTATATGAGACGGCGATTGGCGCGGATATGGGCGCCATAGCGGAAGCGGAGCACTATGCGAAGGAGGTTTCCACCGGGAAACTGCCGTTCAGTCTGACTTCCTGCTGTCCGTCCTGGTCGGTACTGGCCAAGAAATTTTTCCCGGAGACCATTGACAAGATATCGAATGCACTGACGCCCATGGTTGCTACGGCCAGACTGATCAAAGAGGAACATTCGGATGCCAAGGTGGTGTTTATCGGTCCCTGCGCGTCAAAGAAGCTGGAGGCTTCCCGCAGGACGATCCGCTCCGATGTGGATTTTGTCATTACCTTTGAGGAATTGACAGGCATCTTTGAAGCCAGGGGGATTTTCTTAAAGGAAATTCAGGCGCTGGACGAGATGAAAGGCGCTACGGGGGCCGGTAGAGGATATGGTGTGGCCGGCGGCGTGGCAAACGCCATTGAAGAGTGTGTAAAGGAATATTATCCCGATGTGGAGGTACACATCGAACATGCGGAGAGTCTGTCCGAATGTAAAAAAATGCTGATGCTTGCCAAGGCCGGGAAGAAAAACGGCTGTCTGATCGAAGGCATGGCATGTCCTGGCGGCTGTGTGGCGGGCGCCGGCACCAACATTGCAATTCCGACGGCGGCCAAGGCCGTTGAGGCCTTTAAGGCGGCGGCTTCATGCAGGATTCCCGATCCGTCAAAGCCTGTGGGGAAAGAGGAACCCCAAAAGAACTAAAAATGGAGGTAATTATGAGCCAGAAAATAAGAACAAGATACGCGCCCAGTCCCACAGGGCGGATGCACGTTGGCAATCTGCGGACGGCGCTGTATGCGTATTTGATAGCGAAGCACGAAGGCGGGGATTTTATCCTGCGTATTGAGGATACGGATCAGGAGCGCTATGTGGAGGGGGCTGTGGATATTATTTACCGCACCCTGGAGAATACGGGTCTTTTGCACGACGAGGGTCCCGACAGGGACGGAGGCGTCGGCCCGTATGTGCAGAGCGACCGGCAGAAGCAAGGCATTTATCTGGAATATGCCAAAAAGCTGATCGAGAAAGGTGAGGCGTATTACTGCTTTTGCGATAAGGAGAGACTGGCCTCTTTGACGCAGACGGTTGCGGGTAAGGAGATTAACGTCTACGACAAGCATTGCCTGCATTTGTCAAAAGAGGAAGTAGAAGCGAATCTTGCGGCAGGGAAACCTTATGTGATACGTCAGAATAACCCGACGGAAGGGACGACTACCTTCCATGACGATATCTACGGGGACATTACGGTGGATAACGCTGAGCTGGACGACATGATCCTGATTAAGTCGGACGGCTATCCCACCTACAACTTTGCCAATGTGGTAGACGATCATCTGATGGGGATTACCCATGTTGTGCGTGGAAATGAATACCTTTCCTCCTCCCCGAAATATAACCGCCTTTATGATGCTTTTGGCTGGGAGGTTCCGGAATATGTGCACTGCCCATTGATTACGGACGAAAATCATCAGAAGCTGTCGAAGCGGTGCGGACATTCCTCCTATGAAGATTTGATTGAACAGGGTTTTCTCTCGGAAGCAATTGTTAATTTTGTGGCACTTCTTGGATGGAGCCCGGAGGATAATGAAGAAATCTTTTCTCTGGACGAGCTGGTGAAGCGGTTTGATTACCATCATCTTTCCAAATCTCCGGCAGTCTTTGATTATACCAAATTGAAGTGGATGAACGGGGAATATCTGAAAGCGATGGATTTTGATCGGTTTTATGAGATGGCACAGCCTTACCTGAAAGAAGCGGTAAAAAAGGATTATGATCTGAAAAAGATAGCCGCCATGGTGAAGACGAGAATTGAGATTTTCCCGGATATTAAAGAACATGTGGACTTCTTTGATACATTGCCGGATTACGATACGGCGATGTATACGCATAAGAAAATGAAAACGAACGCGGAGACCTCCCTTGCCGTTTTGCGTGAACTTCTGCCGCTTCTTGAGGCGCAGGAGGATTATACAAACGATGCGCTTTATAAAACACTTTCCGCGTACGTGGAGGAAAAGGGATATAAGAACGGATATGTGATGTGGCCTGTGAGAACCGCTGTTTCCGGCAAGCAGATGACGCCGGGCGGCGCAACGGAGCTCATGGAGGTGCTGGGCAAGGAAGAGTCTCTGATCAGGATCAGAAAGGGAATCGAGAAGCTTGAACAGCTCTGAGTTATCCTGTACCGAAAGCCAGCAGGAAGCAATCAATCATACTGTCGGTCCGGCGGCTGTTTTAGCCGGGCCGGGCAGTGGAAAAACTTTCGTCATTGTGCAGCGCATCTACAGACTTATCACATCACAGGGCGCAGATCCCGCCCATATCCTTGTCATTACATTTACCAGGGCTGCTGCGAAACAGATGCAGGAGCGGTTTGTCCGTCTGATGGGACAAAGATCCCTTTCGGTCTGGTTCGGCACTTTTCACGCAGTATTTTATCATATCTTGAGACAGTCGGCGCAGTATCGCGGATATACCATTATTACGGAATTAGAAAAGAGAAAACTGATACGGGATATCATACATAATCACAGAAGATTTCTCTACGTGCAGGAGGAGGACATTGAAGAAATAGTTACGGCCATAAGCAGGCGGAAAACGGGGCCGTCAGACTTTGAGCCGGAGATTCAGAAGATGAAGGGAGAAGATTTTCTTTTTCTCTTTCAGGAATATCAACATTGGCTTGGGGAATTTTCCAGATTCGATTTTGACGATCTGCTGACGGAAATCCTGCGGCTGTTAAAGACAGATGCGGTGTGCCTGTCAAGGTGGCGGGAACAGTTTACGCATATTCTTGTGGATGAGTTTCAGGATATTTCCCCGATGCAGTATGAGATTATCACACTTTTAGCCGGGCCGCGGAATAATCTGTTTATCGTGGGGGACGACGATCAGTCCATTTATGGCTTCCGCGGGGCCACGCCCGACAGCATACAGCGGTTTTTGACAGATTACCCTGAGGCGGAAAGGATTTTTCTGGATGTGAATTTCAGATGTCATCAGGAAATCGTGCAGGCGGCGGGAAAGGTAATCGGAGAAAATACCAATCGGATTCCCAAGGAAATATATGCGCGCCATGGAGAGGGAGAAGGTCTCGTGCTTTGCAGGGCAGAGACGGAAGAACTGCTTCGGGAGGCTGTGGTGGATGCCCTGAGAAGAGAAGCGGCAAACGGCAGACTGGAGGAATGCGCCGTGATCTGCCGCACCAATCTGGATTGCGGACTGTGGGCACAGACGCTTCGCGAGGCGGGAATACCCTATGCGCTGAAAGAACGACCGGTAAATCCCTATTCCCATTTTGTGATTCGGGATATTTGCGCCTATCTGGCATTGGGACAGGGAGACATGGAAAGACGGAACTTCCTGCGGGTGATGAACCGTCCCGTCAGGTATATGAAAAGGGAAAGTCTGCCGCAGGAGCGGGTGGATAGAGAAAAACTGATCGGATATTATCAGAATACGCCGATTATTCAGGAAAAAGTAAAGCGGCTTTACAGGGACATCGACAGACTGTCCGGCATGCGGGTGCGTCTGCAAATCCGATTCATAAGAAAGAGCATCGGATATGAGGCGTATCTGCGGGATAAGTACGGTTCGAAAAAGGCAGGGGAGCTGATCGGCAGGCTTTCGGCATTTGAGGAGTTTTCCGGGAGATTTGTGTCGGTGCAGGATATGTTTGCGTATATGCAGGAATACGAGGCGGTGGTCAGAGAACCGGCTGCAGAGCAGGGAGGCGTACGACTTATGACCATACACGCGTCCAAGGGACTGGAGTTTCGGAAGGTTTATCTGCCGGAATGCAGCGAGGGAAAAATACCGTCAAAACAGGCGGTGACGCAGGCTGAAATCGAAGAGGAAAGGCGGATGCTTTACGTGGCCATGACAAGGGCAAAAAGAGCGCTGGTTCTTTTCTTCCTCCATGGAAAAACCGGGAAGGAAAAACCATCCCGGTTCCTGCATCCTTTACTTTCTCATGATTCGTCATCCACCAGCTCGTCAAACTCGGCGGTGTCCAAAAATTCGTCAAAAGCGTCGGCGACAGCTTCGTATTCTTCGTCATCCTCGATATAACCAAGGGCCGGCTCCTCATTGGGATCTTTTGGATTTTCACTGTAACGGTAGAACCAGACCTCGCCTTCTGTGTTTTCGCCATCCTCGTTCAGAGGCAGAAGGGCGATATAGTCCTTGCCGGATACAGTCAGGATGGTCACTACGGCACAGGTCACATGGGAGCCGTCGTCAAGTTCAAGATCAACTGTCATTTCTTCTTTTTCCAGCTCTTCGCTGGCATTGGTTTTTTCGTTTTTACTCATGGCGTTTTCCTTTCCGGGTTATGCGGCACATATGCTTCTTCGTATAGTTTATCATAGTCGGATCGGATCGGCAAAACCTAAAATACTTTTTAGATTGAAAAGAATTTCTCTTTTCGGTATAATATAAACCGACTTAACTTTTGATTCCTGCAAGCATTGGGAATCTGGCTTGAACGGATGGAGGGTTTCATGCAAAAAACATTCCAGGTAAAACAGGCGGACAGGACAAGGATGTATCCGCTTGGCGTATCCTTTGAGGAAGAAGGACTGCGCATTTCGGCAGTATGCGAAGGCGCAGGGGAAGCAGGGATTATTCTCTATGATAAAAGACACCGGGAGGGCGCGTGGGTTCCATTCCCGGAAAACTGCCGTGTGGGGGCGGTTTGCTCCATGCTGCTTTCAGGCTATCATGACAGAAATTGCAGCTATCTTTTTTACAGGGGAGAGGAGATTTATCAGGATCCCTTCTGCAAACGTGTGGAAAACCCTGGAAGTTATGGCGAACGAAAGCCATCCTTACCCAGATGTCAGGTGATGTCCGAATCCTATGACTGGGAAAAAGACGTCAATGTTTCGATTCCCTACGAGGAAATGATTTTATATGCGCTGCATGTGCGCGGTTTTACCAGACATCGGTCTTCCGGTGTGAAGCATAAGGGCACCTACGCCGGTGTGACGGAGAAAATCCCCTATATGCAGGAATTGGGAATTAATATGGCGCTTCTCATGCCGTCCTACGAGTTTGACGAGATCATGCCGGAAAATACGGCGCAGACCATGGAACAGGCGGTTCTTTCTTATAAACAGGAATTGCCGGAACCGGGCGGGGATGACGGGAAAAAGCCGAGACTCAATTACTGGGGGTATCAGCCGGGACTTTATTATGTGCCCAAAAGCGCCTACGCCTACAGCAAAGACGCTGTGGGAGAGTTCAAGGATATGGTAAAGGCTTTTCACCGCGCAGGTATAGGCGTTTCCATGCAGTTTTATTTTCCGCCTGAAATGAGGACGGCGGATATTCTGGATGTTTTAAAATACTGGGTGCTGGAGTACCATATAGACGGATTCCACCTTATGAGCGCAAATCTGTCCATGGATTTGATTGCCGGCGATCCTCTGCTTGCGGAGACAATGCTGCTTACGGGAGAATGGAATGCCCGCAGAGGAGGAGACGGAAAGCGTAACGTGGGATGGCTGAGCGACGGTTTTCTGTATGATATGCGCCGTTTTATCAAGGGCGACGATAACATGATTAACCAATTCCTTTTCCATGTGCGGGAAAATAAGGATGAAATCGGAATCGTGAACAGTATCGCCAGATGGGACGGGTTCCGTCTGGTGGATCTGGTGTCCTATGAACGCAAGCATAACGAAGAAAACGGTGAAGATAATAAAGACGGAATGGATTATAATTGCAGCTGGAACTGCGGCGTTGAGGGAAAGAGCAGAAGGAAAAGCATTCAGGAGCTCCGCCTGCGGCAGATGAAAAATGCAGTTACTATTCTTTTCATGTCACAGGGAACGCCCCTTCTTTACAGCGGGGATGAATTTGCCAATACGCAGGGAGGAAATAATAATCCTTACTGTCAGGACAACGACGTGGCGTGGATTAAATGGAATCAGACAGGAATGGGCCGGGAGCTTCTTGCCTATACAAAATTTATGATTACGCTGCGAAAGGCTCACGGAATTTTGCACAGCAAAACGCTTCTTCGCGGGATTGACACACTTTCCTGCGGCTTCCCCGACATCTCGTTTCACGGGAGAGAGGCCTGGCGGCCGGATACCAGTCCGGCCAGCCGCTGCATGGGTATTATGTACTGCGGTTTTTACGCCGCCGAGGGGGAGCGGGAGGACGAATGCTTCTTCTATATAGCGGTTAATATGCATTGGGAGGTAAATTACCTGGGACTGCCAAAGCTGCCGAAGGGAAAGATTTGGATTTATCGGGCGTCCACAGGGAAAGAGATTCCGAAAATTGAAGAAACCGCCGCGTCCCAGGAGATATGCGTGCCGCCGAGAACCATAGTGCTGTGTACCACAGGAAATGTGCCTGCAGGGGCACAGAAGCCGCTCAGGAAAAAGCGGCAGAACAAAGGAAATCAGGGCAAAGGGGATGAAAAAGACAGATGAACAGGGCGTGGGAACATTTTAAGACGATCACACATCACAAGCTGCTGGTCATGGACGGGTGCTTCCGGGTGGGCCTTTTTAAACAGGGTCTGCTTCATGACCTGTCAAAGTACAGCCCCACCGAATTTTTGGTGGGTGCGAAGTACTATCAGGGCGACAGGAGCCCCAATAATGCAGAAAGGGAGGATATCGGGTATTCTTCGGCATGGCTGCATCATAAGGGGCGGAACCGCCATCATTATGAATACTGGATTGATTACAGCTCCAGAGACATTGAGGGAGGAATGGCGCCTGTGCCGATGCCGACCCGTTATGTGATTGAAATGTTTATGGATCGTATTGCCGCCTGTAAAGTTTATCATGGAGCGGCGTATAAGGATCAGGATCCGCTGGCCTATTATCAGTCTTCAAAAACGCCGCCCATGCTGCATAAGAGAACGAAACATATGCTGGAATTTCTGCTTCATATGCTGGCCGAACAGGGGGAGGAGCGGACCTTCCGCTATATTCGCAAAAAAATTCTGAATCAGTAACAGCCCCTTTTTTCTCGCATAGACTATGGTATGAGAGAAAAAGGAGATGAAAACCCATGAATAATTGTTGCCTGATTATACTGTTGTTACTGTTCTGCGGGCAGAATGGAAATCGAATCGGTCAGTCCGGCTGTGGCTGTGATGAGCCGAAGAATCCGCCGTGCAGAAGGCCTGAACCTCCCTGTGGCAGACAGGAACCGGAACCCTGCGGTTGCGATGATTCCCGGTTTGAACCCCGGTTTGAACAAAGACCCTTTAGCGGGAACGGATCGACCTGCGGCTGTGAGGGAGAAGGAAACTGACTGTAAAAACTGACGCAGTCCGGAAGGGATCGCTTTGGCGGTCCCTTTTGTGTTTCCTTGACGGAAACAGGGGGCAGTGATATATTATTTAGATATGGGAGGAATGATAGTATGTTGGATGGAAAAAAGATATTATTCAGCGGTATGCAGGCAACCGGGAATCTGACCTTGGGGAATTATCTGGGCGCATTAAAAAACTGGGTGACGCTCTGTGACGAGTATCAGTGTTTCTATTCGGTTGTGGATCTGCATTCCATTACCATAAGACAGGATCCGGCAGAGCTGCGCAGACGAGCGAGAAATCTTCTTACACTCTATATTGCTGCCGGGATTGATCCTGAGAAAAATTGTCTCTATTACCAGTCCCATGTGTCGGGACATGCCGAGCTTGCATGGATTTTGAACTGCTTTACCTACATGGGAGAACTGAATCGCATGACACAGTATAAGGATAAGGCGGCGAAGCATGCGGACAATATTAACGCGGGTCTGTTTACATACCCGGTGCTTATGGCGGCGGATATTCTGCTTTTTCAGTCGGATGTGGTGCCGGTAGGCAAGGACCAGCTGCAGCATCTGGAGATTACCAGAGATATCGCCCAGCGATTCAATGCGGTCTACGGTGACGTTTTCACGATTCCGGAACCCTATATAGGAAAGACCGGGGCCAGCATTAAAAGTCTGCAGAATCCGGAAAAGAAGATGTCTAAGTCGGATGAAAATCCCAATGCCAGTATTTATCTGATGGATGATCCGGATACGGTGATCCGCAAGTTTAAGAGGGCGGTGACGGATTCGGAGGCGGTTGTGCGTTACTGCGAGGAACAGCCCGGCATTCACAATCTTATTGATATCTATTGCGTCTGCACGGGGAAAACACCGGAGGAGACGGAACGCGAGTTTGACGGCAAAGGCTATGGTGATTTCAAGATGGCTGTAGGCGAGGCGGTAGTGGGCGTTTTAAAACCTTTACAGGAAAGATACGAGGATCTTTTAAAGAATAAGGATTATATTGATAAGATCATTAAGGAGAACGGGGAAAAGGCAGCGTACTTTGCCAATAAAACGCTGCGCAAGGTACAGAGAAAAGTGGGTTTTCCCGATAAAATCCGCTGACAGACAGAAATGATAATATAGCCTGAAAGAAAAAGAAAACCGGGGGAGGTAACATGGAAAATCAATTTAACCAACAGACAAATGGAAATCCCTATCCGCAGGGAAACAGTTATCAACAGGGAAATCCCTACCAGCAGGGCGGCGCGTATCAACAGGGGAACCCTTATCAGCAGGGAAATGCGTACCAGCAGGGGAATCCTTATCAGCAGGGAAATGCATACCAGCAGGGCAATTATTATCAGCAGGGCGGTGCTGGCAATGGTTACGGAAATTATAACGGCGGGGGTAATGTCTCGCCGCAGAAAGCGCCCAATATTTTTCAACAGTTTGCGCTTTCCTTTATTCCGACACAGTATGAACGGCTTACAAGGGTAAAGACGGGAAGTATGATCGGGTTTGTAACGCTTCTGGCGCTGGCCGCCACGTTACTGTCGTTTCTTGCTGTGATATTTGATTTTGGTTCCATAGACATGGAAGAGCTGGCCAGTCAGCTGCCTGATTTTACCCTGGCAGACGGCCGGCTGTATATGGAAGAGGATTTCCTGTACGATGAAAGCGGCATATTTGTATATATGACGGAGGACATCGACGGCTTTTCCTATGAGGATGCCGCTGAATTAGCTGCGGAAGGGTATCAGGATGTTATGCTGGTAGGACGGGACAGTATTTCTCTCATGCAGGACGGACAGTACCAGCAGGCCGATTTCGCTGACTTTGGAGACACTCTGGAGATCAGCAGAGAATGGATTGCATCCACATTGATGCCGCTTGTCGTAGTGATATTGATTATTGCGTATATTATTATCTTTTTGGGAATGGGTCTCGGATATTTCCTGTTTGCAGCGGTTTATCTGTTGTTTGCGATGCTTATTGCAGCCGTTATGAAGAAGAATCTGGATACGGGAGCCTTGTTTCGGACGGCAGTATACGCCAAAGTTCTGATGTTCACAGTAGCGACGGTTCTGAACTTGATTCCTTTTGTGCATTTTTCCGTACCCTTCCTCCTTCGGGTTGCCATTACGTTAGGGTTTATGGGCTTTGCCATAGCGAAGCTGCCGGGCCAGAATAATCAGATGCAGGCGCCCATGATGATGGGGCAGGGCGGTCAGGGATGGTAATAATGGCTGTATTTTGAAAGCCGTATGAAAAGTGGGGATTGAAGGAGGGAAAATGGATCAATATATTCAGCAGCAGAACAATCCGTATCAGCAGAAGGCTCCCAACATATTTAAACAGTTCTGTCTTGCCTTTGTGCCGGCCGGGTATGACAGGCTGGCGAAAGTAAAGATCGGAAGCATGATCGGGTTTGTGACGCTTCTGGCCTTGGTCGCGACCCTTATTTCAGTGATACATCAGATGCTCACCTTTCCCTTCGATGATATGAGGAGAATGGTGGACCGTCTGCCGGATTTTACAATAACGGACGGGCATATGTCCCTGGAAGAGGATTTTCTGTATGAAGAAGACGGCATGTACGTGTATATGACGGACGATGTGGAAGGATTTACATATGGGGACGCCGTCCAAAAAGTGTCCGAAGGATATGTGGATGTTATCCTTGTTGGACGGGACAGAATATTTATCATGCAGAACAGGGGACAACTGCGATATCAATATGTCGGCTTTGAAATGTTCGGACGCAATAAGCAACTTAGCAAAGCGCTGGTTGTTGAGGCGTTAATGCCTTTTCTGGCAGGCTTATCGATAATCTTATATTTTATGATTTTTGTGGGAAGAATTCTCCAGTATTTTCTGTTTGCGGCGGTTTATCTGTTATTCGGCATGGTGATGGCCTCCATTATGAAGAAGCGGATAGAGCCGGGAGTTTTATATCGGACGGCAGTGTATGCGAAGGTCTTGATGTTTGTGGCGGCGATGGCGCTGGAGCTGATCCCTTTTGCGTTTTTGACCATACCCTTCCTTATCCGGGTTCCTGTTACGTTGGTCTTTATGGGATTTGCCATAGCGAAGCTGCCGGGTCAAACCAATCAGATGCAGGCGCCCATGATGATGGGCCCGGGCGGCCCAGGCGGGCAGGGATGGCAATAAATGCTATCCCCGAAAAGGCTCTGTAAAAAAGCCGGCCTGAGAAATGGGCTCTCCTCCCGCCAGCAGATGGGAGGTGTCCCCCATAACCTGTACGCGGAAAATGGCGTTGTTTTCCATGCGTTCTTCACTGGCGAGCACAGTGACGGAAGTGGGCGCCAAGAAGAAGCCGTGTAAAAGCGGAATCGGTGAAATGCCGAGAAGGTGGCTCAACATCATACAGGTGACACCCAGATGGCAGAAGATAACGATTGTGTCTTCTGCCTTTTCTTTGGACGGGTCAGTTCGGTAGTAATTGTTATACCTGTTATAGCCGTAGGAAGACAGAAGGCTGTCGAGGCCTTCGCAGACTTCCTGATAGGCGGGAAGAATCGCGTCGTTGGAGCGGTAAAGCGCAGTAGTCTTCCATGCGTCCCGGTCATACATTTCCGGAATTTCCGTCCAGTAATCAGGCATGAGATCCCAGGGAACACCGTGTCGTCCCGTCACGGGATCGTCGATGAAATAGGCAAACTCCTTCATCCATTCATAAGTGACCGCCTCCCGGCCCACTGCTTCCAGAGAATAGGAAGCGGTTTTTTTTGCCCGGCCCAAAGGAGAGCAGTAAAACTGTGTAATATTTTTCCAGTCTGCCACACGCTTTGCCAGAAGTTTGGCTTCCCGCATGCCTTTCTCCGTGAGCGTGTCGTTTACATAGTCGGGATCTCCGTGCCTGATGAATATGATTTTCATAACCCACCGCCTTTCTTTTCAGATATTTCCCTAATTTTTAATTTTTATTTGCCTTTATCATGATATAATAGTCGCAGAGAAAAAACAAGCGGCTCCGAAAGAGACATTTGTTTTTCATGCGAGTGAAGGCAGGGCGCGGCACGTCATGCCACAAAGTGAAAGGACGGATCAGAACATGTTTGGTAAAAAACAACCGGTCAATGTAAAAATTCCGAGTGGAAAGGGTGCGAAAGCGGCAAAGATTATTATTCTGCTTCTGGTACTTGCTGTACTTGCAGGCAATTCCTACTACTCGATTCAGGAAGAGGAACAGGCGGTGGTCTGCACCTTCGGCTCGCCGAAGGCGGTCACAATGCCGGGACTGCATTTTAAAGTCCCGTTTATTCAAAATGTGACCAAGGTAAACACTACCATTCAGGGTTTTCCCATCGGCTACAGGCAGGACGAGGGGGAGGACGAAGAAGACGCGTTGATGATTACCTCCGACTATAATTTTATCTATGTGGATTTTTATGTGGAGTACCGGGTAACTGATCCGGTCAAGGCGCTTTACGCGTCGGAGAATCCGGCGCTTGTTTTAAAGAACATTGCCCAGAACTGCATCAGGACAACCATCGGCTCTTATAGTGTGGACAGTGTGCTGACCACGGGTAAAAATGAAATTCAGTCGAATATCAAACAGATGATTCTGGATAAGCTTGAATCCTATGATATCGGCATTCAGCTTGTCAATATCACGATTCAGGATGCGACGCCGCCTACGGCCGAGGTGGAGAACGCCTTCAAGGAAGTGGAGACGGCCAAGCAGGGTAAGGAAACGGCCTTAAATAACGCTAACAAATATAGAAACGAGCAGATTCCAAACGCGGAGGCCGAGTCGGATAAAATATTGCAGGATGCGGAGGCGCAGAAGCAGGAGCGTATCAACGAAGCTAACGGACAGGCGGCGCGTTTCAATTCCATGTATCAGGAGTATGCAAAATATCCCGAGGTGACAAAGAAGCGTATGTTTTATGAGGCGATAGAAGACGTGCTGCCGGACGTTAAGGTAGTCATCGAGGGCGAGGGCGGAAGTACCACCACTATGCTGCCTCTTGACAGTTTTGTGACGCAGGAGAGCGCTTCCATAGCGGATGACAGCAATAAAGCGACTGATGTGACGGAAGAAACAGAAGGGGAGGAATAAAGATGACTGATTATACGGAGAATGCATATACACACAACCAGTACACACAGAATCAGAATGTGCAGAATTTTGAACGATATAATTCCGACGGTACAAAGAAAAAGGAAAAGAAGGGCGGAAAAAAGGGAAAAGCGTTTGGAGCAAGCCTGTTCTTTTTGCTTCTCGCGGCTCTTTTTGTACTGGCAAACAGTATGGTGGTGACCAAACAGAACCAGTTTAAACTGATCAGACAGTTTGGCCGGGTGGACAGAGTGGTGTCCGCGCCGGGTCTGAGCTTTAAAATCCCCTTTGTTGAGTCGGTGGATACCGTGCCAAAAGAGCTTTTATTATATGATCTTCCGGCTTCCGACGTGATCACTTCCGATAAGAAAACCATGCTGGTGGACAGCTATGTGCTGTGGCGTGTAACGGATCCGCTTAAGTTTGCCCAGACGTTAAGCTGCTCCGTGCCGAATGCGGAAGGACGTATCGACGCCATTGTTTACAATGCCACCAAAAATACGATTTCCAATATGAGACAGGACGAGGTGATCAGAAGCCGTGACGGCAAGATGACCATTACGGTGGATGAGACGGGCAATGAGCTTTCTGGCAATGATCTGGATCTTTCCGGCGGCAAGGAGGAAGTGATTGAAATAACCTCTTTGACAGAGGAAGTAATGGGACAGATTAATCATGTGGAGGAACAGTACGGCATTGAGCTTGTGGCGGTGGAAGTCAAGAAGCTGGATCTGCCCGATGATAACAAGCAGGCGGTTTATAACCGTATGATTTCCGAACGCGGAAATATTGCGGCACAGTATACGGCGGAAGGCAAGTCTGAGGCTAAGATGATAGAAAATACTACGGATAAGGAAGTTTCCATTATGCTTTCCGACGCCAGGGCGAAGGCGGAAGCAACCATCGCGGAGGGAGAGGCCGAGTACATGCGGATTTTATCGGGGGCCTATGCAGATCCAGAGAAGACGGATTTCTATTCCTTCGTGCGCGCCCTTGACGCGCTGCGGGAAAGCGTTACAGGAGAGAACAAAACGGTAATCCTGACAGAGGATTCTCCGATTACGCAGATTTTTAACGGTAGATATTAATGCGGAAAAAGGCGTTTAAGGAGGCTTTCACCATAGCCGAAATGATGCTTATGAGATACGGCTTTTTGATATGGCCTGATACGGACAGTTGAAAAAGATTGGGAAAAGCGATGGATGCAAAAGAAAAGCAAAACGGTATATTGGAAGGTGTGATCTGGAAGCAGCTGCTGATTTTTTTCTTTCCCATTCTTGTCGGCACCTTTTTCCAGCAGCTTTACAATACGGTGGATACGGTGATTGTAGGCCAGTTTGCCGGCAAGGAGGCTCTTTCAAGTGTGGGAGGCTCTTCGGCGCAGATCATCAATATGGTGGTTGGTTTTTTTACGGGATTGACTGCCGGCGGAACAGTGCTCATCTCGCAGGCCTACGGTGCGTCCCATAAGCAGAGACTGGAGGATGCGCTGCATACATCCTATGCCTTCGGTATTCTGGGCGGGATAGGATTCGGGATTTTGGGCGTGGCATCGGCATCTGCCATTTTGCGGATGATGAATACGCCGGAAGAATTGATGGCCATGTCAACGCTGTATATACGAATCTATTTTTCGGGATTGGTTTTTGTGTTTATTTATAATATGGGTGCGGCGATCCTGCGCGCCATAGGAGATTCCAAACGGCCGTTGTATTATCTGGTGGTATGTTGTATTGTAAATATTGTGCTGGACCTGCTTTTGGTGCTTTATTTTGAAATGGGTGTTTTGGGCGTGGCAGTGGCGACGCTTATTTCGCAGGCGATTAGCGCGGTAATGGTTACATGGACATTGATGTACCGGGTGGAATGTATGAAACTGACTATTCGGAAAATCAGAATTCACCCGGAGATTTTGAAAAATATGCTGCAAATCGGCCTTCCGTCCGGAGTGCAGAGCTCCATGTACAGTATCTCAAATATGATTGTGCAGGCGGCGCTCAATCTGCTTGGCGTGGATACCATGGCGGCATGGACTGCCTATGGTAAAATTGATAGTGTGTTTTGGATGATTAATTCTTCTTTCGGTATTGCGCTGACCACTTTTGTCGGGCAGAATTTCGGTGCGGGGAAATGGGATCGGGTAAAGAAAGGCACAAGGGTCTGTCTTGGTATGGCGGTTGGGACGGCCGTCTGCCTGACGGCGGTTTTGATGATTACCGGCCCCTTTTTGCTTGGGATTTTTACAGGAGACGAGGCGGTAGTGGCAATCGGTATGACGATGATGAAAAGCATTGCGCCGGCTTTTGTGATGTTTGTGTTTATCGAGATTCTTTCCGGGTCGCTTCGAGCGCAGGGATATACTTTTGTGACGACCATGATTTCTGTTCTTGGCGTTTGCATATACCGTATTATTTGGGTGACTATGATTTCCGCGGGACGTGGACTTAAGTGGATTATAGCCTGCTATCCGATCAGCTGGATTATGTGCGCGGTGTTTGTAAGCGGGTATTATCTCTACAAACAGAATAAAATTATAGCAAGGATGGAATTGCAAGGATAAGGGGGTATTGCTGTGAATATTGATGATTTTTTTGCGAAGCTGGATTCCTATTTTGACAGGAACGAGACGGATAAAATAGACGGCTTTCTTGTGTCCTCGCTGGAATCGGCGAAGGAAGAGGAGGATTATGCCGCTTATATTTCCATCTGCAATGAAATGATTGGCTTTTACCGAAGCGTGTCTGCTTTTGAGAAGGCTTATCAGGCGGCGGAGGACGTGCTTCTTTTGATGGAGGAACTAAAGCTTGAGGATACGGAGCATTTTGCCACGACACTTCTCAATACAGCCACTGCCTACAGCGCTGCCGGCGACTATGTGCAGGCTGTCAGACTGTACCGGCAGGCAGTCCAGATTTACGACAGGATTCTTCCGGCGGGAGATTACCGGCAGGCGGGGCTTTATAACAATATGAGTATTCTTCTCGAAAAAATGAATGAGAATACGGAGGCTGTCGAGGCGGCAAAAAAGGCGCTTGCCATTATAGAAAAACTTCCGGATAATGATGCCCAGACGGCTACTTCGCTGACCAATCTTGCGCTGATTTATTTTAAACTTTCCGAAAATGAAGAAGCGAAAAAGTGTCTTACCCGCGCACTTGCGCTCTTTGAACAGGGAGAGGGCGCGTTTAACGAGCATTACAGCGGCGCGCTGGCGGGAATGGGGGAGGCTTTCTACAGAGAGGGCGAATATGAAAAATCCCTGACCAGTTATGAAAAGGCGCTGGAGCTGGTAAAACAGCACTATGGTGAGAATATGAGTTATGGTATTCTCTGTGAGAATTGCGCCGCGGTCTGCGCCAGTATGGGAGACGCCGACGGGCAGGAGAGCTATATGAAAAAGGCGAGAGAAGTAATGGAGCGTGTACAGGGGAAGGCGGAATGAAGGGACTGGAATTAGCGGAAAAATATTTTAACACATACGGAAGACCGATGCTTTCAGAGCAGTTTCATGAGATTGCCGATCAGGCGGCGGCCGGACTTGTGGGGTATGGCTCCGAGTGCCTTGGTTTTGACGATGAGATTTCCGGGGATCACGATTACGGCCCTTCCTTCTGCATCTGGCTGCCCCGGGAGATTTACATGCAGTATGGGAAAAAACTGCAGGCTGCTTACGACGCCCTGCCAAAAGAGTTTATGGGCGTTTCCGGACGGGTGGAAGAGGAGCAGGGAAAGGGCCGCGTGGGAGCTCTTTGTCTGGAGGACTTCTATCAGGGGATTTTGGGACGGGACTCCGCGCCGGAGACAGAGAGCCAGTGGCTGGCCATTTCAGAACCGGCGCTTTGCACTGCGGTAAACGGACAGGTTTTTACAGATCCGCTGGGACGGTTTACGCAGATTCGCAAGGCCCTTCTTTCCTATTACCCGGAAGCGGTTTGGAGGAAAAAACTGGCACAGAGCCTGGCAAAAGCGGCTCAGGCAGGGCAGTATAATTATTCCCGCGCCATGAAACGGGGAGAACGGATTGCGGCGGAGCTGGCCTTGACGGAGTTTGTGCAGGAAGCCATGCAGATTGTGTATCTTCTGAACAAAAAATACGCGCCCTTTTATAAATGGATGCACAGGGGGTTAAGAGAGCTTTCTGTCTGCGGGGAGGTGGGCGACATGCTTTCCCTTCTTTATCAGATTCCTGATCCGGCCGCGGCATGGGAGGGAGCGGGCCCCGGGGATTTTTTATACCAGTTGAATACAGGAGACGGAAGGGTGGTTATCATTGAGGCGGTCTGCAATGTTCTGGTGCAGACATTAAACGATATGGGATTATCCCGCGGGCAGGATAATTTTTTGCAGAGCCACGTGGGGGAGATATTGGGAAATTATGTGATTTAAATTATTTAAAGCAAAAAACCATAAATAAAAAACTTGCATATTCTATAAAAAAGAGTAAAATAAATGTATATGCTACTCGGTCAAACTGTGTCGAAGCATGTTTTGCAGGGGCATATATAGCATCTGGCAAAGGAGCGATCCCCATATGTCGGGGTATGAAGCGGCAGGAAGGAGATTCAGGACAGAGTCGGAATACAAGGCGGCCAAGCGTGACCTGAAACTCATAGAGGAGATTAAGTCAAACGTCCATATGGAACAGCCGGGAGAGGTGATTTCCCTGTGCGATGCGCTTGCAGAAGGAAAATATCGTTTTGAGAGCGTGATCGGAAACGATTTTGACGATGAGATTTACGAGCTGGCAGAGAAGTATAAGAGTCAGGGATATACGAAAAGCAGCAGACTGCCCGAAGGTAAAAGAGCCAGAAAAAAGGCGCAGAAAAAACAGGGTAAATCGTCTGAAGCAAAGCGCTCTGCCGGGAAAAAGAACGGTAGTATCAAATCAAAATCACAGGTGTCGTTGGATGACTACGATGGCGCCATGAAAAAGGCTATTCTGGAGGAAATGAAAAAAAGGGAAAAACGCCGTAAGCTGGTGGTTGTCCTCTGTGGTATCATCGCAGTGGGGTGCTTTGGCTATTTTGGTGTGTATTCCTATTTTGCAGACAGGACGCAGATGAATTATGAGGAGCTGGCTTCCCTGAAAGGTAATAATGCTCTGGCGGGAATGACGGCAGCACAGCCTGTTACGATTCATTATACCGAGGAAGATGATGTGGAACTCAAGGTACTTCCGGAGTATGAGACTCTATATAATAAAAATAAAAAGCTAATCGGATGGCTGAAAATTGACGATACCATTATAGACTATCCGGTAATGCAGACAGCCAATAACGAGTATTATCTGGATCACAATTTTAATCAGGAATATGATAAAAACGGCAGTTTGTTTATGGATGCCGCCTGTGATGTGGTACACAGGAATACAAATCTGATTATTTACGGACATCATATGAAGTCCGGCAAAATGTTTGGGAATCTGAACAGCTACAGCAGTAAGGAATACTGTGAGAAGCATTCCATCATCCGTTTTGACACGATCTACGAGAAGGGACTTTATCAGGTTATGTATGTGTTCCGCTCGCGGATTTACAATGAAGATGAGGTGGTGTTTAAGTATTATCAGTTTTTTGACGCTGCTTCGGAAAAGGAATTTGAGTCAAACATGCAGGAGATGGCGGCATTGTCCTTGTATGATACCGGAGTAAAGGCGTCATTTGGAGATGAGATACTGACCCTGTCCACCTGCGACAGTTCCGAGCCGGACGGGCGGTTTGTGGTGGTGGCGAAAAGGATACAGTCAGAATGACAAATTATTTCGGCTGGTGACAGTGTTAAGTATAGAAAAATGTGTAAGGGAATGAGGAGAAAGTACCATGGCAAAAAAGACAGCAGTAAAAAAGCCTAAGAGAAGATTAAGGAGAACCGCCAGACGCAGTTTGGCGGCGGTTTTGATGATCACGGCTGTGGTGGTGGCAGCGATTCCTGTGCCGGAGAATGCGGCGGCGACGGAAAATCCTGGCATTTCCGTGCGAGCGGCTGAGCCGGCTGCGTATTTATATCCGGAAGATCCAAAGAACGGGAAGAGTCCGTTTGCTGATATCTGTGAAAATAAGAGTTTGAAAAATCCCTATCCCCTTGACTCGGATGGGAGACCTGATATAACCAAGGCACCTTCAAAGGATGTTCAGAAAGCAAATGTCGTTACCTTGCTATCGGACGGGAAGTATCAGCTTGACTGGCAGTTTGAGTTCTTTATGACGAAAGTTAACAATAACGACAGAGGAATCATATGCAATTATAATAATACATATCAGCAGGAAGAGGTTACGCTGAATCCGAACGTAATTTATGAGTATGATATAATCAAGGCGGCAACCTATGATAAATTCTATAAGGAAAATGCTGTTAATCCTGATGATCCGACTCAGTTTGGCGGTCATGAATACATTGTGAGCGGCGAGCCGAATGCAGAGGACGAAAACGATCAGTTTATGATGGAGTATTTTAAATCCTCGTACGACGAATATGTACGGCTTTACACGGCGTATAAAACTGCTTTAGATGCATGGAACAAAGACCCGAATCATGTTCAGGAGAACAAACCGACAGCGCCGCCGGATTTGAAAAAGAAGGTAATAGATTTACTGCCGGATCAACGGCTTAAATTTTACTGTGATCGGCATAACAATCTGAAAGGCTGTTCACTGGTGGAGGTAATTGATTCAGCCAATCCCAACCCGGATGGCTCCAACAGCCGCGTTTATATTCCGAAACTGCTTCCGGGAGAGGCGAAAGGGGAAGGCAGGTATTTTGATGATCAGAGCCTGAAATACATTTCTGATGCCAGCATTATTGGTATCGGAGATCAGGCGTTTATGTACAAAGAGAATGTAAATAAACTCGTTATCCCGAAGGAAATGGCATATATTGGCAAGAGTGCATTTGAACATTCCTTTATCAAAGAGATTGCGTTTGTCAATGTAGCGCAGGTGGGTGACCGTGCGTTTAAAAACTGTACCCAGCTGACCAAGATAGATTTTGGCGCGTCGCCGACAACAGTAAAGCTTGGCACTGAGAGCTTTTATGGCACATCTCTGACAGATGTGGTATTTCCGACGACCATTGATCAGATCGGTCCAGGTGCATTTGCTTACTGTGAATCGCTTAAAACCTTGGATTTTTCAAAAATTACCGCGCGGCCTGCGAGAATTGATCAGTATGCGTTTTATAATACGACTGCGCTGGAAAGCACCAATTTCATACAGGCAGGGAATACGAATGTGACGGTCAATATCGACACCATCGGCAACGGCGCGTTTGCGGCTTATACTGGTGTAACGGGTAATATGACAGAGTTCCGCTTCCCGTCTAAAATCGCAAAGGCGTATGATACGGATGAAAAGGGGCTTGGCGATTGCGTTCTGGCGGGACGTACTAATCTGAGCAAGGTAGTTATGCCGGCAGATTTCGGAAGAGATCGGACGGCAAAGGTTCCGGATAATACATTCTATAACTGTTATAATCTGGCATGTGTAGAATTTCCTGACGATGGAAGCGGATCCTGCGGTCTTGCAACTTATGACCCCGGGAAATATAAGAGAGTGGCAGCTATGGACGCTGAGGGAAATGAAATTAAAGATGAGGACGGAAATACTGTTTACATAGAGGTTCTGGAGAGCGGATTGTTTAGAATGGTCAGCAACCCGGAGTTCTATGTGCAGGGGCCGGAACTGGATAAGGGTAGAAATCAGGCAACTCCCAGAAAGACGACATGGGATGCGAAAACAGCGGTGTCCGATGTGGTGCCATATCTGTATATCAGGAACGGATTGAATTATTATGAGATAAGTAACGGCGACTATCTGATGTGTGTGGACAATAAGGGGGTACTGACTTCCTGTACCCGTAAAGACCAGAATACGCCGGTGTCCAATGTCCCGCTGGTAATTCCTTCTAAGGTCGGAAAAACAGATGTGACAGGGATAGCCACAGATTGTTTCAGTGATAAAGGCTTAAATAATAATGTAGTGTCGCTGAAAATTGAGGACGACAGTCAGATTGCTGTAATCAGTCCTGCGGCTTTTCAGGGATGGGAAAAATTAAAGAAGGCATATATTGGCAACTCCGTTACAGAGATCGGGTCTAATGCCTTTGAGGGCTGTAAAAATTTAGTTGACGTTACTTTCAGTTCTCCGAAAGGAGGACATCAGTCCTTTAAGCCGTTTGGTGAGAATGCATTTAAGACCGGCAGTACGGAGCTGACCTTCCACGGTGATATTGTGAAGGGCTATGCGCCTTTTGAGTGGGCGATGGCGAAAGATAATATCATCAAGGAGCCCGAAGGTATTCGGGTATGTTATCAGAGCCTGATTCCGACCTCCCTGACGGTAATGTACGACGAGCATACCGATTTGGTGACACTGCTTGATTATCCGAAGATGAGTCAGGTAAGCTCGCTGTTAAACGAAGCGTATGCGGATGATATAAAAGCCGGCAGCTACGGCACTTACGAGAAGATGAGAGAAGCGCTGTCCTATATTGAGTACAGCGGAGAAGCGTTTGATTCCCGCAGAGACGCGTTTAAGACTGAATGGCTGGAAGGCCAGGAGACGGCATATGATTCTGAGAATTACGGACCGTGGATAACGCCGGAATATGTTAATAAGGAAACCTGGACCGGAGGTACGGTACCGCCGACCTCAAGCGGGGGAACAACCGGTGGTGACAGCACGGGCAGCGGCACCACGACTGGCGGTGGCGATGGCGGCAGCACTACTGGAGCAGCTATTGCAGATTTCCTGTTTGAGCCGATTGTGGCGTATGCAGCGGATACGCCGGAACCCTATTATACGAGACATCCTTTCAAGGTGGGCGGCGCAGATACCAGTTATCCACAGCTGACGGCGGAGGAAATTAGTCTGCTGGATGCAGTGCATAATATTGTTGTGCCGGAAGGTGTGGAATCCATAGACGTTTATGGTTTCATTAACGATTCTGAGCGCAATAAGAACAATGCGGCAATTTATTTGGAGCGTAAGCTGGATCCTGATGTTTATCGTATGTATACGAGCACGGCCAGACAGGATGCCGACAGCTCCACAAAAACGGTTCCGGGTCTGTTCAGCGGCTATTATGACGATGGACTGAGCGCGGACAATGGTGAGAAATATAAACGTGGTAATGACCTGATTGAGTCTGTCACCATGAAAAGCGTGAAGTATCTGCCGAATTATGCGTTTGACAGCTGTGAGAAGCTTTTGTCGGTAGATCTTGGCCCCGCATGTGCGGATATCGGCACCGCGCCATTCAGAGGCTGTTATGAGATGGTTACGGTGGGCGATAACGACTACTATACCACGGAGAACGGCATTATATACTCGAAAAATACAGACGGTTCCCTGACCATTGAGGAGTGCCTGTCTGCAAGAGGAAGAAAGACAGAGGCCGGACCGGCGATTGTAAGTCTGGCGACGGATCCGAACATGAAGAGCGTCAGCGCCATCAAGCCGGGCGCGTTTGAGGATTGCGACGATCTGACGGCGGTGAATTTTGGCAACAACGATACGGCAGGATTGTCGGTAATTCCGGAAGACTGTTTTAAAAACTGTGATAATCTGCAGACAATTGTTCTGCCTGCAACCACAAACGATATCGGCAAGGGCGCGTTTGTAGGGGCCAACAGTCTGAGAGATCTGACGATCTACGGTGATGAGGTTAAGATATCCGGCAGCGCCTTTGATACGGAGAAGACAGTGCAGACTACCGTGCGCGCCTATGAAAATTCGGCGGTTGTCAGATATGTCAATGAGTATGGAGAGGCCTATAAGCTTTACTACGATAAAGACAATCCGCTTGGCAGACAGTGGAAAGTTACTTTCTATGACGCCAAGTATCAGGTGATTGAGAATATGAAGGATGACGAGGGGAATGCCCTTGACAATCCTCAGTATGTAACGGACGGTGAAAAAGCAGTCATACCGGAAGGACCCGTGCTGGAGGGCTGGACGTTTGAAGACTGGGTTGGTATGAATAATGCGGATATCAGTAAGCCAATTCGTGAAGATAGCATTTTCTACGCCCAGGGTCATTTTGAAGGCGGTACGCCGGTAGACGGCAAGTGGGCAGTAGAGTTCTACGATGGTGTGGACGGACAGCAGCTGGCTGGCAGAGGTTCCAACCCGAGCGATGGTAAGTATTATGTAGATGCAGGTAAGAGCTTTGCGGATATGGGATGGCCGGAACCGTTACACCCGGTTCATGCCGGATTTGAAGCTATGGGCTTTAGCAGCGGAACCGGTGCTACAGGCGCTTGGACGGCACAGACGGTAATAAATAGTAATATGACAGTTGTTGCGTTGTATAAAGCAGCGACGACCACCAGCGGCGGTTCTACAAATACGCCCGGCGGCATAAGCGGCGGTACGACCAGTTCAGGCACTACGAGTAACGGTACAACCAGCAGCAATACATCGAGTAGCAATAGCAGCAGCAGTAAGAACAGCTCAAGCAGCTCTTCCTCGTCCAGCAGCTCCACCAGTACCACCTCCACCACAAGCGGTGCAGGGCAGTACACGGTGTTCGTGGAGAGCGGAAGCGGTTCGGGAAGCTATGCGCCCGGTACGACAGTTATTATTCAGGCTGCGATACCTGCGGCTGGAATGCGTTTTGACAAGTGGACGACGGAGTCAAACGGTGTGACTCTTGCAAGTGTGAGCATGCCGGCGACAACCTTTACGATGCCTTCCAATAATGTGACGATTAAGGCAAATTATGTGGAGGATACAGCTCCCAGTGGGCTGAATACTTCCGGCACTGGCGGAGGCGGCGGCAGCAACACGGTCAACAATAGTACGGGCGACAGCGATGACGGCAATACCAGAGTAGATATTGAAAAACCGGGTATTTCCAACAGAGATCTGGCGACGGCGAATGTGAACGGTTCCACGGATAACTTTATTGTAAAGATTTCCGAGACTGATGAGGCAACCCGCGCAGTGGCGGCTGCTCTCACTAACAAATACGGAACTTTGGATAATATTCTGTACTATGCGATGGACATCAGTCTCTACGATTCCACCGGCACCACGAAGATTACGGATACGACGGGACTTTCCGTGGATATCACGATTCCCATTCCGGATTCTCTGGTGGCTTACGGCGGTAACAATATGGCGGGTGCAGTTATAAACGGCGATCAGTTAGAGAGCTTAAATGAAAACTTCACGACCATTAACGGTGTACCTTGTATTCGTTTCCGGGCAACTCATTTCTCGCCTTATACGATTTATGTGGATACCGGCAATCTGGTTGAGGGTATGCTCGATACGACGCCCAAGACCGGCGATCCGATTCATCCGAAGTGGTTCTTATCGCTCGGGTTAGCTTGTCTGTCGATGATTCTGTTCCTGAGGCGGGACAAAAGAAAGACAGCGAAGTAAAAGCGTAAGGGACTTATGAGCCCGAGGAGGAATCCTATGGGGAAAAAGTTGAGAAAGCTGATCGGCACGTTGTTTTTGGTGACAGCGATTGCCGTGACACAGATTCCTGTATCAGATGTGGAGGCGGAGGATTCCTCCGCCGCATCTGATTTTCAGATGGATGGAACTACATTAGTTAAGTATAATGGCACGGCGCAGGACGTGTCTCTTTCCAATCAGGTAAAAAGGATAGAAGCGGAAGCCTTTGCGGGTAATGATTCTGTGCGCCACGTAACTTTGGGTGATGAGGTGGAGGTCATTGGAGCAAGGGCTTTTTCCGAGTGTGCAAATCTGGAAAGCGTGACAGTGCCGGACAGCGTGGAAGTGATTGAGAATGCGGCGTTTTCAGGCTGCCCTTCTCTTAAAAGCGTTTCAGTGGGCTCAGGCCTTAAGAGTCTGGGAAACGGCGCGTTTGCAGGGGATTACAGTCTGACTGGTGTGGATTTTTCCAGTGATAATGAGGATTTCGTCTGTGAAGACGGCGCTATCTACAATAAAAAGGGTCGGAATGTGCTTTATCAGGTGCTGTCAGGACGAAAGGCGGATTACTTTGAGATGCCGTCTTCTGTGGAAAAGATCAGGCCCTACGCTTTTTGGGGCGATTATAATTTACAGGATGTGAGCATCAGTAGCAACGTGGCTGAGATCGCCGGCTATGCCTTTTCCAACTGCAAAAATCTGAAAGCAGTGAATATTCCCTATTCTGTGAAGAGCATTGACATGAAAGCTTTTGAGGACTGTGTAAGAATGCGGGATATCACGATTCCGATTTCTGTCAGTTCCATCCACAGCACTGCTTTTGACGGCTGTACGAAATTGAATATTCATGCGGAGACCGGGTCTTATGCGAAGAGCTTTGCGGACTCACTGGTTTTGGAAGATATTGACGTGTCTGAGTACGAGGAGGCGCCGATTCCGAACAGCGTCAGTGAGAACAGCGCGGAGGAGGAAACGGTACAGAATTTGGGCCCGGTGGATTATTACCATGAGGTGTCCCATATGAATGCCATGGAAGAAGAGGAAGATCCCAGTGTGAAGGCCAAGTCCCGTGTGGTCGGGCAGGAGGTCTATGTGCTGGTGGATAATGCGAAGGCCACTGTCAATGTGGGCGGCACGGGGGAGACCATGGGCGGCGAGCCAGTTGTGGAAGAGCCTGATCTGGATACGGTTCCCGGGCTTGCGGGATCAGAGGATGCGAAGGGTGGTTCCTTTCCTAAATATACCGTAGTAAACGGTGAGATTATCGCGGCGCAGGCCTATTATGACGACGACAGGGAAACCTGTGAAATATCTGCCGGCATTCGGAAAATCGGTGAATTTGCTTATGCCAGGGCGGGTCTTACTTCTGCGAGGATTCCCGAAGGCGTGGAAGAGATCGGCTATGCGGCATTTTATCACTGCAACGAACTGACGGATGTGGTGATTCCAAACAGCGTGAAAGAAATTGGCGTTTCCGCATTTGATAAAACGCCATGGCTTGAACAGTGGAGGGCAAACGCAGGCGCGGACAGTGATTTCCTGATTGTAGGCGACGGTATTCTGCTGGCTTATAAGGGCAGAGGCGGTGAAGTGGTTATTCCCGAGTCTGTTAAAATGATTGGTGCGGAGGCTTTTAAAGGACAGAGCAGCATTACGGCCGTAAAAATTCCTTACAGCACCAGCGTGATCGGAGAGGGCGCTTTTGAAAATTGCGTAAATCTGGAGACATTAACGGGAGGACAGGGCATACGGCAGATTCGCGACAGGGCATTTGCCGGGTGTCCGATGCAGGCAGTAACCATCCCCGCTTCCGTAGAACAGATCGGTCTGCTGGCCTTTGATAATGAGAAGATAAGGGACGGCATGGTTGTTTTTGAAGGAGATACGCTTCCGGCCCGTTCCCATGAAGACTCGGCTACGAAGCTGTACCGCGACACCTACAGGGGGCCGGTATTTACAGGAACCCGTACTTATGTGATTCCGTCGGGCGTGACGGATCTGACAGGAAGTTGTCTGTCCATAAAGGATGATGACTTTACAGGTATGATCTGTGCGAAATCGGGCGGCGCAGGCGCTGATTCTGTGGGCGCAGAAGGCGCGGCGGAAGAAAATACTGTAGATGATGCTGATAATGCGGCGGATCGTGAAAACGCTTCTGGCGACGCTGCGGTTGAGACAGACGTTACTGACGATGTGTCCGAATCGGCAAAAGACTCCGAAGAGGGCGGTACGCTGACTATTTTGTTCAGACGGGGCGGCGGTCCCGGAGCGGGAGAGACGTTAACGGCCAATTACCGCAAATATACATTGGAGGCCGGGCCTTTATCCGCCCTGACGGATGAAACGCCGGAGCCTGAGGGAACCGGTATTACTGTGAAAAATTACAGCTACTCGATACCGCAGGACAGTACGGTGACGGCTACAATGGAAGGCACGGAGGGCAGTTATCGGATTGATATTACGGACAGCGAGGAAGCGAAGACAAAGATCGAAGACGTATATAAGTCGATTTATGGCAATAAGCTGCCGCACTCCCTGCACGCTTATGAGATCAGTATGACGGATACCGAGACCAATGTGCCGATTACAGGCCTTGGCAAGCAGCGGGTGGAGATCACCATGCCGCTTCCTCTCGGGGTATTGCAGGAGAATCTTCATGTGGTATGTCTGGATGCAGACGGCCAGCTGGAAGAGGCGGACAGCCGGATTGTGTCCCTGAATGGCAAGGATGCAGTGACATTTGAGGCGGCTCATTTCTCCAGCTACGGCATTTATAATTATGGTTCAGGTCCGGCGGTGGCAGACGTGAGGGACGGTCAGGCTGTGTTTGTATCCCTTGGAAAGAAGGACGCTTCCCCGGATACGGGCGATTACAGTATCCATCCCAAGTATTTCCTCGGTGCAGGACTGTTCTTTGCGGCGATGGCGATGTTCTTTTACCGGAAGACGACTTGGGTAAGATGGAAGAGACGACTTCGCAGAACCGGACAGAGAAAATAATAATACAATTGAGGGCATCCGCTTTGAGTGGGTGTCCTTTTTTATAAATTTTCTGTGCAGGAACAAGGGGAGTAATTATTATGGGCAGGTTAATCATAAATGAGCTTGAGCCGATAGAAAAGTGCGAACTAAACATTTGAATTTGTCTTTATGGCGCATAAAACGACTCCCGGCATAATATATATTTAAAGCCGGGAGTTTTTTTGTATGTACGATGGACAGAGTAAAAAGACAGCTTGGGTGCAGTGACAGGCTGCAGTTCGATATAACCACGCAGGACATTTGTGTGGCAGTTCTTGATACGGGAATCGGCAGCCATCCTGATTTTGAGGATCGGCTTGTCGCTTTTTATGATTTTGTAAACAACAGGCAGAGCGCCTATGACGACAGCGGGCATGGAACCCATGTTGCCGGATGTATCGGCGGAAGCGGACGGCTGTCAAACGGCCGTTTTTCCGGGATAGCGCCTACATGCAGGTTTTGCGTGGGCAAAGTACTAGACGAGAAGGGTGAGGGCAGCATTGAGAGCATGTACCAGGGTCTTCTCTGGGTGATGGAAAACCGCCTGCGGTATCGTATTCGTGTGCTCAATATTTCCGTTGGTATCGGTGAGAGCGGGGAGCGGGATCGAATGGCGGAGCTGGCCGGACTTCTGGAATCGGTGGTAGATCAGGGCGTAGTAGTAATCTGCGCCGCCGGGAACAAAGGCCCGGGCGAGGGAACCTTATCTCCGCTTGGGGAGAGCCGCAGAGTCATTACGGTGGGCTGCAACGAAGGCGGCTATTTTGGCGCAAGAAAGGATTTATGTGAAAACTATTCCGGGAGGGGAAGATGCGATCTTCCCTACAGAAAGCCGGATATTGTTGCGCCCGGCACGGACGTAATGTCCTGTAACGGGGGATGCTACAGAGACAGGAGGGGGCGCTGGCGCGATGCTTATATCAGAAAAAGCGGCACGTCCATGGCTACGCCCATCGTCTCAGGCGCGGCGGCACTGTTTTTGCAGAAATTCCCCTATGCCAGCAGTGAACAGGTGAAGCGGCGGATGATTTTCACGGCAAGAGATATGGGGGAGGACGGAAGCAGACAGGGATGGGGGATGCTTGACATAGAAAAAATGTGCAGTTTTTATTGACAGAATCACGCACATTGTATACAATTATACCCGTACAAAGCATTAAATAAACAACCCCGATGGCCGTTAAAACGGATAATCTGAATCCAAACGGCAGTCTGCGGGAATCTATGACAGCAAAAAGTGTGGAGAAAATGACAAACTACGATAAAAAATATGATACGGATGATAAATATTCCCTGCGCGGCCGGGTATTCCAGAAACTTCGGGAAGATATTCTGAGCGGGAAATACAAGGAGCATGAGGAGCTTAAGGAGGTAGCCATCGGCGAAGAGCTTGGCGTGAGCCGCACGCCGGTCAGGGAAGCGTTCAGGCAGCTTGAGCTGGAGGGACTGATTAAAATCGTCCCTAATAAGGGCGCTTATGTGACGGGCATTACGGCGAAGGACGTAAAGGATATTTACATGATTCGTTCGCTTCTGGAAGGCTTGTGCGCGCGTCTTGCTACGGAAAAGATCACCAGAGAGCAGATGGAAGAGATGGAGGAAAACATCTATCTTGCGGATTTCCATGAGGAGAAAGGACATCTGGATCAGATTGCGGAGCTTGACAATAAATTTCACGACATTCTCTATGAGGCCTGCGATTCCAAGCTTTTGGAGCATACGCTCAGAGACTTTCACAGATATGTCCTGCGTGTCAGGCAGAAGACGCTGGCTACCAATACCAGAGGACGGGCTTCCAATGAAGAGCACAGACAGATTATGGAGGCCATCAAGGCAGGTAATGCGGAGCTTGCGGAAAAGCTTGCGAATCAGCATATGATTAACGCTTACGACAATATGGTGAAAAACGGCCTGAAAGAGATTTACGGGGAAAGCAGCGACGAGAAAAACAAAGAGAAAGTCGGTTGGCAGAAAGAACAAAGAGAAATAGTCAGTTAGCAGAAAGCAACGACGGGAAGGCGGAACGGATATGGAAAAAATCAAAATGACAACTCCTCTTGTGGAAATGGACGGAGATGAGATGACCAGAATCCTCTGGAAAATGATTAAGGAAGAACTGATACTACCGTATGTGGATCTTAAAACGGAGTATTATGATCTGGGTCTGGCATATAGGAATGAGACGGATGATCAGGTTACCATGGACTCCGCCCAGGCTGCGAAAAAATACGGCGTGGCGGTTAAATGTGCCACCATTACCCCTAATGCGGCCAGAATGACGGAATATAATTTAAAGGAGATGTGGAAGAGCCCTAACGGTACCATACGTGCGGCATTGGATGGCACGGTGTTTCGTGCGCCGATTATTGTTAAGGGTATCGAGCCCTGCGTGAAGAACTGGGAAAAGCCGATTACGCTGGCGAGACATGCCTACGGCGATGTTTATAAAAATACGGAGATCAAAGTGCCCGGCGCAGGGAAGGCCGAGTTGGTATTTACCGGAGAGGACGGCACGGAAATCCGGGAGACCATACATACGTTTAGCGGACCGGGTATTTTACAGGGGATCCATAATACAGATCGGTCTATCGAGAGCTTTGCTAAATCCTGTTTTAATTATGCGCTGGATACCAAACAGGATCTCTGGTTTGCCACAAAGGACACGATTTCCAAAAAGTACGACCATAATTTCAAGGATATCTTTCAGGAGATTTTCGACGCGGAGTATAAGGAACGTTTTGATCAGGCGGGGATTGAATATTTCTATACGCTGATCGATGATGCGGTAGCCCGCGTGATGAAGGCAAAAGGCGGCTTTATCTGGGCCTGCAAGAACTACGACGGGGATGTGATGAGCGATATGGTATCTTCGGCGTTCGGTTCTCTTGCCATGATGACTTCCGTTCTGGTGTCGCCTGACGGCGTCTACGAGTATGAGGCGGCTCATGGCACGGTGCAGCGCCATTACTATAAGCATCTGAAAGGAGAGGAGACCTCCACCAACTCCGTTGCCACGATCTACGCCTGGACAGGGGCGCTCAGAAAGAGAGGAGAACTGGACGGCATTGAAGAACTGGCTGCATTTGCGGACAGGCTGGAAAAAGCGACGGTACAGACAATAGAGTCAGGAAAAATGACAAAGGATCTGGCGTTGATTACTTCCCTTAAGGATGTAACCGTGTTGAACAGTGAAGAGTTTATCAAAGCAATCAGGGAAACCTTCGAAGACATTGCTTAACACAGATGTGGGAGCCGCCTCTTACTCAGAGAGCAGCTCCCATTTTTCCATAAGATCGGCCAGTTTCTGGTCGATTTCTTCTTTTTCTTTATTTAATTCCTGGAGTTTTGCCACATTGGTACAGACCTCGGGTGAGGCCATCAGGGCCTCAATCTCGCCTCCTCGCGCTTCCAGTGCCTCGATTTCGGATTCGCATTTTTTCAGGTCGTTTTCCCGTTTCCTTGCGGCGGCCTGCTGTTCCTTCATGGCTTTCCAGTCCTGTTTGGCGGCGGAAGAATCGTCAGCCCTTCCTGCTGTGGACGAATCGCCGGTCTGCTGTCCGGTATGTTCTGTCCGGCAGGCGAAAGAGCCGTTTGCCGCGTCGAGAATGGAAAGCTGCCCGTCTTTCTTTTCCAGATAGTAATCGTAGTTTCCCAGATAGTTTATGAGCGTTCGCCGGTTCAGGTTGAGGATGCGGTGCGCCGTCCTGTTGATAAAATAGCGGTCATGGGAGACATAGAGCACCGTTCCGGTATAGGCGTTCAGAGCGTCTTCCAAAATCTCCTTGGACATAATATCCAGATGGTTTGTGGGCTCGTCCAGAATCAGAAAGTTTGCCTCCGAGAGCATCAGTTTTGCCAGGGAGAGCCGCCCCCGTTCTCCGCCGCTTAAGCTTTTTATGACCTTGAAAACGTCATCCCCGGTAAAGAGAAAGGCCGCCAGCGTGTTTCTGATTTCCGTGTTGTTCAGATGCGGATAATCGTCTGAAATTTCCTGGAACAGTGTTTTCTCCGGGTGAAGTACATGGTGCTCCTGATCGTAATAGCCGATGGATACGTTACTTCCAAGGCGGATTGTACCGCTGTCGGGAGGAAGGAGCTCGTTTATGATTTTCAGGATGGTGGTTTTTCCCGTGCCGTTGTCTCCGATCACGGCCACATGCTCCCCCTTTTTCAGTTCAAAGGAGAGCCCGTCAAAGAGGGAGAGCGGTCCGAAGGATTTGGACAGGCCTTCTACCTGCAAAACGTCGTTTCCGCTCTGAAATTTGGGCTCCAGTTTCAAATGCATGTCGGCGCGCACTTCGACGGGTTTTTCCAGCGCCTCTATTTTATCAAGCATTTTTTCTCGGCTTTCCGCCCGCTTGATGGATTTTTCCCGATTAAAGGATTTTAATTTCTCAATGACGGCTTCCTGATGTTTGATTTCCTGCTGTTGTTTCATGTAAGCGATGTAGGCGGCCGCGCGAAGCATTTCCCTGCTGGCGGCGTAGGCCGAGTAATTGCCCGAAAAGACGGTGGATTTTGCGTTGTCCAGCTCGATGACTTTCGTAACAATCCGATCCAGAAAATAGCGGTCGTGGGATACGACGATAACCGCGCCTTTATAGTTGAGAAGATAAGTCTCCAGCCAGGCAATGGATGCCAAATCCAGATGGTTTGTAGGCTCGTCCAGAATAATCAGATTCGGTTTCAAAAGGAGGAGCTTTCCCAGCGCCACGCGGGTTTTCTGCCCGCCGGAGAGCGTGGAGACTGACTTTCCAAAATCATCCTGTGAAAAGCCGAGTCCCTTTAAAACACCGACAAGCTCGCTTTTGTAGGCGTAGCCGTTGGCGGTTTCATAGGCGTGCGTCAGGGAAGCATATCTGTCCATAAGCTGTGAAAGACGTTCGCCTTTGGCGGTTTTCATCTGCAATTCCACTGTGTGCATCTGCTGCTCCATGTCAAGGATATCCTGCTTGACGCTTAACAGCTCCTGATAGATGGTGTTTTCTCCCGAAACCGCCTCCTGCTGGGAGAGATACCCGACGGTTTTGTCTTTTGCAAAGGTCACAAGTCCCTCGTCTGAGGCAAGTTCTCCCATAATTATGCGAAGGAGCGTTGTTTTTCCCGCGCCGTTTATGCCCACAATAGCGGCTTTCTCGTAATCCTCTATATGGAAAGACACGTCTTTTAATACGGGAACCTCGTGAAAGGATTTACTTATATTGTTTACGGATAATATCATGATTGCTACCAGTCCTTTCTGCCATACTCAGTTTACAGATTGCAGCGGGCTGTGTCAATCAATTGACAAGAATTTCACAAAGCGGTATAGTTAAAAAGAAAAATAAGCGGCGGGGGATTTGGTTGTGGAAGAAAAAGAAATTTCACAGGCTGTGATTGGCCGTCTGCCCAGATATCTTCGGTATCTGGGGGAGCTTAGGGATGAGGGGACGGAGCGGGTCTCTTCTCAGGAATTATCCGATATCATGCATGCGACGGCCTCGCAGATCAGGCAGGATTTGAATACCTTCGGCGGTTTCGGGCAACAGGGATATGGTTATAACGTAGGTTACCTCTATGACGAGATCAGAAAAATACTCGGTATTGACAGAGAACATCAGTTGATTATTGTGGGGGCAGGCCATCTGGGGCAGGCGCTTGTAAACTACACGAATTTTGAGCGGCGCGGTTTTATGTTCCGGGGTATATTCGACTGCGACCCGAAAATCTGCGGGAAAAAGATACGGGGCATCACAGTGCGTCCGATGGAGGAGATGGCCGGTTTTATCAGGGAAAACGATATTGATATCGCCGTGCTCACCATACCGAAGACTTCCGCTTTAGCGGTGGCAGAAAAGCTTGCCGCCTGCGGCATTAAGGGAATATGGAATTTTGCGCATGTGGATCTGCCTGTTCCCGCATCCATTCAGGTGGAGAATGTGCACCTGTCAGACAGTCTGATGAAACTGTCTTACAATCTCTCCTCGATTCGTGAGGAGGGCGCAGCAGACAGAAAGGTTGACGGAAATGGCCAGAACAGATGAAATATTTAAACCGGCGTTGGTGGGAAAGAAAATTCCCATCCTGACGCTTGATAACAAATGGCACAGACTTTTTACACAGTCGGAGTTTACGCCTGAGCTGAAAGGCCTTGAAAAGACGTTAAACGATCTTTTAAGACGGCAGGCCAAACTGACTTCGGAGACAAAGGAAATCAAAAAACTGAAAAAGAAGCTGATGGACGAGGTCGTGATTCTGGCGGATGCAATGGGAGAACGGCCGACCAAAAAGCAGGATAAGGAAATGACGGACCACAGGCGCCTGATCGAAGAATGCAATGAGAAAATGGACGCTTACGAGGAAGAACTGGTAGAACTTCCGAGACAGATCAATCAGGTTAATAATCAGCTCATGCTCATTACCATGGACGTGTGCTATAAGAAACTGCAGCAGAACACGAAAGAGCTTGACGAGATTGAGGAGTGGATCAGCGGGATCAGACGGGAACTGAAAAAGAAAGTGGTGCGCAAGAAGGAAAAGGAGGCTGTGATCAATAAGCTTTACGCCTATATGCATGATATATTCGGGGCGGAGGTGCTTGAACTTTTTGACATGCAGTATGATCCCGAGGAGAAATACCGAAGGAAGGAAAATGGGGACGGCGACACAGCTTCGCCGGAGAAGAAGAGCCAGAATACGCAGCAGAAAGAACAGACGGAGCAGCAAACGGAAAGCGCAGGGTCTGTTAATGAGGAGACAAAGACGCCGAAGGCTTAAGGTTTTGGCGTCTTTTTGTCAGATTGTAGAAAGCTGAATAATCTAAAGTAAGGGGAGAATGTATGTTAGAGAGATACCAGAGGGTGTATGCAGCGGTGGATCTTTCGGCGGTGTTATGGAATATGGAGCGGATGCACGCAAATCTTACGCCGGGTACGCAGATAATCGGTGTGATTAAGACGGACGGTTATGGTCACGGCGCCGTACCCATTGGCAGGGAACTGGAATCTCTTCCCTATGTGTTCGGCCACGCTGTCGCAACGGCGGAGGAAGCGTTTCTCCTGCGCAGGGCAGGGCTTGAAAAGCCCATATTGATACTTGGCTATACGTTTCCGTACTGTTATGAAGAACTGATCAGGCAGGACATCCGTCCGGCGGTTTTCAGAAGGGATATGCTTAAGGAGCTTAACGACTGTGCTGCAAGGCTTGGAAAAAAAGCCGTTGTACATGTGAAGGTGGATACGGGGATGTCCCGGATCGGCATACAGCCCGATGAGCAGGGGATTTGCTTTCTGGAATGGGCTGCCGGATTACGGCATGTGGATATGGAGGGAATTTTTACTCATTTTGCCAGGGCCGATGAGAAGGACAAAAGCAGCGCGGAAAAACAGCTTTTGCTGTTCCATGACTTTGCAGAGAAAGCGCAGAAGCGTATGGGCAGGGAAATCCCCATAAAGCATTGTTCCAACAGCGCCGGTATTCTGGAGATGCCGCAGGCAAATCTTTCCCTTGTGAGAGCAGGTATTACGCTCTATGGACTGGCGCCTTCAAAGGAGGTTACGGGGGAACATCTTTTCCTTCGTCCCGTACTTTCCCTAAAAAGCCGTCTGGTCTGTGTGAAAGAGGTGAAAGCGGGGACGCCTGTGAGCTATGGCGGCACGTATGTAACAGATAAAAAGACGCGGATTGCCACTGTGCCGGTGGGGTATGGCGACGGTTATCCGAGAAGCCTGTCCGGTAAAGGATATGTCCTGATTCATGGAAAGCGGGCGCCGATTCTGGGCAGAGTGTGCATGGATCAGTTCATGGTGGATGTCTCAGAAATTCCTGATGTGAAAGAAGGAGACGAGGTGACGCTGATCGGTACGGACGGGTCGGAAAAAATCACCATGGAAATGCTGGGAGAGCGCTCCGGCAGGTTTAACTATGAACTTGCCTGTGATCTTGGCAAACGGATTCCCAGAATTTACTTCAAAGAAGGAGAGATCGTCTGCATCAGGGACTGTAGTGGGGAGAGCGGTTAAGGCAGGCAAAAAACGGATCATTATCCTGTATACGACCGAAAAAGGAAGGCAATACTATTGCCGGAAACAAAAACCGGAGAAATTCAGTAAAAGGTCAAAGGAAGTGTAGGGTAATGAGAAGAGGAGATATATATTATGCAGATCTGCGCCCGGTGGTAGGATCTGAGCAGGGCGGGGTACGCCCGGTGCTTATTATACAGAATGATGTGGGAAACAGGCACAGCCCCACGGTAATCTGTGCGGCTATCACATCAAAGATGAATAAGGCGAAGCTTCCCACACACATAGAGCTGCGCGCCGGCAAGTACGATATGGTAAAGGATTCTGTTATTTTGCTGGAGCAGCTGCGTACCATAGATAAGCAGCGGCTCAAGGACAGGGTTTGTCATCTGGATTCGGATATTATGCGGGCGGTGAACGAAGGCCTGATGATCAGCCTGGAATTAGGTACATAGGATAAGTCGGGCGGATTTGACACGCAGGATAATAATTGATATGATAATATACTAGCTTGAAAAGAAGGAGAGGGAAAATTCATATGGAAGAAGGCGGCTCGGGCAGTAGCAGCATCCTTTGGTTTGCGCTTATGCTTGTTCTCGAGATGATCTTTTACGGTTTCAGTGCGGCGATGCAAAACCGCAGGGGAACGGAGAGAGAGGACAGCGGTGCAGGCGGCGAGGATGCACAGGAGCAGACTGGCAGGCAGAAAAAGAAGCAGGAACGGCTGGCATACATGCTGGAAAAGCATGCGGCCTATGCCACGGCGACACAGCTTGGCGTGGTTACAATTAACCTCCTGCTTGGCGCTTTTATTCTGTATCGGTTAAACAGATATTTTTCTTATCTGGTATCAGATCAGGTGCGCATTTTTTATGGAGCAATTCCGATCTTTTATCTGCGGACGCTGGCGGTTGTTGTGCCTGTTATTGTGACGGTGTTTCTGCTGTACATAATTATGACTGTGGGCGTTATGGTGCCGAAAAAGGCGGCGGCCAGGCATTCGGAGGAGTGGGTTAATGCGCTGGTGACTCCGTTCTATTATTATGTGCGGATCGTTTCGCCGTTCTGCAGTCTGATCTTTGTCTCATCCAGAATGGTTTTACATCTGTTTGGCGTGCGCGACGCAGATGACCGTGAAGATGTGACGGAGGAGGAGATTCTCTCCATGGTGAGTGTGGGCCATGAGCAGGGAATTTTACATGCGAGCGAGGCGGAGATGATCACAAATATCTTTGAGTACGGAGACAAGGAAGCCAAGGATATTATGATCAACAGGAATAATCTGATCGCCATAGACGGCACCATGACGCTGCAGGAGGCGGCGGCTTTCATTGTGGAGGCCCATAACAGCCGTTTTCCAGTCTACGATGAGACCATAGACCATATCATCGGCATTCTACATCTGAAAGATGTGATGCGCATGCAGATGAATGAAAAGATGCGTAACCGCCCCATCGGTAAAATAAAGGGGCTTTTGCGGGAACCCCGTTTTATTACCGAAAAGCGGAAAATCAACGATCTCTTTCAGGTAATGCAGAAAGAGAAAATCCAGATGGTGATCGTGATTGACGAGTACGGACAGACGGCGGGGCTTGTGGCGCTGGAAGATATTCTGGAGGAAATTGTCGGCAATATTCAGGATGAATATGACGAGGATGCCACTTATATTAAGGAGAACGGTACGGATCATTATTTGATTCAGGGCATGACGCCGCTTGAGGAACTGGAGGAGAAATTACAGATTTCCTTTGAGGATGAACCTTTTGATACCGTGAACGGTTTCGTGATTTCCAGACTTGAGCACATACCGGAGGTGGGGGAGGACTTTGAATTTGATTATGGAGGTTTCTGCTTCCGTATTATGGAAGTAAAGGATCATATGATCCAGACTGTATCCGCAAGACGAAACAGAGAAGATGAGGAAACGTAAGCTGAAAGGAGAAAAAGGAAATGTCAGGACATTCAAAATTTGCAAATATCAAACATAAAAAAGAGAAAAACGATGCGGCGAAAGGCAAAATTTTTACCATTATCGGCAGAGAAATTGCAGTGGCGGTGAAAGAGGGCGGCCCCGATCCTGCGAATAATTTTAAACTGGCGCAGGTGATCGCCAAGGCAAAGGCAAACAATATGCCAAACGACACCATTGACAGAGGAATTAAGAAGGCGGCCGGAGAAGGCGGAAACGTGGATTACAAATATGTTACCTATGAGGGGTACGGTCCAAACGGAGTGGCCATTATCGTGGACGCGTTGACAGATAATATCAATCGTACCGCTGCTAATGTAAGAAGCGCTTTTACCAAGGGCAACGGCAGTATCGGCACACAGGGCTGCGTTTCCTTTATGTTCGATAAAAAGGGACTGATTATTATTGACAAGGAAGAATGCGATATGGATGCGGACGATCTGATGATGATGGCATTGGACGCGGGCGCGGAAGATTTCTCCGAGGAGGAGGACAGCTATGAAGTTTATACGGATCCCGATCAGTGGAGTCAGGTGGACGAGGCGTTAAAGGCGGCGGGCATTACGCCTGTTTCTTCTGAGGTAACGATGATTCCGCAGAATTGGGTGGAATTGACTGATGAGGGAGCCATTAAGAATCTGCAAAAGACGTTGGACCTTCTGGACGAGGACGACGACGTGCAGGCAGTATATCACAACTGGGACGAGTGAGGAGCGGCATTCTTCGCGGGGATAAGCTGCGCGGATGCATGAACAGCTATACGGATGCAGGGGAAGCGGCATGGAGGAAAGGATAAAATGAGCGTATATAAAAAAGAGACGATCTGTATTCAGTCGGGCTGGAAGCCGAAGAGCGGAGAACCCCGCGTGCTTCCGATTTATCAGAGCACGACCTTTAAATACGAGGATTCCGAGCAGATGGGGAGACTTTTTGATCTGGAGGAGAGCGGTTATTTCTATTCCAGACTGCAAAATCCCACAAACGATTTTGTTGCGCAAAAAATCTGCGAGCTGGAAGGCGGTGTGGCGGCCATGCTCACCTCATCGGGACAGGCGGCGAACCATTATGCCGTTTTCAATATCTGCGAGGCGGGCGACCATGTGGTCATGAGCGCCACGGTTTACGGCGGCAGCTTTAATCTGCTCACCTGTACCATGAAGAAAATGGGAATTTCCTGTACGGTGGTAGATCCTGACGCGCCGGTGGAGGAACTGGAAAAGGCTTTTCAGGATAATACCAGATGTGTGTTTGCGGAGACCATAGCCAACCCGGCTTTAGTGGTACTTGACATAGAAAAGTTTGCCACGCTGGCCCATGCCCACCATGTGCCGTTAATTGTGGACAATACCTTCGCCACGCCGATTAACTGTAATCCCTTTAAATGGGGAGCGGATATTGTGACCCATTCCACCACGAAGTATATGGACGGACATGCCATGGCTGTGGGCGGCTGTATTGTGGATTCGGGCAATTTTGACTGGGCGGCTTATCCCGATAAGTTTCCGGGGCTTTGTACGCCGGACGATTCCTATCACGGTATTGTCTATACGGAGAAGTTCGGGAAGGCGGCTTACATTACTAAGGCCACCAGCCAGCTGATGCGGGATCTTGGTTCGATTCAGTCCCCACAGAATGCATTTTTGGTGAACGTGGGACTGGAGACGCTGCCTCTTCGGATGGAGCGGCATTGTTATAACGCGCAAAAGTGCGCCGAGTTTCTGGAGAACCACGAAAAGATTGCATGGGTGAATTACCCGGGACTGCCCGGAAATAAATATTATGAGACGGCGAAAAAATATATGCCAAACGGCACCTGCGGGGTGATTTCTTTCGGCTTAAAAGGCGGCAGAAAGGCCGCTGCCGAAATGATGGATCATTTGCAGCTGGCGGCCATTGTAACCCATGTGGCGGATGCGAGGACGAGCGTACTGCACCCGGCGAGCCACACACACAGACAGATGAACGATGAGCAGCTTAAGGAAGCCGGCGTTGCGCCGGAGATGGTCAGACTCTCTGTCGGGCTTGAACATATCGACGATATTATTGCGGATCTTGCACAGGCTCTTGCGGCAGTCTGATGCGGAAACGGCATTCATATGAGAAGGATATAAATTATGACATATCGGAAAACCTGGTTTGACTATGTGCTTTGGGCGGTTTATGCGGGATTTTGCGTGACGATGCTAGCTTATACGGGAAATCGCATGTATGCGTTTTATGTGGGAGATGCGCTTGCCGGACTGGGCGCTTTTCTGCTGTTTCCCGTTCTTTTGTGTCTTTATCCGGGGATCAGGCTTTCCTGTCAGGCAATGCGGAAAAAACACATCTTTTCCGCCCATTTTATGATTATGGCGGAGGCCCTTGCCATTTCCGTGTCCTTTGTTTTCGGTACGATTTTAAGAATCAGGGAGGCACTTCTTATGGCATCCGTCTATAATCTGGAATCGACCCTCAGTCCGGGCGATTATTATGAGCTGGCTGTTGTAAGGACAAGCGGGTGGGGATTTTCCTTTGCCCATGGCATGGGCGATCTCTTTGTACACTGTCTTCGGTTTGTCCTTTCCTTTCTGGGAAACAGTGTGGCGGCGGCCATGCTGTTTCAGGTGTTTTTGCAGCTGGCGGCCATGGTTTTTGCCTGTCTGGCAGTGAGAAAAGCGGCCGGACGGTTTGCCTCCTGTATGGTGCTCCTGCTTCTGGCCTTTTCTAATTATTATATTCGTAAAATAGATGTGATTGGCCCGGAATGTCTTTTGATTACCCTGTTTCTGGCAGGCCTTTATCTGGTTGTTTCCTTTGTGAAAGCGCTGCTTGCCGGCAGAGAGGCATATGGCGGCCTGCCGGGAACGTTTTTTTTGGGAGTTGTGCTCGGCTTTTTGTGCTATCTGGAAGGGGGCTGTGCGGTTCTCCTTCTGTTTTTGGCCGGAGTGTTTACGGGGAAACAGAGAGCTGTCATGAGAAAAAAGCGGCAGATCAGTAGTCTGCTTATTGCAGCTTCGGGAGTTCTGGCCGGTTTTTTTTGCGCTATTGCAGAAGATGCGGCCGCGGGCGGCGTGGTCTTTTATCAGGGCCTTATATGGTGGAAAGACACTTATCTGCAGCCGGATATGGCGGGAGCAAGATTACTTGATGTAATCCGAACGGATTATCTGTTTTTCGCACTGGTGTTTGTCACAGCGTCCTTTGTGGTGCCTTCTTTTATCAGGAATGGACGGGATCAGGAGTTTTCGCTATGGCTCCTGCCATGCATACTTGTGACGCCTGCTTTTCTGATTGATGTCAGTGTTTCGGGCTTCGGCGGCATTGCCGTTTTCTTTTGGTGCGTGATGGCAGGTCTTGGTTTAAAGGGCGCGGCACTTGGCGGGCAGGCTGAACTTGTGCGGGAGAAAATCGAGGAGATTAACGCGGCGGCCCAGGAAGCGGAGAAATCACAGCAGGAGGATTCTGTGGCTTCGACGTCTGGAAATGCAGCCGGGCCGACGGAGGGCGGCGCCATGTCGGATAGGGATGCCCCGGAAAAGGAGACGGCCCAGGCGCCGCAAAAGAAGCCCCGGTTTATTGAAAATCCGCTGCCTCTTCCCAAAAAACATGTGAAGCGGATAATGGATTACGATTACGACGTTTCGGAGGCGGACATGCATTATGATCTGGAAACCGGCTTCAAAGAAGAGTTTGACAGATGAAGATTTTGACAGATAAGGCAGTATAGATTTCTGAATAAAAGCGATACTATGAGAGAACCGAAATATCGGTTCTCTTTCGTAATTCAGGAGGTATCGCTATGGGAAACAATAAAAACAGCAAAAACAGGGAAGAAAACGAAAAGGAAAAAAAGAGAGAGAATGAGAAGCAGAAGGACGAACGGATAGAAAAGGTAGGGCAGGTGACGTTGGACGAGAACGCCCAGCATCACAAGATTCATCTGCTTTCCATCATAGGAGAAATCGAAGGCCATGATAATTTAAACGGTAATGCGAAAACCACAAAGTATGAACACATCCTGCCGCAGCTTGCGGCCATTGAGGACAGCGGCGAAGTGGACGGCGTTTTGATTATATTAAATACCATGGGCGGAGACGTGGAGGCAGGCCTTGCCATTGCGGAAATGATCGCCTCTTTGAGCAAGCCAACGGTGTCTCTGGTTCTTGGCGGCAGCCATTCCATCGGCGTACCGATTGCGGTGAGTACGGATTATTCCTATATTGTACCGACAGGCACCATGGTGATCCATCCCGTGCGGTTAAGCGGCATGGTGATCGGCGTTCAGCAGACCTTCGATTACTTCAAGCAGATACAGAACCGTATTACAGGTTTTGTCTGCGCGCACTGCAAAATACCCAAACCCCGTCTGGAAGAATTGATGATGGAGACGGGAATGCTCACAAAGGATGTGGGGACAGTCCTCGTGGGACGGGAAGCGGTGGAAGAAGGCATCATCTGCGAGGTGGGCGGTATCAGCGACGCCATCCGCAAACTTCATGATATGGTAGGTAAGGAAAAGGCAGCTACAAAATAAGGGATGACAAGCCAAAATGAAAATGCTATACTAAGATAGAAAAATTTTGGATGCATGTTGGAGGCAGTCATGGCGGCGCAGAGCAGGAGAGGGTCAACCGCAAACAAAAAGAATACCGGAAGGGGCAGGGGGAATACGGGAAATACTAGGACAAAAGCCCGAAACAGCAGGCAGGCTCCGCCCATGGATCCGGGCATCAGAAACGAAATTCTTCTGATTGTGCTTGCGGCTCTTGCCCTTATTTTATTTCTGTGTAATTTTGGCCTGGTCGGTAAATTCGGGGATGTGGTCAGCGATGTGATGTTTGGGATTTTCGGATTACTGGCCTATGTGGCGCCTGTTATTATTTTCCTGATGACGGCTTTTGGCATGTTAAACGCCGGAAACAGCATTGCGGTAAGAAAACTGGCGGCGGGCATTGTATTTTTTCTTCTGCTTGGCATGAGTTTCGAATTTTTCAGTACGAATCCCGCCCAGGCGGAGAGTTATCAGATCGTGGAAATTTATGGCAGATGCAGCGAAGGCCATAAAGGGGGCGGCGTGATTGCAGGCTCGCTGGCCTATCTGTCCTGCAAGTTTCTGGGGATGGTGGGAACCGTGCTGCTGATTCTTGTGCTGGGCATTATCTGTCTGGTGATTGTGACCGAGAAATCCTTTATCGGCGGCGTGGCCGCCGGAGGCCGGAAAGTATATGAGCGGTCCGTGGAAGATGCGGCGTACCGCAGGGAGCGGGCCGCGAAACGCAGGGAGGCTGTCTCGGAAAAGCGCAGGAAAGAAGAAGAGGCGCGCAGACTGCGGGAAGAGGAGCTGGAAAATGAAAAGCTTCTCCGAATGGATAAGAAGGTATCCGGCGTTATGCTTGATACGGCCCTTGGCAGAGAGCCGGAAAAAGCTTCGGAAGAGAAAAAGGTACGGGATGATATTCATGAAATCACAGTGAATTTGGAGGAGGAAGAGGAGGAAGCGCCGGTAAGGGAGCGGGAGCGGCATTCCTATCATTACATAGAACAGGAATCTGACGAACTGAACGAGATTCATCTGGAAGAGACCGGGGAGGATGAGGATGGGTTCGTTGTGGAAGAGCCGGAGGAATTTGTTCCGGCAAAGCCCATGGATTCTTATCAGCTCCAGATGGGAAATCAGATGTCGCCTTCTGCGGGCAGAGAGCGGCCAAAGGCGGCGAGCCGTCCGAAGCAGTCAGAGAGCGCGGGAAAAGCCATTTCCGGCGCAGGGCAGTCCGGGAGGATACGTCTTGCAGAGCATTATCGGTTTCCTTCGGTGGATCTTCTGGATAAACGGCAGTTAAAAAAGGGAAAGGATCCCGATCGGGAGCTTCGTGAGACAGCCATACAACTGGAACAGATTTTAAGGAATTTCGGCGTAAAGGTTTCCGTCACCCAGTACAGCAGGGGTCCTTCCGTGACACGCTATGAGCTCCAGCCGGAGCAGGGCGTGAAGGTCAGCAAGATCGTAGGCCTTGCGGATGATATCAAGTTGAATCTGGCAGCTACGGACATCCGTATCGAAGCGCCCATTCCCGGCAAGGCGGCAGTGGGAATCGAGGTGCCGAATAAGGAAAATACGGCGGTGCCTTTTCGGGATCTGGTGGAGTCGCCGGAGTTTACCAAATTTCCCGCCAATCTGATTTTTACGGTTGGTAAGGACATCGGTGGAAAGACGGTGTACGCAGATATCGCGAAGATGCCCCATCTGCTGATTGCAGGGGCTACAGGTTCCGGTAAATCGGTTTGTATCAATACCATTATTATGGGTATTCTGTATAAGGCTGATCCGCAGGACGTCAAGATGATAATGATAGACCCGAAGGTGGTGGAGTTAAGCGTATATAACGGCATTCCCCATCTGCTGATCCCGGTTGTGACCGACCCGAAGAAGGCAGCGGCGGCTCTGCACTGGGGCGTGGCGGAAATGACCGAGCGTTACAAGAAATTTGCGGATTTGAACGTGCGCGACCTTAAGGGTTATAATAAAAAGGTGGAGAGCATGAAGGGCTCCGATCCGAATGCGCCGGATAAGCTTCCACAGATACTGATTATCGTGGACGAGCTGGCCGACCTGATGATGGTGTCGCCGGGGGAGGTGGAGGAATCCATCTGCCGTCTGGCACAGCTGGCCAGGGCCTGCGGCATCCATTTGATCATAGCCACCCAGCGTCCCTCCGTAGATGTCATAACAGGCCTGATCAAGGCGAATATGCCAAGCCGTGTGGCCTTTTCGGTTTCAAGCGGCGTGGATTCCCGTACCATACTGGATATGGTGGGAGCGGAGAAGCTTTTGGGAAAGGGCGATATGCTCTTTTATCCTCAGGGTTATCCGAAGCCTGCCCGTATTCAGGGGCCCTTTGTCTCGGACGACGAGGTGTCCAGAGTGGTGGAGTTCTTAAAGGACAATGCGCCTGGGAATGCCGCGGATGAGGCGGTGGAGGAAAAGATCAACAGTCTTGCCGTGGAGAGCGGACAGTCCGCGCCCGGCGGCGCAGGAGAGGGCGGCTCCGAGTATGACGAGTATTTTGCAGAGGCAGGCCGGTTTATCATTGAGAAAGACAAGGCTTCCATCGGCATGTTACAGCGTATGTTTAAAATCGGCTTTAACCGTGCGGCCCGCATTATGGATCAGCTGTGCGACGCCGGCGTGGTGGGCGAGGAAGAGGGCACAAAGCCCAGGCGCATCCTGATGAGTGCGGCGGAATTTGAGCAGATGATTGGAGGCGAGTGATATATGAAGACAGATATCGAGATTGCACAGGCGGCGGAGCTTATGCCGATCACGGAAGTGGCAGAGCGCATCGGCATCGAGCCAAAAGATCTGGAAGTATACGGAAAATACAAGGCAAAGCTCTCCGAGGAATATATTGAAAAAATCAGCAAAAATCCGGAGGGTAAGCTGATTCTTGTGACGGCTATCAATCCTACGCCTGCGGGAGAAGGAAAAACCACCACCACAGTGGGCCTCGGACAGGCTTTTGACAAGCTTGGCAAAAGAGCGGTCATTACCTTGCGGGAACCTTCTCTCGGGCCCTGCTTTGGCATCAAGGGCGGCGCCGCAGGCGGCGGTTATGCGCAGGTGGTTCCCATGGAGGACTTAAATCTGCACTTTACCGGGGATTTTCATGCCATTACTTCCGCAAACAATCTGCTGGCGGCTCTTTTGGATAATCATATTCAACAGGGAAATCTTCTGCGCATTGATCCGAGACAGATTGTGTGGAAAAGGTGTCTCGACATGAACGACAGGGTTCTCAGAAATATTGTGATCGGCATGGGCGGCAAGGCAAACGGCATGGTGCGGGAGGATCATTTTGTAATCACCGTTGCTTCCGAGATTATGGCAATTCTGTGCCTTGCTTCGGATTTCAGGGATTTGAAGGAGCGGCTTGCCCGTATTATCGTGGCCTATGATGACAGCGGCAATCCGGTGACGGCAAAGGACTTGCAGGCGGTGGGCGCGATGGCGGCGCTTTTGAAGGACGCCATGAAACCCAACCTGATCCAGACTCTGGAGCATACCCCGGCGCTGGTACATGGCGGTCCCTTCGCAAACATTGCCCACGGATGCAATTCGGTAATGGCTACGAAGGCGGCGCTTCATATGGCCGATTATGTAATCACGGAGGCTGGTTTCGGCGCAGATCTTGGGGCGGAGAAATTTTTCGATATCAAGTGCCGCATGGCGGACTTAAAGCCGGATGCGGTGGTTTTGGTTGCCACCATAAGGGCGCTTAAATACAACGGCGGCGTGGCGAAGGAAGACCTGTCCAGAAAGGATATGGGAGCGCTGCAGGCAGGCATCGTCAATCTGGAGAAGCATATTGAAAATATACATAAGTACGGAGTTCCCATAGTAGTGACCCTGAACGCGTTTTCGTCTGACACGCCGGAGGAGATTTCCTATGTGCGGCGTTTCTGCGAAGACAGGGACTGTGAATTTGCCATTTCCGAGGTATGGGAGAAGGGCGGAGAAGGCGGTACGGCGCTTGCCCGGAAAATCCTTGATACGCTGGAACATAAGGAAAGCTTTTTCGAACCGCTCTATGAAGACAGGCTGTCGCTGACGGAGAAAATTCATGTCGTTGCTTCTGAAATCTACGGGGCTGGCGGCGTAACCTACAGCGCTGCGGCAAAAAAACAGCTGGATAAGCTTCAACAGGACGGATTTGGCAAGCTTCCAGTCTGTATTGCCAAGACACAGTATTCGCTTTCGGATGATCCCAAACTTTTAGGTAGGCCCGTGGGATTTGAAATGCATGTACGGGAGGTCTATGTGTCTGCGGGCGCCGGTTTCGTGGTGGCGCTTACGGGCGATGTGATGACCATGCCCGGGCTTCCCAAAACCCCGGCCGCGTACAGAATAGATGTGGACGATGAGGGGAAAATCGTTGGGCTGTTTTAAGAGCAGATAACAGGAGGGAAAGATATGCCACAGATTATAGACGGAAAAGCCATTTCGGCGCAAATAAAGGACGAAGTGAAGGAAAAGGTTTCACAGTTAAAAGAGCAGGGAATAAGCGTCTGTCTCGCGGTAATACAGGTGGGGAATGACCCTGCTTCCAGCGTTTATGTGGGAAATAAAAAGAAAGCCTGCGCCTATGTGGGCATTGAATCCCTTTCCTATGAGCTTGCGGAGGAGACGACGCAGGAGGAGCTTCTTTCCCTGATACGGGAATTAAATCAAAAAGAAGAGGTAAACGGTATTCTGGTGCAGCTTCCCCTGCCTGGACATATTGATGAGAATGCGGTAATTGGGGCCATCGACCCGAGGAAGGATGTGGACGGGTTTCATCCCCAGAGCGTGGGCACGCTCTGCATCGGTCAGCCTGGTTTTGTGTCCTGCACGCCGGCAGGTATTATTGAACTGCTTAAGCGTTCGGGCGTGAAGATCGCAGGCAAAGAGTGTGTGGTGATCGGCAGAAGCAATATTGTGGGAAAGCCCATGGCGCTTTTGCTCCTTCGGGAAAACGGTACGGTGACGGTAGCCCATTCGAAGACTGAGAATTTGAAGGAAGTAACCGCACGCGCCGACATTTTAATCGTGGCGGTGGGAAAACCCAGAATGATTACAGCGGAATATGTAAAAGAAGGCGCGGTTGTGATTGACGTGGGCATTCATCGAAATGAAAACAATAAACTGTGTGGAGACGTGGATTACGAGGATGTTGCGCCCGTATGCAGTGCAATCACGCCGGTGCCGGGCGGGGTCGGCCCCATGACAATCGCCATGCTGATGTATAACTGTGCAAATTCCGTGTCCCTGCAATAAGGTACGGAAGTGTCAGAGAAGGGAAAAACCTATGAAGTGTCCTCATTGCGGACATGAAATGCCGGAAGGGTATCTGATCTGCGACCTGTGCGGAGAGGAGATACAAATTGTTCCGGATTTCGAACCGGAAATAGAAAACAGCATAACAGAGACGCTTTCCACACTGGTTTCTCTTCAGGAAGAACCGGACGGGGAGGCCGACCGCGCTAAAGAGACGGAGACGGAGCAGGAGGTGCAGACGTTTGTTACCGGCAGTAAAAAGAGCGGCCGGGGCGTGCAGATTGTTCTGGCATTTGCGATTCTTCTTGTGGTGGGCCTTATTTCCTATGCCCTTTACACTTATCATATCCAAACTGCGGAGTACCAGATTAGCCGGGCGCAGTCTTTTGCGGAAAGCGGCAATTACGAGCAGGCGATTGCCTGTCTGGAGACGGCTTACGCAGATTACCCGGAGGAGGCGGGAATCCTGTTCCTGGAGGCGGATTATTATTACTTACAGGGGATGGACGCTAACGCGCTGTCTGCGCTTATGAGAATTACGGACAAAGACAGAATGCCCGCTTATTCCGAGGATAATGTGGAAGAAGCCTACGGAAAGATCATCACGATCTATGCAAACAGGGAAGAATTCGGGCAGATTAATGAACTGCTCCGGTCCTGCGACAATGAACGGATTGTGAGTATGTTTCAGAGTTATCTGGCCATGGAGCCGGAATTCAGTTATGTTGAGGGCAGCTATGCGGAAGTGATTCCCTTAAAGCTAAGCTCCAACACGGCGGGAACCATCTACTATACCATGGATGGATCAAAGCCGGACAAGAACAGTCAGATTTATACGGCGCCCCTTTTTCTGGAAACGGGGGAATATACCGTCAGTGCCTTTTTTGTGAACGATTACGGCATCGAGAGTGATATTGTAACAAAGACCTATGTGATCAATCTGTCCGTGCCGAATGCGCCGGAAGTGGAACTGTACAGCGGCGAATACGCGGAAGCCACAATGATTGCGGTGGAAGCGGCGGAGGGCTGTAAGATTTTCTACACTACGGACGAATCGGAACCGACGGCGGACAGCGTACCCTATACGGGGCCCATTCCCATGCCCCTTGGAACCACGCTCTTTAAGTTTGTCAATATAAGCGGAGAGGGGATTGCCAGCGAAGTGACCACCCGTACATATACGCTGCGGCTGCGGGGAGCCATCCCTACAGATAAGGCAGTGACTAATTTGGTCAACTGTCTGGTGGAAACCGGCTATCTGAAAGATGCCACGGGACACAACGTGAGACAGACAGGAGTTTTGAGCTATCAGTTCAGCTCGGTCCTTCGGGTGAGCGGTTCGGATTATTACACCATAAACGAGTACTATGATGATGGCACCGGGATTTTAAGCCGGACGGACAAGGTGTTTCTTGTACAGGTATATACCGGGGAGGCTGCCCAGCTTGGCTATGACGATTACGGGAATTTTGTGGCAAATATGATCTAAAACTTGCAAAATAGCGCGTTTTTCGGTATATTAGAGAATGGTTTATATCAAATGCAAAAAAGGAGTGTAGAGATGTACAGGATCATAAAAGCGGAAGAACTTGCGGCGAACATCTATTTGATGGATGTGGAAGCGCCCCGTGTGGCGCGTTCCTGTCAGCCGGGACAGTTTGTGATTGTCAGGATGGATGAGGAAGGGGAGCGGATTCCCCTGACCATCTGTGATTACGACAGGGAAAAGGGCATTATTACCATTGTTTTCCAGGTAGTGGGAGCGGCTACGGAAATGATGCGTCATTTACAGGCGGGCGACAGTTTTCACGATTTTGTCGGGCCCCTTGGGTGCGCCTCGGAGTTTGTGCAGGAGGATGAAGCTTCCCTGAAAGAGAAAAAGATTCTTTTCGTTGCCGGAGGACTCGGCACGGCGCCGGTATACCCGCAGGTAAAATGGCTCCATGAGAGAGGAATTGATGCGGACGTAATTGTAGGCGCAAAGACAAGGGATCTGCTTATCATGGAAGAAGAGATGAAGGCGGTAGCCGGAAATCTTTACATTACCACGGACGACGGGTCTTACGGCAGAAGCGGCATGGTGACTAAAGTGATCGAGGATTTGATGGAATCCGAAGGAAAGTCCTACGATGTATGCGTGGCTATCGGTCCTATGATTATGATGAAATTTGTCTGTCTTACCACGAAAAAGTATGAGCTGCCCACCGTTGTCAGCATGAATCCGATTATGGTGGACGGAACGGGTATGTGCGGCGCCTGCCGTCTGACAGTGGACGGAGAGGTGAAATTCGCCTGTGTGGACGGTCCTGAATTTGACGGTCACAAGGTGGACTTTGATCAGGCGATGAAACGCCAGCAGATGTACAAAACAAAAGAGGGAAGAGATTACCTGAAAGCCAAAGAGGGCGACACCCATCATGGCGGGTGCGGAAATTGCGGCAGGTCAGATTGAAAATTAAAATTTTCAATCGCATGATTTGTGTCAGCGTGTTGCTTGACACAAACTCGGTGAAATGATCAGAATGGAGGAAATAGAAGTGGATGTATTAAAGAAGGTTCCTGTCAGAGAGCAGGACGCAAAAGTACGCGCGGCAAACTTTGAGGAAGTGTGCCTTGGCTATGATAAAGAGGAAGCAATGTGCGAGGCTTCCCGCTGTATCAACTGTAAGAATGCACAGTGCGTCAAGGGATGTCCCGTGGCCATCAACATACCCGGATTCATTGAGAAGGTGAAGGAGGGCGATATCGCCGCCGCCTATCAGATTATCAGCGAATCTTCCGCGCTGCCCGCTGTCTGCGGCCGTGTGTGTCCGCAGGAGAGCCAGTGCGAGGGCAAATGTATCCGCGGCATCAAGGGCGAACCGATATCCATCGGCAAGCTTGAGCGGTATGTTGCCGACTGGGCCAGGGAAAACGGCGTAAAGCCTGCAAGCCCGGCGGAGAAAAGGAATAAAAAAGTGGCGGTTATCGGTTCCGGCCCGGCAGGTTTAACCTGTGCCGGTGATTTGGCTAAGATGGGATATGAGGTAACCATTTTCGAGGCGCTCCATGAACCCGGCGGCGTGCTTGTTTATGGCATTCCTGAGTTCCGTCTGCCAAAGGAAGCGGTTGTGGCTAAGGAGATCGAGAACGTAAAAAGTCTTGGCGTTAAGATTGAGACCAATGTGGTCGTTGGTAAATCCGTCACCATTGACGAGCTGATGGAAGAGGAAGGGTTTGACGCCGTATTTATCGGTTCCGGCGCAGGACTCCCGAAATTCATGGGAATTCCCGGCGAGCAGGCCTTGGGCGTGTTCTCCGCAAATGAGTACCTGACCAGAAGCAATCTGATGAAATCTTTTGACGAAAATTCCAATACGCCCATTATGCGCGGCAAAAAGGTGGCCGTGGTAGGCGGCGGAAACGTGGCCATGGATGCGGCGAGAACGGCGCTTCGTCTCGGCGCGGAGGTTCATATTGTCTACCGCAGAAGCGAGGAAGAGCTTCCCGCCCGTGTGGAGGAGGTGCACCATGCCAAAGAAGAGGGTATTATCTTTGATCTTCTGACCAATCCGACTGAAATCCTTGCGGATGAAAGCGGATGGGTGTCCGGCATAAAGTGTGTGCGTATGGAGCTTGGCGAGCCTGACGCTTCCGGCAGACGCCGTCCCGTGGTGATTGAGGGATCGGAGTTTCTGATGGAGGTGGACACAGTCATCATGTCTCTGGGAACGTCCCCGAATCCGCTGATCTCGTCTACCACAAAGGGGCTTGAAGTAAACAAATACAAGTGTATTGTGGCCGAGGAGGACTTTGGCGCGACTACGAAGAAGGGCGTTTATGCAGGCGGCGATGCCGTGACCGGCGCTGCTACCGTAATTCTGGCCATGGGCGCAGGCAAGGCGGCTGCAAAGGGCATTGACGAGTACCTAAGAAATTCTTAATAAAATTACAGACAGAATCTTTATAACTATCCTTTATGATGGAGAACAGAACGGGACAATGAATCTGTTTTCCATCAGAGAAAGGGCGTACCTATGAATTTGACAGAACCGGATAAAAACAGCAAACAGGATGAAGAACTTCAGGAGGAGGAAAGCCTTCTGCAAAAGCCGACGGTGACTAAAATCCTTCTGGGAGTCATCGCCGTTCTCCTCATCTGTGTTTTGATTTTACTTACGATGGTAATCGGCCGCAGGGAACAGACCAAAGAGGCGGACGACAATTTGCAGCAGAGCATTACGGATGATGCGAAGCAGCAGGAATCGGAAGGACAGACCATTGATGAGGCGCTTTCCAGGGAGGAAGAGACTTCCGCTCCAAAGGAGGAGTCTTCCCAGGGGGAAGAACCTGAGGAGGAAGAGGAAACAGAAGACGAGGAAGAGGAGCAGGAAAGCGGCGAGTCGGAGAATGATAAGACTACGGTCGTGGTTGACATAGAGGACGAAAACGACGAGGCTTATACGAAGGATTTTATTCTAAACGAGGCTTATCCCATTTTTGCGGATAACAGGCAGGACGCGATGTGGGATCTGGCGCATCTGAAACGCTATGTCAAGCTTTCCAGAGAACTGGAAGGAACCGGAGAGTATTATTACAAGGGCGATGTGGACAAAGACGGAAAGCCTGACGGCACAGGCCTTGCCATTTATGAAAAGAACAGTTACTATTTCGGACAGTGGAGCCATGGCGAGCGAAGCGGACAGGGGACTTGGTTTCGCTATTATATCAACCAGAGAAATAAAACCAACGCCATGGGCGTCTATATGTCCCACAGCTATGCCGGCGAGTGGAAAAATAATCTGCCAAACGGTCAGGGCGCAGAGCATTATGATGTGGATATCTCAAAATTGGAGCCCACGAGAAAGATCATGATTCAGAATGTGGTCGGAAACTTTACGGACGGTCTCTATGACGGGGATATGTATGCGAACACGGTAGACTATATCGGTAACGTGCAGGAGTGGGACGGCATTGCCAGCAAAGGAGTGTTTACGCTGTGGCGTGATATGAGCGCCATCGGGGAATGCTCCGTGTGGCGGTATCGCGAAGATACCAATGTCTGCATGGATATTGATAAGTCGGAAAATAAGAATCAGGGAATCAGGGAATTGTTAAAGTAGCTATGAGAGGAGGGTGTGTTTATGCCCGGATATCAGAGCAGTGCGTCAAAGGCACAGGACAACCGTTCCTCGGCTTACACGCTTTTGGCTGTGGGTGGAATCGGTTTTATTGTTGTCCTGTTGATTTTCTTTAACGTGATACCGCTTTACAGAAACGCAGGCATTACCAAATATCTGGTCTGCGGCGTTATGGGTGCGATGTTTATTCTTTTTATTGTCTTTGGCATTGTGTCCATGCGGGATTCCAGACTGCTTCTGGTAAAAGCGAAATCAGAAAATTCCCTCTGCTCTGAGATTACGAGATGGTGTCAGGAAAACCTTGACTGCGCCGGTATTGACGCGCTGATTCTGGAGGAAGAAGGCGTTGACGCAAAGTTGACCGAGGAAGAAAAATACTACCGGCGCACAGAGAAAATGCGGGCGGCCATAGAAGATAAATTCATGAATCTGGACGAAGCCTTTCTGGATAATTTTGTGGACGAGTACTATCAGGAAATGTATGAAGATTACGTTGATAACAGTAGGTAAGATAAAAGAAAAATTTTTTTGCGATGCGGCAGACGAGTACGGAAAACGCCTGAGCCGGTACTGCAAACTGGATATCCGGGAAGCAGCCGATGAAAAGACGCCTGAAAAAGCGTCCCAAAGCCAGTGTGAACAGATCCTGCAAAAAGAAGGGGAGCGGATTCTTAAACTGATGCCGGAGGACGCTTTCGTGATTACCCTTGAGATAGAAGGCCGCAGGCTTACCTCAGAAGCCTTTGCGTCTCAGATTGAACGGCTTGGCGTAAATGGAACAAGCCATATCGCTTTTGTGATTGGCGGATCTATTGGTTTACATAATTCTATAAAGAAACGGGCTGATCTGGCGGTCAGCTTTTCCGACATGACTTTCCCGCACCAGCTGATGCGGGTTGTTTTGTTGGAGCAGATTTACCGCGCGTATCGGATCATCAACAGAGAACCCTATCATAAATGATGCGAGAAACTCATATAGTGTACCATGAGAAGAGAGAAGAGACGCCAACCGTTTTCCACCTTTGAAAAATCAAAAGAGCTTATCGTGGAATCCCTTCGGCTTCCCAAGGATACCATGCTGGGAGCGGCCATTGTCACCATAACGGGAAACCGGGAGGCTTTTATTGAAAATTACAAGGGGATTCTGGAGTATACGACGGAGTCCATTGTTTTACAGGGAAAAAACGCGAAAATATGCTTTGAGGGCAGTTCCCTGTCCATTGATTATTATACCAATGAAGACATGAAAATAAGCGGAAAGATTGACACGCTTCGCTATATTTAAGCGCCGGGGGAGAATCTATGCTTCATTGGATACAGTATTTGAGGGGTTATGTGATTATTAAGGTTTGGGGCTATTCCGTGGAAAGGCTGTTAAACCTTCTTGGCAATCATGATATTCTTGTGTGGAATATAGAAGATCACGGCGACTATCACACCATGCATATGAGCGTGGAAGGCTTTTTTGCGTTAAAGCCTCTGCTGAAAAAAACGGGAACCAGGGCGGCTGTTCTTGGAAAATACGGCCTGCCTTTTTTTGTGTCGTCCATGCTTCGAAGGAAGCTTTTTGTTGCAGGGCTTTTCTGCTGTATTTTATTCTGGTGTCTGGCCTCTCGTTTTATCTGGGATATCCGCATTGAGGGAAACTATGCCCTGACAGAAGACGTGCTGATGGATTATCTCGAGGAACGCGGCATACATACCGCCATGAAAAAGAGCGCGCTGGATATCGAGACGCTGGAGCAGGGTCTTCGGGAGGATTATGACCTGATTACGTGGACCTCGGCCCAGCTTAAGGGCACAACGCTTCTGATCCATATCAAGGAAAATGAAATGCCGGTCTACGAGAGCAAAGACAGCGGGCAGGAACAGGGGATGGATCTTGTGGCGCAAAAGGACGGCGTCATTACTTATATGATTACCAGAAGCGGCGTGCCTTGCGTATCCTGCGGCGACAGCGTTAAAAAGGGAGATATTCTGGTTAGCGGTGCGGTTCCCGTTTACAATGAGGACAGTACGGTTCGCAAGTATCAGTATGTGGAGGCGGACGCTGATATTACCCTCTGCTACGGCCGGAATATTTCACTGGAAGAGTCCGTATCCTATGATGAGAAATGCTACACGGGGGAGAAAATTGTAATTCCGGTTTTCGGGGCCGGGGAAAAACAGGTTTCGCTGCGTCTTTTTGGCATTCCCTACAGCTTTTATGATATCAGTGAAGAGAAAAAACAGGTACAGCTTCTGGATCATTTGTATCTGCCTCTGTTTTACGGAAAAAGAACGGTGCAGGAATACGAAATTACATCCAAAATGCACACGGATGAGGAGATGAACGCCCTGTTGCAGGAGAGGTGGCGTAAAATTATCTCAATTTTAAGCGAAAAAGGGGTACAAATTGCGGAAAAAAATGTTACAATAGAAAAGAATGATAAAAAATGGGTGTTAAATGCCCATATGCAGCTTGAGGAGTCGGCAGTGAAGCTTGTTCCTACGGCCACTGCGCCTGTTCTCCCATCCGATGAATCAGAAGAGGAGCAGGCGCAGTGACGGCTGCGGTGTAAAGAGGCGGAGAATGGAAGCGTTTACAGTCAGTATTGATGTGCCTGTGGAGCACATGCAGAATCTTTTCGGGGAGTTTGACTCCCATATCAAGCGGATTGAAAATGATCTGGATGTGGTAATTGTAGATCGGGACGGCGCAGTCCGGATATCCGGGGCACGGGAATCCGCAGACCGGGCTGCAAGCATTATCAATGAGCTTTTGCAGCTGTCGAAAAGAGGAAACATTTTGGAGGAACAGAGTGTGGATTACGCCATAGAGCTTGGCCGCGAACAGAAAGAGGACATGCTGCTTGCCATGGACAGCGACTGTATATGTCATTCCGTAAACGGCAAGCCGATCAAACCTAAAACCCTTGGCCAAAAGCAGTATGTGGACGCCATGCGGGACAATATGATTGTTTTCGGCGTGGGGCCTGCCGGCACTGGTAAGACCTATCTGGCCATGGCCATGGCGGTGACCGCTTTTAAAAATAACGAGGTGAGCCGCATTATTCTGACAAGGCCGGCGATAGAAGCGGGCGAGAAGCTGGGATTTCTGCCGGGAGACCTGCAAAGTAAGGTAGATCCCTATCTGCGGCCTCTCTATGATGCTCTTTATCAGATTATGGGAGCGGAGAGTTTTGCCAGAAATATGGAAAAGGGACTGATTGAGGTAGCGCCCTTGGCCTACATGCGTGGCAGGACGCTGGACAATGCCTATATTATTCTGGATGAGGCCCAGAATACAACACCGGCTCAGATGAAAATGTTTCTGACAAGAATCGGGTTCGGCTCCAGGGTGGTTGTTACCGGCGACGCATCCCAGAAGGATCTGGCGCCCGACATGAAATCAGGCCTTGACGTGGCGGTGAGAGTTCTCTCAAAGATCGAGGACATTTCCTTCTGTAATTTGACCAGCAAAGATGTGGTACGCCATCCGCTGGTGCAGAAGATCGTGAAGGCCTATGATGATTATGAAGCAAAAGAGAAACGACGCAGTGAACAAAAAACAGGAAACAGGAATTACAGGCGTGGAAAATAATAATACGATTCAAAAAAACAGCAATATGATAAAAAGAATTGTGGTTTTTATGACCATGTTTGCTCTGGCGGGACTGATCGCCTGGCTTGGCAGCGTGTTCTATCAAAGCGAGATGGATCATATGATTCGAAATGTGGTCATGGTTCTGGCAGGAACGGGGATTGTGATTTTTTCCTTTACCCTGAGTGAGATAAACGGCTTTTTCGTCTACCGCAATGAGGGACGCTACGGGCGGTTTGCCCTGACCTATCTGCTCAGTCTGGCGGCGGCTGTGCTTTTGCCCTTTCTGCCGGTTACGGGCTGGCCTTTTCTGGTGCTCTTTGTCATGCTCAGCGTATTTTCCAACGGCATGACGGGGCTTGCCGCGGGCAGTCTTTGCCTTTTGCTTGCGGTAAATTTTGCTGGCTGTGATTACGCCATTTTCTGGTTGTATTTTATCAGCGGTATGGCGGGGATTTTGGTATTTTCCACGCTGGACGAGGAGTTTAAGGTAGGGATTCCGGCAATCGTCTCTCTCCTTGTGCTGGCCCTGTGTCTTACGGCCAATGTGATTCTGTTTGCAGAGGAAAAGCTGTCCATTATTCAGTTTATGATACCGGGCGTCAACCTGATGATCTGCTGCATATTGCTTCTGGTTTGTCTGAAAATGGTCAGTTCCACAGTGATTCACAGATATCGGGATAAATACATGGAAATCAACGATCCGGAATGTCCCCTTCTGGTACAGCTCAAGGAGCTTTCCAGAGAAGAGTATTTTCATGCGATTCATACGGCCTATCTGGGAGACAAGGTAGCCAGAAATCTGGGAATCGACGACGCGGCTGTGAAAGCCTGCGGGTACTATCACAGAATCGGAAAGCTGAAAGGGGAAAATACATGGGAGAATGTTTCCGCCATCTGCGATAAATATCATTTTCCTCCAAAAACCAAACAGATTTTGAAGGAATATGTGGATCCGGACGCCCAGATTATATCCAAGGAGACAATTGTGGTTTTGTTTGCGGACTGTATCGTGTCATCCATTCTGTATCTGTTTGAGAAGGATCCGAAGGCGGAGCTGGACTACGAGCAGCTGATAGATACCGTGTTTAAGAAAAAGTTTGAGACGGAAGAGCTCTGGAGCAACGAGCTTTCTCTGGCACAGCTGTGCAGGATGAAGAAGATATTCGTACAGGAGAAACTATATTATGACTTCCTACGTTGAAAATGAAGGTGCGCAGTCCTTTTCCTTTGATGAGAAGGAACTTCTTGACCGTGTGATGGCGGCGGTTCTCGACGCTGAGGGCTGCCCTTATGAAGCCGCGGTAAACCTGCTGATTACGGACGGCGCAGGAATCAGGGAATACAATAAAAATTTCAGAGAAACGGATGCCGAAACGGATGTGCTTTCCTTTCCCAATTTGCATTTTGAAAAACCCGGTGATTTTTCCGGGGCGGAAGAGGAAGCGGCTGACTGCTTTGATCCGGAGAGCGGAGAACTGGTTCTGGGGGATATCGTTATCAATGTAGAACGTGTAAACTCCCAGGCAAGGGAGTATGGGCACAGCGTGCTGCGGGAGTTTGCATTTCTTCTGGCCCACAGCCTGTATCATCTGTGCGGCTATGATCACATGGAGGAAACGGAAGCGGCCGTGATGGAAGAAAAACAAGAAGGGGTTCTTTCCAAACTGGGCATTACGCGGGATCAGGCGTTTTCATACTGAGGATAACAATGAGTATACAATGGATGGCGAAAAATCTGAAAAACAGAATTATTCTCTCGGCGGGAATCTTATCTTACATGATCCTTCTTTTTATGCGGGTTCCGCTTACACGGGTCATTGGAGATGCCGGCGTGGGCCTCTTTGCGCCTGCTTTTGAACTGTTTTTGCTGACCACCCTTGTCACTTCCCATGGCATGTCTCAGGCCATGTCCGGAATTATACGGTATCGGGTCAAGAGGGAACGGTATCGGAATGCGGACAAGGTCTTTCGGACGGCGTTTTTTATGAATCTGTTTCTGGGCGTGGCGATGGCCCTTTTTCTGCTGTTTTTTTCCGCATGGATATCGGATGTGCTTGTTTTGGAACATTTAAGCCGCATGGCGGTTCTGGCGGCGGTGCCCTGCGTCTTCGTTTCCGCGCTGATCGGCGTTTTCCGTGGATATTTTAGCGGCTACGGGCTTGGCGGGCTGACGGCCCACTCTCAGTATCTGGAAAAAATTGCCATGTTTACCGGCGCGCTGCTTGCGGGCAGAATGTTCCATGAATACGGAGAGAAGGTTGCCGCGCTTTTGCATGTAGAGGCGTATACCCATGCGTTTGGCGCGCTTGGCGCCATGCTGGGCGTTCTGGCTTCGCAGCTTATTGCCCTGCTTCATCTGCTTGTGCTTTATTTCATATATGCGGGAACGTTAAAGGGGCGGCTGGGACAGGATAACAGCAGGCGTGCAGAAACCCGGTTTGAGATTCAGAGAATGCTGCTTGGCAATATGATTTCCCTGTCTGTCATTGCCGTGATATCCAATCTGTTTATGCTTGCGGACCAGCGTTTTTTCAACTATTGCATGAATATAACGGAAAAGGGCGCGGAGCGTACGGCCCAGTGGGGCTGCTATTACGGCAAATTTGCAGCGCTGATCGGCATGGGCGCGGCGCTTTGCTGCTGTTTTGTGCACGGCATGGTTGGAAAAATAAGCGGTGCGTACGAGCGCGAAGAATACCGCGGTATGCGAGAAAGGATGGGGCGGGCGGTGCGTAACGTCTCCATGATTTCCTTCCCCATGGCCATTTACCTTGCCGTTCTGGCAAAACCTTTGGCAGAATGCTGCTACGGCCGCCCTACGGCGCAGATTACGGTTCTTGCGGGATGGGTGCAGAAGGGCGCGGTTATCTGCACACTGTTTGCGTTCAGTTTTCTTTTCGGCCATCTTCTGTATCGGATGCGCATGGTAAAGGAACTCTTTCTTTCGGCGGTTTCGGCTTTTGTCGTACATTTGCTTACCGCCTATTTTATGGTGCAGCGTATGGCCATGGGCGCGGAAGGCCTGCTGGCTTCCCTGATTTTGTTGTTTGGCGTTTATATGGCGGTTTCTTTCGTGCTGTTAAACAGGCGTGTGAAATACAGGCCTGACTGGTTTTCAGGGATTATTTTTCCCTGTGCCGCGGCGGCGGTCTCGGGTTTGGTGGTATTTTTGCTGAACCTGGTGCTGGCGGAGGCTGTTGGGGCTGTCCTGACTATTCTGATTTCTCTGGTTGCAGGACTCTTTTTCCATGTTTTCTTTCTCATGATCCTTCGGGTCATCGGAGAAGCGGAACTGCAGGAAATTCCCCTTGGTTTTCTGTTCATTCTTCTTGGCAGGAATATCGGAGTATTATAAAATAAGAATCGCGGCGGCGGCTGCATAAAAATCGGGAATTGGCTGATACTGATTACAGGAAATCCGACGAGAGAGGTTTAAAACGGAATGAAACTTGTAAAACGTATCAGTCTTTTTATGGTAATGTCTGTCATAATGCTTGGGCTTGGCGGGCTGGGGGCTCTGAAAGCGGAGGAGTTTTTTTATCCGAACAGGTATCAGCACGGGACAGCCTATACCGCGAAGGCGGATCAGGACGAGCCGGAGGATGAACAGGAGCAGGTCATAGAAACGGCGGTGGCGGATACTCCCGTGGTGACGGCGGATACCCTGTATTTGGTGGAACAGGTGGATCTGAATAAGGGTACGGTCACGGAACGGGAAGAAACCGTTCCCGTCATGTATATAGGATTAAACAGAGAGGAGCTTCTGGAAGCGTTGTCCGCCTACGATAAAAATCCGCCTTTGTCTGAGCAGGAGCAGGGGTTTGAGACCGTGGAGCTGACGTCCTTTTCCGCAGACAGGGTGGTGGTCTGCAAATATTATAAAGAAAAAGTCCCCCGGGGATTTTACCTGATGGTGGCGGATCATTTTATTGTGGTTTACGAAGAAGACCGAAACACGCTTTACATGAATACGGATATTTTGTTAAGCCTGCTTCCGGAATCTCTGCAGACAGAGATTATGGAAGGAAAGTATGTGGCCAGCGAAGAAGAGCTGTACCTGTTTTTGGAATCCTATTCGAGCTAGAAGGGAATATCTGACAATGGAAAGAAAAATTGCGGTAATCGGCGGCGGCGCGTCGGGCATGATGGCCGCCATTCAGGCGGCTTACTGTAGCGCAGCGGTAACAGTCTATGAAAAAAACGACAGAGTGGGGAAAAAGCTTCTTTCTACAGGGAACGGCAGATGCAATTTTTCCAACGAGGCGATGGGGCCGCAGTTTTATCACGGCGGCACAAAGCTGGTGGAGCCTGTTCTTGCCCGGTTCGGGACGGCGTGGACGAAGACTTTCTTTTCGTCCCTTGGCATGCGGATCAAAGATCGGGCCGGTTATCTCTATCCGGCCAGCGATCAGGCTTCCACGGTGCTTGACCTTTTACGCTATGAACTGGACAGGAAACAGATTACGGTACATACAAAGGCTGCGGTGCAGAAACTCTCCTTTGACAGGGGAAAGAGAAAATTCCAGATAATACAGTCGGGGAAGGCGGCGGAGTATGACGCGGTAATTTTGTGCTGCGGCGGCTGTGCCGCGCCGAATACCGGCTCGGACGGAAGCGGTTTTCGGCTGGCAAAGGATTTCGGACACAGAATCATTTCCCCTGTGCCTGCGCTTGCGGGAATGCGTTGTAAAGAAAAATTTTACAGGCAGGCGGCAGGCGTTCGATGCGACGCAGGGCTGACGCTCTGTGTGGCGGGGGAGCAGATCTGTGAAGAGCGGGGCGAACTGCAGCTTACCGATTACGGTCTTTCCGGCATCCCGGCGTTCCAGATCAGCGGTCTGGCGGCCCGTGCCCTGTGGGAGCAGAAATCTGTTATGGTCAGGGTTTCCTTTCTTCCTGATTTTGACGAGGCAGCCTGCCAGGCTTTTTTTGAAAAACGTCTGTTGGAACGCGGGGACATGCCCATGGATATATTCTTGACTGGTGTAGTCAACAAGAAGATCAGCCAGACCCTGCTAAAACTTGCCGGCATACGGGAATCAGAGCGGGCGGACGCAGTTCCCGCTGCGGCTTTTGCGAATTTATTACAGCTTTACTGCGGGCTGGAGACGGAAGTTACAGCCGTAAACAGTTTTGAGAAGGCGCAGGTTTGCGCCGGGGGTGTGGATTGCAGCGAGGTGACGGAAACTCTTATGTCGAAAAAGCAGCCGGGACTTTACTTTGCGGGGGAGCTTCTGGATGTGGACGGACTGTGCGGCGGCTATAACCTGCAATGGGCCTGGAGCAGCGGAGCGATGGCCGGCAGGGCCGCGGCCCGTGAATAAAAGGTGCGCAAAATGAGCTGTCAGAGAAGAAAAACTGAGGAAATAAAATCATGATTCGAATTACGCAAATAAAACTGCCCCTTGACTGCAAAGATGAAAAGGCCGCGCTTTTAAAAAAGGCGGCCGGTCTTTTGCGGGTGGAAACGGATTGTCTGCAATCCCTGTCCCTCGTAAAAAAATCCATAGACGCCAGAAAAAAGCCGGATATTTACAGAGTATATACGGTGGACGTTAAAGTGGCCGACGAGAGCCGGGTTCTGAAACGAAGCGGTTCAAAAAACGGTCAGATACAGCTGGTAGAAGAAACCGCCTATCATTTTCCGGCGATCGGTGGCGCGACGGTTTTTGAAGGCTCTCGTCCGATTATTGTTGGCACCGGCCCGGCAGGGCTTTTTTGCGGTTATATGCTGGCCCGGGCCGGGTATCGCCCTGTTTTGCTGGAGAGAGGCCGGGAAGTACATAAACGGCTTGCGGATGTGGAACGATTCTGGCAGGAGGGCGTGCTGGATCCGGATTCCAACGTTCAGTTCGGTGAGGGCGGAGCCGGCACCTTTTCAGACGGGAAACTGACCACTACAGTCAAAGATCCGAAGGGCAGGATGCGGGAAGTTCTTCGCATTTTTGTGGAGGCCGGTGCGCCGAAAAAGATTCTCTATGAGGCAAAGCCCCATCTGGGGACGGATATTCTGACCGACGTAGTGGTGAATCTTCGCAGACAGATAGAGAAATGGGGCGGAGAGGTTCGCTTTGAATCACAGGTGACAGGGCTTGTAGTGGAAAATGGCAAAATTGCAGGCGTAGAAGTAAATGGTTCGCGCCTTACGGGCAGCGTGGTGGTTTTGGCCATCGGCCACAGCGCCAGAGATACCTTTCAGATGCTTGACAGGCTGTCTGTCCCCATGGAAGCAAAAGCCTTTGCGGTGGGGCTTCGCATGGAGCATCCAAGGGAAATGATCGACCGGCTGCAATACGGCGGCCCAAATCCGATGCTGCCTGCCGCGTCTTATAAGGTAACGACGAAGACGGCCTCCGGCAGGGGCGTCTATTCCTTCTGTATGTGTCCCGGAGGCTATGTTGTGAACGCCTCTTCGGAGCAGGGGCGCACGGCGGTAAACGGCATGAGTTACAGCACAAGAGACGGGGCAAACAGCAACAGCGCAATGATTGTCACCGTGTCTCCTGATGATTACCAAAATACAGGGCCTCTGTCAGGCATTGCCTTTCAGAGGAGCCTTGAGGAACGGGCTTACCGAATCGGCAGGGGCGCCGTGCCGGTGGAGCGTTACGGGGATTTTCGCAGTTTTGTTCTGACAGAAGGCCTGACGGATGTTAGAAGCGGCGTACCGGCGGCATGGAAGGGCGCACTGCAAACGAGTTATCCCGGTTTTTCGCCTGCCGTCAGGGGCAGATGGGCGTTTTCGCCCGTTCATGAGATTTTGCCGGCGTTTCTCAATGCTGCGCTGGTGGAAGGCATTGAACTGATTGGTCGGAAAATGCCCGGCTTTAACGATGCAGACGCGTTTTTGTCCGGCGTGGAGAGCCGTACCTCTTCCCCGGTCAGAATTTTGCGGGACGAGACGGGGCAGTCCGCTGTCAGGGGACTTTTTCCCTGCGGTGAGGGGGCCGGCTATGCCGGCGGCATTACCTCCGCGGCAATGGACGGAATTCTGATTGCAGAGAAGGTTGCGTCGCTTCACTGTAATGTGTTAGTATAAGAAAGCGAATGGCCGGTTTGGAGAATTTGTCTGACTGATCAGACGGCCTGCAAAAAGATAAAACATGACGGAGATAAAATAATGGCGGATATTGACAGAAAAGCCCTGATGGCGGATAAAAAGAGAATTGTAATAAAAATAGGCTCCTCCTCCCTGCAGCATAAGGAGACGGGAGATCTGGATTATACGAAACTGGATGTGCTGGTGCGGGAAATCTGCAATCTGAGAAATATGGGAAAGGATGTGGTGCTTGTCACCTCCGGGGCGATTGCCGTTGGAGAAAAGGCCATCCTGCCCAACAGGGAAGAAGACAATCCCATCGCCGTGAAACAGGCATGCGCCGCTGTCGGGCAGGCAAGGCTTATGATGATTTACCAGAAAATATTCGCCGAGTACAATCAGGTGGCGGCCCAGATTCTGATGACAAAAAATACCATTGTGGATAATCTGAACCGCTACAATGCCCGAAACACCTTCGCGGAGCTGTTTAAGCTTGGGGTAATTCCGATTGTAAACGAGAACGATACCATAGCGACCTACGAGATTGAGATCGGCGACAACGATACGCTGTCGGCTATCGTAGCCTCTCTTGTGGAAGCGGACGCGCTTCTTCTGCTTTCGGACATTGACGGGCTCTATACCGATGATCCCAGAACCAATCCTGATGTCAAATACATAGAGGTAGTGGAGAAGTTCACGGACGAGCTGATGAATATGGGAAAGGCGTCCACAGGAAGCAGCGTGGGCACCGGCGGCATGACAACCAAACTGCAGGCGGCAAAAATTGCAAGCAGCACAGGCGTGGATATGGTGATTGCAAACAGCCGGGACATTAAGGTGATCCATCGGATTTTGAGCGGCCAGAATATCGGCACGTTATTTCTGGCGCACAGGGACGACCAGTTTGACCTGCCCCTGTATGTACAGCAAATGCATCCCTGTGATAAATAATCTGAAGGCATGCTGCGTCCGGCTTTTGAGCGGACAGCATATAAAAATGGGAGTAAATGAGAGTGAACGTAGAAGAGATGACGGCCAGAATCAATGAACTGTATCACAAGTCCCAGGGGGAAGGGCTTACGCCCCGGGAGAAGGAAGAACAGGCGGCGCTGCGGCAGGCCTATGTGGCGAATGTGCGCGCCAATCTGAAAGGGCAGCTTGACAATATTTCCATTGTGGAGAAGGACGGCAGTATAACGAATCTGGGCGACAGGAAAAGACGCGGATAGAAAACGCAGAGAGGAAACGCGTGGAGAAAGTGCAGGAAAAAGCCCATGAATAAGAAGCAGATGCGTGCGCTGGCGCTGGAAGCGCGGGACGGCCTGACAAAAAGACAGCGTGCCGACTTCAGCGGCGTAATTACGGAAAAGTTGATGAAACTGCCCTGTTATCAGAATGCGAAAGCTCTTCTTACCTATGTCAGTTTTCGCAGCGAGGTAGATACGGTTTCCTTAATCCGTCTGGCGTTACAGGAGGGAAAGGCTGTATTTGCACCAAAAGTTCTGGGACGGGATATGGCCTTTTTCAGGATTTCTTCTTTGGACGATCTGTCGCCCGGATACCGGGGCATATGGGAGCCGGAGGCAAAGACGTCCTACAATGACTGGATAAGTCAAAACCCTGTGGAAGCGACAAATCCAGAAGAAAACGGCATACCCGAAGAAAATTTACCACATACGCTGCTTTGTATGCCTGGGGCGGCCTTTGACAGACAACGCCATCGAATCGGTTACGGTGGAGGATTTTATGACCGATATCTGTGGGCCATGGGAAGCGAGCAGGCAAAAAGAACAGTCACCGCCGCGCTGGCATTTAGCTGTCAGGTTTTTCAGGAAATTCCCTGGGAGTCCCACGATATCTGCCCGGACGGGATCATAACGGAGACGGATATCATGGGAACGGCGTTACATTGCATGGAGACGGTATAAATTAATTTATAACACCCCTTAGAAAGGAATCGGAATATGGAAGATGTGAAAACCATGGATAGCACGGAAATACGCTCTTATTTATCAGACCTCGGAGCGCAGGCACAGAAAGCGAAAACAGCGTTGCAGCGTCTCGATACGGCCCGGAAAAATCAGGCGCTCAGAGGGGCGGCGGACGCCCTCGTGCAGGAGAGCGAAAAGATTCTTTTCGCCAATGAAAAGGATTATGCGCGCGCAGAGGAGGCGGGTATGGCGGAGGGGCTGCTTGACCGTCTTAAGCTTACGACCGCCAGAATAGAGTCCATGGCGGAAGGACTGAGGCAGATTGCGGACCTGCCGGATCCTGTGGGGGAAGTCATGGAGCAGTTCGACAGGCCAAACGGCCTTCACATTGAGAAGGTGCGGGTTCCCATGGGCGTGATCGGTATTATTTACGAGGCCAGACCCAATGTGACGGCGGATGCCTTCGGCCTTTGCTTTAAGACGGGAAACGCGGTGATTTTAAAGGGCGGAAAGGACGCTTTTTATTCCAATCAGGCCATTACCGGCGTAATCGGAGATGCGCTTGCACAGGAAGGCATCGACAGAAACGCCATCTTGCTGATTGAAAATAATGACAGGGCGGTGACTACCGCCTTTATGAAGCTGAAAGAGTATGTGGACGTGCTGATTCCCAGAGGCGGCGCGGGCCTGATTCGGTCGGTGGTGGAAAACAGTACCATTCCCGTGATCGAAACCGGCACCGGGAACTGCCATATTTACATTGATGAGGCCGCAGATCTGGAAAAGGCGGTTCCCATCGTCATGAATGCAAAGACCCAGCGGATCGGTGTGTGCAACTCCTGCGAATCCCTGCTTGTTCACGAAAAAATAGCGGATCAGATTCTCCCTGCGCTGGGAAAGGCCCTTTTGGAAAAAAAGGTGGAAATTCGCGGAGACGAAACCGTACAGGCACAGATACCGCAGGCCCGCGCCGCGACCGAAGAAGACTACGGGACAGAATACCTTGACTTGATTATTTCCGTAAAAACCGTGGGTTCGCCGGAGGAGGCAATCGCCCATATTAATCAGTACAATACGGGACATTCCGACGCCATTGTGACGGAGAATAAAGCCGTCGCGCAGAAATTCCTGCGTGAGGTGGACGCGGCCTGCGTGTATGTAAACGCTTCCACCCGCTTTACCGACGGCTTTGAATTTGGCTTTGGCGCAGAGATCGGTATCAGCACCCAGAAGCTTCATGCCAGAGGGCCCATGGGACTCAGGGAGCTGACCTCATATAAATATCAGATTACCGGGGACGGACAGATCCGTCCGTAAATCCGGCCTGGCTGTTATTGGCCGGATTTACGGCTTGCATTGAAATGTCCTGTCCTGTTATTTAAACCCAAAAGACGATTTATACCCAGAAAAGTGCGATACATGCCAATACGGTGGACATCGCACTTTTTTTCAGGCATAATGCAATTGTTTGTAAATGTGGACGTTGTGATTTTCTCGCATGTTTTATTACGGTTTTAGTATTAATTTTTTCTTTTAATATTTGAAATTATGTGTTATAATCATAGAAACTGTCTGGCCATTTTTATGGCAAAACAGTTACTTTCCTGTGAATGGGACATTCTGTTAAAGCGTCCAAAATTCATGGGGGGGGGTAAAATAAGGGATAGGAGAAGGTGGAATGAACAAACAAAAGAAACTGGGTATTATGGCGCAGCTGGTGATGCTTTGTGTGCTTCCTATGGTAATAATGGTTACCTGCATTACCGTCTATGCCATCTCCACAATGAGAAGCATGGTGCGCGATACGACCATGGATGGACTGGAAAATCTCTGCCGGAGTGTATACGCCGCTTATGCCTCATTAGACGCCGGTGATTACCGTCTGGAGGGAGAGGTACTCTTTAAGGGCGATTACAATGTATCGGAGAATGTGGATATCATCGACAGTTTTGTAGAGGGCAGCACTGCGGATGTGACCCTGTTCTATGGCGATACCAGACGGGCAACCTCTTTGCGCGATAAGGATACGGGAGAGCGCATTCTCGGTACGAAGGCCTCCGACGAGGTAATAAACACCGTCATAAACGGCGGAAAAACATATGAGACAGACAGCGTCACTATCAATGGCGAAACATATTATGCTTTCTATATGCCTGCTTTTGACAGCAGCGGCAAGTGCGTGGGTATGGTGTTTGCAGGACAGCCTGCTACCGAAGCTACAGCCAGAATCAATCGCAGTTCCATGATGATTCTGGGAATCGCCGTACTGATTCTTGTTATCGCGCTGCTTGTCTGCCTGAAAATTGCAAGCGCCATCGCGAGAGTGGTGGTACAGACAGAGGGTCTGCTTTCCTCCCTTGCAGAGGGCGACCTGAACCTGACTGTCAACGAAAGAATCTTAAAAAGAAGCGATGAAATCGGTAAGATGGGTCACGCCGTTCAGCGATTGTTGGAAGAATTACAGAATATAATCGGCGATATCAAGAAAAATACCGCGACCCTGAAAAAGCAGGGTGACGATCTGGAGTCCATGGCTTCCCAGACGTCGTCCACAGCGGATGAGATCAGCAGTGCGGTTGAAGATGTGTCCAAGGGCGCTGTGTCCATGGCGGAGGATATTGAGAACGCTACCGGGCAGGTTGCCAGAATGGGCGCCATTATTGAAAAAATTGTATCCAGCGTTTCCGAGTTGAACGACCTTTCCGATCAGATGCATGTAGCGGATGTGGAGTCTGCCGATATTATCAATGAACTGAGCAAATCCAACGACAGAACAACGGATGCGATCAGAAAAATTGAAGATTCCGTGCGCACCACCAACGAATCCGTTACCAGAATACAGGAAGCTGTTAATCTCATTGCCTCCATTGCCAGCGAGACAAGCCTGCTTGCCCTGAATGCAAGCATTGAGGCGGCGAGAGCCGGAGAAGCGGGCAGAGGCTTTGCCGTTGTGGCTACACAGATTTCCAAGCTTTCCGAGGACTCCGCGCAGTCTACGAAGACGATTGAAGATATTATCCATCAGCTGACGGTAGATTCTGAGGCTTCCGTGCAGATCATGAAGGAAGTAAATGAAATTATTGCGGAGCAGCAGCAGAAGCTGACGCAGACCAAGGAGAAATTCGGGGATGTGAGCAACGGTATCGAGAATTCCAGAAAAGAATCCAATATGATCAGCGATCAGGCACAGGAATGCGACAGCGAGAGAGGCCGGATTGTGGATGTGATTCAGAATCTGTCCGCGGTATCAGAAGAGAACGCTGCATCAACACAGGAGACCAACGCTTCCATGGAAGAGCTGAACGCTACCATCAATCTGCTGGCGGAAGCTGCGGGCGAATTAAAGGAGATGGCTCTGAAACTGGAAGAGGACGTACAGTTCTTCAAATTATGATTCGTTTTCAAAGTCTGACTGATTTGGTCAAAATAATGTATAGCCATAAAAGGAAGGAAGATCTGTTTCAGATCTTCCTTTTTTCTTGACAAAAATAATGCTATATATTAAAATATGAACAAATAAACATATGTTGACCCGATCTGAAAGAGGAGGAAAAAGGTGGAAAAGGCATATACGGACAGGGAACTTTTTGATCTGGCGGAGCTATATAAAATATTTGGCGATCCCACCCGGATCAGAATTTTATGCGCCATGCTCGAGACAGAGCTTTGCGTCAACGATATTGCCGGATGCCTGCAAATGAGCCAATCCTCTGTGAGCCACCAGCTAAGGATATTAAAAACGTCAAAGCTGGTGAAAAGCAGGCGAGAGGGAAAGTCCATTTTTTATTCTCTGGACGACGAACATGTACGCGCCATTCTCAGTATGGGCATGGAACACATTAGGGAAGGAAGAGGAGAGCGGAAATGACAAAAACGTATCAGATTGAAGTGGACTGCGCAAACTGTGCAGAAAAAATGCAGGAAGCAGCGAAAAAGACAGAGGGTGTTGCGGACGCTACAGTTAGCTTTATGACGCAGAAAATGAAGGTGGAATTTACGGAAGGCGCAGATATTAAAAATGTAATGAAAGAAGTGCTCAAAGCCTGCCGGAAGGTGGAGCCTGACTGTGAGATTGCGTTGTAGGGAAGGGGAATTGAATAGAAAGCTTATGCAGGGCCGACAGATGTACGGCCCTGTTTTTCATAAAGAAAAGGTTGACGAAAGGGAAGGAAGTCAGTACTATGTTTAGATAGGGGATTTTTAATTTTTTATACTTCGGAGGAAACCTGTTTTGAGAAAATGTTTGATAATCGGATTCTGCCTGTTTTTTACGTTGCTTTTCACTGCCTGCGGCCAGGACGAGGAACTGACGGCATATCAGGAAGATATGAATACCTTCTTTGAACGGGCGAAGGAATATAATGACAAGATGAATGCCATTGACAGTGCGTCGGATACGGCGGTGATTGAGCTTCTTGGGTATCTGGACGCTTTTGCCGAGGATATCGAGTGGATGGCGGGGCTGGAGGTTCCGAATCAGTTCTCAGCAGTGGAAAGTCTGGCGGACGAAGCGGATGAAAATATGAAAGAGGCTGTGGCGCTTTTCCACGCGGCTTACGAGGGTGATACTTTTGACGAGCCGTCAGAGCAGGCTGCCCGTGAATATTATGACAGAACCAATATACGTCTCCAGTATATCATAACGATTCTGCACGGGGAAATCCCCGAAGGCGAAGGCGTCACCTATACGGAGGAAAATTCATTCCTCGGCGGCGGATACCTGAATAAAGAGGACGACGGGGACGATTCGGAGTCGGAGGATGTGAGCGGAGAAGAAACCGGAGATTCGGGAGAGGAAGAGGCGCCGGAGGATAATTTTGACACGGACGACACGGTTTTCTATGAAGAATAAAGATTGTATGGAGATAAACGGATGAACAGGCAGGAGTTTCAGGCTTTAATTAAGAATAAACCCATCTTTCTGGACGGGGCCACAGGCTCTAATCTGCAAAAAAAGGGAATGCCCGCCGGAGTATGCCCGGAACAGTGGATTCTGGAACACAGGGATATTATGATTGCGCTGCAAAGGGAATTTGTGGAGGCAGGAAGTCAGATTGTATATGCCCCTACTTTTACGGCCAATCGGATCAAGCTAAAGGAATATGGTCTGGAAGAGCAGGTTGCACAGATGAACCGCGATCTGGTGGCTCTTTCCAAAGAGGCTGTGGGTGAGAGGGCCTGTGTTGCCGGAGATCTGACCATGACGGGAGAACAGCTTTCTCCTGTGGGAACGCTTGATTTTGAGGAACTGATTGACGTCTACAAAGAACAGATTCGTTATCTGTCGGAGGCCGGCGTTGATCTTCTGGTAATAGAGACGATGATGAGCTTACAGGAAACCAGAGCGGCGGTGATTGCCGCGAAGGAGGTCTGTGATCTGGCTGTGATGGCCACGCTTACCTTTGAGGCGGACGGCCGAACCCTCTTTGGCACCGACGCGGCAACGGCAGCCATCGTACTGGAAAGTCTCGGCGTGGCGGCGGTGGGAACGAACTGTTCCACCGGGCCCGATAAAATGGTGGAGACGGTGCGGCGGATGGCGGAAGTAACCTCTATTCCCATCATCGCAAAACCAAATGCCGGACTGCCTTCTCTGGATGGGGAAGGAAATACGGTTTATGACATGGAGGCCGAAGCCTTCGGCCGTCATATGAAAGAGATTGTAAAAGCCGGCGCGGCTGTTGTCGGCGGCTGCTGCGGCACTACGCCTGATTATATCCGGGTGTTGAAGGAGTCCGTTTCGGATATGACGGTGGTACAGCGTAATAAACCGCAAAGGCGGTTTCTGACAAGCGAACGGCAGACAATTGCGTTTGGCCTTTCGGATAATTTTATCATAGTCGGCGAGCGCATCAATCCTACCGGAAAAAAGAAGCTGCAGGCAGCGCTGAAAGAAGGCTCCATGGAGCTGGTGACAGAGTTTGCCGAATCTCAGGAGGCCTGCGGCGCGGGCATTCTGGACGTGAATATGGGTATGAGCGGCATTGACGAGAAGGCCATGATGCTAAAGGCCATCGAAACCGTAAGCGGCGTTACGAGTCTGCCTTTGTCCATTGATTCCAGTCATGTGGATGTTTTGGAGGCGGCGCTTCGCAGATATCCGGGCCGGGCGCTGATTAATTCCATCTCCTTTGAGAAAGCAAAGGTGGACGCTCTGCTTCCCGTTGCGAAAAAGTACGGCGCCATGTTTATTCTGCTTCCGCTGTCCGACGAGGGACTGCCGAAGGATTTGGATGAAAAAATCAATATTATTGAGGCCGTGCAGGAAAAGGCTCTTGCCCTTGGCCTTACAAAAGAGGACATTGTGGTGGACGGTCTGGTAGCCACAGTGGGGGCGAATAAAAACGCTGCTCTGGAAACCCTGTCCACGATTCGTTATTGCAAAGAAAAGGGACTTGCCACTATCTGCGGCCTTTCCAATATATCCTTTGGGCTGCCGGAGAGGAGCTTTGTAAACGCGGCTTTTCTTACCATGGCCATCAGAGAAGGACTTACCATGGCCATAGCCAATCCTTCTCAGGAGCTTCTGATGAGCTGCGCCTTTGCTTCGGATCTTCTTCTGAATAAGGAGAATGCGGATATTCGTTACATCCAGCTTATGGATGCGGTAAAGGAAAAAAGGGAAGCGCTGGGAGAGACTGCGCAGAAGGAAACGGGCATCCGGCTGAAACAGCAGGCGGTTGAAGCAAAAGCCCAGTCTCCGGAGGAAAAGCTTCGCGCCGACGTCCTGAAAGGAAACAGGGATCATATTGTCGAAGATACGAAAAAGGCTCTTACTCAGGGGCTGGAGGCGAAGACCCTTCTGGATGAAGTCCTGTTACCGGCCATAAACGAGGTGGGAGAGCTTTTTGATAAGGGCAAATATTTTCTGCCTCAGCTGATTGCCAGCGCGGAAGCCATGAAAGCGTCCATTGAGCATATGGAGCCCATTCTTTTACAGGATAATACCGGGGAAGATATGCCAACGGTTGTCATCGCCACTGTGGAGGGGGATATCCACGATATCGGAAAAAATCTGGTGGCGCTGATGTTGAAAAATTACGGATTCCATGTGATTGATCTTGGCAAGGACGTGCCCAAGGAACGGATTATTGAGGCGGCAAGAGAGCACAACGCACAGGTGATTGCGCTTTCAGCGCTGATGACTACCACCATGCAGCAGATGCGCCACGTAATCGACTATGCAAAGAGCCAGCAGGTGGACGCAAAGATTATTGTAGGCGGCGCGGTCATTACGCAGGAGTATGCAGATGAGATCGGCGCAGACGGCTATTCACGGGACGCGGCGGAGGCAGTGAAACTGACAAAGAGAATCTTAAAAATAGAAGAGTAGAGAGGTTATAGTATGATAGGTGCAGATGTAATCATAAAATGTCTGGAAGAAGAAGGGGTCGAGTATGTGTTCGGCTATCCGGGGGTAGCCATATGCCCTTTTTATAACAGTATTCTGGAATCCGATATTCAAACGATCCTGATTCGCACGGAGCAGAATGCGGCCCATGCGGCCAGCGGCCTTGCGAGAGTTTCCGGGAAAGTGGGAGTGTGCGCAGTGACCTCCGGCCCTGGCGCAACCAATCTGATTACAGGTATCGCCACCGCTTTTGCGGACAGCATTCCTCTTGTCTGCATTACCGGGCAGGTAAACAGTGAGCTTCTTGGGTCGGATGTATTTCAGGAAGCGGACATTACGGGGGCTGTGGAGTCCTTTGTCAAATACAGCTATCTGGTGAAGGATGCGGCGGATATTCCGCAGATTTTCAGGGAGGCTTTTCACCTGGCGTCCACAGGCCGCAAGGGGCCGGTGCTTATTGATATTCCCATTGACGTGCAGAATGCTCCCGTTGGCAGGTTCAGGTATCCTGACGAGGTGAATATGCGCACCTATAAGCCTACGATCAGGGGAAATATGGCCCAGATTAAAAAGGTATTAAAAGAGCTTTCCAGGGCAAAACGGCCGCTGATCTGCGCCGGGGGCGGCGTTCTTCTCAGTCAGGCGGAAGACGCCCTTCGGGCCTTCTCTGAGAAGCATCAGATTCCGGTGGTGTCCACCATGATGGGAATCGGCGCGATGCCCACGGAACATCCGATGTATTTCGGTATGGTGGGTAACAACGGAAAACCCTTCGCCAACCGGGCGATGAATGAGTCTGACCTTTTGCTTATGGTTGGAGCGCGCGTGGCGGACAGGGCGGTCAACCAGCCGGATCTGATTACGGAAAACAAGGTGCTTGTGCATATTGACGTAGACCCTGCGGAAATCGGCAAGAATGTGGGGCCGGCCATTCCGCTGGTGGGAGACGCAAGACATATTTTTGAAGACATGGAGTCGGAAGAGTTTGTATGCGATGACCGGGAATGGATTCAGACGCTTGTGTCTTACCGGGAGTCCATGCAGCCTGTGCGCAGACCGAATCCTGACTATGTGGACCCGGCGGCTTTTATCAGACAGCTTTCCGAGGCTATGGAGGAAGATGCGGTCTATGTGGCGGACGTGGGACAGAATCAGATCTGGTCCTGCGGATATCATATCGTTAAGAAAGGACGGTTTCTTACCACCGGCGGCATGGGCACCATGGGATATTCGATTCCTGCGGCCATGGGCGCAAAACTGGCTGCTCCAAAGCGTCAGGTGGTGGCGGTCTGCGGGGACGGTTCTTTCCAGATGTCCATGATGGAGCTTGCCACCATGCGGCAGTTTGACGTACCCGTAAAGATTGTGGTGCTGAAAAATAACTATCTTGGTATGGTGCGGCAATACCAGCATTTTACCTACAAAGATAATTATTCCGTGGTGGATCTGTCCGGCAGCCCCGATCTTTCCAGACTTTCAGAGGCTTACGGCCTGCGGTTTATGAGACAGACAAATATGGAAGGCATGGAAGAGACGATCCGGGCCTTTCTGGAAAAGGACGAGTCGGTGCTTCTGGAGTGCCTGATTGATCCCATGGATCTTGTCTGAGCATGGTTTTTGATAAAACGGCATGATGGAAGACAGATTGAAAAATCTGACATGGAGGAGAGTATGAAGAAAATATATTCCGTACTGGTGGAAAACAGATCGGGCGTACTGTGCAAGGTGGCCGGCCTGTTTTCCAGAAGATGTTTTAATATTGAGTCTCTTGCAGTGGGCGAGACGGAGGATACTACCGTGTCCCGCATGACTGTGGTCAGCAGCGGGGATGAGCGGACAATCGAACAGATTGAAAAACAGCTCAATAAAAAAATCGACGTGATCAAGGTAAAGACCTTCGATGAGCAGGCCAGCGTAAGCCGGGAGCTGATGCTGATGAAGGTGAAATATAACAAAAACAACAGACGGGACATCATGGAGACCTGTAATATCATGCATGCGGATATTGTGGATATGTCAAAGAATATGTTCATTATCCAGATCTGCGACGTGCCGGAGCGGATCAGGCTTTTTATCACTATGATGAAGGGCGTAAGCATTGTGGAGCTGGCCCGCACGGGAACTCTGGCGCTGCAAAAATGTCTGGAAGCGGAAGAACAGCAGGGATGACGATGCAGTTGACTTTTTCCCCTTAAGTTGCTACAATTATTGACAGTGTTTATGCCAGAAGACGGCTAAGAAAGGTGTGGTTGTATGCAGAAAAAGGTTTTTCAGCTATTGGTGGATAATACGTCCGGCGTTCTGAGCCGTATTGCCGGCCTGTTTTCCAGGCGCGGATATAATATAGACAGTATTACCGCGGGCGTTACGGCGGATCCGCGATATACCCGTATTACAATTGTTACCTCCGGGGACGATGAGATTCTGGAACAGATCGAAAAACAGGTGGCCAAGCTTGTGGACGTGCGGGATATCAAGGAACTGAAACCCGGCGAGAGCGTATACAGAGAGCTGGCCCTGATTAAGATTCGGGTAAACTCCGCCAGAGACCGTATTGATATTTTCGCGGTGGCCAATGCATACCGTGCGGATCCTGTGGACGTGTCTCCCGGCAGCATTACCATCGAACTGATCGGCGATCAGGATAAAATCGACGCCTTTCTGGCCGTTTTGGACAGTTATGAAATTCTGGAGCTTGCAAGAACCGGTATTGCCGGCTTAAGCCGCGGCGTGGAAAACGTTACCTATCTGAGTTAGCTCAAGGGGCAGACCCTTTCAGTTATACAGCAGTAAAGTATCTTACAACGTTTTATAATGGAGGAGAAGAAAAATGGCAAAAATTTTTTATCAGGAAGACTGTAATTTATCGCTCCTGGACGGCAAGACAATCGCAGTCATCGGTTACGGCAGTCAGGGACATGCTCATGCATTGAACGCAAAGGAGTCCGGCTGTCATGTGATTATCGGTCTCTACGAGGGTTCCAAATCCTGGGCGAAGGCAGAGGCGCAGGGATTTGAGGTATATACGGCGGCTGAGGCAGCCAAGAAGGCGGACATTATTATGATCCTTATCAACGACGAGCTGCAGGCGGCCATGTACAAAAAGGACATTGAGCCGAACCTTGAGGCAGGCAATATGCTTATGTTCGCTCATGGCTTCAACATTCACTTCGGCTGTATCGTACCGCCCAAGGATGTGGATGTAACCATGATCGCGCCCAAGGGTCCCGGACATACCGTAAGAAGCGAGTATCAGGCCGGCAAGGGCGTTCCCTGTCTGGTAGCCGTTCATCAGGATGCGACAGGCAAGGCGCAGGACATGGCTTTAGCTTACGCACTGGCTATCGGCGGCGCACGGGCAGGCGTTCTGGAGACCACCTTCAGAACCGAGACGGAAACAGACCTCTTCGGTGAGCAGGCAGTTCTCTGCGGCGGCGTATGCGCGTTGATGCAGGCAGGCTTTGAGACTCTTGTAGAAGCAGGATACGATCCGAGAAACGCATACTTTGAGTGTATCCATGAGATGAAGCTGATTGTTGACCTGATTTATCAGTCCGGCTTTGCAGGCATGAGATATTCTATCTCCAATACCGCTGAGTACGGCGATTACATCACTGGCCCCAAAATCATTACCGACGAGACAAAGAAGACCATGAAGAAGATTCTTTCCGACATTCAGGACGGTACTTTCGCAAAAGACTTCCTGCTTGACATGTCTTCCGCAGGCGGCCAGGTACACTTCAAGGCAATGAGAAAACTGGCTTCCGAGCATCCTTCCGAGGTTGTGGGCGAGGAGATCAGAAAGCTTTACAGCTGGAACGGCGAGGATAAGCTGATCAACAACTAACAGCTGGTTATCGTATATTTTATGAACGTAAAACCTTACTGATTTTCAAACAGGACAACTGAAAATTGGTAAGGTTTTTCTAATCGTGACAGTGTGGTACAGAAAGGAAATGCACAGATATGAAAGCCAAAGTTTTTATTGACGGAAGCGAAGGCACCACCGGGTTAAGAATTAATGAGCGGTTTCAGGGACGCGACGACATAGAGCTTCTGCACATCAGCCCGGAATGCAGAAAGGACCCGGAGGAGCGGAAGAAGCTGATCAACGCCTCAGATATCACCTTTCTGTGTTTACCTGACGAGGCGGCAAGAGAAGCCGTTTCCCTGACAGAAAACGAGAATGTGATTTTGATTGACACTTCTACGGCCCATCGAACGCAGGAGGGCTGGGCCTACGGGTTCCCGGAATTGTCCGACGCGCACAAAACAGCCATAAAGACCGAGAAACGGATTGCCGTTCCGGGATGTTACGCCACCGGCTTTATTTCTCTCGTATATCCGCTTATAGCGGAAGGGATTCTTTCGAAAGACTATCCCGTAAGCAGCTTTGCCATTTCAGGTTACAGCGGAGCCGGTAAAAAAGCGATAGCGGCTTATGAGAGTAAAGACAGGCCAAAAGAACTGTCGGCAGGAAGAGAATATGCGTTGACGCAGAAGCATAAGCACTTAAAAGAAATGCAGAAAATTACGGGGCTTTCCCGCACGCCGCTATTTTCGCCCATAATTGACGACTATTACAGCGGCATGGTTGTCTCCGTGCCGCTCTATACGGATATGCTGTCAAAGAAGCAGACGCCTGAATCACTCTTAAATTTTTACGCGGCATATTACCAGAACAGGCAGTTCATTCAGGTAAGCGCAGCCGATGACGAGATTGCGGCCAGCGGATTTCTTGCCGGAAACGCTTTGTCCGGTTGGGACGGCCTTAAGATTTATGTGACGGGAAACGAAGAGCGCGTTGTTATTTCTTCGCAGTTTGATAATTTGGGAAAAGGGGCTTCCGGCGCCGCAATTCAATGTATGAACCTTATTTTGGGATGTGACGAGGCAAAGGGACTAGATTTGAACCGCGCCTGAAAGACGCAGAGGCATTCCGCCGCCAACTGGCCGGAGTGCCTTTTTTGTCGTCTTTTATCATTTCAGGATTAAATTTAGAATTTGTTAAGAACTGGCAGCGGTTTTTGTTTAGATTTTTCGGTTATGATAGAGCCGTGCACAGATGATTTATATTGAGGGGAAAAGTGAGGAAAAGACAATGGACTATCATATTCTGATCGTGGAGGACGACAGGGATATTCGGGAGGGAATCGAAATCTATCTGAAAAATCAGGGCTATACGGTTTTTCAGGCCGCTAACGGGGTTGAAGGACTTGCCGTCATGAAAAAGGAGACCATTCATCTTGCCATCGTGGATGTGATGATGCCGAAAATGGACGGTATTTCCATGGTAATGCGGATGCGGGAGCTGAAATATGAATTTCCGGTAATCATGCTCTCCGCCAAGTCGGAGGAAGTGGATAAGATTATGGGGCTCAACATGGGGGCTGACGATTATGTGACGAAACCTTTTACAACCATGGAGCTGCTTGCCAGAGTAAATTCCCATCTGAGACGTTACGCCCGTTTTCTGGAAATGAAGGACAGTCAGAACAAGGAGGCGGAGACAGTTTATACGGTGGGCGGACTTGAAGTGCGCGAGGACACGGTTGAGGTGGTTTTGGACGGAAATCCTGTGAAGCTTACGCCCACGGAATTTAAAATTCTTCTCCTGTTAATCAAAAGCCCTGGGCGTGTATTCTCCGCGGAGGAAATTTATGAGAGGGTCTGGAACGAGCAGGCGATTAACACAGACACAATTATGGTACATGTGAGAAAAATCCGTGAAAAGATTGAAATTAATCCGAGGGAGCCAAAATATTTGAAGGTGGTGTGGGGCGTTGGGTATAAAATCGAGAAACAGTAAACATGGAAAAATAGATAGGAACAAAAAAAGGGGCGGCCTTTTTGCTGCGGTACTTCTGATTATATCGGCTGAAGCAGCCTTTCTGTTCCAGTATCCTTCCTTTAAGGACCGTGCAGCCGGGGAAGAGCCTGACATTCTTTCCAGCAGTGATTTCCTGCATGAAATATATCAGGCTAATACCGTGCTGTACAGGCAGATTCGTGAAATAGCGGAGGGGAAAGAGCTGTCCTACCGGGATCTTTATCTTACAGCCGAGGAGCAGCAAATGGAGAATGCGTCCGAATACTATGATTTTGAAAAGGATACGCCGCTTTCCTTTGCGGGCGGGGAGTTGGACAGCCTGCTTGCGGATTGGGATAATTCTCTTCAGGAAATGCTTGATTCCGGCATTGATTACGAAATTGTTGACTTGAATAGTCAAAAGACATACGCCAATATCGGACGTCCATTGACTACACTGGGCAACGAAAGTGTAGATGTCTCGTTGGAAGAACGCTATCCATATTATATCAAAATGCAGTTCGATGAAAACGGCCTTCTTTCTCATGTGTGGGCACGTGGCGAGGACGTGGACAGTCTGTTAAAAAGCATCCAGCGGGTGATGCGCAGCCGTTATCTGGAAAGAAGCCTGTATGAGAGATTGTCTTATTCCGCGTTTGGCCGCATAGATTGGGAGGAACCCATTCTATACGGGCAGGACAACGATGTCAGACAGATGCAGCTGCACATATCGAACACGCCTAAAAACTGTGTGATCTGCTACGCCATAACGGATGCGCAGATGGCGCAGATCAGGGAGTCTTCCCGTCTGTTTTCTGCGGCGCAGGAAGGTAACTATTATAACAGCGGCATTCAACAGTATTTTTCCATTATTTTGGCGGTTTTTGGACTTGCCGTGCTGCTTCTCCCCCTGTGGAGGGGGTATCATCTGCATGAGCGGTTTCTTCTGCCCCTGCATATTGAGAGCATTGCCGTGCTGCTTTTTACCGCATTCCTGGTGCTGCGAGAGCTTGCGGCGGGCATGGTGCAGTGCACCATGACGGATCATTGGGCTTACAGTCTTTCCTATGCTATCCGCAGCGTTTTGCCGGGGCTTTCCCTGAATATGGCTGACGCTCTCGTCCTGGCAGCCAACCTGCTTTTCCTGACGATGTCCTTTACGCTGTGGTTTGTGCTGGTGAGCGCCCTTTGCCAGGCGTATCTGTTCGGATTCAGAAATTATCTCAGGAAGCGCTGGCTTGGGCTTCGCATTTACCGAAGTCTTCGCATTTCGGTCAGAAGAGGAAAAAGCCGTTTTGTGAGGGAAGCGGAGCACCTGGATTTGGAACAGGATATGAATCTGCCGCTTTTAAAGCTGGTTGCCGCAAATTATCTGCTTTTGGCTTTCTTATGCCTGTTTTGGGTGTTTGGATTGTTTTTGCTTGTAATTTATTCCGTTCTGCTTTATGTATCCCTGAAAAAATACATCCGCTTCATTCAGGAAAAATACGCCTGTATGGTTCATGCGGTGTGGTCAGTGGCGGACGGTAATCTCCAGACGGCGTTTACGGGGGACTGGGGCATGTTTGAATCCTTCAAGGAGGCTCTTTCGGATATTCAGGACGAATTTTCGGAGGCTGTGGAGGAGGAGGTTAAGAGCCAGCGGATGCGCACAGAGTTAATTACCAACGTTTCCCATGATCTGAAAACGCCTCTTACGGCTATGATTACTTATATTGACCTTTTGCAGGAAGAGGGGGTAACGCAGGAACAACGGGAAGAGTATCTGGAGGTGCTGGAGCGGAAATCGCTGCGTTTAAAAGGGCTGATTGAGGATCTTTTTGAGGTCAGCAAGGCGAACAGTGGCAGCGTCACCTTCCGAAAAGAAAAGGTGGACATCTGTAATCTGGTGAGACAGGTATATCTGGAATATGAGGATAAGGCAAACGCCGCGAATCTGACTTTCCGCTTTGACCTTCCTGATAAGAAGCTGTTTCTCATGCTGGACGGGGAAAAGACCAGCCGGATTTTTGATAATCTTTATATCAATATTATAAAATATGCCATGCCTGACACAAGAGTGTATGTAACGGTTGAAGAGCAAAACGGCGAAGTGCAAATTGAACTGAAAAATATTTCAGGCACGGAACTGAATGTGCCGCCGGAGCGTCTGACAGACCGCTTTGTCCGGGGAGACAGCGCAAGAAGCGGCGAGGGGAGCGGACTGGGGCTCGCCATCGCCAGAAGCTTTGTGGAGTTACAGGAAGGCAGAATGCACATAAAGGTGGACGGGGATCTTTTTAAAGTCATTTTAATCTGGAAAGAAGACGACGGTATATAATAAAAGGATTGAATTTTTAAATGAGACATATTATAATGCTTGTTTGGAATATATTATATGGTGCAAAATATCCAGCGCCATTGTTCCTTGGAAGGACTGTGTGAACGGAAAAATATTTTTTGCGCAGAAATGAGGGAAATAGTGAACAGCATTGTAAACAGAAAAGAAACCATAGTAAAAAGAACCGTTACCGCTTTGCAGCTTATGCGCTTTCTTGTAATACCCACGCTGCTGCTGTGGGGACGCGGCACGCTCCTGCATGTACAGGCGGCAAATGAGATGCAGATGCAGACGGAAACCGTCATGGAAGCAACACAGCCGGAAACGGAGGAGGTGCAGACAGAAGCCGTATCGGAAGTGACCCAGCCTCAGACAGAGGGGGCGTCGGCGGAAGTACAGGCAGACGTTACCGTGGACGCAGCGCAGACAGAAGTTACATCGGAAGATGCGCAGTCTCAGACAGAAGGGACGGCGGAGGAGATACAGGAGCAGGTTCAGGTTCCCGTGGAAGAGCCCCAGGCAGAAAACGTAGCCGAAGAAGCGCAGACGCCCCTGTCTGTTACCATGGTAGGCGACTCGGTCATGCTGGGCGCTTCCCCGGCGATCCTTGGAATGCTTCCGGATTGTGTGATTGACGCCAAGGTGTCCAGACAGGTGAATCAGGCCCACGGTGTTCTTGATTCGCTGGAAAGTCAGGCCGCCATAAGGCAGACTGTTGTGATCGGACTTGGGACAAACGGCCCATTCAGTACCGCTTTGGGGCAGGAACTGATCAACAGGCTGGGAAGCGATCGGACAATCTATTGGGTTACTGTTTACGGAAGGGATCTTAGCTGGCAGGAGGATTCCAATGCAACCATCCGCGCGCTTGCCGAAGCAAATGAGAATGTCCATATCATTGATTGGGCGCAGGCTGCCGCCCAGCACCCGGAATGGATTTGCGCAGACGGCATTCATTTAAGCGCCGCAGGACGCGACGGCTATGCCGGCATTATTTTGGCAGGGCTTTTATAGTGATTCGGTTTATGGTATAATGTACGCGATGGCAATAAGCGCTGCGATAACGCGTGTCAGCGCGAATTTGCGAGTTTGGTTATAAAATGAACATTAGGAGGAACAACAGAATGGGAATGACAATGACACAGAAAATTCTGGCGGCGCACGCCGGTTTGGATAAGGTAGAGGCCGGACAGCTCATCGAAGCCGATCTGGATCTCGTTCTGGGCAATGATATCACAAGCCCCGTGGCCATCCATGAAATGGAAAAGATGAAGGTGGACGGCGTATTTGATAAAGATAAGATCGCGCTTGTGCCGGATCATTTTGTTCCCAATAAAGATATTAAATCTGCGGAGCATTGTAAATGTGTGCGCGAATTTGCAAGAAAAAATGAAATTACCAATTATTTTGAAGTAGGACAGATGGGAATCGAGCACGCCCTTTTGCCGGAGCAGGGATTAACCGTGGCGGGTGATGTGATTATCGGCGCTGATTCCCATACCTGTACTTACGGTGCGCTTGGCGCTTTCTCTACGGGCGTTGGCAGCACGGATATGGCGGCCGGTATGGCTACCGGCAAGGCATGGTTCAAGGTGCCCTCCGCGATCCGTTTTAACCTGACAGGAAAGCCGTCGGAGTGGGTCAGCGGTAAGGACGTTATTTTGCATATCATCGGTATGATTGGTGTGGACGGCGCGCTCTACAAGTCCATGGAGTTTACCGGGGACGGTATTGCCAATCTGACGATGGACGACCGTTTCACCATTGCCAATATGGCCATTGAGGCAGGCGGCAAAAACGGCATCTTCCCGGTGGACGAGCTTGCGGTCGCTTACATGAAGGAACACGGCACAAGAGAATACCATATTTACGAGGCGGATGCAGATGCCGTTTATGACGCAGAGTATACCATTGATCTTGGCGCCCTGCGGCCTACCGTGGCATTTCCTCATCTGCCGGAAAACACAAAGACTATTGATGAAATCGGGGAAGATATCAGAATTGATCAGGTAGTCATCGGCTCCTGCACCAACGGCAGGCTGAATGATCTTCGGATTGCGGCCAAAGTACTGCAAGGAAGACACGTGGCGGAGGGAATGCGCTGTATTGTAATTCCCGCAACCCAGAAGATTTACTTACAGGCCATGGAAGAGGGACTTCTGAAAACCTTTATCGAGGCTGGCGCGATTGTCAGCACACCTACCTGCGGCCCCTGCCTTGGCGGTTACATGGGTATTCTGGCAGAGGGAGAGCGCTGCGTGTCTACCACCAACCGTAACTTTGTAGGCCGTATGGGCCATGTTGATTCCGAAATTTATCTGGCAAGCCCTGCCGTTGCGGCGGCAAGTGCAGTAACCGGAAAGATCTCCTGTCCGTGTCAGCTGGCTTAATGACTGGGGTAAGGAATAATGGGACAGGTTGCAAACAAAATGGTTTGGGAACTGCTTATAAAATTATCCGACAAAAGAAAGATGAAAAAAGACAAAAAGAAGACAGAAAGGAATGCCAAACATGAAAGCAGCAAAAGGAACAGTGTTTAAATATGGTGACAATGTGGATACGGATGTGATTATTCCCGCCCGCTATTTAAATTCGTCTGATCCCGCCGAACTGGCGACGCACTGTATGGAAGATATCGACAAGACCTTTATCGACAGAGTACAGAAGGGGGATATTATCGTAGCGACCAAGAATTTCGGCTGCGGCTCTTCAAGAGAGCATGCGCCCATCGCCATCAAAGCGGCGGGAGTAAGCTGTGTGATTGCGGAAACCTTCGCAAGAATCTTTTACCGCAATGCCATTAATATCGGCCTGCCTATCGTGGAGTGTCCCGAAGCGGCTGCCGCTATCGAAGCGGGCGATACGGTGGAAGTGGATTTTGATTCCGGCGTGATCACCGATGTGACGAAAGGAACTACCTATCAGGGACAGGCATTTCCCGAGTTCATGCAGAAGATTATTGCCGCAGAGGGGCTTGTAAACTACATTAATACCGCACAGAGATAGTATGATCGAGGATGCGATTTTGCGAATGACTCTGCGTGGTTATCTTAAGATCATCACAGGGGAATGAACTATGATCTACAGAGTCGGTGACGGCGACAACCCCGCCTATGACTACAGCAGTCAATTAAAGCCTGCCAAAAATGCCGAAAGTCAGGAAAAGTTCAGCCTTGACCGGCAGAAAGAACAGGCTGTTCCGGAAAAGAAAGAGGAGAAGGGCGAGGATAAAAAACTTCATGAAAAGCCCGGCGTGGACATCCGAAAACAGGGCGTCAGGCTGGAGCTGTCCGGTAAGGAAGAAAGCGGAGAACAGACGGAAAAAAGGGATGCCCGGGCAAATGGAAACACCCCTCTGTCCGGATCTTTGCTTACGCTGTTTAAAGATCTGTTTCAGTCGGTGAAGGATTTTCTATATAAGCTCTGGAATGAACCGTCGGAAGAGACCGTTATTTCCGAAGACGTGACGCCGGAAGAAGCGGAGCGGTATACGGAGGAATACTACGCGCTCAAGGGCATTGATCCAAAGGTTCGGGAGGCTGAAAGGGACGAAAAGATACGAAAACAGCTCCGCTCAGGTAATCTGGAGCAGGTAATCAGTCTGCTTACGGACGACGGCAGGCGGACGATGGCAAAAAACTCCACCCTGTTGACTTATTACGATAAAAGCGGGAAGCTGACGCAGCTTAGCGCGTCTGACAAGGAACGGATTTTGCACGGAGACCGGCATGTAAGAGAATTATAATACAACGGCGTTCTTGCCGTTTCTTTTACCACAGTAGAGGTTGTAGTCGGCGCGGGTGATCGTGTCCTCCACAGCCTCTTTGCTATTATGCATCGCTATGCCAAGCGTTAATGAACAGTGAATCCATTTTTCATTCAGATCAAACACGTGGTTTGCCACATTCCTGCGAATATTTTCCGCAATACGGAAGGAGCTTTCCTCCGAGGCGTTATTGAGCAGAATCAGAATTTCTTCTCCGCCCCAGCGGCAGACATATCCCTGACCTTTTACCTGTTCTGCAGTGATGCTGGCAACGCCTTTTAAAACCACATCGCCGAAATCGTGTCCATAGGTATCGTTTACCTTCTTAAAATCGTCAATATCGCACATTATCAGCGCAAAGTTAGAATCCGTCTCCACAGCCTGAGAAAGAAAGACATCCATGCTCCGGCGGTTGTAGAGTCCCGTCAGCGGGTCTGTGCTGGCAAGCTTATCCAGAATCGCGTTCTGATGCTTGAGCTGGTTACTTGAAAGCTTGATTTCAAAAATGAAAACAAGCGAGAACAGAATTAAAAAAGTAAAGGCACAGAGCGCGTTAAAGACGTACAGAGACAGCTCCAAAGCGATATTGTCCAGAACAACAGCCGGATCCACAAAGAAAGAAATAAACTTACAGGTCAAAAAAGCCGCCGCCGCAAAAATGGCGAAAACAGTGGCAATGACGAATTTACGGCGTTTGATATCCAATGTATAGCAAATATAAAATCCCACTGGAATAATTGCAATTATGTACTGTGCAAAACCAAACTTCCAGCCAAGACAGATTGTGGCGGCAAAGGAATGTAAGAGAACTTCCAGGTAGGTAATAAAGTAGATTGCCAGATAGTGTTCCCGTTCTCCGCGCATCAGCCAGAAACAGAAAGCGTAGGTGAATACGCTGAATATATTAAAATAAAACAACGGCATAACCCGAAAAATCCCGAAAATCACAAGCAAAAACACATGCACGGAAGCAATGGAGCCAATCAGGGCATGAAATTTCAGGCGGTTTGTAATCTGTGATTTGCCGCTCAGAATATTTTTTAATTTGTAAATTCCTTTTTTCAGGCGTGTTTTCCAGTTTTTCATAATAATCCGCGTCAGAATCTTTCATACATAACTAATCTATTATAGTATACTCCTGATAAATGCATTTGTAAATCGTTATGTCATATTTTGTGAAAACACTTGTTCGATCATACAATATCTGGTATACTGTTTTTTATGGATAAGGATGCATTTGAGAGGGCAAAACTAAAAGTGCTTTTAAAGCAGAATGATCCCCACGGATTCGGAACTTTACAGGAAAAGACTGTGCATGCGGTAATGAAGCTAGCCTTTGAACCCGATGAAGATTTTCATGAAGTGCCGGTGGAAGGCTATATTGCGGATATCTACAGGGAAGGACGTATCATAGAGATCCAGAACGGTAATTTCGGCAGGCTTCGGCCAAAGCTTACGACGTTTCTGCCGCTGTACCCGGTTACTGTGGTACTGCCGATTCCTCATTTTAAATGGCTGATCTGGATGGATGAAGAGAGCGGGGAGCTTTCCGAAAGGCATAAGTCGCCGGTAACGGGCAATGCGTACCATGCATTTTCGGAGCTGTATAAGATCAAGGCTTTTTTAAAAGACCCCAACCTGTCCTTTTCCTTTCCCCTGATTGATATGGACGAGTATCGGCTGTTAAACGGCTGGAGCCGCAACAAAAAGCGGGGGTCTTCCCGCTATGACCGAATGCCCCTTTCTCTTTTTGACGAGATCCGGGTAGAACGGACGGAGGACTTTATGCAGTTTGTCCCAATCAATGTGCCGGAGGAATTTACCGTCACGGATTTTGCGAAAGCGGCAGGCATAAAGAGAGAATTGGCGGCGGATGCCGTGCCCATTCTTCTGTATCTGGATATTCTGTGCCGCATCGGAAAGAAGGGCCGGGAATATTTGTACCGGATTAACGAATAACCTCTGAACACCATATGAGCATTCGCCCGAGCAACGGCACATGATCTTGTATTTATCCTTTGCAAAAATACTAAATATATGCTATGCTACGCATAGAAAAGACGGAAAGCGGAAGCAGCGCTGAGGAAAGCCATTGAGTATAAAAATATTAATAAATTACTCCATTTTGTTGATTTGTATTGCCGGATTTTCATGCGGCGGCGTATTGGCGCTTGTTCTGCCGGCCTTTCAGTTGGGGATATGCCTGTTTAACTATCGTTACGGCAGAGACTGGCTGATAGTGCTTATATTGCAAATTCATTTATGGATTTCTACGGCTTTGGGACTTTATCTGGAGGGATATCTGTATCTCAGATATATTTCCAATGATGCGGAAAGCGTTATGGTGTTTCGGGAAATATGGAAAATCGGAACGGTTCTCGTCTGCGGTATGGGAATCCTGACAACACTGCTCAAATACTCTTTAACAAGAAACAGGAATACGAACTAGAAAATCAGGTATTTCTTAAACGCCTGAATTATATTGTATAGCGAGAGGTAATTATGGCAAAGACAGATACAAACACATACGACGCCTCCAGCATTACAGTCCTGGAGGGACTGGAGGCTGTCCGGGTTCGTCCCGGCATGTACATCGGCAGCGTCTCTACCAAAGGATTAAACCACCTGATTTACGAAATTATGGACAATGCGGTGGACGAGCATCTGGCAGGCTTTTGCAGCACCATAAAAGTAACTTTGGAAGCCGACGGATCGGCCACCGTTTCTGATAACGGCAGAGGCATTCCCGTAGGGATGCATGAGAAAGGTATCAGCGCGGAGCGGCTTGTCTTCACAACCCTTCACGCGGGCGGTAAATTTGATAACGACGCGTATAAAACCAGCGGCGGACTTCACGGCGTAGGTTCCTCGGTGGTTAACGCACTTTCCGCTTATCTTCATGTTACCGTTAAGACTGGCGGCCAGATCTATGAGGATCATTATGAGCGCGGTATTCCCGCAATGGAATTAAAGGACGGGCTTCTTCCTGTGGTGGGAAGGACGAAAGAGTCCGGTACAACCATTAACTTCCTGCCGGACGATACGATTTTTGATAAGACCCGTTTTAAGGAGGACGATATAAAGAGCCGTCTCCACGAGACCGCCTATCTGAACCCGGAGCTTACGATTGTTTATGAGGATAAGAGAGGATCTGAAACAGAACATATCGAGTACCACGAGCCGGAAGGGATCGTTGGTTTCATCAAAGACATGAACAAGTCAAGAGAGAGCATTCATGATGTCATTTATTTTAAAGGTGAAACGGAGGGCATCACGGTTGAATGCGCATTCCAATATGTAAATGAATTTCATGAAAATGTTCTCGGTTTTTGTAATAATATTTATAATGCTGAAGGCGGAACCCATCTGACCGGCTTTAAAACCATGTTTACAAATGTGATTAATACTTATGCCAGAGGCTTAAACATTCTGAAAGAGAAAGACGTGAACTTTACCGGCGCGGACGTGCGAAACGGCATGACTGCCGTGATTTCCATCAAGCATCCCGATCCCCGGTTTGAAGGACAGACGAAAACCAAGCTGGATAATCAGGACGCGGCCAAGGTGGTAAGCAAGGTTACAGGGGACGAAATCGTCCGCTTTTTCGACCGGAATCTGGACACCTTAAAGAGCATTATCGGCTGCGCGGAGAAGGCGGCAAAGATTCGTAAAACCGAAGAGAAGGCGAAGACAAACCTTCTGACAAAACAGAAATTTTCCTTTGATTCCAATGGGAAGCTGGCTAACTGCGAGTCAAAAGACGCTTCCAAATGCGAAATCTTTATCGTGGAGGGAGATTCCGCCGGCGGCAGTGCGAAGACTGCCAGAAACCGTATGTATCAGGCCATTTTACCGATCCGCGGCAAAATCTTGAACGTGGAGAAAGCAAGCATTGACAAGGTGCTTGCAAACGCGGAAATCAAGACCATGATTAACGCCTTTGGCTGCGGATTTTCGGAAGGCTACGGCAATGATTTTGATATTACGAAGCTGCGTTATGACAAGATCATCATTATGGCCGATGCGGATGTGGACGGCGCCCATATTTCCACGCTGCTGCTCACCCTGTTTTACCGCTTTATGCCGGAGCTGATCTACGAGGGACACGTTTACATTGCCATGCCGCCCCTCTATAAAGCCATGCCGTCAAAGGGGGCGGAAGAGTACCTTTACGACGACAAGGCGCTGGAAAAATACCGCAGGAAGCACAAAGGCCCTTTTACCTTACAGCGGTATAAGGGGCTTGGCGAGATGGACGCGGAACAGCTATGGGAAACAACACTGGATCCCGACACCAGACTGTTAAAGCAGGTGGAGATCGAAGACGCCCGCATGGCCAGCGAAGTCACGGAAATGCTGATGGGCACGGAGGTGCCGCCAAGAAAAGCCTTTATCTATAAAAACGCCCAGGAAGCGGAGCTGGACGTATAGCACGGACGCAACGGATACTTGCCGGAAAACGGCGGATAAATGCCGGAAAACGGCAAATAAACACAGAAAAGCAACATAGAAGCACAGGGAAACGGCAGATAAGCGCAGGGGAGGAGCGAAAATGGGGCAGATCAGAAGGGCAGTCGTGGCGGATGCCTCAAGGCTTGCGGAGATTCTTGTCTTTACCAAGAGAATGAACTACAGGCCCATTTTTCAAAACGACCCGGTATCCTTCGGGGAAATACAGGTGCTTCCCATCGCGCTTTCCTATCTGGAGCACCCGCAGAGTCTGGAACATATCTGGGTCTATGACGACGTCTTTGTGAAGGGAATGATCCACATAGAGGGAACACAGATCGAAGAACTGTATGTGGACAGTTTTTTTGCGTCCACGGGCATAGGCGCAGAACTGATCGAATTTGCCCTGCGGGAAAAACATGCCGACAGACTGTGGGTACTGGAAAAGAACAGCGACGCTATCCGATTTTATAAAAGACACGGTTTCGTCCTGACGGACGAGCGCGCCTATCAGGAAGGAACAACCGAATTTATTGTAAAAATGATACATGATTAACAATATGCAGGAAAACTGCTCTGACAGGAAGGATCAGATCGTAAGCCATGAACGACAGAATTATTAAAACGGAATACTCCGAGGTTATGCAGAAGTCCTATATTGACTATGCCATGAGCGTTATTATCGCCAGAGCCCTGCCGGACGCAAGGGACGGTTTAAAACCGGTGCAGCGCCGCACGCTCTACGATATGCATGAGCTGGGTATCCGTTATGACAGACCCTACAGAAAATCGGCGCGTATCGTTGGCGATACTATGGGTAAGTATCATCCCCACGGCGACAGCTCCATTTATGAAGCGCTGGTGGTGATGTCTCAGGATTTCAAAAAAGGTCTGCCTCTGGTGGACGGCCACGGTAACTTTGGCAATATCGAGGGGGACGGCGCGGCAGCCATGCGTTATACGGAAGCCCGTCTGGAACAAATCACGCAGGAAGCCTTTCTTGCGGATCTGGATAAGGATGTGGTGGATTTTATTCCGAACTTTGACGAGACGGAGCGGGAGCCTGTGGTTTTGCCAGTCAAAATTCCCAATCTGCTGGTAAACGGATCCGAGGGCATTGCGGTCGGTATGGCCACCAGTATTCCGCCCCATAATCTGGCGGAGGTGATCGACGCCACAAAGGCTTATATGCTGGATGAAAATATTACTACAAGAGAGCTGATGCGTTATATCAAGGGCCCCGACTTTCCCACCGGCGGCATTGTCATCAATCAGGACGAGCTTCTGGATATTTACGAGACCGGCATGGGCAAGATCAGACTGCGGGGCAAAGTGGAGACGGAAAAAGCCAAGGGTGGTAAGACCAATCTGGTGATCACCGAGATTCCCTATACCATGATCGGTGCAAATATCGGTAAATTTCTAATGGACGTGGCGGCTCTTGCGGAAACGAAAAAAACACAGGATATCGTGGATATCACCAACCAGTCCTCCAAAGAAGGCATCCGCATTGTCATAGAGCTTCGCAAGGACGCGGATGTGGAGAACTTTAAAAATCTCCTCTATAAAAAGACCCGGCTGGAAGACACCTTCGGCGTCAATATGCTGGCCATCAGCGAAGGCCGTCCGGAAACCATGGGACTGAAAGAAATTATCCGGGAAAGCGTTGGTTTTCAGTACGAGGTAGCCGCCAGAAAATATAAAAACCTTCTGGAAAAGGAGCTGGAACGCAAGGAGATACAGGAAGGCCTGATTAAAGCCTGTAACGTAATCGACCTGATTATTGAAATTCTGCGCGGTTCCAGAGACAGGGCCATGGCAAAGGCCTGTCTGGTGGAAGGCAAAACGGACGGCATCAAATTCAAATCCAGAGAATCCAAAGTGATGGCGGCACAGCTTATGTTTACGGAAAGGCAGGCGACTGCCATTCTGGAAATGCGTCTCTACAAGCTGATCGGTCTGGAAATTGAGGCCCTGATAAACGAGCATGAGGATACCATGGCGAATATTTACCGCTATGAGGATATTCTTGCCCGCAGGGATTCCATGGCCCAGGTAATCATCAACGAGCTGGACGAGATTAAGGAAAAATACAAGAGAAAAAGAAGAACGCAGATTACCAATGCAGAGGAAGCCGTGTATGTGGAAAAACAGGCGGAGGAGATGGACATCGTCTTTTTGATGGACCGCTTCGGCTATGCAAAAACCATAGACATGGCCACTTACGAGCGCAATAAAGAAGCCGCCGACGGGGAAAACCGCTTTGCCTTTATCTGTAAAAACACGGGAAAGGTCTGTCTGTTTACCAATACTGGGCAGCTTCATACAGTAAAAGCCATGGACATCCCCTTCGGCAAATTCCGCGACAAGGGCGTGCCCATTGACAACGTCAGCAACTTTGACTCCGCAAAGGAAACGATTATTTACGCGGCAAGTCAAAGCGATCTGAATCTGTATCGTGTGATCTTTGCTACAAAACAGGCTATGTTAAAGGTGGTGGACGGCGGTGAATTTGATGTTGCCAAGCGCACAGTGGCGGCCACCAAGCTTTCGGAAGGCGACGAGGTGGTCAGTGTGGTGGCCTACAGGGAGCAGAGAAATATTATTTTACAGTCCAGGGCCGGGTATTTCCTGCGCTTTGCAGTGGAAGAAATTCCCGAAAAGAAAAAGGGCGCTATCGGGGTGCGCGGGATGAAGCTGTCCGCCTCCGATGAAATCGAGGCCGTTTACTATTCCCAGAATGCGGTGGAACAGACCATCGAGTACGGCGAAAGAACACTGGAGTTAAATAAAATCAAGCTGGGACACCGGGACAGCAGGGGCGTAAAGGTACGCGCATAAATCAAAGAGTCGGGAGAAAATATGAGAGTCATTGCGGGAACGGCGAGAAGCCTTCGTTTAAAAACCCCGGAGGGTATGGATACCAGACCTACCACGGACCGGATTAAGGAAACCCTGTTTAATATGTTACAGCCTGATCTTGGGGGCGCCCTGTTTGTAGATCTTTTCAGCGGCAGCGGCGGCATCGGCATTGAGGCGCTGAGCCGGGGCGCACAGCATGCCTATTTTGTGGAAAACGACAGGAAGGCCTTAGCCTGTATTATGGAAAATCTGCGGTTTACCCGTCTGGCGGATCAGGCCACGGTATTAAAAACGGATGTGCTTTCCGCTCTTTACGGCATTCATGAGAAGGAGGCGGACATTATCTTTATGGATCCGCCTTACGACTGCGGACATGAAAAACGGGTGTTTTCCGTGTTAAAGGAGCTTCCGTGGGTAACGGAAAATACCCTGATTGTGGTTGAGACCTCCCTGCAGTCAGAACTATCATGGCTGGAGGAACTGGGATTTTTCCCTGAAAAAGAGAAGCGCTATAAGACGAATCGGCACCTTTTTTGTCGAAAAACTTGACACTTCGCGCTTTTTTTCCAAAAATTTCAAAATAAATAAAGACATTTCGACAAAAGTGTTTTAATATAGTATCATGAGTTTTGCGGCATCTTTGTATTTTCATTTTAACCGGCATGGTGGGGGCTTATATTATGAGGGCAGCAATTTACCCGGGAAGTTTTGATCCGGTGACTTATGGACATTTGGATATTATCAGACGTGCCTCTGCGATTTTTGACGAATTGACGGTAAGCGTCTTGAACAATAAAACAAAGACTCCATTGTTTTCTGTGGAAGAACGTGTTAAAATGTTAGAGGAAGCGACCGCGGATCTACCGAATGTGAAGATAGATTCTTTCAGCGGTCTGCTTGTTGATTATGCCGCAGGAAAAGATGTTCATGTGGCGGTCAGGGGACTTCGTGCGATTACGGATTTTGAATATGAGCTGCAGATCGCCCAGACTAACCGTAAATTTTCGGGCGGAAATCTGGATACGGTGTTTTTGACGACCAGTCTTGAATACGCGTATTTAAGTTCTACTACAGTTAAGGAAATAGCCAGTTTTAACGGCGATATCTCAGAGTGCGTGCCGGACTTTGTGGGACGGATGATCTATGAAAAATATGGATATAAGAGATAGGAGCAAGCATGAGCAGCAGAATTGAACAACTTATAGATGAGATAGAAGATTACATTGACGGCTGTAAATTTCAGCCGCTGTCGAAAACCAATATTATCGTAAATAAAGAGGAAATCGACGAGCTTTTGCGGGAGCTCCGTATGAAAACGCCGGACGAGATCAAGCGTTATCAGAAGATCATTTCCAATAAGGAAGCGATTTTAAACGACGCCCGTTCCAAGGCGGAAGCTTTGATCAAGGATGCAACGGTACAGACCACGGAGCTTATTAATGAACATGAAATCATGCAACAGGCTTATGCCCAGGCGAACGAAGTGGTTCGGGCAGCGGCTACGCAGGCGCAGGAAATTTTGAATAATGCGACCATAGAGGCAAACGGCGTGCGGACATCCGCCATGCAGTATCTGGATGAAATGCTTTCCAATCTGGAAAACGCCATGACGGCAACTCTCACGGCTACTACGGAACACTATGAAAGCTTTTTTAACACAATTAACGGTTATAACGAAATTGTAAAGGCAAACCGTGCGGAGTTGCGGCCCGTAGAGGTAGAGAAAATGCTTAAGGAAGCCGAGGGGGAGACGGAATCCGAATCCGGCCCGGAGTTAAATCTGATGTAGTTACATAAACCATCAAAGGATGGTGTAAAAAGGAATCTAGGAGCCGGTTTCCATGGAAGCCGGCTTATTCTTATCCTGTATGGCAGAAAAAGGAAACTTAAAGGATATGAAAAGTTTTTTCAGGCATTCGTATGACAACAGAATAGGAATTGCCGCCGTATGCGGTTTGTTTTCACTTATCCTGTGCTTTTTGCCGGCAGTAAATCTGTCCGCGCAGGAGGAACCGGCGCCTGCCATACAAAGTGCAGAGGAGGATGCGCCTCCTTCCGGGGCGGAATCCGATTCGCCGGCGCCGGCGGCAGAGGAGCTGCCAGCAGATAATCTGGTGATCGTGCTGGATCCGGGTCACGGCGGTGTGAAGGACGATGGCAGTCCGGAGGGAGGCGTTTACGACGGTCTGGTTGAGAAGGAGCTGAATCTGATTGTGGCTGCGGCCATGAAAGAAGAGCTGGAGAAGTATGAGAACGTAGCTGTTTATCTGACGAGAACGGGTGACGAGAAGCTTTCGCTGGAAGAGCGGGTGAATTTTGCCAAAAGTGTAGACGCGGATTTCCTTTTCTGCCTTCACTTTAACCTTTCCAAAGAGCACAATTCTCTCTTTGGCGCAGAGTGCTGGGTATCCGCCTTCGGACGGTATTACAGCGAGGGATATGCCTTTGCGGATATTGAAATGGAGGCGCTTGAAAAGCTCGGCCTCTACTCTAGGGGCATTAAAACCAGACTGAACGACAGAGGCACGGACTACTATGGTATTATTCGGCTTTCCGTAGAACAGGATCTTCCCTGCGTACTGATCGAACATTGTCATATGGATCACGCAAACGACCGCCCCTTTTGTGAAGAAAAGTCCCAGTGGGAAGCCTTCGGCCGTCTGGACGCAACTTCGGCTGCCAAATACTTTCATCTGAAATCCGATGTGCTCGGTGTTGATTACAGCGATTACCAAACTCTTCAGGTGCCGGTTCCCGAGGGCGTCATGCGGCCGGATACGACAGAGCCGGACGTCTGCATGATTGAGGTGACGGATCAGGAAATGGAAACCGGACTGATCACGGTGGAGCTTTCGGCAGCGGATTATGACAGCGGTATGCTGTATTATGATTACAGCTATGACGGCGGAGAAACTTTTTCGCCAAGGCTTGCCTGGGGAGATAAAACCCAGGATACCATCACCTTTACGATGCAGGCGCCGCCCCATATCATCCCGCAGATCGTCGTACGGGGTTACAACGGATACGACCTTTTTACGCAGAGTAATCTGGTTTCCCTTCCCTCCATGGATTATAAGACGGAGGAAGAGATCGCCGCAGAACTTGCCCAAAAGGAAGCGGCCGAAGCCGCGGCCAGAGCGGAGGCCGATGCGGCAAGGGCGGGGGCGGAAAAGAAAGCAGCCGAAAAGAAAACCACAATTGAGGTGCGAAGAACTCCCAAACAGGAGGAAAAGAAAGATCCTTCCCTGCGTTATTTCCTGACAGTGTGCCTTGTCTGCGCCCTGACTGTAATCGGTATGGCGCTTTCCATGGCGCTGATTATAAAAAGCAGGAAACGCCGGAGACGGGGGAGAAGACGCTCAAAGGGAAGGAAACGCTAAATTGCCTGGCATAAGACGTTATACGTTTACGGACTGCGGTCCGTTAAAGCAGTGACAGTAAGAAATAGCAAAGCGCTGTGAGGGCGGTCTGTATCAGCTTGTGAATCAGATAGGGACGTATGGTAAGATCCGTACCGTTTATCATGCCATATGTCTGAGCGATGCAGGAAAATCCGCCAAAGGGCAGCGCTATCAGCGCCAGATAAGGGTGTGCCTGCCCACAGCGTGAAATGCCGCTTGTAATTTCCAGAATACAGTTATAGAGCTGTAAAAGAAACGGCGGCAGATGCGTAAATGGCACGAAAAGAATGTTCAGGAGATTGAAAAACACCATGTAACCGCCAAGTCTGCCGATTCCCACAAGACCCGAGAGGATGGAGGAATCCATGGCCGATAGAAGCCCTTCCGGTTCACAGTCCGCTGCTTCCACGGTATTTTCGGAAAAAGGACGGCGAACGGCATACAGCCGCATTAAAACAAGGCCGTACACAAGCGGCACGCCGTACATAACAAGAAAAGGAAGAAGCGGCTGCCGTAATGAAAGCGTCGAAACCACAAAACTCAGGAAATAGATGGGGCCGATATTATTACAGAAGGCCAGCAGAAGCTGCGCCTCCTCCCTGGACAGACGTCCCTTTCTTCGAAGCTCGCCGGCAACCCGCGCTCCCATGGGAAATCCGCACAGGAAACCCATAATCATCGTGTAGGAGCCGTTGGGGGTTGTGCCGTAGAGGCAGTGCAGCAGGGGATGCAGCAGACGGACGAACCGTTCGGTCAGGTTCATGGAAATCAGGATCCCTGAGAGAATCATAAAGGGCAGAAGCGTAGGGATCATTTTTTCAAACCAAAGCGTAAGTCCTGTCAGCGCGTATTGCAGGGACAGGCCCGGATAACGCAAAAGCAGGAAAATCAGATAGAGGCCAAGCGTCGTATACAGAAGCGGCAGAAGCCTATGCCGGGAATATGACATTGTTTTTCGTACTGATTGCATGGAAACGACCCCCTGGTCGAATGAATCTGCCTTTGTACATGTATATACAGGAGGATGAAATAAATGACAGAAGCTGTAATTTTTGATCTGGACGGCTCCATGGTTGACTCCATGTGGATCTGGAAGGAGATAGATATTGAATATCTTGGAAAATTCGGCATTTCCCTGCCGGAAAATTTACAGGAGTGCATTGAAGGCATGAGTTTTGGCGAAACGGCGGCCTATTTTAAGGAACGCTTTGAGATTCCCTCTACACTGGAAGAAATCAAGGCGGACTGGAACCGCATGGCCAGAGATAAATACGCCTTTGAAGTGCCCGTCAAAAAAGGCGTGCAGGAGCTTTTGGACTATTGCAGAAAACAGGGGATTAAGACGGGGATCGCCACCAGCAATTCCAGAGAGCTTGTGGAGACGCTTGTGAAGGCCCATCATTTCGAGCATTATTTTGACTGTATCATGACTGCCTGCGATGTATCGAAGGGGAAGCCTGCGCCGGATATCTATCTGGCTGTAGCGGAGGCGCTTTCGGTCTCTCCTGAAAACTGTCTTGTGTTTGAAGATATCATACCGGGTATTCAGGCAGGACTTTCGGCGGGAATGAAGGTCTGTGCCGTTTACGATAAGTATTCGGAGTATCAGGATGAAGAAAAACGGCGTCTGGCCGATTACTATACCTTTGATTTTATGGAACTGATGGAAAAGGGCATTATCGCAGGGCCGGCGGATGAGCGGGAACCGATACCTGCAGGATGCTGAACAGGAGAGCGTAACAATGAGTTTTCTGCCGATTTCAAAACAGGAAATGGAACAACAGGGAATCAGTCAGCCTGATTTTGTATATGTCATAGGAGACGCCTATGTGGATCATCCTTCCTTCGGCCATGCCATCATCAGCCGCGTCCTGCAGGCCCACGGCTACAGTGTATGCATCATTTCCCAGCCGGACTGGAAAAACGAGGACAGCATTGCGTTATTCGGACGTCCCAGACTTGCCTTTCTTGTCTCCGGCGGAAATATGGACTCCATGGTAAACCATTATTTTGTTTCCGGGAAACGCCGGCCCACAGACGCCTATACGCCGGGCGGTCTGACAGGAAAGCGGCCGGATGGGGCGACTGTTGTTTACGGGAATCTGATCCGCAGGCGTTACAAAGACGTGCCGGTGATCATCGGCGGCATTGAGGCCAGTCTGCGGCGGATGGCCCATTACGATTACTGGACGGACAGTTTTAAACGGTCCGTTCTTTTGGACAGTCAGGCCGACCTTCTCTCTTACGGCATGGGAGAAAAGTCCATTGTGGAAATTGCGGAAGCGCTGGACAATGGCATTGCGGTCAGGGATATTACCTTTATCCCGGGAACGGTCTATCGGACAAAGGATATCAGCGGCGTTTTTGACGGCGTCATGCTGCCTTCCTATGAAGAAATGAAGTCGCAGCCGAAGCGCTATGCAGACAGTTTTTGGACACAGTATCAGAATACGGATCCTTTCACGGGAAAAACTCTGGTTGAGCCATATCCGAACGGCCTTTATGTGGTACAGAATCCGCCTCAACCGCCGCTTTCCATGCAGGAAATGGACGATATCTACGACCTGCCTTATATGCGCACTTACCATCCCTCCTACGAGGCGGCGGGCGGTGTGCCGGCCATCTCGGAGATCCGATTTTCTCTTGTCAGTAACAGAGGGTGTTTTGGCGGCTGTAATTTCTGCGCTCTGACCTTTCATCAGGGAAGGATTGTGCAGGTAAGAAGCCATGAGTCTCTCGTAAGGGAAGCGGAGGAAATGCTTAAAGAGCCCGATTTTAAGGGATATATTCATGACGTGGGAGGCCCTACGGCCAATTTCAGACATCCCTCCTGCGAAAAACAGCTTTGTCAGGGCGTCTGTAAGAACAGACAGTGCCTTTTTCCCTCGCCCTGTCCCAATCTGAAAGCGGATCATTCGGACTACCTGACGCTTCTTCGAAAGCTCCGGGCGCTTCCCGGCGTTAAGAAGGTGTTTATCCGTTCAGGCATTCGGTTCGATTATCTGCTGGCCGATCCCGACGATACCTTTTTCAGGGAGCTGGTGGAGCATCATGTCAGCGGTCAGCTCAAAGTGGCGCCGGAGCACATTTCGGACGCCGTACTGAATAAGCTTGGCAAGCCCAAAAAGGAAGTTTATGAACGTTTCGTGCGAAAATATTATAAGATCAACGAACAGCTGGAAAAGAAGCAGTTTCTTGTGCCCTACCTGATGTCTTCCCATCCCGGCTCTACGCTGAAAGAAGCCATTGCACTGGCGGAATATCTGCGGGATCTTGGCTATATGCCGGAACAGGTGCAGGATTTTTATCCGACTCCTTCCACAGTGTCCACCGTCATGTATTATACCGGAACAGACCCGCGGAACGGGAAAGAGGTGTATGTCTGCCGAAATCCCCACGAAAAAGCCATGCAGAGAGCCTTAATCCAGTATCGGAACCCAAACAATTACGATCTGGTCCGGGAAGCCCTCCTGAAAGGTGGCCGGGAAGATCTGATCGGGTTTGATAAAAAATGCCTGATTAAGCCGCGGCGGACGATCGGTCAGACCCAGAAACAAAGAACGGGCGGCGCAGGTACGCCGCAGGCGAAAAAGACGGACGGCTCAAAGCCCGGCAGACAGGGAAAACTGCAGGGAAAGAAGTCAGCCGACCAAAAAAGCAGAAAAAAGACCATCCGTAATGTGCATAAGAAAAAGAGTGATAAATAAAAAGACGAAGTTTGCGAATGGAGAAAGGAATTACCATGAATATCGCCATTATTACAGGGGCGTCCTCGGGAATGGGCCGAGAGTTTGCCGTACAATTAGATCAGCGCCTTGGCAAAACGGATGAGATCTGGCTTCTTGCCCGCAGAAGAGAACCGTTGGAGGAACTTGCCGCTTCCCTGCGGACAAAAACGAGGGTTATTGCCATTGACCTGACCGTGGAATCATCCCTGAAACAGTTTGAAGAAGTGCTTGCCATTCAGAATCCGAAGATTACGGTTCTGGTAAACTGTGCGGGAATCGGCAGCCACAAGCTGTTTGACAGACAAAGCCGCGAAGAAATTGAGGCGATGGTGCAGCTTAACATCGTTGCCCTGACCCGTATGACCATGATCTGCCTGCCCTATATGCGAAAGGGCAGCAAGCTTTTACAGTTTTCCTCAGGCGCTGCCTTTGTGCCACAGCAGGCTTTCGCGGTCTACGCGGCTTCCAAGGCCTATGTATACTCCTTAAGCAGGGCGCTGGAGAGAGAGCTCCGGGGAAAGGGAATCACCGTGACGGCCGTCTGTCCCGGCCCGGTAAATACTCCTTTTCTTACCCATGCCTACGAAAATGCGATACGAATCAGCCTTTTAAAAAAGCTCACCATGGCGGAAACATCCTGCGTGGTAAAAAAGGCCATTGACGACTGTAAAAGCGGAAGAAGCGTTTCTCTCTGCGGACTGCCCATCCGGCTGCTGTATCTGTCCACCCAGGGCGTACAAAATCTTCTGATGAAGTGCTTTTAAGGAGGAATGACATGAACCAGATTCTTGTGCCAAAGGGCTGCTACGGCTATCTCAACAACAGAAAAATATACACAATCCTGCGAACCGTATTTTTCTTTGCCTTCTCCGTATCCTTGTATATCGCAGGCATTGTAAAAACGGGTTCCAACCGCAATCTGCTTACCATTGTGGCTGTGCTGTGCTGTCTTCCCGCCTGCAAAAGCGCGGTAAACTGCATCCTGTTTCTGCGGGCAAGGGGATGCAGCGAGGGGCTTCATCAAAAGCTTACAGTTTATGATGATAATGCAGGGCTTATGACCTTTTATGACCTTTACTTTACTTCCTATCAGAAAAACTATCCCATAAGCCATATGGCATTGAAGGGCGGCATACTCTGCGGCATTACGGAAAACCCGGCCTGCAGCTGTGACGAAGCCAGAAAGCATTTGGAGCAGATGCTTTCTCAGGAGGGAATCAAAAACGTGACGGTTAATATCTTTTCTCAGGAGTCGGAGTACCTTGACCGACTAAGTCGATTGTCATTAATGGATGAAGCGGATCACAGAGAAAAAGAAGGAATTGTCAGCCTGCTTTATTCCATATCGCTTTAGCGTCAAAGAGGCCGCCGGAAATTACATTTGATTGTCTGATTGCGGATTGTGTGGTAATATATTTTATGGAACAGACGCAAAATCAAAGGAATGCGCTTCGATGTATAAGATAACCATCACGGAAAGGGAGGCCGGACAGCGGCTTGACAAATATCTTCACCGGCTTTTGCCAAACGCAGAAAAAGGCTTCCTCTACAAAATGCTTCGAAAAAAGAATATTACTTTAAACGACAGGAAAGCGGACGGCAGTGAAAAAACTGCCGCAGGAGACAGTGTGAAGATTTTCTTTGCGCAGGATACGCTTTCCAAATTTATGGGAAAAGAAACAGACGGCGGCGCTCTGTCGTCTGCGTCAAAAACGCCGCATTCCGTATCGGATTATGGATCCGCCTACAGGAAGTTGTCAAAAATTCAGGTCATTTATGAAAATGACCATATCTTGCTTTTAGATAAGCCTGCGGGCGTCCTGTCTCAGAAGGCGGATAAATCAGATCTTTCCCTGAATGAATGGCTGATCGGCTATCTGCTTGAAAAGGGCGGACTGTCTGCAGAAGACTTGACCTTCTTCAGGCCTTCCGTCTGTAACCGTCTTGACCGCAATACCAGCGGCATTGTACTCTGCGCCAAAACGTTGAAAGGCGCGCAGCTTCTGGGAGAGCTGTTAAAGGAAAGAACCCTTCATAAGTACTATATGCTTTATGTAAAAGGCACCCTTCGCAATGAACGGAAGATCGAAGGCTATCTTAAGAAAGATAAAAAAACAAATAAAGTAGTTATTTCCGCAGAAGCAGACGGCTTTCCTGTCAAAACAAAGTATAAGCCGCTTCGGGAAGAGGCGGATAAGACCTTGCTGGAGGTGGAGCTGATTACCGGGAAATCCCATCAGATCAGGGCGCATCTTGCCAGTATCGGACATCCGCTTTTAGGAGATTACAAATACGGCGACAGATCGTGGAATGAAATATATCGCCAGAAATACGGCGTGCGTTCCCAGCTTTTGCACGCCTGCAAGGTTGTATTCCCCGCGCTTCCCGATCCGTTTTCCGATATAAGCGGCAGAACATTTCTTTCCGGGCTGCCGGATATTTTTGAAAGGGTTTCACATTCGGAGGGATAATGGCATGGCCACATGGAACTCCCGCGGACTGCGCGGCTCCACACTGGAGGATCTGATCAACCGAACAAATGAAAAATATCTGGAAAACGGGCTGGCCCTGATCCAGAAAATACCGACGCCCATCACGCCCATCAATATCGACAAGGAAAGCCGTCATATTACGCTGGCCTATTTCGACCAGAAGAGTACGGTGGACTACATTGGTGCGGTACAGGGCATCCCGGTCTGCTTTGACGCAAAGGAATGCGCGGCGGACACCTTTTCCCTCCAGAATATCCATGAACATCAGGTGGAATTCATGGGACAGTTTGAAAAACAGAAGGGCATCGCCTTTTTTCTGATTTATTACTCCCATAAGGACATTTTTTATTATCTTCCCTATGAGATGCTGCGTTTTTTCTGGGATCGGGCAAAAGAAGGCGGCCGGAAAAGCTTTCGATATGACGAATTGAATCCGGAGTATGTGCTGCCAAAAAAACACGGGATTCTTGTGCCCTATCTGGATATGCTGCAAAAGGATCTTGACGACAGAATAGATTAAAAATTGACAAACCGGCAGAAGTGGGTTATAGTGTATTGAGTTTAATTTAGTAGTGAATTATCACGTTACAACTTTAATGTAATAAAGTGTAAGGGAAAGGCATAATAATTTATGGGTAAAAAATTAGTTCATACGCCGGAAGGCGTGCGCGATATTTACGGCGATGAAAAGGAAAAAAAGACGATTGTGGAGCGGCTTCTCCATGAACGGATCACCGCCTACGGCTATCGGGATATCCAGACGCCCACCTTTGAATTTTTTGACGTATTCTCAAAGGAAGTTGGAACAACGCCTTCCAGAGAACTGTATAAGTTTTTTGACAAGGAGGGCAACACGCTGGTTTTGCGGCCGGATTTTACGCCGTCCATTGCCAGGTGCGCCGCAAAATACTTTATGGAAGAGAATGTGCCGATCCGTTTCTGTTATCAGGGAAACACCTTTACGAACACGTCCGATTTACAGGGAAAATTAAAGGAAGTGACCCAGATGGGAGCGGAGTTAATCGGAGACGATTCCGTGCAGGCGGACGCGGAGATGATCGCCATGACGATTGAGGCGCTTTATCATGCAGGTCTGTCTGATTTCCAGATCAGTGTTGGCAATCTGGAATACTTTAAAGGTATCTGCGCTGAGGCCGGACTGGATGAGGAAACGGAGCTTGAGCTTCGGGAATATATTTCCGGTAAGAATTATTTCGGTGCGGAAGAGCTTCTTGAGCGAACTCATGTGGATAAAAAGGATAAGGAGCTTCTTCTTAAGGTGAGCGATCTGTTCGGAACTGTACAGATTCTGGAGGAAGCCAAGGAAGCGGCTTCCAACAAGCGTTCCAGACACGCTGTCGAGCGGCTTGAGAAGGTGTATCAGGTTCTGTGTGATTATGGCGTGGAAAAATATGTTTCCTTTGACCTTGGTATGCTCAGCAAGTATAATTATTATACGGGCATCATTTTCAAGGGATACACCTACGGAATCGGTGACGCCATTGTGAAGGGCGGACGTTATGATAAGCTTCTCACCCGTTTCGGAAAGGATTCGGCCGCCATCGGCTTTGTGATTGTGGTGGACGATCTTCTTGCGGCGATGGGACGGCAGGATGTGGTGATAACAGGTATGGATGCGCCTGTGAAGATGTATTATACGGAAGCCAATTTTAAGGAAAAACTGCAAAAGGCCAAAAGCCTGCGCATGGCCGGAAAGAAGGTGGAGCTGTTACATGAGTGAAGAAAAATACCTGACATTTGCCCTTGGAAAAGGGCGGCTGGCCAATAAAACCATGGATCTTCTTTCGAAAATAGGCATTACCTGCGAAGAAATGAAGGATAAGGATTCCCGTAAACTGATCTTTGTCAACGAAGAGCTGAAATTAAGGTTTTTCCTCGCAAAGGGCCCGGACGTGCCCACTTATGTGGAGTACGGTGCGGCGGATATCGGCGTTGTGGGCAAGGACACGATCATGGAAGAAAACCGGCGGGTATACGAAGTGCTTGATCTTGGCTATGGCAAATGCCGGATGTGCGTCTGCGGACCGAAAAGCGCAGGCGAACTGCTGCAGCACCATGAGATGATCCGGGTTGCCAGCAAATACCCGAATATTGCCAAGGATTATTTCTATAACAGAAAACATCAGACAGTGGATATCATCAAGCTGAACGGATCCGTGGAGCTTGGCCCCATTGTAAAACTTGCCGACGTGATTGTGGATATCGTGGAGACGGGCTCAACGCTGAAAGAAAACGGACTGGAGGTTCTGGAGGAAATCTGCCCCCTCTCGGCGCGGATGATCGTCAATCAGGTAAGCATGCAGATGGAGCCGGAACGGATCAAGAAACTGATCACGGCGCTTCGAAGCCAGTTAAACTAAGAACAGCCGGAGATATGCCGGCAAAAATGGTGTAAACAGGGAAATGACAGAAAGGAATTTGACATGAAAGAGTATAAGGGAATTGTAATTGCATTGATTGCAGGTATCTGCGCAATCGTCTGCACAACGGTTTTTACGGGAAATCTGGTTTCCTACAAGAAAACCTCCGGCAGCGGCGGACTGACCGCTACGGGTTCTGCCAACTGCGATTTCGAGGCTGACCTGATTGTCTGGCGCGGCAGCTTTTCCAGAGAGGGAAGCACCACTCAGGAAGCTTACCGCTCCATTAAGAAGGATGCGGAACTGATTCAGAAATATCTGCTGGACAACGGCGTATCGGAGGAGGAAATGGTATTCAGCTCCGTCACCATCAGCGAGCGCTGGGAGTCTGAGTACAACGAAAACGGCGACAGAATCCGGGATTACATCGACGGATACAATCTGTACCAGAATGTGTCCATTACCTCTGCGGATATTGACAAGATTGAGAATATTTCCAGAGATATATCCGGTCTGATCGAATCCGGCGTACAGTTTGCCTCGGAGGAGCCGGAGTACTACTATACCAAGCTGGACGAACTGAAATTACAGCTGATCGAGGAGGCGACCCAGAACGCCAAAGACCGCATCGACCTGATGGCTTCCGGCACGGGTTCCGTGATCGGGGAGCTTTTAAACGCGAATCTGGGCGTGTTCCAGATTACCGCGCAAAACAGTAACACGGAATACAGCTACGGCGGCTATTTCGACACCAGCTCCCGTCATAAAACCGCCTCTATTACGGTGAAATTAAATTACGCCGTAAACTGAGCCAGACAGGACTGTATCCGACTTAACGAATTGGCCGTTTTTGTCCGTCAAAAACCGGAAAGAAAACGGCAAAACAATATAGGATGAAACGGAGTATACGAAAAAATGCAGACGGTTCAACTGACAAAGGATTCACAAAAAGATATACTTAACTCTCTCCTTAAGAGAAGCCCAGGCAATTACGGACAGTACGAATCCGTAGTGGCGGATATCATAGCAAATGTGCGCGAAAAAGGCGATACTGCCGTATTTGACTATACAAAACAGTTTGACAAATGGGATATCAGCGCGGAGAATATCCGCGTAACCGACGCGGAAATACAGGCAGCCTTCAAACAGGCGGAAGATGCCTTTGTAGCCGTGATGAAAAAATCAGCGGCAAATATCGAAGCATTCCACAAAAAACAGCTTCGAAACAGCTGGATTGACACAAAGCCGGACGGTTCCATCCTTGGACAGCGCATTCTGCCCATCGCCGTATCCGGCGTCTATGTGCCCGGCGGCAAGGCGGCCTATCCAAGCAGCGTGCTGATGAACGTGATTCCCGCCAAAGTGGCCGGTGTGGAGCGGATCGTCATGACCACCCCTGCGGGGGCCGACGGTCTTGTCAACCCGGGAACGCTGGTAGCCGCGAAGATTGCGGGCGTGGATGAAATCTACAAGGTTGGCGGCGCACAGGCCATCGCGGCCATGGCCTTTGGCACAGAGAGCGTTCCCAAAGTGGATAAGATCACCGGGCCCGGCAATATTTTTGTAGCGCTGGCAAAAAAAGCCTGCTTCGGTTATGTCAGCATTGATTCCATTGCAGGCCCCAGTGAAATTCTTGTGATCGCGGATGAAAGCGCCAATCCCCGTTATGTGGCGGCGGACCTGCTTTCCCAGGCGGAGCACGATACGCTGGCAAGCGCCATTCTGATTACCACCAGCGTTACCCTTGCGGATCAGGTGTCCGAACAGATCGAAGTCTTTTTAAAGGAACTGCCCAGAGCGGATATTATTCGGGAATCACTTGGTAACTACGGCTATATTCTGCTGGCGGATTCCATGGACAGCGCCGTGGATGCGGCAAACGCCATCGCTTCGGAGCATTTGGAAATCCTCACCAAAGACCCTTATCAGGTCATGACGAGAATCAAAAACGCCGGTGCGATTTTCCTCGGAGAATATTCCTGCGAGCCTCTTGGAGACTATTTTGCAGGCCCCAACCACATTTTGCCCACAAACGGTACGGCGCGGTTTTTCTCGCCCTTAAATGTGGATGATTTCCTGAAAAAAACCAGTTTGATTTCCTACTCAAGAGAAGCGCTGGAAAAGGCCCACGCGGATATCGAGCTGTTTGCCGAAAAAGAAGGCCTGACTGCCCACGCAAATTCCATCCGGGTACGGTTTGAATAAGGAGGATTTATGGCAAGAACAGCAACGATAGAACGGAACACGAAGGAGACAGAAATCAAAGCGTCCCTGAATCTGGACGGCGGAGGAAAGAGCGAGATTTCTACCGGCATCGGATTCTTTGACCATATGCTGGAGGGCTTTTCCAGACACGGCTTTTTTGATTTGACCATGAAAGTCAACGGGGATCTGGACGTGGACGGACACCACAGTGTGGAAGATGCGGGCATTGTGCTTGGCACGGCGATCAGAGAGGCGCTTGGAGACAAGACCGGCATCAGGCGTTACGGTTCCTTTCTTCTGCCCATGGACGACGCCCTGTGCCTGTGCGCCATTGACCTGTGCGGAAGACCCTATTTCTCCTTTGACTGCGAATTTCCCTCTGCACGGGTGGGAGATCTGGATACGGAGCTTGTGCGGGAGTTCTTTTATGCGGTAAGCTACAGCGCCGGCATGAATCTGCATCTGAAAATGATAAGCGGCATAAACACCCATCACATGATCGAAGCCATGTTCAAGGCCTTCGGCAAGGCCCTTGACGAGGCGGTTGCAAAGGATCCGCGGGTGCAGGGCATCTTAAGTACCAAGGGAACGCTCGCATAGAGCGCCCAAAACAGGCATTTCCCGTATAGACACTATGAAGAGAAAGGGACAGCGGCAGTATGGCATACAAAAAATTTATACCTTGTATCTATTTATATAAAGGAGACGCGGTAAAAGGATTTTCCGACAGTACCATCATTGATACAAACCCGGTGGCTCTGGCAAAATTTTACAGCGATAACAATGCGGACGAATTAATTGTTTACGATATGTCGGAGGGCGATGCCGCCCATGAGGAGGCCCTCGACATTATAAAGGCCGTCTGCAGCGAAGCGGAGATTCCCGTAATCGGCGCAGGCAACGTGAAGCGGATGGAGGACGTCAAAAAGCTTCTCTATGCAGGCTGCAAGAAGGCGGCGTTAAACTATTCCAAACCGGGCAATATTGAAATCACGGCGGAAGTATCCAAAAAATTCGGGAAGGACAAAATTGTGGCCTGCGTGACGGAGGCGGACAGTATTACCAGAAACGAAGCCCTGATTGACGCCTATATCGGGGAGATTATTCTGGTGAAGGAAACCTGTCTGAAAGAATCCATCGCCATTTCCCGTTTTCCCATGATCGCGTCCGTGCCGGAGGTTTCTCTGGATAAAATATTGGAGCTTCTGGGAAACGACAATATCTGCGGTATTTCCGGCTACGCCATTAATGAAAACGCAAAGGAGCTTCTGGCCATCAAGGCGCTGTGCCAGAACAATGATATTACCGTTAATACCTTTGAGCCGGCCATTCCCTGGGAGGAGTTTAAGTTAAACAGCGACGGGCATGTGACTGTCGTGGTGCAGGATTACAAAACGGATGAAGTGCTGATGGTTGCCTATATGAACGAGGAAGCCTACAATACCACCCTGCGTACCGGCAAAATGACTTACTACAGCAGAAGCCGGCAGGAGCTGTGGGTCAAGGGGGAGACCAGCGGCCACTTCCAGTATGTGAAATCCCTGACGGCGGACTGCGATAAGGATACCATTCTTGCCAAGGTCTCCCAGATCGGCGCAGCCTGCCACACAGGCGCCCGTTCCTGCTTTTTTAATGAGATCATGGCGAAAGAATATGAGGAGACAAATCCTTTAAAGGTGTTTGAACAGGTATTCGACGTAATCAAGGACCGTAAAATCCACCCAAAGGACGGTTCCTACACCAATTACCTGTTTGAAAAGGGAACAGACAAAATATTGAAAAAGCTGGGCGAAGAGGCCACAGAAATTGTCATTGCCGCCAAGAATCCAAACCCCAACGAAATCAAGTATGAAATTTCGGATTTCCTGTACCATATGATGGTGCTGATGGCGGAAAAGAACATCACATGGGAGGAGATCACCACAGAACTGGCGCAAAGATAGGAGAACGTACCCTGCGGGGTGCGTTCTTTTTTTATACGAACCTGCATACAATGCAGTGAAAAGACACGCAAAGAGGACGCGGCCTAATGGAAAAAAAGGTGACGCCGGAAAAGAAAATGGAACTGGCCAGATATATTCGGGAGGAAAACCTGGGAAATCGAATGAAACTCAGACAAAGGGAACATATTCTCTACGGAAAGGATACGCAGCTTCCGCTTTTTGACAGAGGACAGCTTGCGGAATCGGAATCCTTTCCCGGCTACGGCATGCCGGACAGGGAAGCAGGCGTACCGGACGGCGCCATGGGCAGCTTCAAATACCGCATGGTACTTGCCGTACTCTTATTTGTAGCCTTTCTGCTGTGCGATACAAGAGGAAACAACATTCTCTCATACAGCACGGACGATGTCTATAATATGATCCGAGCGGACAGCCTTCATCTGTATGACGGTGGGGAAAACGCGGTCATGGAGGAATTAGCCGATTTATTTAACTGAACTGATCCGACGCAACAGCTCGGCTTTCGGCTTCACTGAATTGATCCGATCCGACGATAAAAACGCCGTCCTTCTTTGACTTTACGGTGCAAGTTCGCTATACTTAAAATATTGAAACAAAGGCAAAGGATTTTAAGTATGAGAAAACTGGCGTTAAATGATGAAATTCTGATGCAGGTGGAAAAACCCGCCCGCTACATTGGCAATGAAGTCAATTCTGTCGTAAAAGACAAAGCAGATATTCAGGTCAGGTTTGCCATGTGCTTTCCCGACGTCTATGAAATCGGCATGTCCCATCTGGGAATCCAGATTTTGTACAGCATGCTGAACGAATGGGATGACGTGTGGTGCGAACGCGTTTACTCTCCCTGGGTTGATCTGGATGCCATCATGCGTAAAAAATCCATTCCCCTTTTCGGTCTGGAATCCCAGGAACCGATACGGGACATGGACTTTCTTGGCATTACGATCCAATACGAGATGTGTTACACCAATATATTACAGATATTGGAGCTGTCACAGATTCCGCTTCTTTCGGCGGAGCGCGGGGAAGACATGCCCATTGTAATCGGCGGCGGTCCCTGCACCTATAATCCGGAGCCCATTGCGGATTTTTTTGACCTGTTCTATATCGGCGAGGGCGAGACACAATACCGTCCCCTGATCGACTGGTATCTGGAAAACAAACGTCATGGCGGCACAAGACAGGATTTTCTGCACGGCGCGGCAAAAATTCCCGGTATTTATGTACCTCGGTTCTATGAGGAGCTCTACCGGGAAGACGGCACAATCCTTGGCAGAAAAAAGCTCTTTGAGGATATTCCGGATGTGATTTTAAAGGAGATTGTGACAGATGTGACGGACACACACTATCCGCTGAAGCCTGTGGTGCCTTTTATCAAAGTGACGCAGGACCGGGTTGTGTTGGAAATCCAGCGCGGCTGTATCCGCGGCTGCCGCTTCTGTCAGGCCGGCCAGATCTACCGCCCGGTCAGGGAGCGGAATGTGGAGCAATTAAAGCGCTATGCCGTTGAAATGCTACGAAATACAGGACATGAGGAGGTTTCCTTAAGCTCCTTAAGCTCCAGCGACTATTCCCGGCTGGACGAGCTTCTGGATTTTCTGATAGCGGACTGCGGACAGAAGCACACTAATATTTCCCTGCCTTCCCTGCGTATCGACGCCTTTTCTCTGGACGTGATGAGCAAGGTGCAGGATGTGAAAAAAAGCAGCCTGACCTTTGCGCCGGAAGCCGGCAGCCAGCGGCTTCGCGATGTGATTAATAAGGGCCTGACCGAAGAGGATATCCTGAAAGGCGCAGCGCTGGCTTTTGCAGGCGGCTGGACACGGGTAAAGCTTTATTTCATGCTGGGCCTCCCCACCGAAACCGAAGAGGATATTTTAGGAATCGGCGATCTTTCCAATAAGATTGCGGCGGCATTTTATGAAACTGTTCCCAAGGACAGTCGGGTAAACGGCCGGGTGCAGATCGTCACAAGCACTTCCTTCTTTATTCCCAAGCCCTTTACGCCCTTCCAGTGGGCGCCCATGTGTACGGCAGAAGAATTTCTGGACAAGGCGCATCTGACCAGACAGGGCATCATGAGCCAGTTAAACCAAAAAAGCATCAAATACAACTGGCACGAGGCGGACGTAAGCGTTCTGGAGGGCGTTCTGGCCAGAGGGGACAGGCGAGTGGCCGGGGTGATCAGAAAGGCTTATGAGAAGGGCTGCATGTTTGACGCATGGAGCGAATATTTCCATAATGAGCTGTGGATAGAAAGCTTTTCTGACTGTAACCTGGATGTCGGTTTCTACACCACAAGAGCACGGGCTGACGACGAAATTTTTCCCTGGGATTTTCTGGACTGCGGCGTAACAAAGGAATTTCTGCTTCGGGAGTGGAAAAAGGCGCAGGCGCAGACCGTTTCGCCAAACTGCAGGGCGCAGTGCCAGGGCTGCGGCGCAAACCGCTTCGGGGTCGGCGTCTGCTATGATAAACGGTTCTTTGATACCGAAGGAACGGCACAATAATGCCAATGCATGATACGCCGGTTTTGCAGAAGGTAGCTTGCTTTACCTATGAAGGAAAACATCGACATAAGAGAGCCTTGACAGCTTCCTGAAACAGGCCGGAAAAAATGAGGTAAACAATGAAAGTAAGAATCAAATTTGCAAAATACGGCGTTATGAAATTTATCGGTCATCTGGACACGATGCGTTTTTTCCAAAAAGCAATCAGACGGGCCGGGGTCGATGTCAAATATTCGGAAGGGTTCAGTCCGCATCAGATTATGTCCTTTGCCGCGCCACTTGGCGTCGGTATGGAAAGCTATGGGGAATACATGGATATTGAGGTTCTTTCCATGCCTTCTGTGGAGCAGATGAAGCATGATCTGAATCAGGTTATGGTGGAGGGTGTGGAAATTCTTTCCGTAACTCCCTTGCCGGATCAGGCTAAAAACGCCATGGCAAGCGTAGCGGCGGCTTCCTACCGTATTCAAATGAAGGAAGGCGTCTTCCCTGTCGATGACCTTAACGGAAAAATACAGGCCTTTTACGGACAGGAAACGATCCCTTATACCAAAGAGACGAAAAGAAGCGTGGTAGAGCTTGATTTAAAGCAGGGCATCTACGAAATCCACGCAGATACGGACGAAACCATACAGATGCTGGTAAATGCCAGCAGCAGCGGCAGCATCAAGCCCTCCATGGTGCTTGAAAAATTCTGCCAGTTTGCAGGAGTGGATATTTTGCCGTCAGCGTATCAGGTGACACGGCTGGAAACCTATACGGATCTGGCCGGGGAAGGGGTGGAACATCAGTTTGTTCCTCTTGCCGAGGCTGTATGATGTGACTTGCATTCCCGTCATTGTGTGTTATAATTGTCGCAGGGCGCTGACCCTGCGACGCAGGAATTACGGAATAAGTCCTGTCGGTATTGCCAGGGATTGCAGCCTCTTGGACATTGCCACTTCGAACAATTACAGTTTCCGGGGATAATACAGCGATACATGACGACACACAAGGGTAAAATTCTGGTCATACGACACCATGAAAAACTGCTCGCCCTTTTACTGCGTGACAATCAGATTCTGTCCGCACAGGTGATGGAAGAAATCAAGCACGCCGTGGGACATATTCACGTGGGGAAGGTGCAGAGCATTTCTGAGAATATAGGCGCCGCCTTCATTGATCTGGGAGGCGGCTATCTTACGTTCCTGCCTCTTGCGGAGGTATCGCAGGCCCGGCTTACAAACCGCAGGCCGGACGGTTCTCTGAAAGTGGGAGACGAGCTTCTGGTACAGATTTCCAAGGAACCCATAAAAACAAAGCTTGCCGGTGTCACCACAAGGCTTTCCCTTGCCGGACAGTATTCGGTGGTTTCCCTTCGTGGAAAAGGCCGGGCTTCGGGCGTTCAGGTCTCCTCCAAGCTGGATGGCGCAGCCAGATTAAGATTACAAAATACAGAGGCGCTTACAGAAATTGCCGAACGTTACCGCCTGATTGTCAGGACAAATGCCAGCGGCCTTACCGATACAGCGCCTCTGATTCAGGAGGCGCGGGAGCTTTCGGCAGTCATGGATCGGATTCTGGAAACAGGCCCTTATCGAACCTGTTACAGCTGTCTCTATGAGGGAAAGCCGAATTATATTACCTTTATTGAAAACGCCTACCGCTCGGAATACGACGAGGTAATCACAGATCTGCCGGAGATTTACGATGGGCTATTCGCATACTGCGCGCAATCCGGGATTCCGCTGCGGCTCTATGAGGACGCCCTGCTCCCGCTTTATAAGCTCTATTCCACAGAAGCGCGCCTGCAGGAGCTTATGGATAAAAAGGTCTGGCTCAAATCCGGCGGCTATCTTGTAATTGAGCCTACAGAGGCGCTGATTTCCATAGACGTCAATACAGGGAAATACGAATCCGGCAAAGAAAAAGAGGAAACCTATTACCGCATCAACAAAGAGGCCGCAAAGATGATTGCCATACATCTGCGCGCAAGAAACCTCTCCGGCATGATTCTGATTGACTTTATAAACATGAAGGACAGAAAACGGGAGCAGGAGCTTTTGCAGTATATGCAGGAGCTTCTGAAGCAGGATCCTGTTCCCGCAAGAGCACACGATATGACGCCGCTTGGGCTGATGGAGCTGACAAGAAAAAAAACGGCGCCAAGTCTTGCGCGGCAGTTGTCTTCGCAGAAAGGAGTATGAGCCCCATGAAGCTTCTACATATGGAAAAAGTAAAAGACGGCAAATACCTGAAAAATTACGAGCTCACCTATCAAAATAAAGCAGGCCGTGAGAAAAAGTATGAGATTGTCAGCAGAAGTGAAATCCCCGGGCCTGACGCCATCGGGAAACGGGTCAGCGGCGTCTCCATTGTAGCCTGGCATGACGGAAAAATGCTCCTGCTTCGGGAATTTCGTATGGGCGTCAACCGTTTTGTCTATAATCTTTGCGCGGGTATGCTAAACGAAGGGGAATCTCTGGAGGAATGTATTCAGAGAGAGCTGTACGAAGAAACAGGTCTTAGTGTGAAAAAAATCCACAGCATTCTGCCGCCTTCCTTTGCCGCAGTGGCTTTTTCCGATGTGAAAACACAGATTGCCTTCGTGGAAGCGGAAGGAAATTTTGAGGATCACACTTCCGAAAACGAACAGATTACAGCAGACTTTTATACGAAAGAAGCGGTCAGAGAGTTGTTGGAAACGGAGGAGTTCAGTTCCCGGGCACAGCTTGCCGCCTACTTTTTTGCAGGAAATCCGTCATTTTGAAATACGAACCGAATTGCATTGACTTATTTAGTCGATTTTTGTCATATTATGAAACAATATTTTTGCATTATTGTTTATCCCCGTTTTTTAAGAAAGGAACTGTCTGACAGGATATGAAATCACAAAAAAGAAATCTTATTTTTTCTCTGCTTATGCTGTGCGTTTTAATGGGAGTCGATCAATTTACCAAATTACTGGCCATTTCCCGCTTAAAGGGGCAGCCCTCCTTTATTATCCTGCAAAGTGTACTGGAGTTTTCCTATCTGGAAAACACAGGGGCCGCATTCAGCTCCTTTGAGGGCAGACAGGCCTTTTTAATTACATTGACTGTAGTAGTCGTTTTATTGCTTGCATGGAAGCTTTTTACCCTGCCCGCCACCCGCCGTTTTACGCCGATGCGGCTGTGTATGCTGTTTATTCTCGGCGGTGCAGGAGGAAACCTGCTTGACCGTCTTGTCAGACATTACGTGGTGGACTTCATCTATTTTGTGCCCATCAATTTTCCGAAGTTTAACGTGGCGGATGTTTACATTACGTGCGGCGTGGCGCTTCTGGCTCTACTTCTGTTTTTCTATTATACAGAAGAGGAGCTTGACCGGCTGTTTTCCCTGCCGGGCCAAAAGAACTGACCTGATCCAAGAAATTTGTTGACAAACGGTAAAAAACCCGTTACAATATCTGAGTATGCCGCATAACGAGGTAAAAGTATGCCATTTTGGCATCACCACAGTTAGCGAGTAAATGGGCGTAAGTCCATGAATAGGAGGTGTGCAGGTATGTACGCAATCATTGCAACAGGCGGAAAACAGTACAAGGTATCCGAGGGCGACGAGATCAGAGTGGAAAAGCTCGACGTTGAGGTAGGTTCTACTGTTACATTTGATCAGGTAATCGCTGTCAGCGATAAGGAGCTTAAGGTTGCGGGCGACGTTGCCGGCGCTACCGTGACAGGAACCGTTACGGATCAGGGCAAGAGCAAAAAGGTTATCGTCTACAAGTACAAGAGAAAGACCGGTTATCACAAGAAAAACGGTCACAGACAGCTCTATACGCAGATCAAGATTGACAAGATCAATGCGTAATGACCGAGATCAGAATTTATAAAACCGAATCGGGTGAATATCTCAGATTTACATGCAGCGGCCACGCGGAATATGCGGATTATGGACAGGATATCGTCTGTGCGGCGATTTCCATTCTTGTGATCAACACGGTAAATTCCCTTGAGGAAATCGCAAAGGAGCCGATGCAGGTAGAAACGGACGAAAGGGAGGGCAGTATCAGATGTACTTTTCTGAAACGGCCGCTTAAGGATGCTTCTGTCGTTCTGATGGATTCCCTGATACTCGGACTGGGACAGATCGAGTCTCAGTACGGAAAGCAGCACTGTAAATTGACATTTGAGGAGGTGTAATACCATGTTAAATATGAACCTTCAATTTTTCGCACATAAAAAGGGAGTCGGTTCCACCAAGAACGGCCGTGATTCCGAGTCCAAGAGATTAGGGGCGAAAAGAGCTGACGGACAGTTCGTCAAAGCAGGAAATATCTTATACAGACAGCGTGGGACCAAGATTCATCCCGGCGTTAACGTCGGCAGAGGCGGGGACGACACACTGTTTGCTCTGGTAGACGGCGTTCTTCGTTTCGAAAGAAAAGGAAGAGACAAGAAGCAGGCTTCCGTGTATCCTGTAGAGAAGTAAGAACCGTAAAACAGGCTCCGAACATCCAATGTTTGGAGCTTTTCTTTATCTGAAATCCGAAAACAGGCAAAGAAGGATAATTATGTTTGCAGATCGTGCTAAAATTTATGTAAAAAGCGGTAAGGGCGGCGACGGCCATGTCTCTTTCCGCAGGGAAAAATATGTGCCTAACGGCGGCCCTGACGGCGGGGACGGCGGCAACGGCGGAAGCGTTTATTTTGAAATCGACGAAGGCTTAAACACTTTGACGGATTTCAGGCATATCCGAAAATACTGCGCGAAAAACGGCGAAGAAGGCGGTAAGAAAAACTGCGCCGGAAAGAACGGCGAGGATATCACCATCAAAGTGCCGGAAGGCACAGTAATTCGGGAGGCAGAAAGCGGCAAGGTTATCACCGATATGTCCGGGGAAAACAGACGCTTTCTTCTGTTAAAGGGCGGCCGCGGCGGCAACGGCAACCAGCACTATGCCACCAGTACCATGCAGGCCCCCAAGTATGCCCAGCCGGGCCAGCCGGCACAGGAGCTGGAACTGCTTCTGGAGCTTAAGGTAATTGCCGACGTAGGTCTCGTAGGCTTTCCCAATGTGGGAAAATCCACCTTTTTGGCAAAAGTGACGAACGCCAGACCCAAAATTGCCAATTATCACTTCACGACCTTAAACCCCAATCTCGGCGTAGTGGATCTGGACGATGCAAAAGGCTTTGTGATTGCCGATATTCCCGGTCTGATTGAGGGCGCATCGGAGGGCGTAGGGCTTGGTCATGAATTTTTACGCCATATTGAGCGCACCAGACTGATCGTACACATTGTGGATGCGGCTTCCACCGAAGGGCGGGATCCCATTCAGGACATCTACGCCATTAACAAAGAGCTGTCCGCCTACGAAAAATCGCTGGCGGAGCGTCCGCAGATCATTGCGGCCAATAAGATTGACATGATTTATGAGAAAGACAGCGATCCCGTCGCAAAGATACGGGCGGAATTTGAACCGCAGGGGATTCCCGTCCATGCCATTTCCGCAGTCAGCGGTAAAGGCGTAAGGGAGCTTCTCTACGCCATTAACAACCGTCTGGAAGAGCTGGATAATAAGCCCCTCACCTTTGCCCAGGAGTTTTTCCCGGAGTTTCATTTTGATATCGAAAACGAGCCTTTTACGGTCGACTACGATGAGACCGAAGACGAATATGTTGTGGAGGGCCCGCGCATCGAAAAAATGCTTTCTTATACGAATCTGGAATCTGAGAAAGGCTTTAAATTCTTTCAGGACTTTTTGCGGGAACAGGGGATTTTGAAACAGCTTGAGGAGCTTGGCATTGAGGAGGGCAGCACCGTCAGGATGTACGGCCTTTCCTTCGATTATTATAAGTAGCGCAAACCTCCGGCGAAGGCGGACAGAAAGCGCATAAGCGCGGGTTTGCGAGTGAACAGACACAGACACGTGATCGGAAAACAAAAGCGCCGTCGCAGCCTGCATAAGCTGCGACCACAACAGGAGGAAAACATGGAACTGACCAGCAAACAGAGAGCCTATCTGAAAAGTCTGGCAAACGGCCTTGATCCCATCTTTCAGGTGGGAAAAGCAAGCCTTACACCGGAATTTACGACTTCCATCGGAGACGCTTTCAATACGAGGGAGCTGTTAAAAATTGCCGTTTTAAAAAATTGTGCGGATGATCCGAAACAGATCGCCGCAGTTGTGGCGGAGCGGACACATGCCACGGTTGTACAGGTAATCGGCAAGAAAATCATCCTCTACAAACCTGACAGGAAAAATCCCAAAATCATACTGCCGAAAGCGTAGGAATATCAGTATAAGCGTGTAAAGAAACACGGAAAAAGGAGAGCGGATGAAGCGAATCGGCATCATGGGAGGCACCTTTAATCCCATTCACAACGGCCATCTGGCAATTGCCGGACAGGCAAAAGAACAGTTTTTGCTGGATAAGGTGTTATTTATGCCAAGCGGCGTATCCTACATGAAAAATCAGCAGGAAATTCTGCCGGCCTGTGTTCGGTGTGAAATGACGGCTTTGGCCATCCGGGATATTCCCGGTTTTGAACTGTCTGACATGGAGGCTGCGGAGGATACGAACACCTACACCAGTCATACGCTGCAAAAGCTGAAAGCCCTGCATCCCGAAACGAATTATTACTTTATTCTTGGCGCGGACAGCCTGTACGCTCTAGAGACCTGGCGATGCCCGGAACTCATTTTCCAGAACTGCACCATACTGGCGGCGGTGAGGAAAAGGCAGGATTTTACAGACCTTTCCATGCAGGATATGAAGGAACAGCTGCTGGCGCAGTCACAGTATCTTCGGCAAAAATATCATGCTTTTGTAGAAATACTGGATATCGACAGCATAGACGTTTCCTCTTCCCGGATCCGCGGTCTCCTGCAAAGGAAAGAGACGATACACGGCCTTGTACCCGGGGCGGTGGAGGACTATATTATCAAAAATCAGCTGTATCAAAGTTAATTAATAAAAAAAATCTAAATCTGTTCCAAAGGGGGTATACTGTTATGAGCGGCAAAAATATGGAAAACCCGGATACTGCCAATATCCGTAAAGAGATGGAGGCGGTTTTGTCCGCCAAGCGTTACGCCCATACTCTGGGAGTAGCCTATACGGCCGCCGCTCTTTCCATGGCCCATGGAGAAGACATGGCAAACGCCATGACGGCCGGTCTGCTGCACGACTGCGCCAAGTCCATGCACGGCTCCGAGCTTGTGGCCATTTGCGAGAAAGCAAGACTCAACGTAACGACAGTGGAACGCGGCAATCCGACGGCGCTTTTACACGCTAAAGCCGGCGCCTACCTGGCGCAGCATAAGTACGGCGTGACCGACGACGACGTCCTGAATGCCATCCGTTATCACACAACGGGGCGCCCTGATATGAGCAGACTGGAAAAAATCATTTATATTGCGGACTATATAGAACCAAACAGAAAGCAGCTGGCGGAGCTGGATATGATTCGCCGGATTGCGTTTCAGGATCTCGACTGGACAATGGAAAAAATACTGGCAAACACGCTTGCCTATCTGCGGACCACAGACGGACAGCTGGACGATATGACCGTCAGGACCTACAACTATTACAAAAGAATGGAAACTTAGAAAGGTGTGAAGATTACATGGAAACAAGGGAAATCGCACTTTTGGCGGTAAATGCGCTAGAAGACAAGAAGGCGGAGGATATTCGCATCATTGATATCAGTAATATATCTACCATTGCAGATTACTTTATCATTGCCGACGGCAGTAACAAGAGCCAGATTCAGGCTATGACGGATAATGTGTCGGAAGCGCTTGGAAGAGCGGGTGTTACTGTCCGACAAATTGAGGGCTATCAAAACGCCAATTGGATATTAATGGATTTTCAGGATATCATCATTCATATATTTGACCGTGAAAACCGTTTGTTTTACGATCTGGAACGGATATGGCGGGACGGCGTTCTCATTGAAAAGGAAGCGCTGCAATAGCGCCTAAAAGCGAAAACCGGCAAATACTGCCGGTTTTCGTAAACTTCTTGAAGCGTTCTCTGACCTAAGCCTTATTCGACTCTGCCGTGCCGCCTGTATACATATAGAAAGTGATGATATACAGTCCGGCGATACCCACCAGGGCGTAAATAATTCTCGAAAACCATGACATGTTACCAAAAATAAATGCCACCAGATCAAAGCTGAAAAAGCCGATCAATCCCCAGTTAATAGCGCCGATAATGGCAATCGTCAGGGCAAGGCAGTCCAATGCTTTGTTTTTCATTTTCCTTCCCCCCTCATAAGAAATCAATCCCATATAAACCAGGACCGACTTTTAACCATAATTGCAAAGAGACAGCAATTACGATTACTATGTAGTATGGCGAAAAGGGAAATTCCTATGTAACAGAAAACGCCTTAATATTTTCCAGAACATTTGTTTTCTGTTTTGATTACAATATCCTTTAAAATTTATGCTTGTTTTTTGACGACGGGAATCCACACCTCATACTTTGCGTTTTGCGGATCAGGATTGATATAAACCTCCACATCAGGTCCGTCACCATATTCGTAGCCGGATGCAGGCAGCCATTCCGTTACAATCCGCCGCTCCAGCTCCTGAATGGACTCGTTGATTCCCTCGCCGGGAAAAACGGCCCAGGTAGCCGCCGGAACCGTATACATTTCAAAGCCATCGCTTTCCTTCGAACTGGCTACCGCAATATAATAGCGCCACTCTTCGGAATCATTACAGGTACTCACTCCGAGCACCCCCATGGGCGGCATGTTCATCATGCCGGCCAATTTCTGTAAAGTCCCGTTTTCGGATACTTCCTGCCATTTGGACGGAATAACCGCAAAATTTTGTTCAATATCCTTATGCAGTGGCACTGATACTCCTACGATACGAAAACTGTCCTTTGTCTCAATTCGATAATTCATTTCCTCCGCTCCTTTGACTGTTATTTTAAATGAAACAGGCGGATACGATTTTACTGGCACACCCTCGCTTTTTACGGCAGAAGGGGCGATTCCGTGAACGGACTGAAAGGCTCTGTTAAAAGCGGTGGGAGAGTGGTAGCCGTATTTTTCCGCAACATCAACAATCTTCATATCCGATCCCTGCAAATCCACGGCCGCAAGCGACATTTTTCTTCTACGGATATATTCGGACAGCGGAATCCCCGCCATATAAGTAAACATTCGCTGAAAATGATAAGAGGAACAGCAGGCGATCCGCCCAAGCTGCTCATAATCAATTTCATCCGTTAAATGTTCTTCCATATAGCCTATGGCTTCGTTTAGTCTTTCTACCCATTTCATGGCGTAACATCCTCCTGATAATCTGTAGTATACTTTATGATCTTCTTCTTTTCCTCTCTATCTTTGCACGCAAAAAGAGAGCATTCTCAAAATACAGTATGCTCTCTTTTCGTCATATTAATTTTTATACAGGCGGAACACCCCAAATACCTTACCCAGAATCTGGCAGTCGTCCACTATGATGGGCTCCATGGAATCATTTTCAGGCTGGAGGCGGACATGCCCGTTTTCTTTATAGAAAGTTTTCACTGTGGCGGAATCGTCAACTAATGCCACCACCGTATCGCCGTTATCCGCGGTCTGACAGCTCCTTACAAAAATCTGGTCGCCGCTGTAAATCCCCACATTGATCATGGAATCTCCCTTCACCTTAAGGACGAAGGACTCTCCCTTCGGCACCATATCCGCCGGAACAGGGAAGTAGCTCTCGATATTCTCCTGTGCAAGAATCGGCTGTCCGGCCGCAACCTGACCGATCACCGGCAGGGAAACCATTTCTGTACGCACCATCTGAAAATTATCGTCACATATCTCAATGGCGCGGGGTTTTGTAGGATCACGCCTGATATAGCCGTTCTTTTCCAGTGTCTCTAGATGGGAGTGTACGGAAGAAGTCGATTTCAGATTAACCGCTTCACAGATCTCGCGGACAGCCGGCGGATATCCTTTGTTTAAAATCTCATCTTTAATATAATCAAGAATCTGCTGCTGCTTTACCGTAATCTTTCCATGTGCCATAAATAACACCCTGTCCTTTCTATACTTTCTATATACCATAATAACACAGCGTTTTTTAAAAGGCAAACATATATTCAGAAAATTTGTTCGATTTTTTGTAAAATAGTATTGACTTACGAATACATGTTCGATATAATGCGTTTATAGAGAACATTCGTTCGCAACATTTGTTCTGTTTTTATAAGTGTAGAAGAATTCAGGAATCAGAGAGGAGTTGGATTACCTATGACACAGCGACGCAGAAGACCACAGGATATCAGAAGCGAGAGACGAATCCGTAATAACCGCATCCGCAGAAGACGGGAGATGAGAAAGAATTTCCTTTTATTTGTCATGACGCTCTGTCTGATTACCGCCACATCCATCGCCGTCAGTTCTTTCCGTTCCGATGCGAAGACCGACCCTTCCAGGGAGACATCCAAATATTATAAGAGTATTGTCATATCGGACAGCGATACGCTCTGGTCCATAGCGGAAACCTACATGGACGAAGAGCATTACGACTCGGTTCCCGAGTATATCCGCGAGGTGATGCGGATAAACCGCCTGACAAACGATGCCATCTATGCAGATGCGCATCTGATTGTGCCCTATTATGCCGAAGCGGCCGTCACGCCTTGATGGGACATTTTATATAAGTCGGCATCTAAAAAGTAATATGAAATAAGTGACTTATAAAATGATCATCTGTAAATAATCCGTTGAAAGGAATCGCCTTCATGGGGTATAATTTTTAACGGGTTATTTTATTTTTATGGAGATGAATCATTTTATGAAATATAAATGTCTGAAGCATACAACTATACTTATTTCTGTCTTTGCCTTATTCGTCATGATATCCGGCTGCGCCTCTGCAAAAACAGCTCCAAGAACGGACTCTTTATCGGCTTCCCTGACAGATCAGTCCGCATCTTCAGCTAAGTTGATAAAAGCAGAATCAACCAAACGGGCAGAAGCGGACAATGCTGCAGAGCCGCAGGAAGAACCGGCCGCCATTGCCGAAAGTCCTTCCGATGCCAGCTCGGCGCTTCCAGATATAACCCAAATTTCCGCAACGGTATCCCATCCTGAATGGGCCGCTTATTTTGGGGAGCTGAACGGTGCGGCGGTTATCCTTGACCCGGAAGAAAATACCTGTCAAATTTATAATGAAGCGCTGGCGGGCGTCCGTCGTTCCCCCTGTTCCACCTTTAAGATTATTTCTTCTCTGGCCGGACTGGAAAACAGCGTTATCGATCCCGATCATTCCATTCGCTCCTGGAGTGGTGAAACTTTCTGGAATGATGATTGGAATCAGGATATGGATTTTTCCACCGCGTTTCATACTTCCTGCGTCTGGTATTACCGACAGGTGATCGACGACCTTGGCCCGGATACCATGCAGAAGACGCTTGATGCGCTCCATTACGGAAACTGTGATATCACAGACTGGGAGGGCCATCTGAATAACAATAATAACAATCCTTCTCTAACCGGCTTTTGGATTGAATCTTCCCTGAAAATCTGTCCCCGGGAACAGGCGGCAGTCATGAAACAGATTTTTGATTCTTCCTCCGCGTATTCTCCCGATACGTTATCTGCCCTTGAAGAAGTCATGTTCCTTTCACAGGACAGCACGGACGATTGTAAAATCTATGGAAAAACAGGTATGGGAAAATCAAACGGCATTGTGGTGGATGCCTGGTATACTGGCTTTGCGGATGCAGATCACAGAATCTATTTTTGTGTTTATCTGGGCGAAACGGCAGGGCAGGACGTTTCCAGCGCCCGTGCAAGGGAGATTGCCGTATCCCTGATCAAGCAAAACTACTAAGAGCTCTATTTCCATTCACAGGAGATTTCTCATGAAAATCGACCGAATGATCGGCATCCTGTCGACCGTAATTAGGCATCCCGTCAGAATGAAAGCCTGATTACCGGGTTCGTTCATATTCGGCGCATAGGAAACAGGAGAGAAGAGTACATGCACTTTGTGACTGCAAAAGGCATCTTATCGGCAAAAAACGGAATGAATTTATATCGCGGCTGCTCTCACGGATGCATTTACTGCGATTCCAGAAGCAGATGCTATCATATGGAACATGCCTTTGAAGATATTGAAGTAAAGGAAAATGCCATCGAGCTGTTGGAGAATGTTCTGACACATAAACGAAAAAAGTGTATGATCGGTACAGGTTCCATGACAGATCCCTATCTTCCTCTGGAAACAGAGCTGAAAATGGTGCGAAAAGCCCTGCACCTGATAGCGGATCACGGATTCGGTTTTACTGTCATTACAAAATCGGATCGTATTTTGCGGGATCTGGACCTGTTACAGAAAATAAACAACAGGTCCAAATGTGTCGTCCAAATGACCCTTACAACTTACGATGAAGATTTGTGCCGTAAAATTGAACCGAATGTATGTACGACGAAAGAGCGCTTTATGGCTCTGAAGCAGCTGCATGATGCAGGCATACCAACGGTTGTCTGGCTGTCGCCAATTTTACCCTTTATAAACGATACGGAAGAAAATATCCGCGGCATTCTGAATTTATGTGCAAAGGCAAAGGTTCAAGGCGTTATTTGCTTTGGTATGGGACTGACTCTTCGTGAAGGAAACCGGGAATACTTTTATGAACAGTTGGATCGTCTTTCCCCCGGCTTAAAAGAAAAATATATCCGCACATACGGCAGCCAATATGCCGTTAACAGTCCGAACAACCGCCGCCTGATGCAGATATTTCACCAATTTTGTGAAAAGAACCGTATACTCCATAATAATGATCAGATATTTCAGTATCTGCAAACCTATGAGGAAAAAGAGACCGCAAAACAGTTAAGTATTTGGGATATGATTTTATAAAAACTGTTTTATCGGCAAAATCCTTCATTCGCCTGAGAGCACAGTAACGGGTTATGCAGAAGGTTTCGTGCAACTATGAAACAAATACACATTTATTTCATAGTTAGCGAGTTTTCCAGACCCGGATCAGCAAATGAGGCCTCCATTGGCGCAAAGTTTCTTAACCGTCCCTGAGCTTAATCGTGCGCGCGGCCTTTCGGCGGTTCTGATCCTTGATGGCCGCATAGTGTTTTCTGGTTGTTCCCACATCCGAATGGCCGAGTACGTCCGCTACCAGATAAATATCTTCCGTTTCCTGATATAGTGCCGTGCCGAAGGTGGAACGAAGCTTATGGGGCGTAATCTTTTTTTGCGGGACAAATTCTCTCGCATATTTTTCCACCAGATTTTCCACCGCATGGACGCTGATCCGCTTTTTCTGTAAGGAGAAAAACAAAGCGTTTTCTTCCCCCGGCAGCGCCTGCTGCGCAATCTGGGCCCGGGGGCCTTCTATGTAATCCAGAAGGGCTTTTTCCACCTCTTCCCCGAAATAAAGCACGGCCTCGTTTCCGCCTTTACGGATAATGCGAATGCTGTTTTCCCGGAAATTTACGTCGTTTAAATCCAGTCCCACGCATTCCGAAACACGGATGCCCGTCCCCAGGAACAGGGTCACAATGGCAATATCCCGCACTTTTGTCTTTAAAAAGAAATCTTTTTTTCTGCCTGTCAGTTCCTTTTCATAGCTTTCCAGACTGTCAAGAAAAATTGCCACCTCATCGGGCTCCAGATGGATAATGGCTTTTTCGTGGATTTTGGGCATATCCACCTGCATGGCCACATTTTTTGTGAGCAGTTCCTTCTTAAAGAAATAGTCGAACATACTGCGAAGGGACGACATCTTTCTTGCAATGCTGTTAGCCCCGTTTTTCTGTTCCCCGTTTTCCGACTCATAATATTTCAGGTGTTCCTGATATTCCTCTATATCAAGCGCCGTCAGGTTATTGAGATCACCAAGCGTAATGTCCCGTATGGCTTTATCCTTAAGCGCCGGATTTTTCTCTGTCAGAAACCGCAGAAAAACCTGAAAGTCATAGGCATAGGATATTCTTGTCTTTGCACTGGATTTCTGCTCTATGGCACGAAAATAATCTCGCGTATAGGGGGGCAGCCCCGCAAGAAGCTCCCTCAGCTGTAAAATATAGCCGGTTTCCCGTTTTTCATGATAAGTATGATTTTTCCCAGCCATCTATATTTCCTCCCAAAATTGCCGTAAACATGCGCTCCTTTACGCCGGGCGCCTCCAGATTGATCTGCTGTACCAGATTTTTAACAGTCTCCCGCTTGGTATGTCCGTCCGCGGGGCAGGGACTTTTAACCACAGGTACGTTTTGCCTGCGGACGAACCCGACCACATCGGACTCGTTCATATAAATCATAGGCCTGATAACGGTAATTTCCGTGCGGTCCAGATAGGTGACGGGGCGAAAGGTATGAAACCGTCCCTCGTAAATCAGCGACATCATCATCGTTTCCACCACATCATCCTTGTGGTGGGCATAGGCCACTTTATTGCAGCCCGCCTCCTTCATGGCGTCGTTTAACGCGCCCTTTCTCATTTTCGCGCACAGAGAACAGGGATTGGATTCCTGCCTGTCCTCAAAAATAATTTTACCGATATCTGTCCTGACAATGTGATACTCCACATCCAGTTCCCGACAAAGCTCTTCAATGCCGGATAAATCCAGATTTCCAAAACCAAGATCCACCGTCACCGCAGAAAGTGTAAAAGGCGCCGGATAAAAGCGGCGCAGTCCCTGCATGGCATACAACAGCGTCAGGCTGTCCTTTCCGCCTGAAATGCCTACAGCAATCCTATCGCCCGGCTCTATCATATGATAATCGTCCACGGCCTTTCTCGTAAGGCTCAACACCTGTTGCAGCTTCATATATTCCCGTGCTCCCCGTTTTATTCCCTGTTTCTGTTCCTTGAAAAACTGACAATGATAAAGTTCCCTTTCAGGAGCTACCCTGCGCTTATTCCATTATACAGAATATTTGTTCTTTCTGCACTACATTTTTACACGCAACTGGGGGAATGGTATTGTGTCCCAACCTCTAAATTGATATAATAATAAAAAGAGGAAGCGAAAGAGGCACAGCATATGAAATTTAAATTTGAAAAAAAGTACTTATACTGGGGATTGACCGGATTTCTGGCACTTGCGGGGGCAATCCTTTTTTATTATATTCTTTTCCACCGTTCCAACTTCATGGGCGGCATTAACAGATTCATCACCATAGCCATGCCGATTATCGACGGCTTTGTGCTTGCCTATCTGTTTACCCCTATTTTAAATATGATAGAGAAAAAAGTCTTAAACCCTCTTTGCGTAAAAGCCGGCCTTTCCATGACGGCGAAAGTAAAAAGCCGCATCCGGGCGGGTTCCATTCTGGCCACGCTGGTGATCGTCCTTCTGATCGTTTACGAGCTGTTTGCCCTGATCATCCCCGAGATCATCCGCAGCGTACAGAGCATTATTTTTCAGTTTCCCATTTATGTGGACAATCTCTCCAACTGGGCCCTTCTTCTGCTAAAGGATAACCCTGAGCTGGAAGCCACCGTGGACGCACTGATCAACCAGTATTCCACAAAGGTAATGGAGTATTTAAACACCAATCTCCTGCCTCATATCAACGAAGTTTTAAAAACGGTATCCCTGAGCGTAATCGGCGTATTTAAGGCGCTGTGGAATCTTGTGATCGGTTTCATTATCTCCATCTATCTGCTGGGCAGCAAGGAAAAATTTGCCGGACAGGCAAAGAAAATTGTCTATGCAGTGTTTGACCGCAAGGCCGGAAACGAGCTGGTATCCAATTTCCGCTTCATTCACAGCACTTTTATTGGTTTTATCGGCGGCAAAATTATAGACTCCATTATTATCGGCATTATCTGCTTTGTCTGCACCAGTATTATCGGCACGCCTTATTCCATACTGGTAAGCATGATTATCGGCGTGACCAACGTGATTCCCTTTTTCGGCCCATGGATCGGCGGTATCCCCAGCGCCCTCCTGGTGCTGATGGTAGACCCAAAGCAGGCCCTCTATTTCGGCATACTGATTATCTTTATCCAGCAGTTTGACGGCAATATTCTGGGCCCGAAAATCCTTGGCGACTCCACCGGCCTTTCGAGTTTCTGGGTTATCTTTTCGATTACCATATTCGGCGGCCTATTCGGCGTCCTCGGCATGATTGTGGGCGTGCCCATTTTCGCCGTGCTCTATGCAGGGGTAAAGTCACTTGTAAACCGGTATCTGCAAAGGAAAAATCTGCCAACCGATCTGGGATCCTATATGACTGTCGGTCAGATTGAGGAATCAATGACCTTTACCGAATACGTGCCTCCTCTCAGGAAAAAGGGCACAAATCATTCTCAGCCGAAGCAAGCCGATGCAGACAGTGAGACACCGTCAAAATCATAGGAGGAAAATATGGTCAGCGTACTTCTGTTTACCGCTCTTATCGTAGTACTGATTTTTTTATACATGCGCCGCAAAGCCAGGCAAAACCGTAACCGTCTGGCTGATATAAACAGCGTAAGAGACTATCATGCCGCATACGACCGCATCCGAACGCACAAAAACGTGCGGGACAGACAAAATAATTATCAGACCTATGTGACCAAATATAACAGCTCGGAAGACTACCGGGAGAAAAGATAAGGGAGCGGATAATTCCGCTCCCATTTTTGGCTATCTGCTCTCAAAATCTTCCACAAACTGCGTAATCAGCTTTACTGTACCGTCTATGCCAAGGCGGCTGCTGTTGACGGAAAGATCATAGCTGTCGACCCGTCCCCATTTCTTTGAAGAATAATAATTGTAATAGCTCTGCCGCTGCTTATCCTTCTTATTCATCATATCAATCGCCTTCTGTTCGGTATTGATATCCTCAAAACGCTCCATAATCCGCTTTGCCTTACACTTCTCATCCCCATGAATGAAAACATGCAGACAGTTCTGATAATCGTGCAGCGCATAATCCGCACAGCGTCCCACAATCACGCAGGGCCCCTCAGACGCAATCTTTTTGATCGTATCAAACTGTGCAAGAAATACCTTATGGCTGATGGGCATATCCACAAAGGAAGACGAATTATAGCCAAAGGAATAAGTGTCCATTACCAGATTATAAAGAAAGGAATTGGTCGGCCTCTCATCATGGCTCTGGATCATCTCTTCGCAAAAACCGCTCTCTTTCGCCGCCCTTGTCAAAAGATCCTTATCATAAAATTTAATTCCAAAATGCTCCGCCACTTTCTTTCCGATCTCACGGCCGCCGGAACCAAACTGACGTCCAATCGTAATAATCGTATTCATATATACATCCCCTTCCTGTCATTCATTTATAACTGTCCAGTCCGCCTCTCTGTAAATGACACCGTGGCTTCCTGCTACTATACTTTACATTATATATAATATGCACAATAAAGTCAAGTGAATCGGCTTAGAAAACAGCACTTTGCCGAATGCATGGCAAAATGCAAAAAAGAGGACGGATATTTCCGCCCTCCCAAAATTAAGTTTTATATTTCCGTATTTTATGCAGCTTTCTTTTTACCTGCCAGCGTCTGAACACCTTCAATTACAAGGAAGACAGCCAGCACAATCAGAAGGACAGCAAGAATGGCCTGTGCGTAAGGACCCCAGTCTGCGCCGCCCGCTGTGATAATGCCAACCTGATTCTTAACGGTTACACACAGGGAGCAGATGGTTACGACGATCATAAACGCCATGGGAGCTAAGAACATCTTGTTGTTCTTGCCAACGTTGCCAAGCCAGGTTGCCACTGCCAGCAGACCGATACCTGCAAGGAGCTGGTTCGCAGCGCCGAACAGACCCCAGATCTTGGAATAGCCTGTCATACCAAGCACAATGCCGAGAACAACGGTAATAATCGTTGCCACATAAGGATTTACCAATGTCTTCTTCCAGCCTTCCTTAATATCATCCACTGTCTGGCCGGGTTCAAGGAAGAACTCCTGGAACATGAAACGCGCCAGACGGGTTGCCGTATCCAGAGATGTCAGGCAGAATGCGGAATATGTAAGAACCAGTAAGGTGTTCAATACATTGACTACGCCCGCGCCGAATACGCCGCCGTACATCTGGGAAATGCCGCCTGCAAAGATTGCCGTAGCGCCTGCGGTTATGCCGTTCTTATATGCAAAGTTAATTGCGCACACCGTAATAACTGCCAGCACACATTCCAAAAGCATGCCGCCGTAAGCGATCGGCTTCGCGTCTGTCTCTTTATCCAGCTGCTTGGATGTGGTTCCGGAAGATACCAGAGAGTGGAAACCGGAAATAGCGCCACATGCAACTGTCGTAAAGAGTACCGGGAACAGATACTGCATACCGTTGCCGTTGTCTACTGCAAAACCGTTGAATGCGGCCAGACCGTCTGCACCGCCCATACCGGCATGGGAAATCACAACGCCTACCAGAGCCACTGCCAGCATTGCATAAAGCAGGAAAGAGCTCAGGTAATCACGGGGCTGTAACAAAATCCAGACCGGCGTCACGGATGCAATCGCAATATAAATACCTACAATGATCATCCATGCATTTGTGGTCAGATAAATCGGATGGAAGTTCATGCCGATTACCATGCAGAGCGCGATAGCACCCACACCAAGAACCGTAGAAACAGCCATGGAAGCATTGCGGCGATATACCATAAAGCCAAAAACGATGGCAATTACGATAAATAACAGGGATACCATAGCTACAGATGCGTTGGTTGCGGAAGCGGCCTTGTCAATTGCACCCGCTTCGTCTACCACTGCGCCAAAGGTCGTCGCAACAATAGAGGCGAATGCCGCTACCACAAGGATCAGAGTCAGATACGCAAAAATCGTAAACAGCATCTTTGCTCTCTTGCTCATATTGCTGGAAATAATTTCACCAATAGACTGTCCTTTATGACGGATAGACGCAAAAAGCGCGCCAAAGTCATGGACGCCGCCGAAGAAAATACCACCGATCAGAATCCAGAGAACAACAGGAACCCAGCCGAACATAGCCGCACCGATAGGGCCGGTAATCGGGCCTGCTCCTGCAATGGAGGAGAAATGGTGGCCCATCAGTACAGGCGCCTTTGCCGGCACATAGTCCACACCGTCTTCCATCTCATGCGCCGGCGTCTGCTTCTTGCTGTCGCCCACACCCCATTGCCTGCAAAGCCATCCGCCGTAGAATATGTAACCGAGGACAAGAATTGCAATACAGATGATTAACAATAATAATGAATTCATACAACCTCTTCCTTTCTTTCTTATTTTTTGGTGGAATATAAAACTTTTTTCAAAATTTTCGCCGTCGTGCGTCCGGCACGATTACTCTCAATTCGGTCACTATCCCCAATGACCGCCGCCGCGTGAAAGTCCATCCAGCCGTGCAGCGAAAAATGAAAACTTTTGTAAATGCGACACTTTTTAAGTGCCCTAAGCGCCTCCTCATCACAGGTGTCACAGACAATGATGGGCGTAATATAGGAATACATATGGCCCGGACCGATGTGAAGTCGTTCCATGCCGTCACGGTAAGCTATTTCCTTGCAGCTCTCAAAGATTTCCGCCGTCAGACGGGGCACATCAAAAAGAAAGATAAACTCCTCACTGTCCGCCGCCCAGAGAGATACCTTTTTGGAAACCATATACTTTTCGGCGTGCTCATAATATTCGCACAGCGCCCGTAAAGGTTTCTTTTCGATGCCATAATCCGTTATATTATAATAAGCCACATAGCTTTTTAATAAAATATCTATGATTTCATTTCTTCTATATTTCATAGTCCCTCAGATTTTTATAAAAACCATATTCTTTATAGTAGCATTTTAGACCTTGATTTTCAAGATATTTTAATACTTTATTTATTTTTTGTTTATAATCTGTTCCCTTTTCCTCTCTTTTTATTCTTTTTTCTCCTCTTTTTTCTCTTCTTTTTGCCCTCATTTCCCTTTTTCCACAGCAAATTAACCACGGCCAGCGTCAACATCACTAGAATGAAAGCTGCCAGCCACACAAAGCAGCAGATCTCAAGGAAGGTCGGGCAGATATGGCAAAGCCCACACCGCGTCCCGGCAGCCGCCCCCGCGTCCCCTGTATCCACAAAGACAATCGCGTAGCTGGAGAACCTGTCCGTGCGGATGGTGATGGTGTCCGACTGATCGTCCAGATCATCCATAAAAGTGTATTTCCCTTCATGGGCACGAATGATATAGTATTCCCGGCCCTCCGCCTGCAGCGTTTCCGGTATGTCGATCACAACCTCCACAGGCTCTTCGGCGTGGGTAATAGCATTCCATTCTCCTTCCCCAACCCGGATCATAACGGAGATGTCCACATACATGCCAGACTTAAGTCCCGGAAATTTGTACGGGTAATGTCCCGCCGCTTTTTCTATCGCGTCTTCTATCACATCCTGATCCTGTTGCGGCACGTTCCCAGAAATATCCGTCATATGGATGCGTATCTCGATCGTCCCGCCATCCTGCACAAGCTGTATCTGCCCGGATGTGAGGATTGCGTTTGCCACTGCCGCGGTATCAGCTACGCCCACGGTGCATGCCTCTTCTTCGCAGACCACGGTCACGATGACTGCGCCTGCGGGACTGCCGCCTTCGTCATACTTCTGCAGGACAGTGCAGGCAGTGGTCAGGTCAGCCGAAGTGAACGTGTCAATGCGTCCGTCCTCTGTGACGATCCTGCCGTCCCCGATGACCACGGACACGACCTGCCTGCCCGCCCCGGCCTGTGCGCTGTCTGTACCGCCCGGTTTTCTGCCATTCGTATCGCCGTCGCCCGGCTTTCTGCCGTCCGCATCCCCTGGCTTCCGGCTCTCTGTGCCGTTTGGTTCTGTGCTGCCTGTGCCGCCGCTGTTCCCGTTGCCGTTGTTTCCGCTGCCGTTGTTTCCGCTGCCGTTGTTTCCGCTGCCGTTGTCATCGTTACCATTATCATCGTCATCGTTATCATCGTCGCTGCCATCGTCGTTTTCGTCACCGTTGCCGTTATCCTTATCGTCGTCTTCCTTCGGCGGCGTGCCATCCGCGTTATTGATGGTCGCATATAGGGTAATGACCGTATTTCCAAGTTCATAATAACCGGCGTCCCTGCCTTCCAGCCGGAAGCCCGTCACGTTCACAGGGATATTTTTCCTGGGGCCTGCCACGGCAAACCGCGCCGTCAGCGTGCCGCCAAGCGACACATCGTCTCCGTTCACCACACCGGAAGAAAGTGTTGGTTTTCCGTCTGCCTGCAAGGATGCGGCCGTCGTGCCGTCATAGTTGCGGCTCACTACCGCAAGCGTTCCCTGATTTACCGTAAGTTTCTTTTTCTCCACGGTAAAGGAAACCGTTTTTGTCCCCGTATAGCCGTCTCCCGTATAGTTCATCTTAAGCAGGTATCTGCCAGGGATCAGGTATCCGCTCTCGGATTTTGGCAGGTCGTCCGCCGCCACCCAGTTTGCGCCGCCATCCGCGCTGTAGCTGTAATCCAGAGACGAGTTCGTGTCCGACACGGTGATGCTTCCCTGGGGAGCAGGCAATTCTGTCCCATACGCAAGATTGGATACGGGAAGCTTCATCTGGCCGTCGCCCAGCACAAGCTTGTGGAAAAAGGAAACTTCCTTTACCGCCGAGAGGTTTCCGGCCGCGTCCTCCAGCGCCACATAGACCTTATGCGTCCCGAGTGTAAGTCCTGTGACGGTAATTTTTGCCTGTGCGCCGCCGATGACTCCCGTGACGCTGCCTGCCTGCGCGCCTTTCTCCACGACTTCCTGCGCGTTCGGCACGTTTGCAGGGTCTGCCAGCCAGTACGCCTTCCCGTCCTCGGAAGAGGCAAAGGCAATGGTCGTGCCTGCCTGCGTCTCCTCCCCCAACGCGGGATTCTGGGTGAAAGCGGGGCTTACCCGATCCAGCTTCACCGTGAACTTCGTGCTCGCCTCCGAAAGATTATCCGCCGCATCCTTTGCCTTGAATTGGTAGGTATGGGCTCCCTCCCTGACCGCATAGTCAAAATGGATTGTTCCTGTGCCGCCGGAAAACCCGCTTACTTTCGCATAAGCCGCGCTGTCCACGCTCACCTGTAGCTCTGTCACGCCCACGCCGTCATAAAGGGTAAGAGGGATTGTGGCCTGCGTATTCGTCCATCCAGTGGGCAGGGTAACGCCGTTTTTCAAAACGGGTTTATCCGGCTTCGTCTCGTCTTCCCAGTAAGCGTACAGTGTCTGTCCGGCCGTAATCGTCACGGCAGTCGTGCTCTTGATCTGGTTTCCATTTCCACCTGCCTGTGTAAACCAGCCCTTGAAGGTATAGCCTGTCTTTGTTGGATTTGGCAGCGTGCCGTAAGTCGTGTTATAGGTTACGGTCATGTCCGCCTTGCTGTTTTCTCCTGTCGCGCCCTGATAATCAAAGGTCACCGTATAAGTGTTTACCGTCCACGTTGCCTCCAGCGTAATATTCGCCGTATAACCTGTGGCAGCAAGGGTAAGGCCTTTGGTCGCTGTACTGCCGCCGTTTACCTTCCAGCCCGCAAAAGTGTAGCCCGCCTTTGTAGGATTGCCGACCGCTGTGGCCGTGCCGTAGGTATGCTTTTCCGGCCTTGTGGAAAGCGTCGCGCCGGTCAGGCCGCTGTAGGTTATCTTATATTCATTGGCCGCCCACGTCGCCTCCAGCGTGATAGCCGCATCATAATCTGTCGCGCCAAGGGTAAGGTCTTTGGCTGCTGTGCCGCCGTTTACCTTCCAGCCACCAAAGGTGTAGCCCGTTTTGGTGGGATTGCCAACCTTTGTGGCCGTGCCGTAGGTATGCTGTGTCGGCTTTGAGGCTGTGGCAAGTGTCGCGCCGTCAAGGCCGCTGTAGGTTATGGTATACTTGCCTGCCGTCCATTTTGCCCAATATTCCTTTGCCCCCTGTTCGGTTTTGGAAATATTCTTGACACTGCTTCCCGACAAAGCGGCACTGGTGTACCACCCGCCAAAGGTATAGCCTGTCCTTGTGGGGGTTGGCAGGGTCATCCCCTCCCCGTAGACATAGCCTGTATACTTGTCTTTGTCCGTTATCGTGCCGCCGTTTTCATGGTAGGTTACGGCATACTTCTCCCTTGCCACCAGATTTCCCCCACTGGCAGCCAGCCCGTAAGTATCGGAAACAAGCTGGTAATGCTCTGTGTCCGTACTGCCCTGGACAATAACCTGGTCATTCGCCAGATTACCGTCGCTGTATTGAATCTTGTAGGTAGTGGTTAAGCCGGACTGGCCCGTGCCGGAAGCAACGATGGGAGTCTGGCCAGTGTTGTAAATATGATTATACAGCTTCGCATTTCCGGCCACCGTTACCGTACCAGCGCCCTCCATCAAAACCGTACGGTCTGTTCTGCTGGTAAGGGAGCCGCCGGAAACCGTTAGGTTACCGCCCTCCACTTTTACGCCAATCTGTACACCGTTAACCGTTCCGCCGGAAACCGTCAGCTTTCCGCTCTCGACTCTTACGCCGGTATGGTTGCTGGTAACCCCTCCGCCACTGATCGTTGCCGTGGCGTCGTTTGCTACCACCACCCCGTTAGAGTTTTCGCCGCCAACCTGTCCGCCGGAAACCGTCAGGCTGCCACTATTAATCGTTATCCCAGAGCTGATGCCGTAAACAGAGCCGCCACAGACATTGACGTAGACACTGGAAAGCCCTGTGTGTGTAGCAATTCCGACATTATCTCCCGAGATCATGCCCTCATAAACATTGACCGTACCGCCTGTGACAATGGCAACAACTGCCTCTCCTCCTGTCTGCTCCATGCTCACTCCATGTAATGAGAACGAGCCGCCATCATAGACGCAAACCGTACTCCCTGTAGCTCCTGTAGCTGTAGAAGATACACTGCCTCCCCCATTACAGTCATAAAGCTCCAGCGTGCCCTTTACCTCAAATATGGCGGCCGTCTGTTTCTCACTGCTGACAGAATACCCATGCAGGCAAAGACTCACAGTCCTCCCACTTGGTATTGTACATATCATATCCATATCTATATCCATATCTTCTGTCAGATAATAGTATCCACTCGTAGGAAGGCTGCCGTGTCTGTTCCATGGCTGAAATACATTGTTGCCATCACACCAATTCGTATCAGCCGCCGTAACCTTACGGTTTGCCAAAGCCTGCTCCGCGATCTCTACCCATACCGCAAGCTTCTCAAGCGCCTCCTGCGGGATCAGCGCCTGTTCTTCCTGCGTCAGGCCCTCTAGCTCCTCCTGAATGGAAAGGGCTTCCTCCGTATAGTCGTACAGTTCCTCCATCCACGCCTCATAGGCTTCCTCGTAAGCTTCCTCTTCCTCCTCCCAATTGTCTATGTCCGGCTCTTCCTCCATAAATTCCCGAGCGTCCGGCAGCGCGGCGATTCGGTCAATCAGCGCCTGTATGAGGGCATTCATGCCGATTCCCACCGTCACCGTGATCCGGGGCAGGCTCACGCCCTCCCACAAGGCATAGCCCTCCGGCAGGACAGGCGTGAAAGTATAGACCCCTCTCGTGTCCTTGTCGTAGGCCGGGTCAGATTCCCATGTGACACCCTCTATTACGATATGGTTTTCCTGCGGGTCAGTGGCATCCCCGGCGTCTGTGCCGTCAGATTCTGTTACTGCCTGATCGTCCGCGCCGCCGGATTCCGTTCCTGTTTGTTCACCCGTGCCGTCCCCGGTGTCTGTGCCGCTCTGCGCCGAATGGCCTGTGCCGTTCCCTGAGGTGTCTGTCAGCGTCTCCACGGTCAGAGCATCCTGTTCGTTCTCCGAAGCGTACCGGGGCATGACAAAGAAGCCGGTCTGCACTTGGAAGCCAGTGGCGTTCCTGTTGTCCGCGCTGTCTGATGCCATCTGAACGTCCACGCCGTCATTTTCTTCGCTGTCGCCGGAAGTTTCTTCGCCGTCATTTCCTTCACTGCCGTCGGAAGTTTCTTCGCCGTCATTTCCTTCACTGCCGTCGGAAGTCTCCGTGTCGTCGGCTCCCTCGCTGCCGCCGGAAGTCTCCGTGTCGCCGGCTCCCTCGCTGCCGCCGGAAGTCTCCGTGTCGCCGGCTCCCTCGCTGCCGCCGGAAGTCTCCGTATCACCGTCTTCTTCACTGCCGCCGGAAGTCTCCGTGTCACCGTTTCCTTCCCCGCTATCAGGGGTCTGGCCGTCGTCGGTTCCTTCCCCGCTATCCGGGGTCTGGCCGTCGTCGGTTCCTTCTCCGCCTTCCGGAGTCTGGCCGTCGTCGGTTCCTTCTCCGCCTTCCGGAGTCTGGCCGTCGCCCGCTTCTCCCGCGCCGGGGGTCTCGCCGCCGTCATTATCGCCGTCGTCAGAGGTTTCGCCATCGTTGTCTTCGCCGTCGCCGGACTCTGCGTCCTCTTCCGTACTGTCCGTCTCCACGACCGCATAAGCCTCCAACGTGTCAGGCAGTTCCAGCGCCGACCTGTCAGTCCCCACAGGAACGGTCTGCTCCCGCACCTGCTCCGGCAGTTCCATGAACCGGGATACCGATACGGCGTCAGCCTCTCCCAAGGTTTCCTCCGCCAGTGAGGACAATGTCCCCAGTATCTCCGGGTATGTCGTGGCAATCAGGCTGATACAGAGCGCCGCCGCCAGCAGGCGCAGTCGTTTTGCCTTTTTTGATTTTAACCATGCCCTTTGTTCATCCATTTTATGTCCCTCCCTCTGTTCTACATTGTGCATAAATAAGCATAAGCAGATGAGACATGCGCCGCATTTCTCATCTGCGGTCTCCATTCCACTCCCATATGCGCAAAAGAGCCGCCACTTCCACGGTGCGAGATAAACGCCGCGAAAATGACGACCCTGTGGTTATACAATATTCCTGTTGATAAAAACTGGTAGCCGAAAAAAGAGGTAATAAGCCCCTGCCTGCTAGATATTCTCCTTTCTTTTCCATGCCCTGTCAACTCCCGTTATCAATATTATTTATGGATTTCCTGACATTACTATAGCAAACCATAAATAAAAAATAACGGTTATGGCACAGAACGCCATTTTTAGGGTATAAATTGCAATGACAACTACAGGATTTCAAGTAAGTGCGCAAAATATGCAGGCAGGAGCGCTGTCACCTCCGTATATTCCTGTGTCCTTGGATGCACAAAACCAAGCGTATACGCGTGGAGCGTCTGCCCCTCCAGATGAAAGGGGCTCTTTCTCTGCCCGTAAACCTCGTCTCCAAGAAGGGGATGCCCGATGGAAGTCATATGCACCCTTATCTGGTGCGTCCGCCCCGTTTCCAGCCTGCACTCAATATATGTATATTCACGAAAACGCCGCAGCACACGGTAATGGGTAACGGCCTCCTTGCCGTTTTTTTCATTTACCGCCATTTTCTTTCTGTCCCGCTCATCCCTGCCGATAGGCGCGTCAACCACACCCTCTTCCGCTTCCATCACGCCGTGTACGATGGCGCGATAGCTCCTGTTCAGGGAATGGGCCTTGAGCTGGGCCGCCACAGCCTGATGTGCAAAATCGTTCTTACATATGATGAGCGATCCGGTGGTATCTCTGTCAATCCGATGCACAATTCCCGGCCGCAGCACGCCGTTTATCCCGGAAAGCTGTCCCTTGCAGTGATAAAGCACAGCATTGACAAGGGTACCGCTGTAATGGCCCGGCGCCGGATGCACCACCATCCCCTTTGGTTTATCCACTACCAGCACGTCCTCGTCCTCATAAAGAACGGACAGCGGGATATTCTCCGCCTCAATGGCCGGTTCCACCGCCTCCGGGATCTGAAAGGATACTTCATCATCCACGCGCAGACGGTAATTTGCCTTGCAGGGAATTCCATTCACAAGAGCCTGTCCTTCTCTGATACACTTTTGAATATAGGAACGGGACAGGTCCGGAATCGCATTGCTCAGGCTCTTGTCAAGCCGCTCCTCCTCCCCTGCCCCGATCTGATAACTAAACTGTTCCATATTTTCCTCCAGAGCCGCGAAAACAGCTCTTACAGCGGCTCTTTGGTTCAAACGGCACTCAATGGTACTCCCGATAACGCTTCTGTTTAAAGCTGATAAAATACAAATCCTTTTCCTTGTAGACGAAAAGAAGGAGAAAAAGCAAAATTACCGCCGATACCGTAGCATAAATGTCCGCCACGTTAAATATGGGGAAATTAATCCGTACAAAGTATATAAAATCAACCACATAATCGTAGCGCACCCGGTCTATCATATTGCCGATTGAACCGGCCACAATCAGGCTGAACAGGGAATGCAGAATGGTATATTTTTTATGATCCGGCAGCTTGATCAGCACATATCCGGCGGCAAATAAAATAACGATTGCCACAAAAACAAAAAATACCTTCTGATTGGGAAGCATGCCAAAAGCCGCCCCCTGATTTTCCAGATAATTAAGCTCCAGAATCCCGTTAATCAGATTGTACGCGGGCTTATCCTTTAAATATATCATTGCCCACTGTTTGGTATACTGGTCAAAAGCAATCAGCCCGACGATACCCAAAAGATCCAGCAGCAGAAAAAGTTTTTTCTTTATGCTCATTCCTTAAAGTCCTCTTCGCTGAAACAAATTTCCTGTACCGCCTGCAATATTTCCTCATCTTTGACGGTTCTGTCAACAAATGCTTTTCCGACCTTTTTTAGCAGCACAAATTTGATCTGTCCGGCAGCCATCTTCTTATCGGACTTGGTCAACGCAAGAATTTCCTGCGGATCTATGCCCTCAATACTGATTGGCAGCTGAAAGGGAACGAACATATCACGCACTTCATAATATTCTTCCATGGAAATACTCTCGCGTTTCCATGAAATATAGGCCGCCGCCACCATTCCAAGGGCAATGCACTCCCCATGCAGCATTTCAAAATTGCTGGCCTTTTCCAGGGCGTGGCCGATAGTATGTCCAAAATTTAAAAGCGCCCTGTCACCCTGCTCCTTCGGATCCTTCTCCACCACAAGTTTCTTCACATTGCAGCTTCTCATCACCATCTCCTCACATACGTCCAAATCCCGGTCATGAATTTCGTACATGTGATCCAGAAGCCATTCGTAAAAGGCCGCGTCCTTAATCAGGCCATGCTTCATCACCTCGGCAAATCCTGCATAAAACTGTCTGCCGTCCAGCTCTTTTAAGGCTCCCACGTTCATATAAACCAGCTTCGGCATATAAAAAGCCCCCACCATATTTTTGTAACCGTCGAAATCCACACCTGTTTTGCCGCCAATGCTGCTGTCCGACTGAGCAATCAGGGTTGTGGGAATCTGAATGAAATCAATTCCCCGCAGATATGTGGCCGCCACATACCCGGTAACATCCCCGACAACACCGCCGCCCAGCGCCACAAGCAGATCGTTTCTGTCAAACTTTTCCTCAATCAGCCGCTTATAAATATCCTTCACCGTATCAAGCGTCTTGTGCTCTTCCCCTGCGGGAAATGCATGCAGAATCACTTTTTTGCAGCAGCCCGAAAGAAGCGTCTTCACTTCCTCTCCGAAAAGCCGTTCCGTATTGCTGTCACAGATGACAGCCACTCTGCGCCCGTCTGCCCCGAACGCTGAAAGTTCATCTGTAAGAAGGCTGAAATCTCTTGTAAACACAATATCATAGCAGGGTTTTTTCTCATAATTAACAGTCATTCGATTTGCCATTGTCTCTTCTCCCGTGTTAAAGTTACTCTTATTTTCAAAAAAAGAAGCAGGGGAAAACCCCTGCTCGATTTAAAATCCGTTGTCTATCGGCACATCGAAGGAGCCTGACAGGATGTCCTGAAAATCGCCGGATATATCTACGCTTGCCGGCGTGATGATAAATATGTAATGGGATATCTTTTGCAAATTTCCCGACATCGCAAAACAGGAACCGGATGTAAAATCAATTATCCGCTGTGCGATATCCACATCTAGACCTTCCAGATTCAAAACCACCGTTCTGTTTGCCAAAAGTGTTTCCGTGATCTCCCTTGCATCCTCCACCGTAGTCGGTTTAATCACACAGACCTCCATACCGGAGCCCATCTTTTTCGTCTGTCGAAGAGGCGTCACCTTCGGCGTCAGCTTCCGAACCTTTTCTTCTTCCCCTGCATCTGAATCCTTCATGGAAACAGGCTTGCGCGCCGGCTCCGGCTCATCATCATAAAAATCATCATCGTAATAACCGTCGTCCTCTTCCTCGCTCAATTTCATGGCACTGATAAACTTGTCCATAACACCCATTGTAAAATCCTCCATCCACGCTGTTTATATCACTGCATCATATAAGCAGATTCGAAATACTATGCATTTACCCGTTCTGTCTGTGCTGCTTTCCTGGCTCTGCTTATACGAATCTTATGTATACTAAATCACCGTGTATTTTCTCTCTCCAAATATGCCCGTACCGACTCTGACACAGGTCGCACCCTCTGTTATCGCGACTTCATAGTCTCCGGTCATTCCCATAGAAAGCTCCTCCATAAAAACATTATCAATGTTTTTATGTATTATGTCAACATAAATTTGCTTTAATTTTGCAAAATACCGTCTGTTTTCTTCCGCATCCGTTACATATGGCGCTATTGTCATAAGCCCTTTCACCCGAATATGGGGTAATCTTGCAATTCCAGATACCAAAATACATGCCTCTTCCACGGTCGATCCAAATTTACTTTCCTCCCCGGCCACATTCACTTCCACCAAGATATTGACTGTTACGTTCTTTTTGGCCGCCTCCTTTTCGATCTCCTGCGCAAGCCTGAGAGAGTCCACACTGTGGATCAGGAAAACCTTATCCACAATATATTTCACCTTGTTACGCTGTAAGTGTCCGATCATATGCCAGCGGATATCTTTCGGCAGCGCTTCATATTTATCCACCAGCTCCTGTACTTTATTCTCTCCAAAATCACGGCAGCCGTAAGTATAGGCTTCCTCCAGATCCGCAAGCGGTTTTGTCTTGCTTACGGCAATCAGTTTGACCTCCGACGTCTCTCTTTGGCAGGATTTGCAGGCCTCTTCCATCCGCCGTTTCACCGTATCAAGATTCTCTCTAATCCCCATCGTATCAATCTCCCCTTATTCCGAAAGATTACGCCGCCGTTTGGCTGACTGACTGCATGCCGGCGCGCGGCCGGTTACTCATAAATAAATTCGTTATCCTTCACCATATCGGCGTTCAGTACAATATAATCGTATACATTCAAACCGTAATTCGTGTTAGACTTCACTACGGAATATTCGTCATTGTCATACAGGATGCTGATCTGCTTAAAATCTGCGTACCCCTTATTGATATTGTATACGCCCTGTAAGGTTCCCGTTCTGCTGACCGCAAATTTTTCCCCTGTCTCCGGCATGACAATATAATTTCCAGAGCGGAGCGTGGAATCGTCCAGATAATATTCCGTCTCCGTTTCCTCGTAGATCTCCGTCTCCACAAACTGGGTCGTTGCCTCCCCTTCCTCATTATATGTCTCCAAAAGCACGCCGTCGTTTCCGTTGCTGCCGCCCTTTGTCACATAAGCCTTCGGTACAATGAAAAACTCCTTTTGTACAATGGCGGAATTGGGAATTTTAAGCCCCGTCTCCTCATCCAGCAAAAGCTCTATATCCAGAAACCGATCGGTACAGAAGGTAATCATGGAGTTGGTAAACGTCAGGGAAACAAAGGTATCTCCGGCCTCGTTTGTATACGCGGCCGCCTGTCCCCAGGCCGTATACTGGTTTTTTAAGAAGCGTACCTCCACATACTTTTCCTCATTTACAAGCCTGTCAGCCAGTTCCTTTTCCACCTGGATGACCACGGACCAGTCTTCATCCGTGGAAAGCTTGTAAACCGGATCACCGGCGGCCACCAGTCCGTTATTAACAAGATAGTTCCGCTCGTAGGTCTCCTCGTCAAAGAGCTCCGCCGTCATATCCTCCAGTTTCAGGTTTTCATAACCGTCCGTGGAGTACAGCACGATGCCGCTGTTGGCTGCGTAACGGTAATTGATAATCACCGTACCCGATGCGTCGTTTAAAGCGTCCGCGTTTTCCAGAATATTATAATTGGCCAGCTTGATGGCCGTACTCTCCATGTTATGCCGGAAATTATACACCTCGTCAAAATATCTCTGGTCAAAACCGTGCATGAAGGCAGTAATATCCGTTCTGAGCTCGGCAAGGTCGCTGTCAGAAAGAGAGTTCTCCCCATTCGACCCCGCATTGATGTAATCAGAAAGCCTTCCGGTTTCATCTACGGTATAGACAAGGTCGCCGACTGCCGTGCGTTCCCCTTCTCTGGCAAAATAATTGACATAGCCGGCGTCCTGCCCCGTCACCACCTGTTCTGTCCGAAGGGCAATTCCCTTATAAATACTGTTAGAAGTCAGTGATCCTTCCTGCACGCTGTAGCGGACAATATGATCCGTCCGAAAATACATGATCACGCAGATCACCACATAAACGAGAATCACCGCAAAAACCATCATGCCGATATTCAGATTAATGGGTTTTCTGTATTTAGTTATCTTATTTCGATTATCCGCCAATGAAGATACTCCTCTTTTTCCTTGTGCAAAGCCTGCGCAAAGAAAACCCCGGAAGAAACCTCCGAGGTTTTATGGCGCTGTTTATATTGGTTATGTACATATCAGAGGGATACAATAACATTTTTACGCATGCTTTCGGGAAGTTCACTCTCATCACGCGATACGCTGATTACGAAATCCACATGGAACTTCTCGCTGATCTTCTCAATCTTTGTGACAACCTTCTCCAGCTCATCAGCTTCCATACATGCAATTTTTAAGAAACTGTCAAAGTACATCTGCTGTAAATCATGGTCCTGAGAAATGATGCCGCAGACAAAACCGATGAACTCATCGCTGTCTGTCACCAGATAATCCGACACGTCAATCAATCTGATCTTATTATTCAGCTCGAACATATGCTTCGTGCTCTTGTCCAGATACACGACATTCCCCTGCACATCCTTGATCTCTGTGTTTACTTTATCCAGTAAATGCTTGGTCTTACCTTTTCCTTCCCTGCCTACAATAAACTGAACCATGTCGATACCCTCCTACTGTAAAATATTAAACTTCCCTGTCTCCAATTATACAGGAATTCCCCTGAAAAAACAACTACCTTATTTGATCACGGACAGCAGTTTTCCCATATCCGTGTACAGTCCCTCTCTGGACTCATCTTTCAGAATAACGGAAATATAAGGCGTGCCGCTGCTGCTTCTGGACAACAGGATCAGGCAGTGTCCCGCCGCGTTGGTTGTACCGGTTTTTCCGCCTACCACGGTTACATTTGCAGGAGCCGTATATGTGCCCCGCAGAAAAAGATTGGAGTTTTCCACTTCCAGGGTCTTCTCCGAGCCGTTCGACGCAGTATAGACCGTGCTGTAGGAATTCATCTGTATGATCTGATTAAACAGCTCGTATTTGAGCGCCTCCTGAAAAATCAGATAAAGATCATAAGCTGTCACATAATGTCCCTCTTCGGTCAGACCGTTTGGATTCATAAAATGACAGTTTGTTGCGCCGATTTCCTGCGCTTCCTGATTCATAAGCGCCACAAATTCTTCCACGGATCCCGCAACGCCCTCCGCAATCAGAATGGCAACGTCGTTACCGGAGGCAATCAAAAGAGCGTGCACCGCCTGATCCATGGTCATCTTATCTCCCGGCTTTATGCCGCAAAGCACCGCGCCCGACTCCTTCACAAGCACATTCTCGGAAGCCGTATAAATATCGTCCGGCGAGCCGTGTTTCAGCGCCACCAGCGCCGTCATAACCTTCGTCAGGCTGGCGGGATTCATTTGATTGTTCGCGTTTTTCGCATACAGCGTCTCCAGATCCTTCGTATCAAAGAGCGCCGCCGCACCCACCTGCTGCAAATCCGGGCCGCCTGCCGTCACGTCTTTTGCCGCCACACACAAATCCTTCGCAAAGGGCTCTATGGTTTCCCTGTTCGCGATATTAAAAAGCTGGTAGCTGCTGACGCTTCCCTGCTCCTCGTAAGGCATATCATATTTTGTGCCTCCGCAGCCCGTAAGCATGAGAGCCGCCGCAAGAAAAGCACAGCATCTGCTTATTCGTTTTTTCGCCGAGGCTGCTGAAAGCAGTCCTCGTAATCGAGCGCAGCTCGATTTGTTATTTGTACATTTCACGCCACTCAAGGTCTCCTCTATCAAGTGATTTGATCAGAAGCTCTGCGGACGCCAGATTGGTGGCAAGCGGAATATTATGCCTGTCGCATAGCATAACCACATTGTTGACATCCGGCTCGTGAGACTTCGGATAAAGCGGATCTCTGAGAAAGATCACCAGGTCAATCTGATTATGCTCAATCTGCGCGCCAATCTGCTGGGCGCCGCCCAAATGCCCGGCAAGATACTTATGGATCGTCAGATTGGTCACTTCCTCAATCAGTCTCCCCGTCGTCCCCGTCGCATAAAGCTCATTTTTACTTAAAATTCCCCGATAAGCGATACAGAAATTCTGCATCAGTTTTTTCTTTGCATCATGTGCGATCAATGCGATATTCATTTTTGCTAACACCCCTGTCGTTTTTACATTGTAGTCGTACATTCAGTACAAAACCGATTCCGATATAGAGACTCACAAGCGAAGTAAGTCCATAGCTTACAAACGGAAGCGGTATCCCTGTGTTCGGGCTTGCCCCGGTAGCCACCGCAATATTGAGCATCCCCTGAAAACCGACCAACACCGCAACCCCCGCCGCAATAATTGTGCCGGCCAGATCTTTTGCCTTCCTAGCTACCATAATACATTCAAATGAGATGAAAATCAACAGAACAATTACGGCGCATCCTCCGACAAAGCCAAATTCCTCTCCGATTACCGCGTAAATAAAGTCTGTCTCCGCCTCGGAGATAAAATTACCGTTTTTCACGGAACTGATCTCGTTGGTATTGTAGCCCTTCCCATAGAGCATGCCGGAGCCGATGGCCATTTTGGAATTGGTCTGCTGATAGGCCTCCGTGGTGGAGTATTCGTCCGGATAGAGCCACGCCAGAATACGTCTCTGCTGGTAATCGTCAATAATCTCCTGATCCGGCTGCAAAATCAGTGACAGCACAATAATAAACGCCGGCACCGCCACAGAAATCACAAGAATCACATATTTCCAGCTCACACCGCCCACAAACATCACGACACAAAAGAGAATAACCGCCATAATGCTGGTAGAAAGATCCGGCTGACTGAGAATCAGGTAGATCGACGGCACAAACAGCGCCACGCAGCTGCCCACAATCCGAAAGCTTCCCATCTCCTCCTTATGTCTCATGATAAACTGTGCATAAAATAAAATCAATAGTATCTTGGCCGTCTCGGAAGGCTGAAACTGAATGCCGAACAGATTAAGCCACCTCTGCGCACCGTTGACATTCACGCCGATTGCCCCCACAAGCCACAAAAGAATAATATTCACCGCGTACATAATCCAATAAAACCGAAGAAGCACGGAATAATCAAACAAAGATATGACGAGCATCAGAAAAAAGCCAAAAACAGCCCCTGCAATCTGTCGTGACTGCAAAGATTCCTTGGCGCTGCCAATGGCCATAATTCCAATGGTGGTAATCGCCACCACAAGCATAATCAATTTAAAGTCATAATCTCTGATGTGATATTGTTTTAACACTTTTCCTCCGCCGAGGCTGCCGCAGGCAGTTCTCGTGATTAAGCGAAGCTTAATCGGTTCATTGTTTCAAATCAAGAATCGGTATATTCGCATAGAGCGTAGGATTTTTAATCCCATGTCCCTTGCCGCTTGTCTGGGTGATCTGTATCTCCATACTCTTGGTATCTATCTTCATGTACTTGGATATCACCTTGGCAATATCGTTTTTGATCATTTCCATCATCTCCTGAGAGCAGTTCACCCTGTCGGAAATAAGCAGAATCTTCAATCGGTCTTTTGCTATCTCTCTGGAACTTTTCCGTTTTAGCAGATTTTTAAACACACTGATCCCCCCTAACCTTTATGGAAAATACCTGTTACTCTTGTCCAGAACGACACGTTCCTGTCAAAATCCATAAAAGGAACTTCCTCGCCCATGATCCGGCAGCAGATATTCTGGTATGCCTGCCCCGCCAGCGTATTGCTTCCGACTAACGGTTCCCCCTGATTCGTGGCTATCACCACATTCTCATCGTCCGGCACCCTTCCGATCAGCGGCAGTGACAGAATATCCACCACATCCTCCGAAGACATCATGTCGCCGCGCCTGATCATATCCTGTCTGATTCGGTTAATGATCAGATCCATCCTATGTATTTCATTGGCCTCCAGAAGGCCGATAATCCTGTCTGCGTCCCGAATGGCGGAAACCTCCGGGGTTGTCACTACAAGCGCCCTGTCCGCACCGGCAATGGCGTTTTGAAATCCCTGCTCGATGCCGGCGGGGCAATCCAGAATGATATAGTCAAACTGATCCCGCAGATGACTTATCATCCGTACCATCTGAGAGGGGTTTACCGCGCTCTTGTCCTTGGTCTGCGCCGACGGCAGAAGAAACAGAGTTGGATAACGCTTGTCCCGTATAATCGCCTGCTTGATCCTGCAATTTCCCTCCACTACATCCACCAGATTGTATACAATCCGATTTTCCAGCCCCATAACTACATCCAGATTGCGCAGGCCGATATCCGTATCAATCAGGATGACCTTTTTTCCCATGGCTGCCAGACCTGTTCCAACGTTTGCAGAGGTGGTGGTCTTTCCCACCCCGCCTTTCCCTGATGTGACGACAATCACTTCACTCATAGCAAGTCCTCCATTGATGAATTGTTATCGTCCCCTGAACCGAAGAAAATTCCTGCGGAATTATCTCCACGAGCACCGCTTACGCGGGCTCGGCCGCCTCAAAAGGGCAGGTCATTCAGTAATTCTTTGGTAATCGGCTCAATCTTTACTCTGGCGTCATTCACATAAGCAATTTTAGGCTGAATTTTCGGTTTAATCGACCATTTGCTCTGTTTCTCTGAAGTTTTATATTTGAAATCGCCTATCTTCAATTTCTCAGGCGACATTTCAAGCGCCACTACAAAATGACCCTCCTCGCCATTTCCGCCGGCGTAAGCCTGTCCATAGAGTCCGCCCAGCACCACAATATCCTTGCTGGATATGATGCAGGCGCCGGGATACACGTCGCCCAGCACGATAATACTGTTCTCCGTCTCCAGAATCTGACCGTCCTTAAGCGTCCCCTTATAAAACTGCCCTGCGTTTTCGAGCACCTCCTGATGAAAGGAAAACTGCTGTAACGCCCTCAAAAAATTGCGGTCCGTCTCCTTGTCCTTTCCCATAATGCAGACAATGTTCAGTCTGGAATTGGCTGTGATCATATCCACAATCTGGCGTTCCTCCTGCTCGGAAAGCTCCCTTCCCTCAAAAGAAAGCACCATGCTTGCATCTTTAAAGAAATTGGCGGATTCGCTGAACTTCATTCCAATCTCTTCCAGAAGCTGCGAAAAAGGTATTTCACTGTCCAGAAAAATGGTAAGACCGTTAGGAAAACTTTTAATAATTACTGCATTTTTCATATTTACACCTCTATCCTCATACCGTCAGTCGGCGCCTATCACACCGCCGGCCAGCGTGCTTGCCGTACCGGTAATGATTTCACTTTCATCTTTCAGTCCATAATAATACTCGTATACGTCTTTGGCAATCTGCGCCGCATAATCGGATGTATAGCCGTTTGCCACACGTACCGTCACTGAAATCTCAGGAGCTTCATACGGCGCGTAGCTGATAAAAAGCGCATGGTTGGGACGGTTTCTGTTCTCCTGTGCGGTACCCGTCTTACCCGCCACGTTTACATCCAGATCGGCAAAGTAACTCTTGCTCTCCACCACCATACGCATACCGGTATGGATTGCGTTCCAGTAGGACTGATCCATGTCAATCCTGTTTCTCACGGTTGCTTCATTTTCTCTGATCAGCTCGCCGCTCTGATCCTCCACCTTGTCCACCAGGGTTAGATTATAACATGTTCCGCTGTTTGCAACGGTTGTAACGTATCGCGCAAGCCCCGCCGTAGTGTAGTCGTTTGTACCATGGCCGATAGCGGAACGAACCGCGTCAAGGTCGGAGACGTCCGGCGCATACTCTTCGATCTCCACGCCGGAAGTCTCAGATAAGCCGTACATATCCGCATATTTGGCCAGTTTCTGCAATCCCACACTGTCATTATAGGAATCTCCCACAATACTCATGCGGTATCCAACCTCGTAAAAAAACCAGTTACAGGAATGCTGAATGCCTCCCGTCACGTTTAAGGGGCCATGGCCATGTCTGTTCCAGCAGCTAGGCGGTGTCGGAACCTTGTCAAAAAGGCCTACGCAGTTGATCGTTTCCGTAAGCGAGATCACGCCCTCCATCAGCCCGGCTGTGGCAGATATCGGTTTAAAGGTGGATCCGGGAGCCGTACGCTGCTGCGTGGCATAGTTTAACATGGGACGGGACAGATCGTTTTGCAGCGCGGCAAAATACTCCGCATCCACGCCGTTTGCCATCCGATTATTGTCATAACTCGGATAGGAGGCAAGCGCCAGCGTATCTCCCGTATTGACATCCGTCACCACAATGGAGCCGGAATAGGGGTCAAGGGCCAGCTGTGCCGGCGTAAGATCAAGATTTTCAATAAGGCTCCTGATAAAACCATAGGGCGTAACCGCGCCCGCATGAAACCTGGCAACCTCCTCCTCCGGCGGGTCGACCACATTCTGTTCCAGCAAAAGCTCGCAGATCTGCCCGCCTGTAAGCTCATCGTTCAAAATCATATAGTGGTAAATCCTCTTGTCAAAATCCACATCCCGGTCCAGAATATCAAAGATATAATCCAGTATTTTATTGTAAATCTCCACAGAATCCGAATATCTCGAATCAATATCCAGCTTCGCCACGTTAATCCAATTCTGCGCAATGGCATAATTCAGATACTCGTTTAAGCTGATCACCTCATCCTTGGTCCACGCAATGTAGGTCTCATCCTTGGTATCGACCACATCTTCCATCAGGATATCGCGCTCGTAAAGGGTGGAAGCTATATAACTTTCATAAACCTGATACTCTTCCGTCAGTATCTCATAGGGGGAGCAGCTCTCCGTCAGTTCGTCCCGAAGTGTGGCGAAAACCCGAGACTTCTTGTCCAGATAAGCCGCCTGTACAGCCTGCTCCGTCTCCCCCGCATACTCCGAAGTAAAATGCGAGGTATCTATGACATTATTATTGATGCAGGCATAATACACATCATAGATGGGAATGGGAATCGCTCCGCCGCTTCCTCCTTCCGGCGGCGTATACTCTTTGATATTCTGGATATTTGCCAGAAGGATGCTGGCCAGCTTTGCCTCCAGAATATGATAACACGCCTTCTGCAGCCCGGTGTCAAGGGTCAGGGTAATATCGTTTCCCGCTGCGGGCTCTACCCGGTCGCTTGTCTCCACAACTTTACCCATATTATCCACATAGACGGTTTCAGAGCCCTTTTTCCCCTGCAGTTCCATCTCCATGGACGCCTCAATGCCGGATTTTCCCACAGTATCATTCAGGTCGTATGTGGGATCCTTTGCCTGCAGCTCCTGCAGCCCTTCCTGATCCACTCTTCCCGTATAACCGATCACCTGGGAAAAATAGATACTCTCATTATACTTCCTTACCGTTCCCTCCGCAATGTCTACGCCGTCCAGACTGTCTTCATTCTCCATAATAACGGCTACCGTCTCCTGGGAAACATTCTCAGCCACCGTGGTCGCAATGTAACGCTGATAGCTGTTTGCGCTCATGGCATAGCGGATCGTGATAATTTTCAGAACTTCCTCTCTGGAAAAGCCAAGCCCCTCCACGAAACTGGAAGAATCCTCGTCGTCCGTGTAATCTCCGATTCCATAGCGGCTCGTGCTGCACAGATATTCGATAACCTCGTCGGGGGACGCCGTCTTCTCCCGCTCTTTCAGATCATCAATGGAGGCGTAGCCGTAAACATCCGCCAGAAAGCGCAAAAGCCTCGTACCTTCCACGTTGTAAACATACTCGCCGTTCCTGTTGATTTCAATATTAAAATTACTGATCACATGATCTCCGTTCTGCTCAATCATGGCAATCAGCCTGCGGATCGTATCATTCAGATTCGCATTCTTTTTTCGGCCGGACTCGTACACATCCTCAATGGTAACAGCGTAAGCCAGTTCATTATAGGCAAGAAGTTCCCCATTCCTGTCAAGAATATTTCCTCTGGTTGCGGGAAGCGTTCTCTCCTTTGTGATTTTCAGCTGAAAGTTGTTATAATACTCCTCCCCGTCCACAATCTGTAATTGAAAGATCCGGGAAATGAGATAACCGCCCATACCCATAATCACAATCATCAGGACAAGCAGGCGCGAAGTCACCATATTCATGAAGTTTTCTTTAAAATGCTCTAACAGTTCCTCAAACAAACTTCTTTCCGCTCCTCAGTTCACTGCGTTCAAGCCCTGTGTTAATCCAAAGAATCAGGGGATATAACACCAGAGTAACCGCAATGGTATACACAATTTCGGGTAAAATAATGTGCAGGGCATAGTATGTAAATTCCAAACGCCCGCGCAGAAGAAACAGTATTACATAGCAGCCGATTCCATAAAGAAAATCGCTGCACAGAATCAAAGCCACCGGCAGTTTGATATCCTGGGGATAAAAAATCGCCGCAAACTTGCCGTTCATATAGCCGATATACATGTATAAAAGCGCATAAAACCCGATCACGCTGGCAAAGAAAATATCCACCAGAAGACCGCAGAAGAAACCGATCACAAGTCCCGTCTTCTCTCCCCGCATAAAGCCGAAGGAGGCCGTCAGCACAATCAGGAGATTGGGAACGATACCGCCAAAGGCCAGCGCCCGAAACACCGTGCACTGCAGCAGAAAACATATGAAAATCAGTAATGCGGTAATAATACCACGCTTCATCGCAAACTCTCCCTATATTCGGAGAATGCCCATTTTGGGCATTCTCTCGTGTGAGACTCAGTAATTCTTAGCGAAGCAGCCTCTGCTGCTGAGTTTTAGAATTACTTCTCACACAGCTCACTCAGGAACCGTCTGTTTCAGCTGTCGGATCACCAGAACCTCTTCCAGATGCTCGAAATCCACCGCCGGCGTTATGTAGCCGGACTTGGTAAGATTGTTCGCGTCCGGGGCTATGGTATTGATGTAGCCGATTAAAATGCCCGGCAGATACTTATCGCTGATATCGGAAGTAACCACCTTATCGCCTTCCACCACCACATCCTCGCTGTCTACCAGCTGTTCAAACTCAATGACGCCCGAGGCGTAAAGCTTCAGGTTGCCAGAGACGATCATGCGGTCGGAGCTGGAAAGCACCATGGCGCTCACATTGGAATCGTCCGCGATAATGGATTTCACCTTCGCCCAGTTGGGCCCGACGTCCACCACGCGGCCCACAAGCCCGCTCCCTGCCATTACGTTCATATCAACAGCTATCCCGTCGCCGGCTCCCTTGTTGATCACAAAGGAATAAAACCAGTTCCCGGAATCTCTGGCTATAATTCTGGCTCCTGTCTTTTCATACTCGTCATACTGAGAATCCAGACTGTAAAGCTCCCGCAGATTTGTAAGCTCATAGCGATCCTGTTGCAGCCTCGTGTTCTCAATGGTCAGCTCATCCACCCGCTGTCTGAGCTGTTCATTCTGGGCAAGAAGCTCTCTGATCTGGACAAGCTCTTCAGAACGGCCTGACAGCCAGCTTCCCACCACGCTGATTCCCTCCTCGAAGGGAACCACAATATAGCCTGCCACGGCGGAAAGAGGCCCGCTGAACACCTTCGTATTGAAGGTGAGAAGAACCATGGCCGTGCAGAGGATTGTTAAAATAAAAAGGAGATATTTACCGGGTAACGTAAATTTCTCTCCTTTTTTCTTTACGATTGGGCTCATTTGCTCATTCCTTCTATCGCGTAAGCTATCGTTTTATAGTTATCTTCCTTGATGATCTTACCAAGGCCGAGGGCTACGCTTGTCACCGGATTCTCGGAAACATTGACCTGCAGCCCCGTCCCCTTGCTGAGAAGAAGCGCAAGCCTGTTCACCTGAGACGCGCCGCCCGTCAGATAAACGCCGTGCCGGTAGATATCCGCCGCCAGCTCCGGCGGGGTACGCTCCAGAATCACCTTAATATTATCTATGATGGAGTTAAAGTGCTCTACCAGGCATTCGTTTACCAGATCGGTGGGAATCTCCCTCTCCACCGGCAGTCCCGTCACAATATCCCTGCCGTAAACCACAGCGCCCTCTCTCTCCTGCTCAAGCTCTGTCAGGGAAATCTTCACAACTTCCGCCGTCTTTCCGCCGATAATCAGGCTGTATTCCCGGCGCACCGCCGCCTTGATCGCCTCGTCAAACTTGCGGCCGCCCACTTTAATCAGCCGGCTTAACACGATGCCGCCCAGTGATAGGATGGAAATCTCCGTCGTATCAAATCCAACGTTCACTACAAGAACACCCTGAGAATTTTTTACGTCAATGCCAAGGCCCAGACCGTCCGCCACAGCCTTATCCACCATCATGACCTTTCTGGCCTTTACGTTGGATTCCTTGATCAGATCCTTAAACGCCCGCTTTTCCACCTCTGTCACATCCCACGGAACAGCGATGTAATAATCGGCAGGGCGCACATTATTACGCATCATGCCGTTTAAAAAGTATTTAATCAGCGTTTCCATGTTCTGAATGTCCGCGATGACCCCGTTGCTTAACGGATAGGTGATACTGATATTGCTGGGCGCCTTCTCGTACATCTCAAAAGCCGCGTCACCGTAGGCAAAAAGCGTCTTTTTATTCTCGATGGCGATCATGTTCTTTTCCACAAAGACGTCATCATCCGCGCGGTTATAGATTTTGATATTGCTGGTGCCAAGGTCGATTCCAAATGCGTTGTTTGCCAAGGTAAATTTACCCCTTTCTTTCCAGTAATTTACTTTCCCGGAAACTGAAATAATTATTATCTCCGAGTATAATGTGATCCACCAGAGGGATATCCATAAGCTCTCCCGTCCTCCCGATCCGCTCTGTAATCAGAAGATCGTTCTCACTGGGAACAGGTTCTCCTCCCGGATGATTGTGCAGCAGCATAATATTGGCCGCACCGCACCGAAAAGCCTGCGTAAAGACTTCTCTGGGAGACAGAAGCGCGGCGTTTGCCGTGCCCTTGGAGATCATTTCCTCCCCCATCAGATGAAGTCCCGAATCAAAGAGCAAAAGCAGAATATGCTCCACGCTCTCATGACGAAAACGCTCCATGTAATAGTCTGCAACCGACGCCGGATCGTGAAAGGAAAGTCCATTTTTGGCCTTTGCACGGGCCATTCTTCTAGCCAGTTCCGCCACAGCCTTAAGCTGCACCGCCTTGACCGACCCGATTCCCTCTATCTTTTGCAGCTCCTTTATGGATATACGGTACAGTCCCAGCAGTCCGTTTCCACAGCCCGCGGTCCTTGTGAGCACCTGCTCTCCAAGCTCCCGCGCGCTCATCCCCTTCGTTCCCGTTCGAAGAAGGATCGCCAAAAGCTCCGAATCCGTAAGGCTCTCGCTTCCGTAGGCGGCAAATTTTTCATATGGAAGATTTTGCTGCCTATAATATTCATTGTTCTCATACTTGCCTGATTTCATGCAATCTCTTTCCCGACAGCTTCTCTCCAAAAGTCCGGGCCGTTTGCGTTTTAAAAATACCTTTCACGCTAAATCAAGCGGTATATAATAATCGCCATGGCGATTCCCAAAATGCTTGCTATTGTGATCTTAATTGACAGGGCAAAAGTAACGCTCAAAATACCAAAATCCAATACCAGCGGCTGGGACAGGCCGAAAGACTGCCCGTAGTTGAGCCATGTGGAGGGAAAGAGACTTCCGATAAAGCCGCCGATCACAATTCCGGCCAGAATCAGCAGGAAGCAAGCCCAGTTATTTTTGCGCATAAACGTACAATCTCCTTTCTCCAACGCTCATTTTAACACAATCGGATTTTGATGTACATAAAAAAAGAAATATTTTCCATTAAATACGGCAGATCCCCTGATCCGTCAGATTTTGCAGACTCTTTAAAATCCCCAGCTTGGCATGGGGAAAAGTAAGTCCTCCCTGAAAATAGACCGCATAGGGCGGCGCTATTGGCCCGTCGGCGGAAAGCTCGATGGAGGAGCCGGACACAAAAGCCCCTGCCGCCATAATGACTTTGGAATCATATCCGGGCATGTCCCAGGGCTCCGGCTTCACAAAGCTGTCCACCGGCGCCGCGGCCTGAATCCCCTCGCAGAAAGCAATGACGCCCTCCGGCGAGCCGAAAGTCACTGCCTGAATGATATCGTGACGGCTTTCCTGTCCGTCCGGCACCACGGAAAAACCCAGTTTCTCATATATATTCGCAGCAAAAATTGCCCCTTTGAGGGCGGATGCCGTCACTGTCGGCGCAAGAAACAGTCCCTGATAAAAAGCGGGAAGTACGCCAAGAGACGCCCCCACTTCCTTGGCAAGACCCGGAGAAGTCAGTCGGCAGGCCGCGTTTTCCACGCATTCCTTCTTTCCCGCAATGTAGCCGCCGATGGGAGCAAGCCCGCCGCCGGGATTCTTGATCAGGGAGCCCACCACCATGTCCGCTCCCACCTGAGAAGGCTCCGCCGTCTCCACGAACTCACCGTAACAGTTATCCACCATCACAAGCACATCCGGCTTAATCTGCTTCACAAAAGCAATCAGCTCGCCAATCCTTTGTACGGACAGAGTGGGCCTTGTCTGATACCCTTTGGACCGCTGAATCGTAACCATTTTTGTGCGTTCCCCCAGAGCTGTCCGAATACCCTCATAGTCAAATCCGCCGTCAGGCAGAAGATCCACCTGTCTGTACGTGACGCCGTACTCCGCAAGGGAGCCTCCGGAGGGCCGGATGCCGATCACCTCCTCCAGGGTATCATATGGCTTGCCCACCGGTGAAAGAAGCTCGTCCCCGGGCCGCAGATTGCTCATAAGCGCAAGGGCAAGGGCGTGGGTGCCACAGGTAATCTGCGGCCTCACCAGCGCATCCTGGGTCTCAAAGACAGCGGCATACACCTTTTCCAGCGTATCGCGCCCCAAATCATTGTAGCCGTAGCCGGTTGTACCCAAAAGACAGGCCTCGCTCACATTTGCCGCCTGCATGGCGCGTATCACCTTAAGCTGATTGTACTCTGCATTTTGATCAATCCGGGTAAACCGGGCAGAAAGAGAGGCAAGAATCTCCTCCCCGAAGCGGTACACCTCCTCTGAAATGCCCAATTTTTTATACTGCTCATATAACTGTGTCATCGGAATCTCCATTTCATCATAAATTTGCTTTGTGCATTTTGTATAAATTCCATTAAATTTTTTCGACAAATCCTTACAGGATAATCCCTTTTTCGTGCAGGAAATCCTGCATGAAAGCCAGCATATTTTGACTGCTATAGTCAAAAACGTTTTTTTCTATCCACGTTACCTCTTTTTCGCGCTTAAACCAGGTGAGCTGTCTTTTCGCAAAGTGTCTCGTATCCCGTTTTATCAGGTAAACAGCCTCTTCCTGCGATATCTCTCCCTCTAGGTAAGACAAAATCTCCTTATATCCCAGTCCCTGCATGGATACCATACCCCGGCTGCACCCCATGGCCCGCAAAGCGCGCACTTCTTCCACCAGTCCCCGTTCCATCATAAGATCCACCCGCTGGTCAATCTGCCGGTAAATTTTTTCCCTGTCGTCGTTCAGCACAAAATAGGCGAAGCGGTAGGGGGAAATATTCTGTCTCTGCTCCCGATTGTGCGCCGATATCTTTTTTCCCGTCTTCTCGTAAAACTCGATGGCGCGGATCACCCGCTTTACATTGTTGGCATGTATGATTTCGCAGGATTCCGGATCCACCGCACGCAGTTTCTCATAAAGCGCCGACGCCCCCTGCTCCTTTGCGATCTCCTCCAGAGAACGCCGAAGCCGCCTGTCCTCGTCATTTTCCGCAAAGTCTATATTATAAAGCAGCGCCTGAATATAAAAACCGGTGCCTCCCACAAGGATGGGAATATGGCCCCGGCTCTCTATTTCCTCCGCCGCCTGCCGCGCCATCCTCTGAAACAGCACAACATTAAATTCCTCCGCAGGCTCCAGCACATCAATCAGGTGATGGGGCACGCCCTCCATCTCCTCTTTCGTCACCTTGGCGGAGCCAATGTCCATATGGCGGTACACCTGCATGGAGTCGGCGGAAATGATCTCTCCGTTTATGGCCTTCGCAAACGCCACGGAAAGCGCCGTCTTCCCCACCGCCGTCGGCCCTGTAAGAATCACCAGAGGTCTCTTTTCCATTCGCTTATCTTCCCTCCTTAAACGATCCTCTTAAACTTCTTTTCAATCTCATATTTGCTCATGGAAACGATGGTAGGCCTTCCATGGGGGCAGTTGTAGGGATTATCCAGCGTAAGAAGCTCGTCAAGCAGGGCTTCTATTTCCTGCCTGTCCAGCCGCATACTGCCTTTAACCGCCGCCTTGCAGGCCATGGTGGCAATACGGCTTCGAACGCTCTCCGGCGCGCCTGTCACCGGCTCTGCCGCCAGTTCGTCCAGTATTTCATAGAAAAACGTCTCCTCCGTATAGCCGTAAAGATCCATGGGCACGCCCCGGATCGTATATTCGTTCCCGCCGAAGGCCTCGATCTCAAACCCAAGAGAGGCAAAAATCTCCTCATGCAGAAGATAGCACTCCTTTTCTCTGTTGTTTAAGGTCAGAATCACCGGAGGGCTGATACTCTGGGAAACAATGTCCTTCTCGTTAAAATGCCGCATCAGGCGCTCATACCTGACCTTTTCATGGGCCGCGTGCTGATCCACGATCAGCAGCTTTTCCTGATAGGAAATCAGCCAGTAGGTCTCGAAAAGCTGTCCAATAATCTCATACTGCTGTCTGGCTCCGGCCGATAAAACCCGATCCTCAAATAATGCCATCTGTTCGGGCCGACCCGCGGGAATTTCCGAGCCCGTTTCCCCTACGTTCCCTGCGCCCACCGCCGTTTTTTCCGTCGTCGTATCCGCCACCGCTGATTCCGACCATCCTGAGTCTATATGGGCAGTATCCGTCGTCTGATAGGCTGTGGTCTGCCGCAGAACGCCTGCCTGCTCCTCTTTCATTACCGCCGCCAGTTGGTTTACATAATTTATTTGTCTTGTTTCGAAAGGCTCGGGCGCGGCCGCCCGGCTGCGGGCTTCGCATTCCCTGTTCCTTTTTTCCTCTGCGCGAAGCTCCTTATCAGAAGACAGGCTCACCTGGGGAATCATTTCCCGTTCCCGAAGGGCCGCCTCTACGGCGGCGCGCACCTCTTCGTAAAAGGCGGGACCGTCCGCAATACGCACCTCCATTTTGGAGGGATGTACATTCACATCCACTTTTTCCGTATCTACCTGAAAATGCAGAATACAAAAGGGAAACTTGTGCTGCATCAGATATTCCCGGTATCCCTCCTCTACGGCCTTGCTGATCAGAGTGCTTCTGATGTATCTGCCGTTGATATAGAAAATCTCATAAGAACGGTTCGCCCTGTTGATCACGGGCTGGCCAAGAAGTCCCGTCACCGTCAGACCCTCCCTCTCATATCGAAAGTCCGTAAGCGCGGAGGCGATCTCCTTGCCGTAAATCCGATAGACAATCTCACGCAGATCGCCGCTTCCTGTTGTGTAAAACCGATTTTGTCCGTTTAAAAGGAATTTAAAGGAGACTTTCGGATTCGACATGGCAAGATGCTCCATCAGATCCGCTACATAAGAGCCCTCTGTCCTTGGCTGCTTCAAAAACTTTTTCCGGGGCGGCGTGTTATAAAAAAGATTCCGCACGATCAGGGTTGTCCCCTGGGGAGCGCCGATTTCCTCCCGTTCCGCCACGTTTCCGCCCTCAACAACCAGCCGCATCCCGGTCAGCTCCTCGGGCGTTTTGGTGATCAGCTCCACCTGCGCCACTGCCGCAATACTGGCCAGCGCTTCTCCCCGGAACCCAAGACTGACCAATCTGGTCAAGTCGTCGGCGGAGGAAATCTTACTGGTGGCATGACGCAAAAAGGCGTGTTCCACCTGAGATTTCTCGATACCGCTGCCGTTGTCAGTCACACGGATCAAGGTAGTGCCGCCGTCCCTGATTTCCACCGTGACAGCGTCCGCGCCCGCATCCATGGCGTTTTCCACCAGCTCCTTCACCACGCTGGAAGGCCGTTCCACCACTTCGCCAGCGGCGATCTTATCTATCGTCTGATTGTCCAATATGTTAATTTTCGCCACTGTCAGCCCGCCCCCTGTTCCTGCCCTGTTCACGTCAACCGTGTGAGAAATATTTCTCACACAGTACCCCATCGGTTTTTCAGTTTATTTTGCAGCCGGTACAGCGTGTTCAGCGCATCCACCGGCGTCAGGTTGCTTACGTCGATTTCCGTAAGCTCCTTCACTACATCCTCGTCGGTCACGGTGTCAAACAGGGAAATCTGTTCCAGATCCACTTCGTCATATCTGACGCTTTTACGTTTTTCGGCCTTTCCCCGATCGACTTCTATACTCTGCACCTTTTCTGTGATGTCGTTGTCGCTCAGCTGTTCCACGATTTCCTTTGCGCGGTCAATCACCATATCCGGCACGCCCGCCAGTTTCGCCACCTGAATGCCGTAGCTCTTATCCGCCCCGCCCTTCACGATCTTTCTCAAAAATACAATGTCGTCGCCCTTCTCCTTGACGGCAATGCAGTAGTTGTTCACATTATCCATCTTGCCTTCCAGCTCCGTCAGCTCATGATAATGGGTGGCAAACAGCGTCTTTGCCCCCAGAATCCTGCGGTTGCTGATATGCTCTATCACGGCCCAGGCAATGCTTAACCCGTCAAAGGTGGACGTGCCGCGCCCGATCTCATCCAGTACCAGCAGACTGTCCGGCGTTGCGTTCCTTAGAATATTGGCTACCTCGTTCATCTCCACCATGAAGGTTGACTGCCCGCTTGCCAGATCGTCAGAGGCGCCCACTCTTGTAAAAATACGATCCACAATTCCCACATCCGCCTTTTTAGCCGGCACGAAGGAGCCGATCTGTGTCATCAGCACAATCAGCGCCACCTGCCGCATATAGGTTGATTTTCCGGCCATATTGGGGCCTGTGATTACAGCGATACAATGCTTTTTATCGTCCAGATAGGTATCGTTTGAAATGAACATATCGTTCTGAATCATCTGCTCCACTACGGGATGGCGGCCCTCCTTAATGTCAATCACGCCCTTTTCGTTCAGGGATGGCCTTACATAATGATTCTGCTCCGCCACAAAGGCAAGGGAGGCAAACACATCCAGTCTTGCCACGGCCCGGGCGGTTTTCTGAATCCGCTCCACCTCACCGGCAATGGTCTCCCTGATCTCGCAGAACAGATCGTATTCCAGGCCGAAAAGCTTGTCCTCGGCATTTAGAATGGAGTCCTCCAGTTCCTTCAGCCGGGGCGTCGTATACCGCTCGGCATTGGCAAGGGTCTGCTTGCGCACATAATCCTCCGGCACCTGATCCCTGTAGGAATTGGTCACTTCAAAATAATAACCGAACACCTTATTGTACTTAATGCGCAGGTTTCTGATCCCCGTCCGTTCCCGGTCTTCCTCTTCCAGCTGCGCCAGCCACTTCTTTCCGTCTGTTTTCGCTTTTTTCAGGGCGTCGATGGTCTCATGAAACCCCTCCCTGATAATACCGCCTTCCCTGACGGCAATCGGCGCATCCTCCGTAATCGCGTCGTCGATCAGCTTGTGAATATCGGAAAGGGCATCCATATTCTCACGGATTTCAACAAGAAGCGGCGCTTCAAAATCCACAAGCACAGACTTTAAGGACGGCAGCATAGCCAGAGAATTTCTGAGTGCAATCATATCCCTTGGATTGGCGGTTTTATAGCTGATCCTTCCGAGCAGTCTCTCAAGATCATATATGACGTGCAGATACTCCCGCAGCTCTTCCCTGTCGACGCTTCTTTTGCCCAGTTCTTCCACGGCGTCCAGACGCTTTCCAATCCGTTCCCGGTCTATTAACGGCTGTTCGATATACTTGCGCAGAAGCCGTCCGCCCATGGCCGTCTTCGTTCGATCCAGCACCCCCAGTAAGGAGCCTTTCTTCTGCTTCTCCCGCAGCGTCTCGACCAGCTCCAGATTCCGTCTTGTAGAACTGTCCAGAAGCATATATTTACTGCAAAGATACGGATATATATGCACAAAATGAGAAAGAGACGTCTTCTGCGTCTCGTAAAGATACTGCAATAAGGCGCCTGCCGCGATCATACCTGTCGGAAAATCCCCGATTCCAAGCCCACCCAGCGTATTCACATGGAAATGGCGCATCAGTGTCTTCCTGCAGCCGTCCTCATCAAAATAGTGAGGCGCCAGAGAGTAGACGGACACATTCAGCCGGTTCTTTAAATCCTCGATATCATATCCGCTGACAAAGAAAGGCTCGTTACAAATCACCTCGGAGGGCGCATATTTGTTAATCTCATCCTGAAGCTTTCTAATGTCCTCCACCTCTGTCAGATAATAATCCCCCGTTGTCACATCCGCCACCGAAACGCCGATTTTTCCGGGAAAATAGGTTACGCAGAGAAGATAATTATTCTTTGTGTCGTCAAGAGCCTGCGTATTCAGGTTCGTGCCCGGCGTTACAATGCGGATCACTTCCCTTTTTACAATCCCTTTTGCGCTTTTGGGATCCTCCACCTGCTCGCAGATGGCAACCTTATATCCCTTGGAAACCAGTTTATTCAAATAACTGTCCACCGCGTGATAAGGGACGCCGCACATAGGCGCGCGTTCTTCCTGTCCGCAGCTTTTTCCCGTCAGGGTAATTTCCAGTTCTCTGGAAGCCGTAAGCGCGTCCTCAAAGAACATTTCATAGAAATCTCCCAGTCTGTAAAACAAAATACAGTCCTGATACTCCTTCTTGGTATCCAAATACTGCTTCATCATAGGTGTCAGTTCAGCCATTGGTTATCAACCATCTTTCCTAATCTCGTATGTTGGGACTGACCTATCTGGTCAACCATCCGTCCCGTATAGTAAAACCCATGGCAGGCATCCAGCGCTACCATGACAAATTTTCCGACTAACCTTCTGTCCGCCTTAAAATGCACCAGCATATTATTGGAAAGCCTTCCTGTTACAAAGGCCGGATCCTGTTCGTTCATTTCTTCCACAAGGGCTTCCATCACTTTTCCCTGCAAGAGGGCTGCCCGTTCCCTGGCCGTCTCCTGTACCGCAGCAAGCAGCCTGTCGAAGCTCTCGTGCGCTCTCTCCTGCGGCACCTGATTTTCCATGGCCGCCGCAGGGGTGCCTGTCCGCGGTGAATAAATAAAGGTAAAGGCATTGTCAAACTGCACCCGCCGCACCACGTCTATGGTTTCTTCCACATCCTCCGGCGTTTCCCCCGGAAATCCCACTATAATATCGGTGGTGATGGCAATATCCGGGATAGCATGCCTGATCTTCTCCACCAGCGCCAGATACTGCTCCTTCGTATAGCGTCTGTTCATGGCCTCCAAAATACGGTTTGAGCCCGACTGTAACGGCAGATGCAGATGCCGGCTGATTTTCGTTGACTGCCGCATCACCTCAATAAGCTCGTCCGATAAATCCTTTGGATGAGAAGTCATAAAACGAATCCGACGAAGTCCCTCAACCCTGTCCACCCTGCGAAGCAGCTCCGCAAAGGTAATGGGATGTTCCAGATTTTTACCATAGGAATTGACGTTCTGGCCAAGCAGCATGACCTCAACCACGCCGTCTTCCGCCAGCTTTTCAATTTCTGAAATAATTTCCTCCGGCTCCCTGCTCCGTTCCCGTCCGCGCACATAGGGCACGATACAGTAACTGCAAAAATTATTGCATCCAAACATGATATTTACGCCGGATTTATAGTAATATTTGCGTTTTACAGGAAGATTCTCAAGGATTTTATCTGTCCCCTCCCAGACGTCCACTACCATTTTCTCAGATACAAGCGTCTCGGAAAGAAGTTTCGCAAACTGAAAAAGATTGTGGGTCCCGAAAATCAGATCCACAAACCGATAGCTTTTCTGTATTTTATCAATCACGGCCTGTTCCTGCATCATGCAGCCGCAAAGCGCAATTTTTAAATGAGGCTTCTTTTTTTTCAGGCTGTTGAGATAGCCAAGCCGCCCATAAACCCGCTGATTGGCGTTATCACGCACCGTACAGGTATTGTAGAGAACAAAATCCGCCTCCTCCTCCGAATCGGTAAGGTCATACCCTGCCGCCGCCAGAATTCCCGACAGCTTTTCGGAGTCTCTGGCATTCATCTGACAGCCAAAGGTAGTCACACAGGCTTTCGGCTGCCGTCCATATTCCGCCTGAAAAGCCGCCACATGCGTCCGGCATTTTTCCAAATATTCATCTTGTCGCGCCAGTTCCATCTCGTTTTCGTTCGCCAATTCCATTTCTCCATTATTTTTCTATCCGCCGCATTCGCTTTCCCGGTTTGAACGCCCGTTTCTCAGCCCGCAGAGAGTACAAAGAATCCGCTTCTTGTCCGACGGAGAATGCAAAGCATTCTCTAGCTTATTTGCGAAGCGCTTAGTCGCTTGCAGCACGCCAGCGCCAGAGCCCCCGGCCCAATGTGGCAGGCAATGCTTAAGGACAGCGGATCCATATGCACGTCAAATCCCGGAAAAGCCTCTTCTACCTGCGCCTTAAACTGCTCCGCCGCCTCTCTGTCGTAGGTATAGGCGATCTGCAGCCAGATATTGTCGGCGGCCGCACCGCCAAAACGCTTCTCCATATCCGTTTTGATCGCATTCAGCATAATGGTCTTTCCCTGTGAAACCGTTCTCGCCTTTGCAAAGGCATCCAGCTTCTCGCCCTGAATCTGCAAAACAGGTTTCAGACGCAGAATCGTGCCGAGCGCAGCAGCAGCAGGCGTAATTCTGCCTCCCTTTTTCAGATAATACAGTGTATCCAGCATAATATAGATGCTTGAGTTAAATTTATCCGCCTCCAGAGCTTCCCTGACCGACGCGGCATCCATCCCCTTATCTATCAGGGCAAGGGCGTCCAGAGCCGACTGTCTCTGGGTCACGGATATCCGCTGGTTATTGACCACCTGCACCCGGCCTTCATAGTCCTGCGCAAGCATCCGCGCGCTCTGGCAGGAACCGCTGAGCCCGCTGGACATGGGAATATGCACGATCTCGTCGTGACTTTCAAGGACTTCATCCCAAAGCTTCATTACCTCTTCCGGGCTCGGCTGACTGGTAATGACATCTGCATTGTCAGATAATCTCTGATAAAACTGTTCCTGTGTCAGCGTAATATCCTCGTAAAAAGGCTCTTCATTAATCATAAAAGGCATGGGCACCACATAAATTCCAAGCTCCTTTGCCTGAGACTGGGTAATGCCGCTGTTACTGTCTGTTATCACTGCAATTTTTTTCGCCATATTAACCTCCGATTCCTCTTCCATGAGTTTACCGTCAGATACTTCTAAAGTCAACCTCATTTATTTCCTGTTCAGACAGGGCTTCCCGAAGAACGGCATACTCCGGCCCGTCCAGATTTCTATCCTCCGTAAGAACCCGGTCAGCCCATTCGCTGGCCCTTTGCAGGATGGACGCATCCCTGTAAATATCCCCCAGCGTAAAGCGCATATCTCCGCTCTGCCTGATCCCGAACAGGTCTCCCGGCCCCCGCAGCGACAAATCCTTTCCCGCAATGTAAAAACCGTCGTTGGATTCGTTTAATATTTTCAATCTGTCCATAGTATGGGCATTCTGGGACTTGCTGATAAAAATACAGTAAGACTGCTTATCCCCACGGCCCACACGGCCCCGCAGCTGATGTAGCTGAGCAAGCCCGAACCGCTCCGCGTTTTCCACTAACATCACCGTGGCATTGGGCACATTAATCCCCACCTCGATTACCGTAGTGGACACCAGAACGTCAATATTATGGGCCTCAAAGTCTTCCATAACCCTGTTCTTCTGGGCAGGCCGCATCCTGCCGTGCAAAATCCCGATGCGAACCGTTTCCGGAAGCGCGCTTTTGAGTTTCTTTGCGTAGGATGCCACATCCTCCAGCTCCGGCGACTCTCCTTCTTCCACCAGAGGACAGATCACGTAAACCTGCCTCCCCTGTCCGACCTCTTTTTCAATAAATTTATAGGCCGTATTTCGATACGATGTGTTTACCACACAATTTTTGATGGGCAGTCTGTCCGCCGGCATTTCATCCAGAACGGATATATGGAGATCACCGTACAGAATAATGGCAAGCGTCCTGGGAATGGGCGTGGCGCTCATGACAAGCACATGTATGTTTTTTTCGTTTTCAGACAAACCTCCCTTTTTTGCAAGGCTCTCCCGCTGTCTGACCCCGAATCGGTGCTGTTCGTCAGTAATGACAAGAGCCAGACTCCTGTAAGCAACTTTCTCCTGAATCAGCGCATGAGTACCGATCACAACGTCCGCCTCTCCACTCTCTATCCGGGCGTAGATTTCTCTTCTGTCCCTGGCACCGACTGATCCAGTCAACAATACCGGGTGCAAATGCAGATCATATTCCCTGTTCATTTTCATCAGGCTTTCATAATGCTGTCTTGCCAAAACCTCCGTCGGCGCCATCATGGCTCCCTGACAGCCATTGGCCGCGCACATAACCAGTGCCAGAAAGGCCAGAATCGTCTTGCCGGAGCCCACGTCCCCCTGCACCAGCCGGTTCATGGCATAGTCGGACGACATATCCGTCCGAATCTCATCCCACACCCTCTGCTGCGCCTTGGTCAGCCGGTAAGGAAGCGCCTCAACCAGCCTTTTTGTCTGCGCGACCTCTATCATCGGGCGAACGCACTTTATCCGCTCATTATCTTCCCCCATCCTGCGTAATATCAGAATAAACCGGAAGAACTCGTCAAACACCAGCCGGGATCTGGCCGCAAGCAGACTTTCTTTGTCCGCCGGGAAGTGCATCTGGCTGACAGCCTCCATAAGCCCCGGCAGTCCCTCTTCCTCCCGTATTTTTTCAGGAAGCGGGTCTTTCGTAAGATCCACCAGCCCCACAGCCTGTTTTACCGCCTTTGTAATGGCATGATTGGACAGTCCCCTGGTAGTGGAGTAGCGCGGCTGCATACAGCCCGTCAGCTTCCCGTATTCCTCCGGCCTGTAGATCCCTGCCTGCTCCATCACATAACGCTCTCCCCTGCGGTGCAGACATCCTCGAAAAATATAAGTGCCATCCCGTTTCAGGCTGTTTTTCAGATAGGGCATGTTAAAGTAGGTCAGATGCAGCACACCGCCCTCACATGCGGCCTGAAAGGTCGTTATGGACAGTCCTTTCACCCGTCTTGTGGCCACATTGCCGCTTATCCTGCCCTCCACCGCCGCAAGCTCCTCCTCCGGCGCCTCCGTTAAGGAAATTGGATCGAAAAACTGCTCGTAATCCCGGGGATAATAGTGTACAAGCTCCTCTGTCGTACAGATATTCAATTTTTCAAAGAGGGCGGCGGTTTTTTCACCGACGCCCTTCAATGTTTTGATATCCATAATGTGAACTACTCCGCCGAAATGATATAGTAATAAATCGGCTGTCCGCCATATTGAAGCTCAATATCACAGCCCTGATGCTTCTGCGCAATCCGGCTCTTCAGATTTTCGGCATCTTCTCTGGTAATCTCTTCGCCGTAATAGATACTGATAAGTTCCTTCTCCTCCGACATCATGGCTTCCACCATCTCCATGGCCACCGTGGAAATGGCTGTTCCCACGGAAAGAATGCCGTGATCGCCAAGTCCCATGAAATCGCCCTGTCTGATCTCCTGCCCGTCGATGTTCGTATCCCGCACCGCGTAAGTCACCTGCCCTGTGGCAACGGCCTTCATCTCCGCAAGCATGGTTTCTTCATTTTCAGAGACGGAAAGATCCGGCACATAATTAATCACCGCCGTGATCCCCTGTGGAACGGTCTTTGTGGGAATGACCACGATTTTTTTGTCTTTCACAAGCGACTGTGCCTGATTGGCCGCCAGAATAATGTTTTTATTGTTCGGAAGAATGAATACGGTATCCGCATTCACCATATCTATGGCATTCAGCATATCCTCCGTACTTGGATTCATGGTCTGGCCGCCTTCAATAATATAATCCACGCCGAGGCCCTTAAAGATTTCGGCTATTCCCTCTCCCACGGAGACAGCGATAAAGCCCACGTCCTTCTTCGGTCCGGGAAGCTCCTCCTCTCTGGGCGGCTTTTCTTCCTGCTTGGACATCTGAAAAAGCTTTTCCTGATGTTCCAGACGCATGTTGTCAATTTTCATATTGGAAAGCGCACCATACTTTAAGGCCTTCTGGATGGCAAGACCGGGATCGTTGGTATGTACATGCACCTTTACCACGTCCTCGTCCGCAACCACTACAATGGAATCTCCGATGGATTCCAGATACGCCTTAAAATCCATCTCCGTCTTGATATTAAACACCTTGTTCAGCATAATAATAAACTCAGTGCAGTAACCGAATTTGATCTCAGCGCCGGCCTGGGCCTCAAAAGAAGGCTTACCGGAGCCGCTGTCTAAAGACGCCGCTTTCCTGTCTACCGTCAGGTCGATTTCCTTGCCAAGATAGGCGTCATAAGCCCCCTTTAAGACCTGCATCAGCCCTTGACCGCCAGAGTCAACAACCCCGGCCTGCTTCAAAACCGGTAACATCTCCGGCGTTTTGGAAAGCACCTCGTCCGCATAGGCGATCACCTGCTCCAAAAACTCGGACATATCTTCCATTCCCGCATCGGCCAGCTCCCTCGCCTTTACCGCGCCGCCCTTTGCTACAGTCAGAATCGTGCCTTCCTTTGGCTTCATAACCGCCTTATAAGCCGTTTCCACCGCTTTCTCAAAAGCGGCGGCAAGAACAGGAATCGTAATCTCCTGACATTCTTTCACGCCCTTCGTAAATCCCCTGAAAAGCTGAGAAAGAATAACGCCGGAGTTTCCTCTTGCTCCCCTTAAGGAGCCGGAAGAAATCGCCTTACACAGGGAAACCATATCAATATCTCCCACGTCGTAAAGAGCGGACACCTCTCTTGCCGCCGCCATAATCGTCATTGTCATATTCGTACCTGTGTCGCCGTCCGGCACAGGAAAAACATTTAACTCATTAATCCAGTCTTTTCTGCTCTCAAGATTTTTCGCCCCGGCCAAAAACATTCTGGCCATCAATCCGGCATCTATCGTATTTGAATCCACCTTATCGTCCTCCCTTACTTGTAAAAGCCTCAACCCTTTTTCGGAAGCGTTTAGTCGATTACCCTCACACCCTCTACGAAAATATTGATCTTTTCCACTTCTATTCCGGCAAACTCCTCCACTTTATACTTCACGCTGTCAATCAGGTTATCTGATACCGCAAGAATACTCACACCGTAAGATACAATAATATGAAAGTTGATGGTGAGCTTGTTGTTATTCAAAAAAACCTGTATGCCACGCGTCATGCTGTCCTTTTTGAGCAGCTTCACAAGTCCGTCCCTGACGCTCATGCTCGCCATACCGACCACACCGAAACACTCCATCGCCACAGTGCCCGCATACTGCGCAATCACTTCCTGGTCAATCGAGATATTTCCCATATGGGTATCCATTGAAGAGACTTTCATAGACTACCTCCTATTATGCTAAAAATATACTACTATTATAACCCGACATCCATAAAAAAGAAACCGAAAAAAACTATAATTTGTACTTGCAATCTCTTTCACTTTCTGCTATTATACAAATGTTGCTTGAAGCACAAATCGAGTAAGCTCGATTGCGTGACTGATTTTCAGTCTTGATTTTAAGTATAATACCATATTCGTTAGGAGGTGCAAAGATGGCTAAATGTGATATTTGTGGTAAGGGCGCTCATTTCGGAAATAACGTCAGCCATTCTCATAGAAGATCGAACAGAATCTGGAATTCCAACATTCAGAACGTGAAATGTAAGGTGAATGGCGCAAGCAAGAAGCTTCACGTGTGCACGCGCTGCTTAAGATCCGGCGCAGTTGAACGCGCATAATTTTAAAACTGAATTGGTTATGCCAAAAGAAGCAGGCTGTAGCATTCGCTAAGCCTGCTTATATTTTTCATACTCTCTTTTTAAACGTTCGTACTCTCTGTTAATCCGCTGAAGCACCTGCGTGTCTCCCGCCACATTGTCCGGATGGAAAATTTTCGTCAGATCCTTGTAGCGTTTCTTAAGGGTCATGGGATTATTAACGCCGTGGAAAAAGAGACCGGTCTCAGGACCTGCGTCATAATCAAAATAGCCCCGTTCCTCCATAATCTCCTTCTCCGCCGCAAGTCTCGCCCATTCTCTGTCAAGTCTCCTGCGGTCCATATCCAGCTTTTGAAAACCGTCCTTAATTATTTTCAGCTTTTCACTGACAAGCTGATCGTCCTCCCGAAGCCGCCTCTGCTCAGCGGACATCTTTTGGTGTAAGCTCTTCATTTCCGCCTTAAACTGCTCTTTCTCCCGCTCGAACCGCTCCTGTTTCTCCTCAAGCTCGGCGGAAGCCGTCGTAATTCTGATATTCTCCTGAAAAAGCCAGGCTTTTAATTCCTGTAGGGAATCCACAGTCTGTTCCCCATCTGAAAGTATTTCTCCCAAATTTTCCATTGTAATCCTCATATCCTTCTGTCAGCAGAAAAAAAAACTGTATCCGATCAGCAAAAGCAGCACAATCAGCAGAAATCCCAGGAAACGGTTTACCAGAAAAAGCATGATCAGCATACCGGCTGCAACACACAGCGCCACAAATCCAATCATTTTTTTCATAGGCTACCCCTGCTTATGCTCTTATGATACTATATGCCGCAGCGCCCAAAAAGTGATAAACTTCTCCTGAAATACGCAGTTACGCTTCCTTCTGCGGGAACGCGATATCCACCGCCGCTTCGTCGTCCGGAAGCTCCTCTTTGGGTGCAGTGAACTTCTCCACAATATCCGGAATCATATCGAGAACCTTGGTAACCGTATCCTGATTTTTAATATTGACGAGCTTTGTAGTTCCGTTCTTAATCACCAGCACCGCACTGGGCGTCATTTTCGCGGAAAAACCGCCTCCGCCGCCGTTTTTCTTATCTCCCGCGCTGGCACCCGCGCCCACGCCGAAGCTTACGTCCACCAAAGGCAGGATGATGGTATCTCCAACCTGAGTGGCGTCACCTACCACCGTCTTGGTTCCGATCACGGCGTTCATCCCCTTCATCAGGGATTCCACCACACCGCTAAAATTGTTCTCAGCCATTTACACTGCCTCCTTTTTCAACAACTTATACAATTTTCTGATATCCTTATTGAAATAAATCTTAACCGCCACACGCAGGAAAGTAAAGAAGCGTATCTTTCCCTTCAAAAGCAAATGACCTTCCAGTCGTTTTCTCTCAAAATCCCCGGCCACATCCACATATCCGCCAATAACAGGGTACAGCATGCCCCAGACCGCCAGAATTTCACCAGTGGCCGCAGGGTCATCCATGCCAATCAGAAGCTGTACCTGAAATTTCTGTGGTTTCAGAGCCTTTCCTATCCGTAAAAGCTCATTCTTACACAGCGCGAAAGAGCGCCTGAAGGCTTCTCCCTCAATCACTTTACGGTAATACTCTATAGTATCCGACACAGATTTTATTTTATCACAGAACTTCTGTATTGTGTACTGTATATTTTCAATCAGACTCTTAATTTTTAAGAAAATACCGCGCAAAATACCCGGAATGGCCTGAAGCTTGTCCCAGATGGAAGGGGATTTGGGCGGTTCTTCCTCCGCTTCTTCTTCGACCGACTCAGTCAGTCTTACTTCTTCACTCTCCTCCGCCTGCGCATACGCTGTTTCATCCCTCTTCCCGGACGGCGGCGCGCTCTCCTGTTGTGTCTCCTTCTCTTGCGGCGTCTGTGTATTTTCGCCCTTCCCGCTCTGCTCCTTTACGCTGTTTTTCTTCCGATTTTCCTTTTTGGGCAGACGAAACAGGGTAAATACCATAATCCGGGCACGCAGAAAAAGGCTTCCGTCAAATCGAAGGGCCAGATTGATAAAATGCAGCAGCCAGGTTACCTTCACCCGCACAGCCACCGGCGGCTCTCCCTCTCCCTCCCGCCTTTCGGCCTCAATCCGATAACGCACCGGCACAAAAAGCACGCAGACAGTCCCCAGAACAAGCAGCCCGAGAAGGCACAGAAGCAGGATCCCTATAATCTTTAAAATAAGTAACAAAATATGTAACATTTCATCTCCAAGCGTCTGTTTTCAGGCTCCGTCCCATTCCCTGTCAGCCCTGAAAGCTTTCCGGATCTTTCCCGGAAAGATAGTCCACAAGGGATACCTCTCCTGTAGTCAGAAGCGCCTCCTTCGTGATCTGCTCGATCACAACAAGAGCCTCCTCCCTGCCGTTTGCCAGTCCGACAATACATCCGGGCGGATTTTCCTTATAATACCACTGGGAAAGCATCAGGCTGTGATAAATCGTAAGACGGCTGATATCCCTGTCGTAGACGATCACAAAAAGCCCTGGCTGCTTTTTATGGCGTTTCAGCTTCTTTATGGCCTTTTCCGGCTTTTTTACAGTATCTCCAATATAGAGATTTTTATAAAATTTCATCCGCGCATCATGCCCTTTCAGACAACTAAAGCCATTTTAGCATATTTCCCGCAAAGAAAACAGAGAAATTTCCGCGTGTTCACATCTGTTTCCTGACAATCCTGTACTCATCGTCTGGCTGATAGAATGCGCATTCAAAGCTGCCACCCTGCAAAAAGCGGCTCATTTCGTCCTCGTCCAGATCCACCATACACACATAATACTCATAATCTTCGTCGTACTGATAGTTGCCGCATGTGTCACAGATACTCATTTTAAAAACCGCGCTCCTTTCTTTGCATGCCCGATTTCCCGCCAATTTGCTAATTTGCATAACCCAATTTACATACGCCGGATGTCCCAAATACAATCCACGCCATTTTTTGTGCGTTCTGCGCAGATTAACGTATAATTCGCCGCAAGGGGGATTGACTTATCAATCAGAAGTTTTATACTATATATCAAAAGTACCATATCTATGTCATTTTTGCCGGACAAACGGCTTTTGACACAATATATAGGAGGATATTTCATGAAAGATGTAGCTCGCATGGCGCTGGAAAAAGGTATGATCATCGGCGAAGATATCTTCAACTATCAGAATGAACTTATCTTTCCGAAGGATACTGTCGTAGATGATAAGGTGATCAGAAAGCTGGAGCGTCACTCCATCATCTGCATTCCGGTCAAGGAAGAAATCGACCTCGCCACCACCCACTTTGAAAAAGTACGCCTGAGCAGGGAATTCCAGACCTTCCAGCTCACCTACAACAACTGCATGCCCATCTATGCCCGGATTATGAACAACTTTGTCTCCACCGGCGTCTGGAAAAGCACCAGCCAGCTCAAGGATATCTATGTCAAAATCACCGGCTGTGCCAGAACCGGCGAGGCTCTCCTTGACTATTTGTACAATATGCTGCCAAGAGAGGACTCCATGACCCACGCCCACTGCCTGAATTCGGCGCTGATTGCCGGTGTTTTTGGCACTTGGTGGGGACTCTCCGGTGAAGATACGCTGCAGCTGATACAGTGCGGTTTCTTTTACGATATCGGCAAGCTAAAGCTTCCGCAGGACCTTCTCTGGAAGTCCGAAAAACTGACGGATCTGGAATATACCAAGCTGAAAACCCATACCATGCTTGGCTTTGATTTATTAAAGGATCAGCCCGAAATCAGCGAAACCATCATAAAAGCAACCCTTATGCACCATGAACGCTGCGACGGTTCCGGCTATCCTTCCAAACTGCGGGGCGACAAAATTGACATTTACGCAAAGTACATAGCCGTTATAGACGCTTACGAGGCAATGACCTCCGCCCGCACCTACAGACAGCCTCTCAATCCTTTTCAGGTCATTGAAAACTTTGAACGGGAAGGCTATGCGAAGTATGACAGGAATATCCTGCAGCCCATCCTTTATCACATTGCGGCCACCCAGCTTGGCTTCATGGTCCGCCTGAGCAACGATGAGGAGGCGAAGGTGAAAAGCATCAGCAACAGGAATCTTCTTTCCAGGCCCATCCTGGAGCGGGCGGACGGCAGTCTCCTTGACCTTTCCTCCGAGCCCGAGCTTTCGATAACAGCTATCTTTTAGGCGTCGTCCGCTATTCTTCAAAGCAGGCGTCCAGAATCCTTTTGGCAATGGGCACGGCGTAATCACCGCCGCTGCCCGCCCCCTCTATAATAATCGTCACGCATACCTGCGGCTCTTCTACCGGCGCAAATCCCGTAAACCATGCATGAGAATCACTTTTTACCTTATTATACTCCGCCGATCCCGTCTTTCCAGCCGCCGTATAGGAAAGTCCCGACAGCTTTGTTCCCGTACCGCTTTTCACCACCTCTTCCATCAGCTCCGTCATGATCTGCGCTTCTTCCTCGCTCATCAGCCTTTTGTAGGAGTCCGGCGAAAACTGTTTTACCACGCTTCTGTCTGCGGTTTCTACCCGATCCAGCAGATAAGGTTTCATCAGCTCTCCGTCATTGGCAATGGCAGCGGTAATCATATTCAGCTCAAGCGGCGTAATCTGCGTCGTCCCCTGTCCGATGGCGGCCTGCATTACATCCGAGTCCGTGGTATTCTCATCCATGGCAAGCTTACTCTGATTATAAGCAAAATCCACCTTAAGCTCCTGATTAAACAGAAGCTCGTCCAACGTTTTTCCGAATTTCTTCCGATCAAGCTCAAGTCCTATGCTGGCAAAAGCGGAATTACAGGACTTGGCAAAGGCCTTTGTGAAATTTTCGCTCCCGTGGGACGTACCGTGGTAGCAGTTAATCCGCTCTTCTCCATGGGTAAAGCGTCCGTTGCACTGAAAAGAGAATTGACTGTATGAGTCAGGATTTTCCCTGATATATTCCAACGCCGTCACAATCTTAAAGGTGGAGCCGGGCGGATACAGTCCCTGCGTCGTTCGGTTTAACAGTACGCTGCTTTCCTTATCATTGATTAACGTATCCCATATCTGATCAATTTCATTCGGGTCAAAATCCGGCTTGGACACCATGGCCAGTATCCGTCCGGTGGACGGCTCCGACACAATCACCGCCCCACTGTACATCCCAAGCGAGTCGTAAGCGATCTTCTGCAAATCCACATCCAGCGTAGTGATCACGCTGTCTCCCGGATACTTTTTTCCCGCCACGTCGTTTGCCACCTTATCGGAAAGTCTGGTGTTGGAATTGATCAAATAATAATTGGCAAAAGCCTCAATACCGAACTTTCCGTTGCTGGCATATCCGACCGCATGGGAGAACATATTGGCATAAGGATACACTCTGGTCTCCTTCCCTTCCCCGTCAGTTACCGTTTCCGCCAGCTTCTGCCCGCCCGCCGCATAAATCGAGCCTCTGCTGTTCTGGGCAATCAGGATTTCCTGTCTGGTATTGTAGCTGTTATTCATGAGCGTCTGCCTGTGAGTAACCGCATAATGGCATGTATAACCCATCATAGCAAAGAAGAGGCCCACAAAAAGCCATGTAACTGCCAGAATCTGCCGGTTACGCTTCTTCTTCATACTCCCTGCGCCTCGGCCGGCCTCCCTCTCTTGTCTCTCTTTGTCTCTTATTCTGTCCTTTTCTGGTTTTGGCACGTTTATCTCCTTCATCCCGCCTGATAATATAAAGGCCCTCTATGATAAAAAACATGATGAGCGTGGTCAGCACGGAGCTTCCCCCGTAGCTGATAAAGGGAAGCGTCACTCCCGTCATGGGAATAAACTTGGTTCCTCCGCCCACTGTCAAAAACACCTGAAAAATATAAGTAACGCCCAGTCCGAAAGCAATCAGCCTATAAAAGCGGTCCTGCAGCTTAAGCGATATATTCATGCACATAATAAAGCTGCTGATACAGATCAGAATCATGCACATGGAAAAGAGAATGCCCAGCTCCTCCGCCACTGCCGAAAACACAAAATCCGCTTCCACAAGCGGGATCGACGTGGGATTTCCCCGAAAGAGCCCAAGCCCGAACCAGCCGCCGCTGCTGATGCCGAACAGAGACTGGGTAATCTGAAATCCGGCATCGTCAATACAGCTGAAAGGATCCCGCCACGCCTGTACCCTCACTTGTACATGGGAGAACAGCCGGTAGGCCACCACCGCAGCCCCACAGCCGCCTGCCACACCCAAAAACAGATAGATCCAGCGTCCCGTAGCGATAAACACCATGAACACATAAACCACAAAAAAGATCAGCGCGCTTCCAAGATCCTTGGAGGCTACCAGAATCAGCACATGAGCGCCCGCCAGAACCGCCGTCACCGCCACCCGCAAAAAATCCCAGGATTCGCAGAATGCGCTGGCCACAAAAAACACAAACACTATTTTGACAAACTCGGACGGCTGGAACGTCACACCCGCCACAGAGTAGGATATCTTGGAGCCGTAAGTCACCGATCCAAGAATCAGTACGATTCCCAAAGCGGCAATTCCCACCCCGGCATAAACCCAGGTAAGGCTCTTTAAAAATTTAATATTGCGGATAAAGAAGGGAATCGCCATGCCGATAATAATCGACGCCGTCACAATAAAAAACTGCTTGATCGCCCGCTCATAGGAGAGTCTTGTAAGAATCACAAAGCCCACGCTCAAAAGCATACACATATTATTGACAATCAGAAGATTTCCCTTCGGATAAATCATGCGAAAAAGCATAATTGTGGAAAACAGCAAAATCTGCTGCAATACATAAAAAAGCAGGTACTCAATCTGTCCCGTCTCAAAGCAGATCACAAGAAAACAGGAAAAGTGCACCAAAAACATCCAGATATTCTGGCGGATGTAACCGCCCTTCCTTTGCTCCTCATCCTGAAACCGAAACACAAGAAAGCATTCCAGCGTATAGCAGGCGATGAACAGGGTGATAAAATATTTAGAAAGCTCTGTGATATATAACTCCATACAATCCTTTCCTATCTTCCACTTTTACGGAGAATGCTGTATTTTAAGCATTCTTCTCACACAGTTATTCGACGCCCCTTTTACAATGCCCCGCCGTATGGCTTTCAAAAGGAAATTTCCCCTCCAAAATCTGCCTGCACTGCACCCCTGACTCCATTACAAAATCATGACGGAAAGCCGCCGCACCGATTCTGTCCCGCTCCTTCCCTGCGCCGTGCAGAGAATAGGGAACAGAATTATATACAACATTATAACAGTGTTCACAGTTTATCACCACGGGAAATGCCGCGCCGTATCTGTCCTTCAAAACAAGCTGCTCCTGCCTGTCCCCGGATTTCCGGCACAGGTCGGCCGTCTTTTGCAGACAGTTTGCCGTAATCATCATGGGAATGCGGCTGTAAACAACCAGATTTGCCGCTATACCCTGTTTAGCCGCCGCGCTGACAAGACGCGCCGCCTCTTTCGCGTTCAGCTCATAGGGAATCGTAATTTCTCCTGCAAATTCCGCCAAAAAACGAACTGCCTGCGCATTAAAGCTGTAGAGCCCTGCGTCGGGAATCAAAGCGTAACTGCCAAAAAGCTCCCCACTCTTTTGAACCAGCATCCTGACAAAAGCCAATTCCTCCAGATTCCGAACAAGAAAGCCGGAAAACAACGCTTCCCGGTTCGAAAGGCTGTCCACAAGCCGCTCCAGATAAGATTCATCCCATTCTCGGAGAATATATGGCAGGGCAAGACACCATTTCGTACCGTTTCTGGAAGCTTTGTCCGTCATCATCCGAAGAATCGTATCCCGTTCTTTCAGGAATAAGTCGCTTTCCAGATAAATGCGGCGGCAGCGCCCCCATTCGACGACAGCCCGCAGCTGCTCCAGCGTGCTGACCAGACAGTCCGTGACTGCCCGTACCTTTTCAGGCAGAATATGCTCCGAAGCCGGTTTTGCAGATAAACAACCTTCTTCCTGCGCCCTCTTCCCGGAAGTCCGATCCTGCCGCCGCCCGCTCCTGTTTTCCGTAACTACCGATTCAAAGGCTTCCACCGCCTTACGGCGAAGCTCGTTTAACGCCCTGATGGGCACGAATCCCTCTCCCTCCATGGCAATTTCACAATCCGAGACAAAAAGAAGACTCTCCCCTGTCCTGCAGAGCCGTTTTCTCACCTCTGCCTCTGTGAGCGGGGCATTTTTCGCCTGCTGTACCGTTTCGCCCCAAACCGCTGCGGACAGCCCTTGATCCGACATAATTCCAAGATACAGCGGTTCTCCCACCTTCACTGCCGCCTGCATCCGCACCGGCATTTTTTCAGGTTCCCGGACATACCTGTCACGTATTTTTGTTAAATTGGTTTCATCGCTCCCGCTGTAGCCGGGCGCCCCAAACGTAATCATCTCTTTTCCGTTATGTCTCTCATAATATCCCGTCTGAATCTCACTACGGATGTAAAGACTGCGAAGCCTGTCCATATCCACAGGATCCACGCGATAATTGTCCGCCCCTTCCCGGTAATAAAGGTCAATATACTTTCGGTAAATGGCCGTAACGCCCGCCGCATACTCCGGCCGCTTCATTCTACCCTCAATCTTGAAAGAATCAATACCCGCCGCAAGCAGCTTTGGCAGATATTCCAGGGTACACATGTCTTTTAAGCTTAAGGGGTAGCCGCTGCCCGAAAGCCTCTTTTCCCTGTCATAAATCGTATAGGGGAGACGGCAGGGCTGGGCGCACCGTCCTCTGTTTCCGCTTCTGCCGCCGAGAATACTGCTGAAAAGGCACTGTCCCGAATAGCAGTAACACATGGCGCCATGGATGAAGCATTCCACTTCCACCCCTGCCTCCTCTTTTATCTTCTGCACTTCCTTTAAGGAAAGCTCTCTGGCCGGCACAATGCGGCACGCTCCCTGTTCCTTAAGAAACGCAGCGCCCCTTTTTCCCGTCACCGTCATCTGTGTGCTCACATGCAGGGGCAGCGCCGGAAATTCCCGCCTGATATGGGAAAACACGCCAAAATCCTGTACAATCACGCCATCAAGCCCGGCCTCATAAAAGGGCGTAAGAAACGCAGTAAGCTCTGCAAGCTCCTGCTCCTTTAACAGCGTATTAACCGTCAGATAGACCTTTTTTCCGTAAAAATGGGCAACATGAAGCGTACGGACAATCTGATCATCGTCAAAATTATCCGCGTAAGCCCTCGCGCCAAACCGACCGCCACCCAGATATACCGCGTCAGCCCCGGCATTCAGCGCCCCCAGAAAGGCGTCGTAATTTCCTGCCGGAGCCAGAAGCTCCACCTTATCTACTACCATGCTTTCTGCCTCAAATCCCATTTTCTTTAAGCAGGAAGTTCCACCCTGCTCTCTGCGCCGCCCTCATGCCGTGCGAACGGCAGATTTCCCTGTGAGGACGTGTGCATAAAAGGAGCAGACCCTTTGATCTGCTCCCTGCCGATTTATTTTTTTCGTTCTTTAAGCTCCGTCTCCATGCGGACAATCTGTTTCGCATTTTCGTTCGCCTCCGCCTGCAGACTTTTGATATTTTTCTCTGTATTTTCCAGCTTCATCTGTGCCGCAATCAGATCATGCTTTAACGCGTACACTTCGTCATTTTTATTCTTAAGATCCTCTTCCAGAATCCCGATCTGCTTTTTCGCCTTAAAATAATCATCCGCTATGTTTAACTGTAACAGCACATTCTGCGTATCCATCGGCTGTCGTTTAAAGCTGTCAATCTTGTTATACTCGGCTATCTTATTGTTTATGTAAGAAGCCACCTTCTGCAGGTACTCCTCGCTTTCATAACCGCTCAGTGTAAAGACCTTACCGGCGATAATCACTTCTGTATCTGTTTTTGTTGACATAAGGAGCGCTCCTTCATCGCTGTGCTTACACTATCAATCCAATTATAGCTTTTCTGAGACGGATTTTCAAGTACTACTTTCCAGTGCCCTATGTCAGGCTGTCCGGTGTCCTATGACAGGCGTATGATTCTTTGCCGGCACGCCTGCGCTCCGAACACAGCACACAGTCTACTGCAGCCCTGTAAACAGCACATAGGGAACGCACTCGGCATCCCGGTCATAGGCCCGGGCAAGGGCGAAGGGGTTGTGAAGCTGCGGGAAAGGCCAGTTTTCCCTGCCGTAAAAAGCTTCCGTATCCCACTGGGCCTCCTCCATTTTCGGTCTGGTGTCCACAACCGCCGCCATATAAGGCACGCGGGCCATCACTTCATGCTTTCTCAGGTCCTGGCACGCGACACTCTCATAGGCTTCCAGAGGCTCCACTCCGATAAATTCCGCCAGCAAATTGTCGCAAAGCCGGTAAGCGACGGTGCATAAAAGCCGTTCTTCCTTTTTAAAGAGCACGAAAGAATACGTGTAAAGGCTCTCCCCGTTATCCATGTCATAACGCTTAAACTCGAAACACTCCGCAGACTCTCCACAGTTGGCGGCAGCGCTTTGTGTAATGCGCTCTCTGGCTTCCTCCCAGCGCCCTTCCAGAAAATCCCCATCCGGGTTGACGTCCAGCCGGCAAAAGACATGAATTTCATCCGCCTGGATAAAGAAATGCCCCAGGTCTTTTTGGGTTTTGGGCCACAGAGTATCTAACCCGGCATTCGCCTCAAAGCGCATCGTGCCGTAATACCAGTCAATGGGTTTGGAAGCCATGGAGCGGGTGGGAAAGCGTTCCCCTGAGGGCAGCCCCCAATAGGAAATGCCAAAGCCTTCCTCATCCCGTCTGCGGTACACGGCAAAATCCATGTGCTGAACGCTGATTTCCTGCCCAGGCTGCAAACCAGCATCACGCAGCCATCTGTTTTCTGACAATATATTGCCAATAAACCGCCCATCCCCGTAAAATTCCTTCGCAATGCCCCAGAGACTGTCGCCGGGCTGCACCACATAGGTGACATCCTCCTTTGGCCCAAAGCCCAGATGGATCACATCCTCCCCATATATTGCATTCGCCATTTCCACGTCCCCGCTCAGGAGTTTGTCCAACGGGTAAATCGCGACATCCGCAAATTCCTCGTCGTAATATTGCGCAAAGGAGACGCCGTCCCGCTCCTCCCGCTTCTTCTTTCCGGAAATATAATCCGGAAAATCCGCCTCGTCAGCAAGGAGAAGCTTATTTACGCCGCTTAGCCGATAATCCTGCGCTGCCTTTTCCCTCACATAATAGCTGTTTTCAATCGTACCCTTATCGGGATTCACGGTATTGCAGGCAACTCCATAGACGGGAGGTTTAAAGGCCAGAGATTTTTGGGTCACGGTCACCGCCCCGGCATTCAGGCAGTTGACGATCCTGCCCCCGTTGGAAGCGCAGATGCCCGCGCTGATCAGGGTTTCTCGATACTCCCTGTCCACCTGTTCGACATGTACGTTCCCGTCATTGCGGCACTGGAAGATCCTGCCCCAGCTTGCGCCCGCGATCCCGCCCGCAAGCTGGACGGAGGTCACGTCTCCCGCATTCCGGCAGGCCTCGATGCTTCCCCCGTCGGACAGCTGTCCAACGATTCCGCCTGCGGCGTAATCATACACGGGAAACGCATCGGAAAGGGTGTCAAGGGCCACTGTCCCCTCATTGACGCAATCCTTGACGCTTCCCTGATTGTAGCGGCAGATGCCGCCTGCATAGAGGGTATTGACGGCCAAACCTTTTTCCGGCGCTTCCGTGCCCTGATCCGCACCGGCCTCCACCGTTCCCGTAAATTTGCAGCCGCTCATCTGTCCGTAATTCATGCCCACAATGCCGCCCGCCTCCCACGCCCCAATGACCCTTGCCTCCACATGGCAGTTCTCAATCAGGCCGTAGTTGGCATAGCAAAGGGCGGAAGCGGTAACCACGTCCATTTCGCCGTCATGGTTTTCGTAGGCGCAGTCCTCACAGGTGGTCTGAAACAGGCTGTTTCGGATAGTGAGGTCGGTAATTCTGGCGTCCTCCTCCAATATGGTAAAAAGAAACCCCAGCCAGTTCCCGTTGACCGCATAGTACCCCTCCAGCGCATGGCCGTTACCGTCAAAATGCCCGCTGTAATGGTCAACCGGCGCATATTCGTAATCAGGCGGCGTATCCGCCCAATTTTCCCATCCTTTCGTATCATTCAGGGCGATATCCGCCGCAAGGCGGACATTTACCGCCGGATCGTTTTCTCTGGCCGTCCTGATAAACCAGCGGAAATCCTCTTTTGTTTCCAACAAATAATAGCCGTCCGCATCCTGATGGGGCCGGCTGTATTCCGGCCTCCGAAAACCGACATCCGCCGCCGTCTGCCGAACCGCTTTGGAAAGAGCCGGGCTTTCCTCCCCCGCCTGATACCCGCCGCAAAACAGAAACAGCGCACCAAGACAGCCAAGAATAAGAACGGCCTGCGCCAGTCGTTTCCTGAAATTTATCATGTAACCTTCATCCCTCTTTTCTGGAACAAAACGTGCAAATGCTTCACGCTGTTGCGCAGGCAGGTGTCCTTTCTCAGGACGGAATCGCAATCCCGAAATGCCGGTACGCCAGATCTGTCACCATTCTGCCCCTTGGCGTGCGGTTCAGGAATCCGTTCTGGATCAGATAGGGTTCGTACACATCCTCGATTGTCCCCGCGTCTTCCCCGATGGCGGCGGCCAGCGTGTCAAGTCCCACCGGGCCGCCCTTAAACTTCTCGATCATGGTGACAAGAATATTCCGATCCACATGATCCAGCCCCATTTTGTCCACATCCATCAGATCAAGGGCAACTTTGGCAACTTCCTCCGTAATCGCGCCGTCATACTTTACCTGCGCAAAGTCCCGCACCCGCTTCAAAATACGGTTTGCAAGGCGGGGTGTCCCCCGGCTTCTTCTGGCCAGCTCCACCGCCCCTTTCTCGTCGATTGTGACGCCCAGCTTCTTTGCCGACTGTCTGATGATTACCTTCAATTCTTCCACCGTATAAAATTCCAGCCTGTGTATCATGCCGAAACGATCCCGCAGCGGCGCTGTGAGCAGTCCGGCCCTGGTGGTTGCGCCTACCAGCGTAAAATGGGGCAGGTCAAGACGTATGGAACGGGCCGTCGCCCCCTTGCCGATCATAATATCTATGGCGTAATCCTCCATGGCCGGATATAAAACTTCCTCCACCTGTCGGTTCAGTCGGTGTATCTCATCCACAAAGAGCAGATCCCCCTCCTGTAAATTATTCAGGATCGCCGCCATCTCTCCCGGCTTCTCAATGGCCGGGCCGCTTGTAACCTTCATATGCACACCCATTTCATTGGCAATAATGCCTGCAAGGGTGGTTTTTCCAAGCCCGGGAGGTCCGTAAAAAAGTACATGATCCAAAGCGTCCCCCCTCTGCTTCGCCGCCTCAATATAGACCCTGAGATTATTCTTCACTTTCTCCTGACCAATATAGTCAACCAAGGTCTGCGGCCGCAGGGAACCCTCTATTTTTATGTCTTCATCAATTAAATTCGTCTCTATCATTCTGTTTTGCATAACATTCTTCTCTCCGTTCACAATCATAGCATTTTCCCGCACGCTCCGCAAGTCGCTTGCTTTTCTTTTGGGGTTATTATATCATATTCTAAGAAGCTTTTATTCTCATGAATCGAGGTGGCCCTTTGCGGACAAAAATCATTTTACGCGACAAACTGATGGAAAAATTACGGGAAGCGCTGGTCGCTGTGCTGCCGATCATTGTGATCGTCCTCATTCTCTGTTTTTCCGTTGCGCCGATCTCTCCGAGTATTCTTTTATGTTTCCTGATCGGAGCCGTCCTGCTGGTTCTCGGCATGATGTTTTTCACACTGGGCGCGGAGCTTTCCATGACTCCCATGGGCGAAAAGGTCGGCACCTGCATGACAAAAAGTAAAAAACTGACGCTGATCGTTTCCCTTTCCTTTCTGCTGGGCTTTATCATTACAGTATCGGAACCGGATCTGCAGGTTCTGGCAGGACAGGTGCCTTCCATCCCGAACGGCATCCTGATTGCCGCCGTAGCCTGCGGAGTCGGTCTGTTTCTTGTGTTTGCCCTGCTGCGTATGCTGTTTCGCATTCCGCTTCCGCCGTTGTTGATTTTCTTTTATATTCTGGTTTTTATACTGGCCCTTTTTGTGCCGGACGATTTCTTAAGCGTCGCCTTTGATTCCGGCGGTGTGACTACGGGGCCTATGACTGTGCCCTTTATCATGGCTCTTGGTGTGGGCGTCGCCGCTATCCGAAACGACCGCCATGCCGCGGACGACAGCTTCGGTCTGGTTGCCCTGTGCTCCATCGGCCCCATCATATCCGTATTGATTCTGGGTATGATCTACCACCCTGCGGGAAGCAGCTATGTTCCTCCCGTAATCCCCTCTGTGGAAGACTCGGTGGCATTGTGGGCCCTTTTCCATCAGGGATTTCCAACCTACATAGCTGAAATCGCCGTATCCCTTTTCCCGATTGTGCTCTTTTTCGGGCTCTTTCAGGCCATCGTGCTGAAACTGTCCAAACGTACACTCTCCAAAATGATCGTAGGTCTTCTCTACACCTACATCGGACTGGTTTTATTTATGACCGGCGTAAACGTAGGCTTTATGCCTGCCGGAAATTATCTGGGACAGATGCTTGGCTCCTCCGCTCATCCGTGGATTCTTATTCCCATCGCCATGATAATGGGCTTCTTTATCGTAAAAGCGGAGCCGGCTGTCTATGTTCTGAACAAACAGGTGGAGGAAATCACGGACGGCGCCATTTCCGCAGGGGCCATGGGCACCTGTCTTTCCGTGGGCGTTGCCATCTCTCTGGGCATCGCCATGCTTCGTGTGCTAAGCGGTATTTCGGTCATGTGGTTTTTGCTGCCCGGTTACGCCTTCGCCCTTGGCATCTCTTTCTTCGTTCCCAAAATATACACTGCCATCGCCTTTGACTCAGGCGGCGTTGCATCCGGCCCCATGACGGCGGCCTTTCTGCTTCCTCTGGCGCAGGGCGCCTGCGGCGCCGTGGGCGGCAATATCGTAACAGACGCCTTTGGCATCGTAGCCATGGTTGCCATGACGCCGCTTATCACCATACAGCTTCTCGGCCTTCTCTCCCAGCGGCAGAAAGCATCTGACAGCAGGAAACACCGCCTGTCCGGGCAAACCGCCGGCCTCGCCGTATCCGGCATGACCACAGCGCCGGCCGCAGCGGATGCGCAGGAGCTGATCATCGAGCTGTAACCGCGGCCTGAGTAGCCACGCTGATTCAAATATGAGAACATCACTCTTTACTATGATAAAAACGGAGGACAGTCAATGAGCGAATTATATCTGATGACTGCTATCATCACCAGAGACCGCACCAAAGACTTCGCGGCATTTTACGACAGATACGGCGTCCCGGTTAATTTCATCACTCTGGGAAACGGAACTGCCAATAACGAGCTTCTCGATTATTTCGGCCTGGACGGCACGGAAAAAGCCGTTATCTTTTCTGTCGTTACCCGCAAGACCTGGAAAAAAGTCAGGGCCGGTCTGGAACGGGAAATGCAGATTGACATTCCCGGCACGGGCATTGCCTTTATCATCCCTCTGGCCAGCATCGGCGGTCTTAAGGCGCTACGTTTCCTGACCGGGGATGAAACCTTTGAAAACGGGGAGGAAACAACATTGAAGGAAACCAAATATGAACTTTTAGTTATCATCGCCAACCAGGGCTACACGGAAATGATCATGGACGCCGCGCGCAAAATGCAGGCGGGAGGCGGCACCGTCATCCACGCCAAAGGCACCGGTATGGAAAGCGCCGACAAGTTCCTCGGCGTTACCCTTGCCTCTGAAAAAGAGATTATATTTATTGTTGTAAAAAAAGAACAGAAAAACGCCATCATGGGCGCTGTCATGGAAGACGCCGGATTAAATTCCAAGGCGAAATCCATCGTCTTTTCTCTCCCTGTAACTGAAACCGCCGGTATGCGGCTCCTTTCCGAGTATGCGGAAGAAAATGACACCGTGGAAAACGGGGAGTCCTAACGCTTCCCGTTCTTTTCTCTCGCTATCTCTTCACGTCTGTACTGCAGGTGATAAAGCTTATAATACTTTCCGCGCTTTTCCAGAAGCGCCTGATGGCTTCCCTGCTCAATAATCTTTCCATGGGATAAAACTATGATATTATCCGCATGCTGGATCGTGGACAGCCTGTGGGCAACCATCAGCATGGTTCCTATATTCTGCATCTTTTCCAGCGAATTTTGTATTAAGAGCTCCGTCTCCGTATCAATATTGGCAGTCGCTTCGTCCAGAATCATGACAGTCGGTTTGTGGACGATGGTTCTGGCAAAGGAAAGAAGCTGTCTCTGCCCCGCAGAAAAGTTGTTGCCCCTCTCCCGCACTTCTTCGTCCAATCCCTTTTCCAGTTTATTGATAAAGCGATCCGCGTTCACATAGCGGCAGGCCTCCAAAATTTCCGCCTCCGAAATATCCTCCGCGCGCAGTATAATATTACTGCGAATCGTTCCTGAAAAGAGAAAGACGTCCTGCAGCATCTGTCCGAAAAAGCGGCGCAGGGAGGAAATCTTTATCTTCCTGATATCTGTTCCGTCTATCAAAATTTCACCCTTCTGAAATTCGTAATTTCTGCAAATCAGGGAAAGTATCGTGGTCTTGCCGGAACCGGTGGAGCCCACAAAGGCCACCGTTTCCTTCGGCATCACATGGAAAGAGACGCCCTTTAGCACCCATTCGCCCTCCACATAGGAAAACCACACATCCCGAAACTCTATTTCTCCCTTCACCTCCGAAAGCGCAACCGCATCCGGCGCATCCTGAATAACCGGCTCCAGATCCATAATCGTGAAAACCTTTTCCGCGGAAGCAAGCGCCGATTGCAGCCAATTAAACTGCTCCGCCAGATTCTGGATCGGGTTGTAAAATTTCGAAATATACATATAGAAGGAAACCAGCATACCGCTGGTGATGGTCTGTCCCATAAATGACAGTCCCTTAAGATACCCCCTGCCGCCCAGATACAGCAGACACAGAATGGAACTGACATAAAGCATGTAAACCAGCGGCCGGAAAATACCAAACACAAGTATCTGTTCCTGTTTCGCCCTCCCAAGCGCATTGCTCTTTTCCCGAAAATCATGCATCTTTGCATCCTCTCTGTTAAAGATCTGGGTGATCTTAATGCCGGAGAGATTTTCGGAAAGATAAGTGTTGATATCTGTGGTACAATCCTTTACCTTTCGGTAAGCGCGTCTGGAAAATTTGCGGAAAATTACCGTAAATAATACAATAAACGGCACAAAACAGAGAATCATCAGGGTCAGCTCATAGCTTAAGCACAGCATCGCCGCAAACACACCGACGATCACAAACATGTTTTTTACAAAATTTACTAGCAGATTAGTAAACATCATGGAGATCGCATTGGTGTCGTTGGTTATGCGCGTCACAAGCTTGCCAACGGGAATGGCGTTGAGCTGCTCATGGGAAAGCTTCTCAATCTTAACAAACAGATCTTCCCGCACCTTTGAGATAATTCTCTGTCCCGTCTTTTGCAGCATAACCGCCTGCACATAGGTACAGAGCATGGATACTGCCAGAATGACAATATAAAGCGCCACCGCCCGGTAAATCTGCACCATGGCAAACTGCCCTGCAATCAGCTCCTCGATCCAACCGATAATCAACGGCGAAAGAATATCATATGCAATGGAAAAAAGCATCACGCCGCCCACCAGCGCAAACTGCTTTCGGTAAGGCTTTGCATAGTGCATCAGACGGCCCATGATCTCCCGGTCTCCCATCTGCCGTTCAAAACCCATGGACTGCTTTTTATCCTTCACGGACAGGTAGGCAGCCAAAAGGACAATGGAAAACAGACCCACAATAGCCCCTGTCACCACAAGCGGATAAAACTCATACATCTGCCTCACCTCCCGCTTCCTCATCCTCCATACGCTGTAATTCCACCATCCTCCGATAATCCTCACAGCTTTCGTACAGGCTTTCGTGACTGCCGACAGCACAGACCCTGCCTTCGTCGATATAGATGATCTTATCCATACGCTCCACCGTGGAAATACGGTGGGCAATCAAAATCGTTGTTCTTCCCTTTCTCTCTTCCAGCAGATTATTTAAAATACTCTTTTCGGTCTTCATGTCCACCGCCGAAACCGAGTCGTCCAATATCAATATGGCCGAATCCTTTAAAACCGCTCTGGCAATGGAAATCCGCTGCTTCTGCCCGCCGGAAACCGTCACGCCCCGCTCCCCCAGAACCGTTCGATAACCCGCCGTAAAATCCATGATATCATCGTGCACATCGGATAATCGGGCGGCCCGCTCCACAAGAGCGTCGTCCGCCGCATCCACTGCAAAGGAAATGTTGTTTTCAATGGTGTCGGAAAACAGGAAATTATCCTGCGGCACATAGGCGCAGCCCTCCCGCAGGGAATGGATGGAGACCGTATTCACATCGTGCCCATCAATAAAAAGCGTGCCGTCCGGCACATTGTAGACACGCAGAATCAGATCCGCCAGAATCGTTTTGCCCGAGCCGGTCCTTCCCACTACGCCCACGCTTTCTCCGGCATGAATGGTAAAGGAAACATCCCGCAGGGCGTCTGTTTCCCCGTCCGGATAACGGAATGAAAGATGTCGAAACTCGATTTCTCCTTTCATCCCCGAAAGCTTCGCCACGTCGTCTCTGTCCTTCACGCTTATTTCCGCATCCAGAAGCTCTCCCACCCGATTCAGGGAAGCCTTGCCGCGGGAAGTCTTTTCAATCAGCATGGCCACCGCCATGATGGGCCAGACAATGGAATTAAAATAAACGATGTATTCCACAAGCTGACCCGCGTCGAAACGGCCGTTATAGACAAGATAACCGCCGTACCCCAGAATCACGCAGATCACCGACTCCACAAGCAGCGTGATCAGAATATTGAGTAACGTGGAAATTCTGGTATACGCCACATTTACGTCTTCATTTTCCAGATTCAGTTTCTGAAACTCCTTAAGCTCCAGGAGCTCTTTCACAAAAGCCTTTACCACCGCAATGCCTGAAAAATTCTCCTGAGAAAAATCAGAAAGCCTTGAGAATGCCTCCTGACGCACCTCCCACTTCGCGGTCATGGCCTTTCCCACCACCGTACCGGTTACAAGCAGAATGGCCAGCGGAATCATGGAAAGTCCTGTCAGCATTTTGTCCATATTCCACATCTTAATAAAGGCAAGCAGTCCAAGAAACAGAGCGTCGCAAAACATTAATACCCCGTCTCCGAAACACTCCTGTATGGTGTCCAGATCGTTGGTAAACAGACTCATCAGGCCGCCCACCTTGTTAATCTGAAAATAGTCTCTGGAAAGATTTTTGCAATGGTCAAACATTCGGTTGCGCAGATCGGTTTCCACCCTGATCGCCGCCCCGTAAAAGCTGACGCGCCACAAAAAACGCCCTACCACCATGACCAATATGACCACGATCAGCCGCAGGCAGACTTCGTCCAGCAGCACCTCCATCGTAAAGGGAACAAAACGCCCGTCAATTTCCACAGGGCCGCCGTTCATGCCGTTTACCACAATGCGGTACAGTTCCGGCAGGATCAGTTGAAAATAATCCACGAAAATAAGCGCCGCAATGCCCACAAGCAATAGCGGCCCGTGTTTGATGTAATATCGGTTTATATGCCTTCCGAAAATCACCCTTAATTCCTCCAATATAATCCTTAAAACATATACTTAAGCGCCTGCTTCAAGATGGTTTCCGAAGTGGCCTCCGCCCCGGCTTCCACCTTCTTTACGGCGGCCGTCGCGTCGGAGGCGGAGTATCCAAGCGCTACCAGCGCCTCTATGGCCTCCCGCTTCATCAGATTGTCCGCCGTCCCAGAGGCGTCCGCCGCCTGTCCTGAGCCCAGGTCTCCACCCATACCGTGCAGAGTATCTTCCAGCGAAATCTTGTCACGCAGATCAAGGATCACCCGCTCCGCCGTTTTCGCACCTACGCCCGGCGCTTTTGCAATCGCCTTTGCATCCCCCGCCATTACGGCAAAACGCAGGGCATCCGCGCTCATCACCGAGAGAATGGCCAGACCGCCCTTTGGCCCGATGCCGCTAACCGTAATCAGCTTTTTAAAGATATCCAGATCGTCTCTGGTTAAAAAGCCATAGAGACTGAACGCGTCCTCACGCACCAGCGTATAGGTGTAAACCTTTACCTCGCTGCCAATCCCCGGCAAAAGATCCGCCGTGCTGGCGGAAACCTTTATGTTATAACCGATGCCGCCTGCCTCAACGACTACGGCATCCTCCGTAATTTCTTCCAAAATGCCTTTTATGTATGCGTACATGCAAATGTTCCTCCAGTCTCATTCTCCTTAATACCCTTTTATCCCCTGTCGTTTGAAGTCCTGAAACCGTTATCACGATACAGGCCTTCGAAGGTAAGGTACAAGCTCCATCCCCGCAAATCCCAGAACCGCCCCCGTTACCGTGCCTGCCACAATGAGAAAAGGTAAATAATAAGCCACTGCAAAGGTCTCCACCACCGCCATTGCTACAAGAATCTGTCCCACATTGTGAAACACCCCGCCAAGCACACTCACCCCGATCATCGAAAAACGGCCGTATTTTTTCCCGGCAAGCATGGCAGACAGACTGAGCGCCGCACCCGACAGCGCATACAAAATGGCGTATAAATTGCTGAACAGAAATCCTGACAATATAATGCGCAGACCGTTCACCAAAACAGCCTCCCGCACGCCTGTGGAAAATATTTTTTCTTCTGCCGCCATGTGATTTTGCCCATCTTTTGACGGATTTTTCCCTGTCCCCGGCTTCTCATACAATAACAGCAATACAATCAGATTGGGAAGTCCCAGCTTCATCCCCGGTATCCCGAAGGAAAAGGGAATCAGCGACTCCACATAGGACAAAATCAGGGCGAGCGCCAGTAAAAAGCCAAGCTCAGCCGTCCGTCTCATGACCCTGCCTCCCCTTTTCCCTTGCCGTTTCAATTATATGCCCTGCCTTTGCCACACCGTCCAGCACACTCTCGTCCGTCCCGCCTGCAATCTCCACTACAAGCCGGTGGGGCAGACAGATAATGCTCTCCCCTCCTCTGGAAACAGGTCTGTGGTTCACGCAGATCTGATCCCGGCAGTCAGCGGCTTCCATCGCCACGCCATTTTCCGACAGAACAAGAAGATTATAGCTGGTTCCTTCAGGTACTGCCGCAGCCGGATCGCATGCCGCCTCATACCATTTACAGGAAACGTCATCCTCCTGAAGGAGAATCAGACAGTAACGCATTTCTCCGCCATCTTCCAGCACCCCTGCTAATGACTTTTCCATCAGCGGCATGTTTATAATGACCTGTCCGTCACAGGAAACCTGAAGCCGCTGCCCATCCCTGTTTCCAAAGGCAAACCACACCGCCGCCACAGCCGCCGCTAAAAAGCAGACCACTATGAGAACGGCGTCCGCTCTTGTCATATGTTGTTTTATCTCTTCTCTTCCATGCATATTGCTATCTTACCACAACCGAACATATGTTTCAACCCTTCTCTGTGCTGATTATTTTTCCATCCATGCAAAAACAATATTGTTTTCTTCCGACACACATTCGCCCCACCCACATAAGATAAACCATAACTAACATTTGGAGGGCACTACAATGAGTGATCTTACAGCAACACACTGCGGATGCAACAATCCCAGCCCTGCTAACAGCGGATGCGGTTCCTGGATCTGGATTCTGATCCTTTTATCCTGCTGTGGTAACGGCGACGGCTGTGGCAACGGTTTATTTGGCAACAGCTTTTTCGGCGGCAATGACAACAACTGCTGCTCATGGATCTGGATTCTGATCCTCTTATCCTGCTGCTGCAACAACTAAACCAAGCAGCGTTACGATTTAATTCACATCTTTAACACACGTCCGGAAAATAGGCTCCGGCTCTTAAAGGAGCCTATTTTTCTCTCATGTGTCATATACTATAGAAAAAATAAGGGCATCAGAAAGGCATAGCTTATGGCGGATAAAAAAGAAGATGCGGCAAGCGTTATGGCATTCGATGCCTTATATACCACAAATCAGATCCAGAAGCTCAAGGTTCTTCTCCCCTACATAGAACCTTCCATGCAAAAGCATCTGGCGGTCTACATCAAATATATGGAGTTACAGTATACGCTTACCTATACGAGAAAACACCCCACTACGCTTTGCGGATGCGGGCTTTCCCAGCCGGAAAAGCCCGATCTGCGAAAGCTGTGCAAGGAGCTGTCCCTCTATTCTTCCCCGGAAGAAATCAGACAGCTGGAACAGATAGAAAACATGCTGCAAACATTTGAAACCGTTCAGGAAATGACCCAGACCATGAGCGCCATGCAGGAAATCTTTCCCGATATGCATATGGATTCCGAAGACAGTGCGCCCATGATGGATATGCTGATGAACATGCTTACCCCCGAGCAGGCGGAAATGTATCGCACCTTCTCACAGACGCCTTCTGCGGACAATCACGAAACCAACACATAAAGGAGATTACCATGTCAAACGACTGGATGAACGACCCGGCCCTTGCCGGAATTGACAGAGCAAAGCTCGAATTTTTACAGGCTCTCGTCTTTGAAAGCCGAGGCCTGCAGCGGGAAAGGATGCTTCCCTTTTTAATGGCTGTAGCCAAAAGAGGACAGGCAGATCATATCACCTTTTCCAACGAGGAAATTGAGACCATTGTCTCCGTAATCAAAAAGGAATCTACGCCGGAGGAAGCCGCCACCATTGATAAAATGATGCGGATGCGTAAAAATAAGGGGTGATGCATGGAGCACCACCCCTTATACTGTCATAATTCATGAAAAACCGGCCGCATTCTGTCATAAGTGCAGAACTGCCGAAATCCCAGAGATTTTAAAAGCGTTCTGGTCTCCTCCATATAGGTTCCCAGATGGGCCGGCGCATGACTGTCGCTTCCCAGCGTAACAATCCGGCCTCCCATATCGTGATACATCTTCAAAATTTCCGCAGAAGGCGTGGCGTCAGCGAGCCCGTAACGGTGGGACGAGGTGTTTACTTCGATTCCCTTACCGTTTTTAATCACTTCGGCAAGAATCTCCTCCACATAATGTCTCACTTTGGAAAAGGGATAGATTCCCGCTTTATCATATCTGACAATCAGATCCAGATGCCCCAGCACACTGTAATTCTGATACCGTTTTACCAGATGCAATAATTCCTCGTAATAGCGTTCGTTATACTCCTTCTGGGTACGCCCCTGCTGAAACTCCTGCGACCAGAATCCCTTATCTTCCACCTGATGAACGGAAAGGATAATAAAATCAAAAGGATATCTTTGATATAATGCTTCAAACTTCGAAATCGTGTGCATCTGCATCCCAAATTCCAGACCCATCCGTATGGTAAGACGATCCTCGTATTGTTTTTGTAATGCCCCGATCTGTTTCACATAAGCCGGATAATCCACATTCACCATGGCCAGACCGTTGCAGTAGGAAATCTCCTCCCCACTGTCCCAGTCCACTTTGGCCCCGTAATCCACATGATCGGTAAAACAGATTTCGTCCATGCCAAGCTCTATGGCGTCCTTTACCACATCTTCCATTGGATAATCGGAATCGTCACTGTACTGCGTGTGCACATGATAATCCACAAACATACAAAATCCCGCCTTATTCTGAATCTCGAATATCGCGCTGCCGAACAAGTAAATGCCATACAACACGGCTCGTCCACATAATCATTTTCCTGCCAGAAGTCCCGGCCCCATTGTAATCTTCCACCTTGCTGTCAGCAGGGTCGGTAAACCACTCCTGGGAATGCTCCTACTTCTGCACGATATTCACAAGCCTGCCCGGCACATAAATTTCTTTCACAACCGTCCCCGTCAGCTTATCAGCAATGGCCTCTTTCGCTCTTGCTATAACCTCTTCTTTGGGATCGTCCTTGCCAATGTTTAAGGTCGCCCTGTTCTTTCCATTGATCTGCACCATAATCTCTACTGTGGATTCAACGGTCTTAGCCTCCTCGTACTCCGGCCATGCAGTCTGGTAAACCCTGCCCGCAAAACCCACAGCCTGCCACAGTTCCTCTGTAATATGAGGCGCAACGGGATTGAGCAAGGTAATCAAGGTCTTAAATTCACCCTTCGTCACTGCGTTTTTCTTATAGAACTCGTTGACGAGCGTCATCATGGCCGCAATCGCCGTATTGTATTTCAGGTTTTCAAAATCACTGCTCACCTTCTTGATGGTCTGGTGCATTTTGATTTCCATATCCGCAGAGTATTCGTCTCCATCTGTCAGAATATCCTGCAGCTTCCACACTCTCTCAAGGAATCTGCGGCAGCCCTTCACGCCGTCCTCGCTCCAGCCCGCGCTCAGTTCAAAGGCGCCGATAAACATTTCATAAGTGCGCAGGGTATCCGCCCCGTACTCCGTCACAATATCGTCCGGATTCACCACATTTCCAAGGGACTTTGACATCTTGACAACAGGATGATCTGCCATCTCGCCGTACTTTTCCTTCAAAGCTTCTCTTGCCGCCTTCTCACTGCCATGCTCTTTTAAAAGTGCCTCCTGCTCTGCGGCGGGCAGATTGGAAAAGCAATGCGGATTTAAACCCAGAATCATACCGTGGGACGTCCGCTTTGCGTAAGGCTCCGGACAGGGCACTACCTTCTGGTCATAAAGGAATTTGTGCCAGAAACGGGAATACAGCAGATGCAGCGTGGTGTGCTCCATACCGCCGTTATACCAGTCAACGGGCATCCAGTAATCAAGCGCCTCCTTACTTGCCAGCGCCTTATCGTTCTTCGGATCCGTATAGCGCAGGAAATACCAGGAAGATCCCGCCCACTGGGGCATGGTGTCCGTCTCCCGCTTAGCCGGCCCGCCGCAGCAGGGGCAGGTTGTGTTGACCCAATCAGTCATAGCTGCCAGCGGAGATTCCCCGTTATCCGTGGGCATATAGCTTTCCACCTCGGGAAGCTCCAGCGGAAGCTCTCTCTCATCAAGGGGCACAAAGCCGCACTTTTCACAATGTACAATGGGAATCGGCTCGCCCCAGTAACGCTGTCTGGAAAATACCCAGTCCCGCAGCTTGAAGTTTGTCTTGGCACAGCCAACGCCCTTCTCCTCCAGAAAAGCAATCATCTTCTCCTTGGCCTCGGCCACACTGAGTCCGTTCAGGAAATCAGAGTTCACAAGCGTGCCCTCCGCCACGTCCGTGTAAACCTCCTCCTGCACGTCCTTACCGCCTGCCACCACCTCCACGATGGGCAGGCCGAATTTCTTGGCAAAGTCCCAGTCCCTCTCATCATGGGCAGGCACTGCCATAATCGCGCCGGTGCCGTAGCTCATCAGCACATAATCGGAAATATAAATGGGAATCTCCTTGCCGTTTACTGGATTCACCGCCGACATGCCGTCAATGCGCACGCCCGTTTTTTCCTTGGCAAGCTCTGCTCTCTCGAAATCGGACTTTCTGGCCGCCTGCTCGCGATAAGCGCAGATTTCCTCCCAATTCTTCAATTCGTCCTTATATTTGTCAATGATCGGATGCTCCGGAGAAACCACCATATAGGTTGCCCCGAACAGGGTATCACAGCGGGTCGTATAAACACGAAGCTTATCTTCCTTGTCTTTAATGGAAAAATCAACTTCCGCGCCCATGGATTTGCCAATCCAGTTTTTCTGGGACACCTTGACGCGCTCCACATAGTCCACCGTGTCAAGCCCCTCGATCAGCTTGTCCGCATACTCCGTAATTTTCAGCATCCACTGGCTCTTTACCTTACGCACCACCTCGGAACCGCAGCGCTCGCAGACGCCGTTGACCACTTCCTCATTTGCAAGGCCCACCTTACAGGAGGTACACCAGTTAATGGGCATCTCGGACTTGTAAGCCAGTCCGGCCTTGAACAGTTTCAGAAAAATCCACTGCGTCCATTTATAATAACCCGGATCGGTGGTATTAACCTCTCTCTCCCAGTCAAAGGAATACCCCAGAGAATGAAGCTGGCTCTTAAAGCGGGCCACATTGTTCTGTGTCACGATCTTCGGATGAATGTGGTTTTTGATCGCATAATTCTCCGTAGGCAGGCCAAAAGCATCCCACCCCATGGGATAAAGCACATTATATCCCTGCATCCTCCTTTTTCTCGCCACGATATCAAGGGCCGTGTAAGGACGCGGATGCCCTACATGAAGTCCCTGTCCCGAAGGATAAGGAAATTCCACCAGCGCATAGTATTTCGGTTTGGAATAGTCCTCCGAGGTCTGAAAGGCTTTCTCGTCGTCCCATATCTTCTGCCACTTTGTCTCCACTTCCCTGTGATTGTAAACTTCTGCCATTTTATTATCCAACCCTTTCTTGCCGCATCCGGCTTTTTCTTTCAGATATTTCAATAAAACTTATCGCGGTCTGCGGCAAAAAACGTCCTTTCTGCCACAGTTTTAAGCCTTTTACCTATACTCTACTTATTTTATTATACTGATGGGATTTGTCAACTGTTTAATTCCTGATAGCATCGAAACAGGCAAAGCCACTGGATATAATGCGTGACGCCGTCCTCCTAAGCGCGTTACATTCCCGGTATTCTCCCCGCTTAAATCAGGAATCGGGATTTTGGGATTTCTTTCGGGATCCCCATAAACTGTTTGGCCGCCCTTTTTCCATTACAAGCCAGATATTTGCCGGCGGGTTCGACCCCTGCGTCAGCTTCTCCACAATCTGTGTGCTCAGAAAAAACGGGATGTTGGAAAATACCTGATATACGCCTTTTTCCGGCGCCGATCTCAAACACGGTATCCTCCCTCTGAAATCCGGCAAGACGGACGTGGCTCTCGTCACATCTGTCCTGCAGGCAATATGGCAGTTTTATCCGTACGCAAAAAATCCCACGCTTAAGCCGCCTTTCTGAATATGTTGCAATTTCTTTTCAATTATGAAGCACAATAATTACATTACAAAAATCCGAATGAAGTCAACGATATGCCTCCACCCGCCAGTCTGCCACGCGGCATACCCCTTCCTCGTCCCAGACAAAAATAAACACCGCATCCCCGATCACGCCGCCGAGCACATAGCTGTCATCCCACTGCAGCACTTCCCTGCATTGCAGGGCATTCCTTCCCTTGTACTCCACGCATTCAAAACCATAAACGCCCAGGACATTGCCGCCGCTCATCCGCTCTCCCGTATCGTTATCACCAAAATACTCCGACCGGCTTTTCGCCTTAAACTCCCTGCGTTCGTCCAGCAGGGGACAGTACGCTTCGTAAGAATCCGCATCGGTATCTCCCGTATGATTATCTGCCATACTGACAGATACACGGATACCGGACTCCAGCCAGAACTCACTGTAATCCGGAAGTTCCGTCTGGCATTCCTCCCATCGGCTTCCCTTTTGCCGGAACAGATAAATAACCCTGTCGGCTGCTCCGTCGGCAAATACCCCGAACAACAATTCCGGATTGCCGTCGTTATCCAGATCCGCCATCAACGGAGGGGTGCAAAAGAAGGAAAAGCCGATATCCTCCTCATAATAAACGGTCTCATCCTTCAAAACATAAACCGGCTCTTCATTCAAATACAACCAGATTTCACCGGGACAATCTGCAGGGCCGTCCCCGGCTGTCACAATCATATCCGCCTGTCCGTTTCCATCCAGATCCCCGATCTGCCAGTCATTTATCCGCCTGTTGAAATCCTCCGGCAGGCCTGTCCGTCTCCATGCGGCGCCGTTCCACAAATCGTCCGCAAGCAGTCTGCGATAGGCGTTTTTCAGCTCAGCCATGGCGATACCCTGCTCCCGTCCTTTTTCCTGAAAGTCTTTCTCCTGCTCCCAGACATCCCCCTTCGCCGCATAATCCGCCTGCGACGCATTTACCGTAATCTCCAGCTCCGTCCCCGGCAGGATCAGGTTTGCATCCCCGCCGATCCGCTCTTTGTTCCGTTCATAAATCAAATCATAAAAATGTCCGTCTCCGTACACCGCGTCGGCAATTTTCCACAGGCTGTCCCCTTTCTGCACCGTGCTGATAACCGTATAACCGAAGCGGCTGTTTTTCTCCCATGCAAGATTTGGCCACGCATCATCCATAGCGCGATACCAGACCTCCTGCCCTGCCGGATCAGCCGCACAGTCCTCCTCATCCTGCCCTGCCGCTTCTTCCGCTCCGTCAGTTTCTTCTGTTTCTTCCATAAATTCTTTGACGGCTGTTATATCCTTTCCTCCCGTCAGACAGTTTCGGATTTCCATCCCGCCGAACGCGCCTTCCGGCAGGGATATCCCGTCCAGCGAAAATTCCTGGGGACAGCCAAGCAGTCCTCCCGTATCATTGTCTCCCGTTACTTCCGCTCTTGCATAACAGCCTGTCAGGCAAGATCCCCTGCCCGTAATGCCGCCAAGATTGTCAGTTCCTGTCACAGCGCCGACCATATAGCTGTCCCGCACGCAGACGGCCACTCCGCCAATACCGCCCGCATCCCCGCCGCCTGTCCTGTCAGGCTCTCCCTCTATCTTAGCATGTACGGCGCATCCGCGGATGTAATAGGCAATCCCCGCAATACCGCCCACCGCACTATACGCTTTCACCGTACCCGTAAAGCTGCAGTTCTCCACGGCAGAAGCCGCCCCTGTAATACCGCCTGTCGAATCAAATCCGACAATCTTCCCCGTTACATGGCAGTTTTCAATCACTAACTCTCCTCCGCTGCCCAAACCGCTCGTGATGCTCATACCGCCCATGATACCGCCGACATTCAGCCCTCCCGTAATGTCGCAGTCTTTGACATAAAGATTTTTGATCACGGTGCGCCCGCTGTCCGGATATTCCGGACTATTCTGACCATCATAGAGATAAGACCTTGTTCCGAACAAACCCTGATCTTCCCCGTAAGGTAAGTTGATATAAAGTCCCGTCACCACATGGCTGCCGCCGTCAAAGGTGCCGTTAAATTCCCTCACGCACGATTCGTCTTCTCCTTCCTCACGCCCGCACCCGATGGGCTCCCAGCCCGCCTCTCCTGTACAGTAGGCGGACAGGTCAATATCACGGGTCAGCCGGTAGGACGCGTTATGGGCCGCCACTCCCGGCTCCACTTCTTTATTATTATTCACAAGCAGCGCCAGCGTCCGCATATCCTCCGCAGACTGGATCAGGTACACTTTTCCGTCCTTTTCAAAAGCATCCTCTTGTGCATGGACACAAACGCTCTGCCCAAAAAACCGAATAAAGAAAAGAGCAATTCCCGCCATTATGAGAAATTTCATCTTTATCTCAACACTTTTCTCCATACCGCTTCTCCCGTCCGCCACGTAACAAAAGCAAATATTCTCTGTCACGTAGCAAAAGCGGATATCCTCTGCTATAACCCGAAAGGATATCCGCCCGTAAAAGCCTGCTATCTGTTATGCATCCGCATTCGCTTCCGCTACAGCCTTCGCTCTGGCAGCCACTTCCTTCTCCTGTACATCGCTTGGCGCCTGCTCATATCTTGCAAACTCATATTTATATGTGCCGCGTCCGCCTGTTATGGAACGAAGATCCGTACAATAACCGCTCAAAGACGATACCGGGATATCCGCCTCGACCACAGTCTTACCATTCCCTGCAGGATTCATGCCAAGCACCCTGCCTCTTCTCTTATTCAGATCGCCCATCACGTCGCCCGTGTAGGAATCAGGCACTGTCACCTGTAAATTGGCTATGGGCTCAAGAAGCACCGGTCCCGCATCCATAAATCCTTTCTTGAAGGCCTGAATGGTGGCCATCTTAAAGGCCATTTCAGAGGAATCCACCGGATGATAGGAACCGTCGTAGAGAACCGCTTTCACGCCTACCACAGGATAGGCCGCTAAAGGCCCTGCCTGCACGGAATCCTGCAAGCCCTTTTCCACTGCGGGGAAGTAATTCTTCGGCACGGCGCCGCCGACCACTTCCTGCGCAAACTCAAAAGGCTTCTCCAGATCGCCCGAAGGCTCAAAACGCATCTTTACATGTCCATACTGGCCATGGCCGCCGGACTGCTTCTTGTATTTATGCTCCACATCGGATTTCTTGCGTATCGTCTCCTTATAGGCGATCTTCGGCTCCGCAAGCTCGATCTCTACCTTGTACTCGTTAAGAAGACGGCTGACCACTACCTCCAGATGCAGATCGCCCATGCCGTACAGCAGAGACTGTTTGTTCTCCGCATCGTTTACAACCTGAAGCGTCTGATCCTCGTGACGCATCTTCTGCAGCGCCTGGGAAACCTTATCCACGTCTCCCTTGTTTTTCGCCCGATACCGCTTGTATGTATAAGGCGTGGAAATCTCTGTCTTTCCATATCTGATAATGCGTGCTTTTGTGGAGAGCGTATTGCCAGTTCTGGCCGCCGTCAGCTTCGCAATGGCGCCGATATCGCCTGCGTGAAGCTCCTTCACTTCAATGGGCTTGCTGCCCTGTAATACATAGAGCTTACTGATCTTTTCCTCCACTTCCTTCTCATCGTTATAGATCACATCGTCGCTCTTAATTACACCGGAGCATACCTTGATCAGGGAGTACTTGCCGATAAAGGGATCAACGATTGTCTTGAAAATATAAGCCGATTTCGCCTTGGAAAAATCGAAATTCGCCTCAAAGATTTCATTGGTTTTCAGGTCGATGCCTGCCATCTCCCGGTTCTCCGGGCTGGGCATATATTTCACGATATCGTCAAGCAGTGTAAAGATACCCTGGCAAAGCACATTGGAGCCCATGGACATGGGCACTATGCTGCCGTCCATAACATTTGTGCGAAGAGCCGCGCGGATCTCCGCCTCTGAGAAAGTATCGCCGTTAAAGTAGCGCTCCATAAAGTCTTCGCTGGTCTCCGCAACCGCTTCCATCAACGTATCACGGCACAGCTGCAGATTCGCCTTGCTGTACTCGGGCATCTCACACTCCACCACTTCCTTGCCCTCCCAGCGGTACGCCTGCTCGGTAATCACATTGATATAACCTACAAACTTTTCATTCTCACGGATCGGCAGATGGAACGGCGCAATCTTTTTTCCGTACTTCTCGGTCATATCTTCCACAACCTGTCTGAAAGATGCGTTGTCAATATCCATATCCGTCACAAACACAAATCTGGGGAGCTTATATTTCTCGCAGATATCCCACGCCTTCTCCGTGCCGACTTCCACACCGGCCTTACCGGATACTACAATAATAGCCGCGTCCGCCGCGCTCACAGCCTCTTCCACCTCGCCTACGAAATCAAAAAAGCCGGGGGAATCCAGCACATTAATCTTTGTGCCCTCCCACTCGATCGGAACAACAGACGTAGTGATGGAAATATGGCGTTTCTGCTCCTCCTTACCAAAATCACTCACCGTGTTCCCGTCGTCTATCCTGCCCATTCTGGACGTGATGCCGGAAAGGTAAGCCATCGCCTCCACCAGACTGGTCTTACCGCAGCCCCCATGCCCCAGTAACACCACATTACGAATCTTATCCGTCGTGTAAACATTCATGCCCTGTAACCCTCCAATTCTGTTGTTCTTTTTAGCAACCGGGGCCGCACAAAACCATAGCAATACCGTGTGATACAAAAAACAGTTCTGTCCGTATTGTCATGCCTCGATCATGGCGCCAAGTTGTAAATACATTTTACTAAATTTTCTGAACAATTTCAACAACTATTTATACATTCTGCACAGATCATTTACAACCATAAATTTTTTCTGAAACTATTTCCCATATTTCTCACATAAACTGTTCCAAAAAATGATCGTTCACAGGTGTGTCAATGCTATGTTTCTTCCCCAATTCGCAGATTGTACCGGCAAAAAGCGCCACCTCCGTCTTTCTGCCCGCCTTGCTGTCCTGACGCATGGACGGCTCTCCGTCCGGGTTTAATCCGTCAATTATTGATACCCAATCCGTCAGATCTTTCTCCGACAGATCCACGCCTTCCGCATTCGCCACAAGAATGGTCTCACGCATGGCCGCTTTCATCATTTCACGCGCTTCTCCCTCCAGCTGTACGCTCCGATAAGTTCCCTGAAAAAGAGATACCGTCTGATTTACGCCTACGTTGCACAAAAGCTTTCCCCACATCGCATGCCGCATATCCGCAGGACAGGAATAGGCAAAGCCTGTGCTGTCGAAAAAGTCTCTGACCGCCGCCAGATTTTCTTCTCTGCCGCCGTCAAGGACACCGATCGCAAGTTCCCCCTTATTGGTACAAACCGCTTCGTTTCCTTCCTTCATGGCCGCCATTTTCTGCGCAATACAGTGCACTACCTTTTCCCTGCCGAATTTCCTCCCAAGGTCTTCTTCACTACGGATGCCGTTCAGCACCGATAGGAGAACCGTCCCTTCCCCGACCAGATGCGCGTTTTCAGCCATGGCTGTTTCCAGCGCGCCGTATTTCACCGCAAAAAGCGCCAGTTCGGACGGGCGGCTCTCTTTTGCGGCATCACAATACTGAAAATCACACACTTTCCCATTAAAAGTAATCCGTTCTTTTTTGTACCGCTCAATTCTCTTTTTGTCCGCCAGTACGCGCACCCTTTCCTTACCCAGCTTTGTGGTAAAAAATCTGCGTACATCACGCCAAGCGCTCCGAGTCCGACAATATCTACTGTTCCTATCATATTCTTTACTCCTCCGTATCTTTTGTTTTAAATAGTTATCCCGCCGTTAAAACGGCTAAATTTACACCACCATAACAAGAGTGCCCGTTCCGATCAGTACACATCCAAGCAGAGATTTCACCGTAAAGTCTTCATGCAGAAACACAAAGGCCAGAACCAGCGTTATCACCACACTCAATTTATCAATCGGCACCACCTTCGACGCTTCCCCGATTTGCAATGCCTTATAGTAACACAGCCACGACCCGCCTGTGGCAAGCCCCGACAAAATCAGGAACACCCAGCTTTTCCTGCTAATCTCCGAAATACCGCTCTGCCCGTGGGTCAAAAAAACCATTCCCCAGGCCATAATAACCACCACTACCGTTCTGATGGCAGTTGCCAGATTGGAATTAACGCCTTCAATACCGACTTTGGCCAATATTGAAGTAAGCGCTGCAAAGACCGCAGATAATAAAGCAAATACAAACCACATAAGCACGCCTCTCTTTCTGTCATACTTTCTTTTAATTAGTTTTATTGTATCACACAAATCCTCTTTTTCACTATAAGTATGTGCAGGATACAATCCTTAAATCCATTTTCCATCACTTTGCCGCTGCCCGGCCTCCTTGCGCTCCCTCCCTTTTTGTGCTATCGTAAATACGAAAGTGAAACGCGTGAAAGGTAATGACTTTATGAAAACACTCACCTGCGGTTTTATAGGGCTCGGTCTGATCGGCGGCTCCATTGCCAAAGCGATCAGGCTTCGTCTGCCTGACGCAAGACTGATCGCATACGATATCAATTCCGCTTTTCTGGAACTGGCGAAACAGGAACAGGTTCTGGATCAGATCTGCCCCTCTGTCGACGGTTCTTTTGGAAGCTGCGATTATATTTTTTTGTGCGCGCCGGTTTCCTGCAATGCCGAAAACCTGCTCACACTGAAACCCTATCTCTCCCCCGACGCCGTCCTGACGGATGTGGGAAGCGTCAAGACAAGCATTCACGAACAGGTCCGGCTGGCCGGGCTGGAGGCGCAGTTCATCGGCGGACATCCCATGGCGGGTTCGGAGCGCTTCGGCTACCAGAACGCCAAGGCTTCCCTTCTGGAAAACGCCTACTATATCCTGACCCCGTCCGAAGAAGTACCCGAAGAAAAAGTAAACGGCTATCGCAGGCTGGTGGAAGCCATCGGCGCAATCCCTCTGATCCTGTCATACGAAGAACATGATTATGTGACTGCGGCCATTTCCCATCTGCCCCATGTAATCGCCGCCTCCCTGGTCAATCTGGTAAAAAACAGCGACTCCGAAGAGGGCGTCATGAAAATGATAGCCGCCGGAGGCTTTAAGGATATTACGCGAATTGCCTCCTCTTCTCCCGAAATGTGGCAGCAGATCTGTCTGACCAATGCGGAAAACATAGTAAAACTGCTTCGCACTTACATACAATATCTTGACAGTCTGGCTGATCAGATCGGCAGCCGTAAAAAGGACCACCTCTATCGCTTCTTCGAGACGGCGAGAAGCTACCGGGAATCCTTTATCAGCACACCCAGCGGCCCTATCAAGGCCGAATATGTATTTACCGTTGATATAGCGGATAAACCGGGGGCCATCGCGGCCATTGCATCCCTTCTTGCCATGCACGATGTAAGCATCAAAAATATCGGCATTAACCACAACAGAGAACTTGCCGAGGGGGCGTTGCGCATTGAATTCTACAATCAGGACAGTCTGACAGGCGCTGTGCAAATTATGAAAGAACACGGCTATAAAATACACACAAAATAATATTCGGGCAGACAGATCCGCCTGCGGAGCTGCCTGACATGCCCGGGAAACGAGGCGTTCCATGATTTTTCAACCGGTTAAGCAGATGAAAGGGGAAGTAACCATCCCTGGCGACAAATCCATATCCCACCGCGCTGTGATGTTCGGCTCTCTGGCCGACGGCACGACGGAAGTCACCAACTTTTTACAGGGAGCGGACTGTCTGTCCACCATAGACGCTTTTCGGAAAATGGGAATCGAAATTGAGAATACACAGGAAAAAATTCTGATCCATGGACGAGGGCTTCACGGACTAAAGGCTCCCTCTTCCATTCTGGATATGGGCAACAGCGGCACCACCACGAGACTGATCAGCGGTATCCTCGCCGGGCAGGCCTTCGAAAGCACGCTCACAGGCGACGCCTCCATTCAGAAACGCCCAATGCGCCGCATCATGGAACCGCTCTCCATGATGGGCGGAAGCATTATCAGCATAAACGGAAACGACTGTGCGCCGCTTCGTATTACGGGCGCTCCCCTGCACGGCATCCATTACCATTCCAGGGTTGCTTCCGCGCAGGTAAAATCCGCCGTACTGCTGGCAGGACTTTATGCCGACGGCGAAACGCTTGTAACAGAGCCCTCTTTAAGCCGCAATCACACGGAAATCATGCTGCGCTGCTTTGGCGCTGATTTAACCGTTGAAAATAAAACTGCCAAAGTATGTCCCGAGCCCCGCTTACAGGGACAGAAAATTGTTGTGCCCGGCGACATTTCCTCCGCCGCTTATTTTATAGCCGCCGGCCTCCTTGTTCCGGGTGCGGAAATCCTGATTAAAAATGTTGGCATCAACCCCACCCGCGACGGCATTTTAAAGGTTGCCCGGGAAATGGGCGGAAATATCACTCTTTTAAACGAAAATTACGACGGGGAACCGACCGCCGACCTTCTGGTGAAACACAGCCGTCTCCATGGTATCGTGATCGAAGGCGATCTGATTCCCACCCTGATTGACGAGCTGCCCGTCATTAACGTCATGGCGGCCTGTGCGGAAGGCACTACCGTAATCCGAAACGCTGCCGAATTAAAAGTCAAGGAATCCAACCGCATCGACGTCATGGTACGTTATCTGAGCGCCATGGGATGCGATATCACCGGCACCGACGACGGTATGATTATTGTGGGCGGACGCCCCCTGCACGGAACTGAGGTGGATTCTCACCTGGATCACCGTATCGCCATGAGCTTTGCCATCGCTTCCCTGATTGCAAAAGGCGAGACAAAAATAAAAGGCAGCGATGCAGTAAACATCAGCTACCCTGATTTTTATAAGGATCTCCGCCGTCTCAGCAGATAGCTTTTTGGGCATGATCCCGATTACCGTGAAAAGGCCGCGTCACTTCTTCTCCTGCACATCCATATTTTCGATGGTGCTGTAGGTTTCAATTCTGCTGGCCTCGGCCTCTGACATACCGATAAAAATGGAGCCGTAGGAATACCTGTTCTCTTCATTCATTTCAATACGCACGATCTGGAGAAAACAGTGAAGCACCTCCTTTGTCCACAAAGTCAGAAACACCTCGTAAACCGCACCGATTTCCAGCGGTTCGCCACAGCAAAAACCGACTCCTGTTTTGGATACATCCGATACGTCAATATTTACTTCCATGGCCGCGTGATCAGCGTCAAGTCTCTTAATCAGGAGCTTCGAGGAAAGCTCCAGTCTTCTGTTTTTTCTTCGTTCTTCCATAGCATCCGCCTTTCTTTTGTTTAACACCATTATAACATATTTCGTCCACTGTTCACGAAAGCTTTACCAAAAGCCTGTTCAGGAAATAGGAGCCAACCATACAGACAATGCCCGCCACGCCTCCATACCAGTTAAGCACCGCATCCGACTGATGAAAATGTCTTCCCTCCACAAACTGCTTATAGTATTCCGTGTAGTAAGCCAGGACATAACAGATCAATCCTGCCAGAATCACGCCAAGTATCCTGTAATATCTTCTGAAAATCACCATACCCACATAAGTTGTCGCAAATCCCACCACAAAGAAAAGTCCCAGATGCGCGCCGTAGCGTATGATCCATGACGTGGTTTTGATCTGCTCCTCTGTCGGCTCTTCAAAAATCCGCCCCGCAAGCTGCCGGGCAAACCGCATCGTCACACCGATGGAAGCCTCGCCGTTTTGGAAAGACACCACAAGCACAAAATAAACAAGCAGTGAAAGCGCTGCCAGTGAAACGCCGATCAGTCCCAACTGCAATAAAATTTTTTCCTTCTTCTTTCTATCCATACCATCCATTTCCCTGCTATTTCTATAATAATTACAAACAGCTAAATAGTAAACATCAAATTTCCAAAATCTCAGATGGATGTGCCGAACCGAACTTTATTCATCAACCTTAAGGATACTGTATCATCGCATGAAAAACCATATCTTCATATACCGGCGTATTCTGTCCGGGCGGTAGACCATCCTTTTCCGAAGTCCATCCTATGAATTCAGCGTAAGAAAGTTCCAGTTCTGGCAGCTTTGGCATAGTTTCCCCTTCAAAAACATACAGCGTATCATGGGGGACATTTTCAATCAGCAATTCGATTTGGCAGATGGGAATCTGCTCTATCCACACCTTATCCAAAAACGCTTTGCGCATAAGAATATATTCCGCCAAAAAAGCAGTTTCCTCTTCACGACTGCCCGATGTTTCATTTTCGGCGTACTGCTCTGCCCACCGAACCCTGTCCATGGCTGCAGAAGCCGCAGTGGTTTTTTCAAGCTGCGGGAGCACCTGCAAAGCCAAGGTCGGCAGATAAGGACTTATTTCCTCCTGATAACAGGAACGCATTTCCTGATGAAAATCCGCCTTTTCATATAGCGCGGTAAACCATACAGACGAGTCCTCATGGAATTCCAGTCTGGTCAGCCTCTCGGGAGATCTGGAAAGATATCCAAGATAGGCAGGCGTATTTCCCCATGTGACGTCATAATCCCAAATTGGCCCTGCAAACAGTTTTTCGCTGACGCAGTCCCTGTCCTTATAAAAATAAGAGCTTGCCACACCGCCGTCATAATTGGAAGCTACCTCCTCCAGAAGATACTTCCGCGCAAAAGATTTCACGTCAATTAAATCCTGATAAGATTTTCCGCTGCTTCCATCAATTCCGTCATGGGATAAAATTGCATTTTCCACGCTTTGTATGTAGTTACCAATATAAGCAATCTGATTTTCCGAAACATACTCCGGCGAGCGGACAATAAAAGATTCCTTTGCATCGGTTATAAAATAACTGTCGTTTATTTCAACTTCCGAAAGAAAACGTTTTGCAATATCCCGCTCAATTAAATAACCGCCTGTAATATCCTCCGGGTCATTCGGAATCTGTTTTGCCTTGGTCGTATCTGTCCATATCGTTTCATAGGAACTTAAATCCTCATTATCGTTTGCCATTTCTGTCGCCTTTTCCAGATCTGTGATCGGTAAACGGCTTTCCTTCACTTCCACCTTTTCCGTGACATAGTAATTTCCCCTATACTCCCCATTTAAGTACAGATCCACAAAAACGCCTTCCTCCGACTGTGCCAGATCCAAACGGCCCGCAAGATTTCTGGTTAACGCGTTCCGAAGAAGCGTGGTATCCGATGCATTGGAAATAAAAATCCACCTTTTGCCGTCATCCATGCCTAAAAAAGGAGCCGAATCCGTTAACTTAATCTGATAAGACTTTTTTTCAAAGGAAGTAAAAGAAGTATTGCCTCTGCTCTTGATATAGGAAAGGGGCATACAAAAATCGGTAACGCCGTCCGCCCCCAAAACAGAAACTTTCCCTGCCTCTTTTACATTTTTATCGCCATGAATCTGTTCCGTTGCTCCTGATTCGGTATCAATAAATACTGCCGGAATATTTTCAGAATACAGCCAAACGATAGAATCCGGATCTGTACTCTCCGAAATTTCCGCTTCTAAGTTCATTCCCTTACAGGCAGACGGAAGAAAAGCATAACTTTGTCCGCCTTGCTGCCACAGGGCGATCTTATATCCCGCTGCTTTGATATAGGTATTTCCCGCATCTGTTTCAACCGCCACGTTTACAACCGATTCTGCATGATATGCGGAATCCAGATAGAAAAAAACTGCAGTAATTCCAACCAAAATCATAAAAAAACCTATCAGCAGACCAGCACGCTGTTTTATCTTCATCGTATTGTATAATCTCCTTTGTGAAGAAATCTATAAAAAACAGTCAAATGATCAACATCGCATCCCCGAAACTAAAAAACCGGTACCGCTCCTCAACCGCCTTCTGATACGCCGCCAGCACATGCTCTCTGCCTGCCAGCGCAGAAACGAGCATTACCAGCGTGGATTCCGGCAGATGGAAATTGGTAATCAGGCAGTCCAGTACCTTAAACTGATAGCCCGGATAAATAAAAATCTCCGTGTCGCCGCACCCCGGCTGTACGCTCCCGCTTTCGTCCGCCGCGCTCTCCACCGTGCGGCAGCTTGTGGTACCCACACAGATTACCCGTCCGCCCTCTTTTTTTGTGCGGTTTATGATATCCGACGCTTCCCGGGTGATCTGATAATGTTCGGAATGCATGTGATGTTCCAGTATATTGTCCGCCTTCACGGGCCGGAAGGTTCCCAGCCCCACATGAAGCGTCACGCTGGCAATCCTTACGCCCATCTCCTCTATTTTTGCAAGCAGCTCCTGCGTAAAATGCAGGCCTGCCGTGGGCGCCGCCGCAGAACCCTCATATTTGGCATACACTGTCTGATAACGGTTCTTATCCTGCAGTTTATGGGTTATGTACGGGGGAAGCGGCATTTCTCCCAAACGATCCAGCGCTTCCTCGAAAATGCCCTCGTAAGAAAAACGGATCAGGCGGTTTCCCTCCTCCACCACATCCAGCACTTCCGCCCGCAGACACCCGTCCCCAAAGACAAGCTTCGTTCCCGGCCGGGCTTTTTTCCCGGGCTTTACAAGAGTTTCCCAGACGTCATTTTCCCGCCGTTTCAAAAGCAGCACTTCAATGGCCGCGCCTGTGTCTTCCTTTACGCCCATAAGCCTTGCAGGAATCACTTTTGTATTATTTAAGACCAGACAATCGCCCGGCCTTAAATAATCTGTAATCTCACGAAAGGTATGGTGCTCCACCTCTCCCGTCTGTCTGTGCAGCACAAGAAGCCTGGAAGCGGTACGATCCGCCAGCGGGTCCTGGGCAATCAGTTCCTGCGGCAGATCAAAATAAAAATCTGATTTTCTTAATTCTGACATTTTATTCCTCATCTTTTTCTGCAAACAACGGGCGATCTTCAATCGCCCGCCATCCGTCTTTTTTACAGATCCGCGTTCTCCAGAAACGCCACATATCCACGTTTCGTCTCGTACACGTCCGCCTTGCTTGTGGCTTCCCATGGCGCGTGCATATTCAGCACCGCCACGCCGCTGTCAATCACGTTCATGCCGTACAGCGCAAGGATATAGGCGATGGTGCCGCCGCCGCCAAGATCTACCTTCCCCAGCTCCGCCGTCTGAAAATTGATTTTCTCTTTATCAAAAATCGCGCGGATATGACCCAGATACTCTGCGTTGGCGTCGTTAGAGCCGGACTTTCCGCGGGAGCCGGTGAACTTGTTAAACACCATACCGCCGCCAAGATAAGCCACGTTCTTCTTGTCGAAGCTTGCCGCGTAAGTAGGGTCAAAAGCGCTGCTCACATCGGAGGATAACATACAGGAATGCGCAAGGCACCTGCGCAGATTCATCTCACTGTATTCTTCGAAAAGATTCATAACCTCCGCAACCGCATTCTCGAAGAATCTGGACTGCATACCGGTTGCGCCCACACTGCCGACTTCCTCCTTATCCACCAGAATGCAGCAGGCCGTCCTGTCGGTCTGACCCATCTCCAGCATTGCCTTTAAGGAAGAGAATGCGCACACGCGGTCGTCCTGCCCGTATGCAAGAATCATGCTCCGGTCAAATCCGGCCTCTCTGGCCTTTCCTGCGGGCACCACCTCCAGCTCGGCGGAGATAAAGTCCTCCTCCTCCATATCATAGTTATTCTTCAGGATATCAAGGATTCCCTTCTTCACGGCGTCCTTCTCAGAGCCTTTATCCTCCTCGTCATCCTTCTTCTTTTTGTCAATGACAAGCGGCTTATTGCCTACAATAATGTCAAGAGCCTCTCCCTCAATTACCTTATTTGCCTTCTTTTCCATCTGCTCCTGGGCAAGATGAATCAAAAGATCGGATACGAAAAATACGGGATCATCCTCATTTTCGCCCACGTTGATCTCCACCGTACTACCGTCCTTTTTCACCACCACGCCGTGAATGGCAAGGGGAATCGTCACCCACTGGTATTTCTTCACGCCGCCGTAATAATGGGTGTCCAGATAGGCGAAGCCGCCGTCCTCATAGAGGGGATTCTGTTTCACGTCCAGACGGGGCGAATCAATGTGGGCGCCCAGAATGTTGATGCCGTTCTCCATTTTCTCCCTGCCAATGTTGAAAAAGACAATGGACTTATTCATCCATACGGAGTAAACCTTATCTCCCGCCTTTATCTTTTTCCCCTCTTTCACAAGAGCCTCCAGCTCCTGATACCCTGCATCCTCCAGCGTATTTACGATCTGGTCAATGCACTCTCTTTCCGTCTTTCCGTTGTCCAGGAAATCCATGTACTCTCTGGCGAAAGCTTCTACTTCCTCCAGCTGCTTTGTATCGTAGGTTTCCCATGTATTTTTCTGTTCCATAACGCTTCGCCTCTCTTTCTCAGACACAACTGCCTGCGAATATCAACCGACCGGCATCTTTCAGCTTCTCAGCTCAATGCCCATCCCCTCTAAACCGTTCAAAATCTTCTTCATGGCTCCTGTCACATCCGCCTCCTCCAACGTCCTGTCCTTCGCCCGGAAGGTTATGGAATAAGCCATGGATTTGTAACCATCCTTGATCTGATCGCCTTCATAGATATCGAAAAGCCGGTAATCCTCCAGAATCTTTCCGCCGCGCTGGGCAATCACGGCCTCGATCTGTCCCGCCAGCACAGACTTCGGCACCACCATACTGATATCGCGAAGCACCGCGGGATATTTTGCAATTCCTTCATACTTACGGTCAAAGGTCGCATAAGGCAGAATCGCGGGAATATCAAGCACCGCTACATAAGCTCTGGTCTTTAAATCATAATTGTCGCAGACCTCCGGGTGCACCTCTCCCAGATAACCGATAAGCTGATCCTCATATAAAATATTCGCCTGCCTGCCCGGATGCAGATAATTCCTTCCCGCTTTCGGATCATAAGATTCCCTCTTATGCATACCGATGCTCTCCAGAAATTCCTCAACCACACCCTTCATATCGAAGAAATCGCAGTCCCCGTACATGCCGAGCGTAAACTGCATTCTCTCCTCAGGAAGCTCGGTCAGAGGCAGCGACTTGGGAAGATAGATATTCCCCAGCTCATAGAGCCGCACATCTTTGTTTCTTCTGTTATAGTTCGTCGCAAGACTGATTAACATCCCGTTTAACGAAACAGTTCTCATAATGGAGAAATCTTCTCCCAGCGGATTGGCGATGGTGATTGCCTGCCTTGCCGGATCGTCTGCCGCAAGCAGCAGCTTGTCAAACACCTTCGGGCTCTCGAAGGAATAGCACATCCCCTGAGAAAATCCACAGTACTCCGCAATATCCCTTGCCTTCTGCTCGATCCGCAGTTTAAAGGGGAGCTTGCCGGTTGTGGCCTCGCCGGTGGGCAGGGTTGTGGGAATTTTATCGTAACCGTAAAACCTTGCCACTTCCTCCGCAATATCACACTGCCTCAAAATATCCTGCCGGAAAGTGGGTACGGTGAGCGTGCCCTTTTCCCCGTCATATGCTACCCCGATCATTTTAAAGATATCCAGCATTTCCTGCTCGGAGACGTCCGTGCCCAGAAGCTTATTGTAGCGCGCAGGTTCAAAGGGAAGCACCACATTTGCCTTTAATTCCCCACACACATCCACCATGCCGCTTACCACCTCGCCGCAGCCAAGCTCCTCGATCAGCTGACAGGCCCTGTTGATGGCCGCTTCCGCATTGTAAGGGTCAAGCCCCTTCTCAAATTTTCCGGAAGCGTCGGTGCGCAGGCCCAGACGCTTTGCGGACTTGCGGATATTTGCGCCGTTGAAGGTAGCCGCTTCAAACAGCACAGTGGTCACGCTGTCTGTAATCATGGAATTCTCACCGCCCATAATACCGGCGATACCCACCTCTTTCTCGGCATCGCAGATCATCAGCACATCAGAATCCAGACTTCTGTCCTGCCCGTCCAGCGTGCGGAACACGTCGCCATCCTTCGCCCTGCGGACAATGATCTTATGCCCCGCAATGGTAGAAAGATCGAAGGCGTGCATGGGCTGGCCGTACTCCTCCATCACATAGTTGGTGATGTCCACCAGATTGTTGATGGGGCGGATGCCGCTGGCCGCAAGCCGTCTCTGCATCCACCTGGGGGAAGGGCCGATTTTGATATTTTTGCAGACCCTTGCGCAGTATCTTGGACACAGTTCCTTATCCTGCACTTCCACGGAAATATAATCCTCCGCCTTCTCACCGTTTCCCTTTACCGTTACCTCGGGCAGTACAAGGGGCTTTCTGAAAGTTGCCGCCGCCTCTCTGGCAATACCGATTACACTGTAACAGTCTACGCGGTTTGAAGTGATTTCATACTCAAACACCGTATCATGAAGACCAAGCGCCTCTATGGCGTCGTCTCCCACCTGTACGTCGTCCTGAAAAATATAAATGCCCATCTCAGGCGCTTCCGGATAAAAATTCCGATCAGAGCCCAATTCTTCTATGGAACACATCATGCCGTTAGACGGCACACCGCGGAGTTTCCCTGCCTTGATCACAATGCCGTCCTCCGGAAGCGGGCCGCCGTCGTGGCCGCCTGCCACTTTGCCGCCGTCCAAGACAACGGGCACCTTGTCGCCTTCCTTCACGTTGGGCGCGCCTGTAACGATCTGAATCACTTCATTGCCTACATCCACCTGACAGACGATCAGTTTGTCCGCGTCGGGATGCTTCTCAATTTTCTGAATTTGTCCTATTACAATTTTCTCCAGATTTTTGTCCAGTCTGGTATACCCCTCCACTTTCGTCCCGGAGAGCGTCATCGCATCCATATACTCCTGATCGGTACAGGATAAATCTGGTACATATGCTTTAATCCATGATAATGCTGTATTCATGCTGTAATCCTTTCCCTTTCTAAATCTGTAACTTATTTATACATTGTAACACTCTTTACTCGAAGCAAAACTTAATCATATGAGTATCCCGGTTTTTTATATAGCAAATCCTGATCGGCAGCTATATCTTTATCCCAGACTTTCTCTTTCCAGTCCTCCTGCGCTACATCTTCAATTGCGACAGAGACACTGGAAATATCACATCCAAATAATTCAGAAACGTCTTCCGCAATTCTTTCTGCACATTTTCTCTTCTGCTCCTCTGTCCTGCCAGAAAAGCATTTGATTTTTACATGTGGCATATCCGCTTCCTCCTGTCTGCTAAAACTGCTTCAGGAAACGGATATCGTTCTCATACAGCAGCCGCATGTCGTCGATCTCATATTTCAGCAGCGCGATACGCTCAAGCCCCACACCGAACGCAAATCCTGTATATTTTTCCGGGTCAATACCGCTCATCTCCAGCACATGAGGATGCACCATGCCGCAGCCCAGAATCTCAATCCAGCCCTCGCCCTTACAGAAACGGCATCCCTTGCCGCCGCACTTAAAGCAGCTCACGTCCATCTCCGCGCTGGGCTCTGTGAAAGGGAAATGATGGGGCCTGAATTTCACCTTCGTGTCCTCCCCGAACAGCTCCCTTGCAAACTCCGCCAGCGTCCCTTTCAAATCGGCAAGGGTAATATTCTTATCAATCACCAGCCCTTCAATCTGATGGAAGGAGGGCGAATGGGTCGCATCCACCTCATCCGCGCGGAACACCCGTCCGGGCGCGATCATACGGATCGGCAGTTTCCCCTTCTCCATCTCATGCACCTGTACGGAAGACGTCTGTGTCCGCAGCAAAATATCTCCCGTAATATAGAAGGTGTCCTGCTCGTCCTTGGCCGGATGATCCGCCGGAATATTTAACGCCTCAAAATTATAATAATCTTTCTCCACGTCAGGGCCTTCCACCACTTCATAGCCCATGCCGATAAAGATCCTTTCCGCCTCTTCCAGTGCGATTGTGTTCGGGTGGCGGTGGCCCACGCTGTTCTTCTTTGCAGGCAGTGTCACATCAATGACTTCCGTCTTAAGCTTCGCTTCCCTGACGGCCCGCTCCATCTTTTTGACAGAAGCCTCCAATACCTTTTCAATCTCTTCTCTTGTCTCATTGACAAGCTGACCCACCTTCGGACGATCCTCCGGGGCTACATCCTTCATGCTCTTTAGCACTGCCGTCAGCTCACCCTTTTTTCCAAGGTAATTGACCCTGACCTCGTTCAGCTTTTCAAGCGCATCGCTGTCCGCAATCTGCCGCAGAGCCTCTGCCTTGATCTGTTCCAGTTTTTCTTTCATGATTTACCTCCATCCTAAAGCGTTTTACGCGAAGGCCGCGAGCAAAGTATCAAATTTTGCTCTGCCCTCCATTCTTTCCATAAAATAACGAAGTCCCATGTGTATCTCTACACATGGGACGAACTATATCCGCGGTACCACCCAATTTCCCGTTCTTTATCTCTGTCGTCTGAACAGAACAAAAAACGGACGCTTCCTTCGGCGTAACGTGCCATACGTCCTGCGCTACTTGCCATCCGCCCGATCCGACGGACTAACCGGTTCACACAGGCTGCTCCGGTGAGAAATTCGGACGATTATCTGAACCGAAGGGAACTCACAGCCGACGATTCCCTCTCTCTGGCGGAAAATAATCTCTTACTGACACCTTCTTTGCATTTACCTGATAAATCTGTCATTCAAATAAAATCTAAATGTTATTTTAGTGTCTTTCCCTCGACTTGTCAAGCCAGCCAAAGAAAAATTTATAAACCGGCCCAAAATATCGGTTAATATGTGCGCCGATCATTAAAATATACATCAGCATATAAAACCAAAGCATTAAGATGACCACTGTGGTTAAGCTCCCGTAAGTACCAAAATCATTGTAATGATCCACGTAAACGGAAAAAGCGAAGGAAGCACCGCTCCACAGAACCGCCGCAAAGGCCGCACCGGGAATCTGCGCCTTGAAACGCAGCTTACAGCTTGGCACGTAGGCGTAGATCATGGCAAAAATAAAGGTCAGAATCACCCAGGATACCAGAAATCGAAACCGCATGATCACATGAACAATCAAATGCAGCGGCGGGATGTCCCGCAGCAGGATATCCACGATCACATTGCCAAAAACCATCACAAACAGCGCCACCAGCGTTGCCGCCAGAATGATTACCGTATAAAAACAGGCGATTGCCCGCAGCACAATATAATTTCGCTTCTCCTCCACATCATTGACCGCGTTTAATCCATAGATCAGCGCCAGCATTGCTTTTGCCGCCGACCAGATCGTAACCAGCGCAAAAACGGTGATCGTCCCCGCCGATTTTGCATAAACGTCCGATACGATCCGTATAACCATACCGTCTACCGCATCCGGCGTAAACTGCGTAATCGCATTGATTAAATTTACCTCAGTCAGCGTCGTATAAGGCAGAATGGCGCACAGAGACATCAATAGAGGGATCATGGACAGAAACAGGAAAAAGGCCGTGCTGGCCGCAAATGCACTGATATTTTTCTTTGTCATCTGCCAGTTGAAGTCCCGCAAAATATAATATAATCTGTAAACCGTTCTCATGATGCTCCCGATCATTTTTCGTTTTTATTTTTGAAACCCACTCACTGCTCCAGCAGCGTCTCAGAATCCGTCAGCTCGCATCCCGGATAAAACTGCCGGAGAATCTGGTCGTAGGAAGCGCCGTTTTCCCCAAGCGCCTTCGCTCCGTTTTGCGACATGCCGACGCCATGCCCGAAACCGCCGCCGCATAACGTATATCCTACCACAGTTTCTCCCTGATTTCCAGTCTCAAAGACCGGGTCCAGCACAAAAAAGCCGCTGGGCAAAAGCTGCCCCGGCACTGTTTCTTTTCCGTCCTGCTTTGTGACAGGACTCTTTCCGTCGCACAGAACATAACGGATATTATACTCGGAAAGCACTTTAACCGTCCCCTTCTGGGCCACAATCGTCAACTCCTGGGCGATACCGCCGGCGCCCCTTTTACTGATCTCCACGCTCTTTATTTTTCCCAGTTTTTTTATCGGTTCAGATACATAATAATCTCCCTGCGCCTTTGTCAGGACACAGGACGGCGCTCTTTCCTGCCGTTCCCGTAATCGGTCGCAAAACGCCCCGTCGTCAAACGTTTCCACCCTGTAAGTCCAGCGATACCACGGCTCGTTTTTTTCCAGATCCTCTTCGTGCACCTGGGTAATAAACTGCCTGAAAAGCCCCTCATCACGCAGCGCCTCCGCGTCAAAGCCGCCGGATGCAGCACTCTCCTGCCAAAGCGCGCTTACCCGCCCGCCCTGCAAATAAGGCACCGGCTCCCCATTTCCGCCCTGCCAGCTTATGACGTCCGTCCCTGCTCCGCATGAGGTAGAATAATAATAATTACCCGCGGCCTCTCCCTGATAGGCTAACAGCATCCCATCCGTCTCCCTGACCGCCGTGGTTGAGGAGACGTTCTCCTCTATATTGTGATAGACCTGATAGGCCGTGGAATCATCCACATGGGCCCCAAACTCCGGCAGGCCTGCCCGGAGTATATAGCGATAAGCAAAGGTTCTTGCGCATACTGCCTGCGCTTTTAACGCTTCCTCCGGGTAAGAGGCCGGCATCTCACTGGGCACAACCGCATAAAGATATTCCTCCAGCGGCAGCTCGTTAATCACTACTATGCCCTGCTCCATCCGCAGACATTCAATGGCGCCCCTGTAGTCATGATCGGCCCGCGTACTCTCCTCCATCTCCACAGAAACCTTATCCGTCAGATTGGCGCTCTGATAGACCCTGCGCTCTCCCACTGTCATCTCATCCATATGCAGCCTGCTCTCTTCACCATCCGCCCGTACGCCCACCGTATCGTGATAATTACCACCCGTAGCCGTATTTTTTAACAAGACTCGGATCTGATCCGCCCCTGCGGCTTCCGACACCAGACAGGCCACAATCTCGCCCTTTTCTACCACATAATCCGTATCCGCACATCCTACCCGCAAGTCCGCCCGCTCCAGCGTCTCAAGACTGCCGTAAAGCCTATAGACCTCCATCTGCTCCGACAAAGGAAAAATCCCATGACCTTCAATTTCCAGCTCCTTTGCCGAAGCGCGAAGCAGTCGGCCGTGAACCTTTTCCCGTCTCTCCTGCGCCTTAACAATACGGCCGTCCCGAAAAGTGAGATCGGCAACCTGTTCCCGCTCCGGCAGCTGTACATTCTCCCCCTCCCGAACCGATGCCTGGAATGCCGTCCGGTGATAAAAACAGTCCAGCCTCCCGTCCGTTTTTTCCATTACCCACACGCTTCCCAGATAATGATCCTCCGGCAGCACCTCCACAATGGTAAGCAGGGTATCGTCTTTGACATAGACTTTCATCTCCTGTAGTTCGTTTTCGGTAAAAGCGGTGGAACAATAACGGTATGCCCCCTGCATTGCGCCGTTTTCCGTGTAAGCCTGTCTTTCTTCCCGGTCCACCTTCAACACAAAAACCGTGGTTTCCCATATGGCCGATTCTGTATCCAGATATGCCAGAAAAACAGGAAAAGCCTCGTACCAGTCCTCTTTTAAAAAGGGCTGCTCCGGTCTGTACCTGTCATGGTAATCAGGAAGCTGCCACTCTTCTGTCCCAACCTGCCGGCACAGCGCTTCATACTGCCCGTATGTAAAATATACGGCGTCTTCCTCCCCGGCCGTTTCCCGCTCCTTTTGCGGCTGTTCTTCCATGGCGGACTGATCCATCGAAAAAGAGACCCCAAGAGCGTCCAGAAGAATGCCCACATCCTCCGATGTAATTTTTTCTCCCTCCGTCTCCAATGGCTCCTGCCGTGCCTGCCGCCTTCCAAGAAGCAGACAGACGATGAACAGCAGGCCAAAAAAAATAAGAGCCAGCTTCGCCAGTTGTTTCGCGTCAAACCTCATATCTGCGCCCTTCCCGTTTCCTCCTCTATTTCTATGCGCACAATGGCCAAAATAGTATCTGCAAAAAGAAAAAGCTCCACGGCCAAATTCCTTCCATTTACCCGTGAAGCCCTCCGCTGTCGACTTAATCTGCGGCAGGCGGATATTCATTACAGAGCAGTCTGTACGGCTCTTCGTCCTCCTCAATCTCAGGGAACCTTCCCGCCGGCTCATAAAATCGGTTATCGGTATTGTCATCGTTGCACTGGGACACCTCTCCAATCAGGACGCTTCCCGTCCCCGGCACCGCATGAAATTCATGATACTGGTGCGGCCAGAGCGTCACACTTTCCCCCGGATGAAGCGTGACAAAAGTACCCGCCGGAGCCATATAGGAACGCCCGTCGGCATTGATCACCACATCTTCGTCGGAAAGACCGCCCGCCCCGTCGTCCTGATAAATTTTGATCTGCAGCACCCCGCCGCCGCGGTTGATGATATCTTCCGATTTAAACCAGTGAAAATGCATGGGCGCCATCATGGTATCCCGCATGAACAAAAGTTTTTCCGCATAAACCTTTTTATATTTCGGATTATGCTGATTTCCGTTTCTGAGCGTAATCAGTCCAAAACCGCAGGCGTTAAAATCACACCGTCCAAAATCCGTGATATCCCATCCCAGCATATTATCGCGGATCTCATCGTACTCGTGCCCCTTGCTTTTCCACTCCTCGGGGGTAAAGTGGCAGAAAGGAGGCAGATGAAAGCCGTTTTGTGCCGCCAGTGTTTCCATTTCCCGTATAATATTATTGATTTCAGATCGTTTCATATAACCATCCCTTTTTCTGACACTGTTCTGTTTTCATCTTACCATAACGTCCGCTTTTTGTACAAGCCAATTGCCGCCAATCCGGCTCCGTGGGTAACGTCAAACATGCCGCCACCTCTTGCTCCAGTTTATGGGACATGAAATCAAAAAAACGCAGCCGTCTGTCTCCAATATCCATGTGGAAAGTCAGAACCGGCTGCGCAGAATGCCCGCCTGTATTCACAGTCATTATCGGGAAAAAATAACGCTGGCATCCATTGCGGCGTCCGCCCATATCAGCGAGTGGGAAGCGCTTCGCTGAGATCAGCTATCAGTGCGGCTTTTCCCACAGCGCCTATCTTGGGCGAATATCACAGCATGGACGCCCGAAGCTCCTCTCCGCTCTTTGCACTCAAATAAGCAGGCGCAATATCAAAGACCGTCTTTGCCCCCGACAGCCCTTCCTTTGCAAGACGGTAAGCCGCTCTCGCATAGGCAATGATCACACTTGAAGTAAATTCCGGGTTGGAATCCAGCTTCAGGCGGTACTCAATCAGATGGCTGTTCTCCGCCTCCCAGCCGGTCCTGCCGCTCCGAAGCACAAATCCTCCGTGAGGAATCCCGCTGTGATCCCGGTTTAATTCTTCCTCGCTGATAAAATGTACGGTGGTGTCATAATCCGCAAAGTAATTCGGCATAGTCCTGATCTCCTGTTCTACCTTCGCGGCATCCGCCCCCTCTTCCAGAACAACAAAACATTCTCTGGTATGTTTTTCCCGTGTAGAAAGTTCGGGATTTCTCCCTTCCCGCACTGCCTCAAGCGCCGTCTCCACCGGGATGGTGTACTGTTTCGCATCCTTCACGCCCTCGATCCGCCGGATCGCGTCAGAATGCCCCTGACTGACGCCCTTTCCCCAGAAAGTATAATCCTTTCCGTTTGGCAAAATAGCCGAGGCATACATCCTGTTTAGGGAAAACATGCCGGGATCCCATCCAACCGAGATAATGCCCACTTTACCCGCCGCCTTTGCGGCCTTGTCCACATTTTCGAAATGGGCTGGAATGTTTGCATGGGTATCAAAGCTGTCTACCACATTAAACATCTTTGCATACGCCGGCGTCTGTTCCGGCAGGTCTGTCGCGCTGCCGCCGCACAAAATCATAACGTCAATTCTGTCCTGCCAGTCCGACGCCTCAGATACATGGCAGACCGAAGCCGTCTTTGTAAGTATAGATACCTGTTTCGGGTCTCTTCTGGTAAATACCGCCGCAAGCTCCATATCCGGGTTTTGCTTTATGGCGCATTCCACGCCGCGGCCCAGATTGCCGTAACCTAAAATTCCGATTTTAATAGCCATATTTCCTCCGTTCCAAAGAAAATTCGAATAAAAATTTTCTTCATCTGCAAAAGCAGCCGCACATGACGACTGCTTTTCCATCTTTTGTATATGTCCCCAAAATGCCGGATCTTGTATTTTGACTCCTAGCAACGCTAGGTGGGTAACCGCAACCATACTTCTGTCTTCCACTGCGCAATGCCCAAAGGGCTGGAGGCCTGACATCTATATGACAATGTAGGAATCCCGTTTAAAGTATCTGTAGGTTCAAAATAACAAGACTTTATCGTGCATTTCAGGTTATCTCTATTATATCCGAATTAATCGCAGAATACAACAGAATTTTTTGCCATCAGGCCAAAAAAAAGACGGTGCAAAATGCACCGCCCTTTCCCTATTTCATTTATAAATTACAGAGCGTTAACCAGCTTCTCAAGAGCTGCCAGCGCCTCGTCAGGAAGCTTATCATAGCCTTCCTTCTTCTCAGCAAAGCCCTTAACCGCATTGACACGGGTCTCAAGAGCGCTCTTTAACTGCGCCTTGTAGTCTGCGTCGTTCAGGTCGGGAGTGAAATCACCGGTCTTGCCGTTCCAGTCGTTCATGATCTCGATATCCTCGAAAGGACCCCACTGCTCAAACTTCGCCTTACCCTCAACGATAGTCTCAAGGATGCCAAGCGTATCTTCCTTCTGACACTTGTGTCCCATGAAATCGCCGGTATTTACGATATAGCAGTCTACGTTCTTTTCCTGTACCAGCTTCTTGAACTTCTCGTAGTCGTTCACCAGAGGATAGGTTCTGAACGGGTTAGCGTAAGGTACGATACGGATCGCATTCAGATCAGTACCAGCAGCAACACGCTCTGCGGAAGAAGTCTTGGTAGCAAGGGTTGCGCCCATAACGGATGCAAGTGCAGAACCCTTTAACTTAATGATCGGCGGAATCGTAGGATCTTTCATAATCCAGAAGATTGCATTAACAGGTGCGTCGATCTTATCTACACGGTTAGGAGACCATAATTTGGACTTAATCGCACGGCCGTTACCGTTTCTGATGTCCTCTGTTACGAGCTGAATCTTACCCTCGCTGTCCATGGTGCAGGAGCAGTTCTGAGCAGATAACAGATACTCGTTATCAGGACAGCCTGTGGGATAATCCGCCGTCTTATCAAAGTAAGTAGGCTCCAGAGCAATGGATGCACAGGTATCGCTGTTGATGATGAAAGCGTCATCGTGAAGCACCTTGATGCCGCCGAATGCGTCATACTTGCCGTCATGCTTTGCATGGGTCAGGGTAGACTTACCGGAACCTGACAGACCGTAAACGGAAGCAACGAACTTCTTGCCGCCTTCCAGGGAGTACTCTTTCTGTCCGCCGTGGCAGGATGCATAACCGTTTCTGTTCGCAAGAGCCCATGCCATGGTCAGCGTACCCTTCTTATGCTCACCGAAATACTTCATGCCGAGGATTGCAGCGCAGTTCTCGTTTGTATCGAAGTAGCACAGTGTCAGCGGATCGCTTAAGCAGCTGTAGTCCACATCGGGAGCCTCGTGGGGCGCCCACTGAGGATCGGAGAAGATGTAGATATCAGGCTCCTTGCCGTCGCCGACAGGCTTGGAGTTCTTATACATCTTTACATACTCGTCAGACATATACTGGAAATTGATCATCCAGTTGTAAAGCAGATTCTCCTCCCCTTCCGGAATCAGAAGATGTGCCTTAGCCATAAATTCAGGATCAAGGCCAACGAAGCACTCTGCATGGTACATGGTCTTCCAGCGGGTCTCGTAGATCGCATCCATAACTACTTTATCAAGCTTTGTTTCGTCCACACCGGGCTCGCCCTTAATACGACGTGCCGCTGCATAACGGCCGGTCACCGCGCCGTCATTAAATAACAGAACCTTTGCGTCAGCGGGAAGGCCGAAGGTCTCGCCATCCTTAATCGGCATATCCGTCACCACGGTACCGGGTGAGTTCTTTGCCAGCTCATACGCCTCTCTCAAAGTGCTAACCTTAACTACGTTGTTTCCGTAGAATGCCGCCTCGATGATGGAACGGGTTTTGGAAAACCCAACCTTGCCGGCGCCAATCTCGGAAATGGGATAATACGCTTTTGTTGCCATTTTACGTTCTCCTCCTTAAAAATTGTATTGGTTCACGGAATGCCCGGGAAATTGCTTCCCGAAAATCCCGAATGTCCCTCTGAATGTATACCGTATTTGTACACCTTTAACATTATCGCAGACCGCTTATAAAAAGTCAACATCAAAACAACGCCGTCATTGACTTCCGCTTCTGATCCATCTGCCTTCTCAGCATAGCCACGCGGTACTGCCCTAACACCTCATCCTGCTTCTTTTTCGCAATGGCCTTGGGAAAATCCAGATCTTCCAGACGGCTTCTGGCAGAAAGCTGGTTAATCGACGCAGAATTATTGTAATTGCGCGTATACTCCAAAGCGTTCGTAGCCCCGCCCAGACTGGCTCTGCGCTGCGTCACCATATCCATGGCCCTGTCAATGGCATCCAGACTGAAATCCTTTGAGGTAACATCAAGATCCGCGATCCCCAAAGCCTCCAGCGTTGAATTTTCCATCTGGATATGCATACTGCCGCCGTTTGGCGAAGTGGCAATGGCCATATCCGCCATACTGCCGTCCAGAAGCTTCTGCTCGTTGAATGAGGTATCTCTCGCAAGACCCTCTATGCCCTGCTTTAGCTGATCAATCTCCTTCTGGTAGATCTGTTTATCCGCATTGGAATTGAGGCCGTTCATGGATCTCACGGCAAGCTCCCGAATCCGCTGCAAATAATCCGACATACCGCCCAGAGCGCCCTCTGCTACATTAGCGGCGCCAATCGCCATACCTGCGTTTTCCGCGCCTGCTTTCAGCCCCGCCTCCTGAACCTTCATCTTATTCGCAATGGCAAGCCCGGCAGCATCGTCCTTTGCCGTATTAATCCGCTTTCCGCTGGAAAGATGTGTGTAGGACCAGAAAAGGCCTTTTTGTGACGAAATTGCACCCACGTTCATACGCACACTCCTTTCTGAAATTTATATCAATAAATCTTCGTCATACCTGAAACAAACCCGCGTTTTATATCTATTATATTATACCGCCGACGGCAGGAAAAAACAAATAGAAAATAGGAAAAATTTCCTAAAATTTTGTTAAATTTATGTTTTTGCTTGTTTCCGCCGCTTTTTTCATGGTATGATAATAGAGTCGGTGCAAGGGTGAACCGTCCCCCTGCACCGTTTTTGTCACAAACAGCCCATCAGCAGCGAATCATACCATTCCTCTGATCAGGGTTAAAACGCCTTGTATTTGAAAGGAGGTACATAATTATGGAACAGAACAGTTTTTCTGAAATTACCCCCGAAATTGTGCAGCTTGCCAACATGAGCGAGCAGGCCGGCATTATTGATACGGAACTTTTTACCAAATTTGATGTAAAACGCGGTCTTCGCGATTTAAACGGCAAGGGCGTACTGGCGGGTCTAACCAATATTTCCGATGTGCGCGCCAACAAAATCGTTGACGGCGTACAGGTTCCCACCCACGGAAAGCTCTTCTACCGCGGGTACAATGTAAAGGATCTGGTGGACGGATTCTTTGCCGATAACCGCTTCGGCTTTGAGGAAGTCACCTATCTTCTTTTGTTTGACAAACTGCCAAACGCGGAGGAACTGGCAAGCTTTACAAAGCTTTTAAACAGTTACCGCTCGCTTCCCACCAGCTTTGTGCGGGATATCATCATGAAAGCGCCCAGTAACGATATGATGAATACGCTGGCCAGATGCGTGTTGACGCTCTATTCCTACGATGACAGGGCTGACGACACGTCCCTGCCCAACGTACTCAGACAAAGTCTCCAGCTGATCGCCCTTTTTCCGATGCTGTCCATCTACGGCTATCAGGCATACAACCACTATCACAACGGAGAAAGCCTTTATATTCATCAGCCACAGCTGGATCTGTCAAATGCGGAGAACATTCTGCATATTCTTCGCCCTGACAATAAATACACGCCTCTGGAGGCAAGAGTTCTCGACATCGCCCTGATCCTGCACATGGAACACGGCGGCGGTAACAACTCCTCCTTTACCACCCACGTTGTCACCTCCTCCCTGACAGACACCTACTCTGTCATTGCGGCTGCCATCGGCTCCCTGAAAGGCCCCCGACACGGCGGCGCAAACATTAAGGTAGTTAAAATGTTTGACGAAATGAAGCGTGAGGTATCCGACTGGAGTAACGAGGGCCAGGTGGCCGACTATCTGAAAAAGCTTCTGCATAAGGAAGCCTTTGACCACGCGGGCCTGATTTACGGTGTGGGACATGCGGTTTACTCAAAATCCGATCCCCGTGCCATCATCTTTAAATCTTTCGTAGAAAAGCTGTCAAACGAAAAGGGACTGCATGACGAATTTGCGCTTTACTCCCTGGTAGAGCGGCTTGCGCCGGAGCTGATTGCAGAGGAACGCCCCATTTACAAGGGCGTCAATATCAACGTGGACTTCTATTCCGGTTTCGTGTACAGTATGCTCAATCTGCCCATGGAGCTGTACACTCCGATTTTTGCCATTGCCAGAATCGTGGGCTGGAGCGCTCACCGTATGGAGGAACTGGCCAACAACGGCAAAATCATTCGTCCCGCTTACAAAACCATCTGCGTGGACCGGGAATATCAAAATCTGGATTCGCGAAATGCCTGACTGTAACAAGAGGGAGCGGAATACCGCTCCCTTTCTCTTATGGGCTTATCCGACCCATAATAAAAAAGTAAGGAAAGCGCAGCGTCATACCGCGTCTTCCTTACTATTTTAATTGCTGCCCTCCCGGGTCTTTTATCCTTTACCGTAAGTAAGGCGTCGTCAAAAAAGCCACCACATCAAAACGGCACATAATCAGACACGCCATCACAAGAGCCGCCGCCATACCAAGGGCCGTTAGAAAATGCTTCCTGCCGGCCAGATACATCTTTTTCCCAAACAGAACTGCCGGAACGAACGCCAGAAGAATCCATACCATTAATGAAAAAGCGCCTATTATGCCTGCGATTCCCTCATCCATGGAAAAATCATACCGATAGACCAGTCCTGACAGATCCAGATAAATCATGGTCAGCCATACCGGGCTGATAAAACACGTAACCGCGCACCATGCGCCCAGGATATATTCCATTTTTCCGTCCTACTCCATGCCAAGGAACTGCTTTACCACCGCTTTCATCTCCGTCCTGTCACAGACATGATCATGGAGAACCGGCGCTGTCCTGATTTCCTCAATCGCCTTTGGTATTTTCACATTTCCAATTTTGGAAAGTTCGTCCACCAGCTCAAAATCACCCATGGCATCATATTTTTGGTCAATGGCGTTCATAACGCTTCTGGTAAACTTGAAGGGACTGGCTGTGGAAGCGATCACAGTCTTCGTTTTATCCCCTGTTTCGGCCGCATATTTCTGATACACCGCGCTTGCCACCGCCGTGTGGGTATCCAACACATACCCTGTATCTTCATAGAGCGAGCGAATCCGCTCCGCCGTCTCCTTTTCATCCGCAAAACCACCATGGAAATCGGAAAGACCCTCTTTCATTTCTTCCGTAACATGATAGACGCCCTGCTCAGACAGCGCCTTCATCAGCTTCCCGGTCTGATCCGCATCATCGCCCGCAATGCGGTAAATCATCCGCTCCAGATTACTGGAAATCAGGATATCCATGGAAGGCGAACTGGTAAGTTTAAACTCACGGTTTCTGTCATATTCTCCCGTCATAAAGAAATCATAAAGCACTTTATTCTCGTTGGAAGCACAGATTAATTTGTTGATCGGCACTCCCATGTTCTTTGCATAAAAGGCAGCCAGAATGTTGCCAAAATTACCGGTAGGAACCACCACATTGATCTTCTCACCGTCCGCAATCTTCTCTTCTTTTAAAAGCTTTGCATACGCGTAAACATAGTAGACCACCTGAGGCACCAGCCGGCCGATATTGATGGAGTTGGCGGATGAAAACTGCAAACCGCAGGCAGCCATCTCTCCGGCCAGTTCCTTATCGTTAAAAAGCTGCTTCACACCGGTCTGCGCATCGTCAAAATTACCGTGAATCCCTACCACGAAGGTATTGTCTCCCTTTTGGGTTACCATCTGCTTTTCCTGAATGGGGCTGACGCCGTTTTTCGGATAAAACACAATGATCTTCGTTCCCGCAACGCCCGCAAATCCCGCCAGCGCGGCTTTCCCTGTATCTCCCGAAGTAGCCGTCAGAATCACGATCTCCCTGTCCACATGATTCTTTTTCGCGGCAGTAATCATCAGATGAGGCAGTATTGACAGCGCCATATCCTTAAAAGCAATGGTTGCTCCATGAAACAGCTCCAGATAATAAGCGCCCTCCGCCTCTACAAGGGGCGCAATCTCCTCCGTATCAAACTTGGAATCGTAAGCGCGCGCAATACAGTCCTTAAGCTCTTCCTCGGTAAAATCCGTCAGCAGAAGCTTCATAACCTCATAAGCCGTCTCCTGATAATTCCTATCCGCAAGCTCCCGCATCGAAAGCGAAAGCGCAGGAATATGATCCGGCACAAAAAGTCCTCCGTCCTCGGATAATCCCTGTAAAATCGCCTGAGAAGCCGTAATCTTTTTCCCACTGTTTCTTGTACTGCTGTATTGAACTTCCATTATTTTAACCATGCCTTTCTTCATTTGGATATTACGTCAACGCGTAAAGCTTAACACAATTTCCCGCGCCGCGCAATAGCTCCTATAAGAAGAACTCATGATTTCCGTAGGAAAAAAGTCTGGTAAGCTTTCTGTCAAACCATTTCAATCTGTTTGAATCAGCCTTTTCACGGGCACAGAAATACAACGCCCCCTGAGAAATATCCTCTCCATACAGAGCGCGCTCCACCGCCGCCTTCGTGTCCTCACTGACACGGACGTTCTGATATCTGCCGTCTACCGTCGGTGAAAACTGGGCGATTCCTTGTTCGTTCTGCATAACCACTTCGCAGACCGTATTCGGAAACAGCTCATTGTTCACTCTGTTTAAGACCACATTGGCTACCAGAAGCTTTCCGTCCTGATCCTCGCCGCCTGCTTCCGCTTCCACAATCCGAAGAAGCGCATCGTAATCCTTGTCCGACAGCTGATACTTCTTCGTCTGCTCCAACACCTCATAGTCTACGACCCTCTGACCGGAAGACACGCTGCCAAGCATTTCCACAAAGCTTTCTTTGCCCTCCTCCATCGACGTATCAAGGTATTCCATGCGAAACGCAGGCTTGGCCGATATTCGATCAATTTTCAGTTCCCTGACACAGAGCCACGACGAAATTACCGTCAGCCCTGCAAACAGGAAACCTGTGATATATTTCCTGTACATTTTTTCCTCCATGCCAAATGTCAAAGCACTTTGCTGCTATAATATTTTATGCATAAAAAAGGAAAAATATTTCTGAATTTGTTTTTTTTCTCAAAAATGGTACAATTATATAAAAGAAAAACCAAGGGAGAACGATCCATGAATCAGCCGTTAACGGGCGTTTACACCGCCAGACGAAAAGACGGGTCCACTTATTTTCGCGCCTCATTAACTTATCGCAATAAGCATATCAGTCTCGGCAGTCATGACGACAGGCAAAAAGCGCACGAGATTTATCTTACAGCCTCCGCGCTTTTAAAGGACGCCTCCATCCGTCTGGAAGACTACCGCGAGGACTCCCCCCTCTCCTTCGAAAAATGGGTCTGCCTGCTGAATTTTCGGGACAACGGCATTTACCTTTCCTCACCCATATATATCCGTCCCCGTTTTTTTTATTATTACTTTTCTCCGGGGGAATATTTTCTCTTCGACAAAGACGATCTGTTCTACTATTCCTCCCGTAAAATTTCCAGGCGAGGCGGACACTATTTCGTAGCTGACTACGGTATGCAGGTCAATATCATGAACCGTTACGGAATCAAAAACTATGCCGTGGAAGGACGGGACTACCGCTTTATTAACGGCAGCAGAAACGATCTTCGCTATGAGAATATTGAAATCATAAACAGGTTTCACGGCGTAAACGCTGTGCAGGAAAAGGGACGTACCCTCTATCGGGTTAAAATTCATGTAAAAGGTTACGTTAAAGTCGGCGATTATGCTTCCGAAGTGGAAGCGGCCATTGCTTACAACAAAGCTATCGACCTGCTGAAAAAAGCCGGCGTAAACAAGGACTATACCCCCAACTACATGGAAGGGATATCTCCCGATGTCTACGCCGGCCTGTACGCTGCCGTTCCGGTGGCTCCGCACCTTTTACATTATCGTTCCGAGTAATTGACAAAGCAGATATTTAAATCAGCTCCGCCGCCTATTCCGTTCACCACGCCGTCTGTATTATACTGCCACATAGAATACCGATAAGGATAATCAGGAATTTCTTCTTCCTGAGAAAGCCACACATCATAATCCTGCAGCTTCGTCATATCTATTTCCTTGATCAGCCACTCCTTGTCCCCGTAAATCATGGGTACATAACCGGCCGCTCTGATCCCCTCAAGAAAAGATGCTGTCACCGTTGTCTTGTCTTCCCTGCCAAGTCCTTCAATCCTGGACTTATCATTTGACACAAACCCCATATTGAAAGCGACGGGATATTTCACATGGGCCCTGTAAGGCTCCAGATTCTGCACCACAAAGTTAGCCTCCTGTATGGCCTCTTCCTGTGAAATTGCCTGCGAATAAAAATAAACGCCGACATCAAGCTGGGCATCAATCGCCCCCTCGATATTCTCTTTAAAATTCTCGTCCAGCGTAATCTGCCCCGTACTGTATCCCCGGCTTCCCAGACGGATCATCACGTAATCCACGCCTGCCGACTTAATGCTCGAAAAAGAAACCTTCCCCGTGTGTTTGGAAATATCCACGCCCACATAGGAAGTCTTCCTGCCGTTCTCCATGTACCGCTTCAATCCGGCCTTGTCTTCCATTTTCGTAAAGTCAAATGTATTTTTAGTCAGATAAGGGCTGATCAGTACCCATTCCTCCGTCCCGTCACGGTTCGTAATCAGTGTATGCTTGCCGTCTGTTGCCGGGTCGTTTCGCAATTCCTCTTCCTTTTGTCTTTCGGCTTCCTTTTCCCGCTCGGCTTTCTCGTTGTAGGGATTTACGGACGCCGCATCATTCGCCTGGCCTTTCCCGTCCGCTTCCGGCTTCTCTTCCTCCTCTACCGGATACATATCCCAGAAATCAAGATCTTCCGCCCGAAGCTTTGGCTTTTCCTGAGCTTCTTCCTCTTCTTTTGCCGTAAGCTCCTCCGCCTGCGCCTCTTCCTCTTTCTGCTGCCGCACTTCCTGTACATAATCGCTGCCGCTGCGTTTACGGTCGTTTTCCCTGAATACCGCAAACATAACAATCAAAACAAACGCAGCCACAGCGATTACCATATAGATTATGGAGCGGCCCATGCCGCCTCCGCCCATTTCCTCTTCTCCGGGTAACTTCATGACAGATATTTCCCTCTTTCTTTTCAACATTAAATGAATTTGCCAGCTATTATGGTATCATGTTATGTCAAAATTGGCAACTTATCCTGCCATTAATTCAGGGCGTCATTTCGCAGGGCCTCATTCAGGTCGCACTGCAGCAAGGGGTTTTCCGCCATTTCACCATTTCCTTCCTATGGTTTACTGAGTTTTATGATATAATGTCCGCAGAAGAAAAGCAAAATATTAAAATAAGGAGCCGACATAACAGATGAAAAAAAATCACAGACTGCCAGCCATACTGGCTTTTATATCATCACTTACATTCTCTCTATTTTGCCTGACAGGCTGTGCCCGCACCGCCGAACCGGTCACGGAAACAGGTTTCTATCTTGACACCGTAATTCAAATTACCCTGTATGAAAATGGAAACCGCGGGGAATGCTCGCAGAGAATTAAGGAATGTTTTTCACTGATCGACAAATATGAGCGTATGTTCAGCGCCACGCTGGAAGGTTCCGACGTATGGAATATCAATCACGGAAAAAGCCAGGAGCCTGTCGTCATCTCAGAGGAAACCGGCGCTTTGCTGTCGACGGCGTTGGATTATGCCGTAATGACGAAAGGTATCGTCGATCCGACTATCCGCCCGGTGAGTGAACTTTGGGACTTCAGTTCCCAGGAAGAACACCACGTGCCAGACAACGACGCCATTACGGACGCCCTCGCCCACGTCTCTTACAAAAATATACGTTTCGGTGACGCGCTCTACTCTGAGGCTGACGCTGTCGGTTACAATACGGTCATTTTAAGCGACCCGGAATCTGCCATTGATCTCGGTTTTATCGCCAAAGGCTATATCGCCGACAAACTGAAAGAATACCTGCTCTCTCAGGGTGTGGAAAGCGCCTGTATCAGTCTTGGCGGCAATGTGATTACCATCGGTGAAAGACCTGACGGCACGCCCTTTCGCATCGGCATCCAGAAACCCTTTGCCGAAGGCGGCACAACGCTCGGCACAATCGAGATCCGGGATCTCTCCGTGGTGACTTCCGGCATCTATGAACGCTGTTTCTATGAAAACGACGTACTCTATCATCATGTCCTCGACACCGCCACCGGGTATCCCGTGGACAATGAACTGGCAAGCGTTACCATCATCTGCGAATCCTCCACAAAGGCGGACGCCCTCTCCACCTCCTGCCTTTGTATGGGATTGGAAAAAGGTCGGCAGTATCTTGACCGTGAAGGCGTGGAATATCTTTTGATTACAAAGGACGGCACACAATATGTTTCCGAAAATTTCCCTGTGATAAGCGAATCCCCCTAAACCCAACTGGTGCCGTTTTCCGGCTGCCCCAACAAAAAAAGAGAGAGAACTTTCTCTCTCTTTTTTATCACTTTCACGCTCTGGGACATACTGCCCGCGTCGTTCGGTATCACCTGCCGACCGCAGCGCTAATTCCTTTGTTGAAGCGCCCCTCCGATGCTGATCAAAAACTTGTTCATTTCTGATCCGAAGTTTTTCGTTCACACCTGTGGAAGAACCCCATCTTTTTCTGCACTCCTTTTTCTTAGGCACATAAATCGCTTCGCCGCTCACATAATTTTGCAGGATCTCCAGAATATTTTCCGGCAGAATCTCATCTGCCCGTTTATAGCTCATAGCTGCCTCCTAATATGTTTTCTTTAGGAAACACAATGGCTATCACTATTTATATTCGTAAAGTCATAGCCATTGCTATGCTGCTACCGTGGTCAAAAAAGCACCTCCCTTCTTTCCGCAAAACACCTGACCTCTTCTTACGCTTCTATTTTACATTCCGCCAATAAAAAATACGACCTCACAAAAAGTTTTAATTATTTGTACTCCTTCGGCTGTGGTTCTGACCTTACCACAAAAATCATTCATAATATCTTTTATTATTGCGGATATGTTCTCTCATCAACACCATAGCTTCGTCCTTATCCTTTTCCCTGATTGCCTGCAAAATCTTTCTGTGATAATACAAAGCAGGTTCGCATCCCATCTTGCCAATTACATTTTCCATGGAAACTTCCAGAATCTTTTTCAATATGATGTTGGTCTGAATCAGTAATTTATTCCCCGTCATTTGACTGATTTTAAAGTGAAATTCCAAGTCTTTCCGGGCAAATATATCATAGCTCTCCTTTTCATATGCCATTTGCATTTCCAAAAGCGTTTTCTCCAGATCTGCAATACCGTCCGGTGTCGCGCGTTCTGCCGCAAATCCAACTGCTTCTGTCTCTATGATTTCTCTAAATTCAAAAACCTGTAAGTTGGAACTTTTGTCAAGATACAGCATGGGCACCAGAGCGTTCATATTTTCCCCAATGTCAAACTTCTTTACAAATGATCCTTCTCCAAATCTCGTTTCCACCAATCCCAACACAGACAATTTCTGCAATGCCTGACGTATGGTAATCCTGCTCACATTGAACATATCCGCGAGTTCATTTTCTGACGGAAGCCTGTCTCCCGGCTTCCACTCTCCTCTGATCAGCAGCTCCTGCATTTGATCGAATACCATCTGTCCAACATTGACTTTCTTAATCGGTACAATTCCCATCGGTATATCTGTCCCAACTTTCCTGCATGTATTTATTAGTAGTATCCCGTATAATATCAGGTTTGTCAATTAGATTTTACCAAATATTACAGCGACGATTTTTATTTACGAATCTCTGTCCCTGTGACTTTTTCATAAAAGCGCACAATGGCACTGTGATCGCTGTCTCCCAGACCGTCTGCATGGAGTGTTTGCAGAATCTCCATTACCTGTGTGGTAAGCGGAAGAAACGCCCCCTGTGCATTACCTGTATTGATGGCATTCCTTAAATCCTTTATATGTAAATCTATCTTGAAGCCCGGCTCAAAATTCCCATCCAAAATCATCGGTATCTTTGCATTCATCACTGTCGATCCTGCCAGGCCTCCTTTTATCGCATCAAACACCTTCTCTGGTTCAACCCCGGCTTTCGTACTTAACATAAATGCTTCTGATACAGCCGCAATATTCAAAGCAACGATAATCTGGTTTGCCAGCTTTGTCGTATTTCCAGCTCCGATAGCCCCGCAATGTACCGCACTGCTTCCGAGTACAGATAAGATATCATAGACTTCTTCAAACACGGCTTCATCTCCGCCTGCCATAATAGACAAAGTTCCGTCTACCGCTTTCGGTTCTCCTCCGGAAACCGGCGCATCAATCATTCGCACTTCTTTTTTCTCACAGGCTTCACATATTTCTTTAGAAGCAAGCGGAGCGATAGAACTCATATCCACTAAAATAGTTCCCGGCTGCGCCTGCTCCAAAATCCCATCCTTCCCCATCACAGCGGCTTTTACGTGTTCAGAATTTGGAAGCATGGTAATAATCAGGCGGCATTTGGCAGCAATTGCAGCCGAAGAAATTTCGGGCACCGCTCCCGCCGCTTCCATCTCACTCACATATTTTTGCTCTATATCGTACACATGCAGCTCATGCCCTGCCTTAAGAAGATTCCTTACCATGGGTTTTCCCATAATTCCTAATCCGATAAATCCTATTTGCATTTTTTCCTCCTTATTTCTGCGCTGTTCTCTGCGCATAAACGAATTTCTATGTTCCATCATTTTGTTTCCATTGTATACATCGCTTCTATCGTATCCTTTACATGATCCGCCGTCAGCCCATAGTATTCCAGCAATTCCTGATAACTGTGGGCGCTGCGCCCAAAGGTATCCTGAATACCTATAAATTCCATGGGAATCCTCTCTTTGCTAAGGATCTCTGCAACCGCACTTCCCATACCGCCCTTCACATTGTGCTCTTCCACAGTCACCACCGCTTTGCATCCTCTTGTCATCTCTTTTATGGTGTCTTCATGCAAAGGTTTAATTGTAGAAACATTTACAACCCGTACCGAAATCTTTCCCTCCAGTTCAGCAGCCGCTTTTAATGCAGTTCCAACCATATAACCCATCGCAAATACAACTACGTCTTTTCCGTCTTTTAGCATTTTCGGAACACCTATCTGGAATTTTTCTCCCTCTGACGTAACATTGGGATAGTCATTTCGGTTTAACCTGATATAACAGGGTCCCTCCAGTTGTGTTATTGCTTTGACAGCCTCTACCGTTTCATTCGCATCTGCCGGACATATCACAGTCATGTTCGGAATGGACCGTAAAATTGCAATATCCTCTACACATTGATGGGTTGCTCCATCTCCAAAATCAGAAAGTCCTGAAGAGGAACCACAAATTTTAACATTCAATCTGCCGATTGCGATTGTCTGTCTGATCTGGTCAAATGCCCTTCCTGCAGCAAATACAGCGAAAGAATTTGTAAAAGGAATTTTCCCTGTCTGTGCCAAACCTGCCGCAACGCTTGTCATATCCGCTTCTGCTATTCCCATCTCAAAATGCCTCTCCGGAAATTCTGTCTCAAACAGTTTACCCATAGTAGAACCGCCAAGATCTGCATCCAGCACCACAATTCTGGAATCTTTTCTCCCCAGCTCCACTAATGTATTGCCATAAGCGACTCTCTGATTTGTATAACTCACCTTATCTCCTCCTTACGCCAGTTCCTCCAGAGCCTGTCTGTAGGTTTCTTCGGTCAACATACCATTGTGATAACTTACCACATTTTCTGCAAAGCTAAGCCCTTTTCCTTTTACCGTGTGCGCGATGATAACCGTAGGAACGCCTTTTACGTCGTCGGCTCTGTCAAGCGCAGACATAATTTCTTCCATATCGTGTCCGTCGATTTCCATGACATTCCAGCCGAAGCTTAAAAATTTCGCAGCAATATTTCCGGAATCAAATCTTTCCTTTATCCTTCCATTTGCCTGTAGACGATTGCTGTCCACAATGGCCACTAAATTATCCGCATGATAAGCGCTGGCTGCCATCGCCGCTTCCCAGACTTGTCCTTCCGCGATTTCACCGTCGCCAAGCAGAACGTATGTTTTCCTATCAATATGATCCAGTTTCTGACCAAGCGCCATGCCTAATCCAATAGAAAGTCCCTGTCCAAGAGAACCTGTGCCTGCTTCTATTCCCGGTGTTTTTCTCACATCCGGATGGCCCTGCAAATACGAACCTAATTCCTTGGTATGTTTTAGGTCCTCTGTCGGAAAATATCCGCTCTCTGCAAGCGCGGCGTACTGGAGAATCGCCACATGCCCTTTGCTGAGCAAAAAGCGGTCCCTGTCCGGCATATCCGGATTCTTCGGATCGTGTTTCATCTTATAAAAATATAAAGCAGTCACGATATCTGCCGATGAATTACTTCCGCCAATATGCCCCGGAACGTCTAATCCCACACTGATAACCACATCTTTTCGCAATGTTCTTGCCACCTTATTCAGGTGTTCCACTGTCTCCTTATCGTATCCCATACGCAAACCTCCACTATTCGTCTACAACCACTACCTTCAAAAGATCTCCCGGAGTATGCGCCAACAACTTAAAATACTCCGGCGTTTGTGAAAGAGAAATCTTTTTACTGATCAATGGTTCCACAAAAATTTTTCCTTCGTTTAACATGTTAACTACTGTCTCAAACTCCTGATATCCGTAGAGAAACGAACCCTGGATTCTCAGTTCACGCGTCACTGTCTCCTGCATATCCATCTCAATCATCCTACTGTTGTTCCCGATCCAAACCGCGCTTCCGCCTATTTTCAATGATGACATCACCTGCCGGACCGCGCCGCCGGCTCCCACAGCCTCTACCGCCGCATCTACACCTTTTCCCGCCGTTTCCTGCATAATACGCTCACTAAACGCTTCCTGTGCCGGATTTAAAAGCACATCCGCCCCCATCCTGCCGGCCACTTCAAGTCTGTGGCCGCTTAAATCCGATATCAATATCTTTGAGGGTTTCTGCATTCTGACGCAGGCAAGAGCCAATAGCCCGATCGTGCCGGCTCCCACAATAAGTACCGTCTTACCCTCCAGACTTCCTGCTCTTCCTACTCCGCGGAAAGCCACTGCCAGCGGCTCCACAAGGGATGCCGTTGCAAAGGAAACTTCATCCGCAATCGGAAAACAACATTTGGCCGGCACATTGATATATTCTGCAAAGGCGCCGTCTACATCCAATACGCCAAACGCTCTTTTGTTCAGACATAAATGCACGTCTCCTCTCCGGCACATTTCACATTCCCCGCAGAAATCTACCGGATATACCGCTACTCTTGCTCCCGGAGACAGGTTTTCTACATCGGCCCCTTTCTCCACTACTTCTCCGCAAAATTCATGCCCCATAATCATTGGCGCTATCCTGCGGCCTGTCACCCCAAGATACCCATGTACGTCGCTTCCGCATATACCGCAGGCTTTTACTCTGATCCTGACTTCATGGCTCTTTACCGGCAAAATTTCAACTTCTTTATAGCTCAGCTTCTCTACGTCTTCATACACTACTGCTTTCATCTATTCCTCCGTCCTCGTATGCACTCTGTTTATCCAAACTGTCATTTCTCCCGGTTCCCGATTGCTCCATGCATAATAAGGCACTGCCCGGAAAGTCATTTCCTCAAAACGGCTTCCTATCGGACGGTACAGCATGCCTTCCCAGTCCTCCGTACAGGCCCGCAATGCCTTCCCTTCCACAACACAGACGCCGCCCAATAAATCCGGTTCATATTTTACGGTCAGCTTTTGGGCCGTGTCTGCGAAGACCGTAGACAGATTGGGGCCATTATCTGCCTCCTCCAGGCAATAAATGAGCGGTCCATACTGTATTGCTGTTTTTCCGGCATCCATTCTTACACATGGATGAGCCTCTACATACATCGGTTCCATCTCAAATTCGACTATGATTTCCGTCCGGCCCTCCCACATTCTTCTCAAATATAAATAGCCGTTTTCCAAGGAAGCTTCTGCTTCTTTTCCATCTACTAAGACCTTTGTATTCCTGCTGAAGGCCGGATCCCTGACAGCAATCGACGTATATACCGGCTTCTGCGCCGTAACGATCAGTCTGGTTTTGTTGTCCCAGGGGTACTGGGTTTCCTGACAAATTTGGATACGGGTATTTTCCTTTACGGTTTCCGTCACACTGTCTATAAAAAGATGTACAAAAAACTCTGTTTCACTTTCTGAATAAATATATCCGCCGACAGATTCCAGCAGCCTTGCCAAATTCATGGGACAGCAGGATACTGCAAACCATTTCTGTCTTCTGGGAAACATCCTTGGATTTGTGATAATCGCGTCAGAAAACATTTCTGGTTTTGCCGCCAGATGATTGGCATAAAAGAAGGTATCTCCCGCCAAAGACACGCCGCTTATGACACTGTTATAAAGCGCCCTTTCCATTATATCCGCATATACGCTGTCAGGCTTTATCTGCAGCATTCTGGCTGCCCACATTGTCATACCTACGCTTGCGCAGGTTTCCTGATAAGCAGACTCATTGGGAAGATGATAATCAAAGCTAAATCTTTCGCTTCCATCCTTGGCGCCTATGCCTCCTGTGAGATACATCCGCTTCTGCGTCACATTTTTCCACAATACAACACAGGCATTCCATAAACTTTCATCTCCTGTTTCCGCTACCAGATCTGCCATTGCACATCCCATATACGCCACGCGTACTGCATGACCTTCCGCTGTCTTCTGCTCCCTGACCGGGAGATGGGCCTGAAACAATGCATAGGGGCCAGCCGGAAGAAAGCTCTTCCCCAGAATTCCCTTCGGTCCTTCTTCTTCGGGATCCCGTCCGTGTGCCAGCGCCTCTTCTTCAAAAAAGCTGGGCTGCTTTCCTCTTTCATCAATAAAGTACCTGGCTAAATTTAAATACCGTTTTTCGCCCGTTACTCTATAAAGTTTTACAAGCGCCAGTTCGATCTCCTGATGTCCCGGGTATCCATGTATTTTTCCGTCCTCTATTCCAAACGTCCTGTCTATACAGTCTGCATACCGGCATATAATCTCCAAAAACTTTTTCTTTCCTGTCGCCTGATAATAAGCGCAGGCGGCCTCCATGAGATGCCCGGCACAATATAATTCATGCATGGTATAGACATTTGTCCACCGCTGTCCCGGTTCTACGACTGTATAATATGTGTTCAGATACCCATCTTCCATTTGCAGCTTTTCAAAATCGTCTACGATCTCGTCAATCTGCTTTTCCAGTCCCTGATCCGGGTGTGCAGCCAAACTATAGGAAGCCGCCTCAATCCATTTGGCCAGATCAGAATCCCAATAGTGGTGCGGCCTGGGAACCGCTTTTTCCCCGTTCTCTTTTTCGTCTGCAAGATTTTCTGCCAAAACGCCGTCAATCGTAAAAACGCCTTTCCGGGGATGCCTGTCTTCCTCCGGATGATACAGACATTTGACCGACTCTATTCTTCCTGTTTTTACACATTGTTCGTACTCTGCCGGAAGCGTGACTCTTTCATTTGTCTCCTGCCGTTTTTTCCAAAAGCCGCCTGTAATTTGTACATCTTTCCACAGCATAAAAGAGGTTCTATTTAAATGCATCACATTCCTCCTAACCTGCATAGCTCTATTCCTTATGCCTTGACTGCTCCTGCCGTAATACCGGATATCAGATATTTCTGCAGGAAAAGAAAAATAATCAACACGGGAATTGTTAAAATAACGGCATATGCCATAAGGTTGTTCCACTCAATTCCAAATTCTCCTATAGCCTTATACATGTTTACTGTCAAGGGCTGAAGTGCATCTGTCTGTATGAACGTCAACGCTCCCATCAAGTCCCCCCAGCCCCAGAGAAAAGTAAACGCCGCTGACACCACAATCCCCGGATAGGAGACCGGAACCATGATCTTTGTAAACGTCTTAAAACGTCCGCACCCGTCAATCGTAGCCGCTTCCTGCAATTCCATGGGAATCTCTAAAAAATATGGTCTCATCGTTATAATGCAAAACGGAATGCTTTGCAGGCTGATATAAATAACGGGCGCTAAAAGTGTATTCAAAATCCCCAATTTCTTAAAAGTAATAAACAGCGGCGACAGAAACAAAACCGTCGGCATCATCTGCGTCACCAGGACAATAAATAAAAGCGGTTTGCTCAGCTTTAAGCGAAATCTTGCCAGACCATATGCCGAAAGAGTTGCCAGTCCAGTAGAAACAAGCGTGGTAGCTGCCGCAATCATAAAGCTGTTTGCAAAGTTTTTCCATAATGGAACAGTTCCAACAACAGACAGCTGGGAAATATACCCGTTCAGTGTGATTTTTTTCGGAAAAAACGTTGGTACTTCTGCAAAAATCTCGCCTGTTGTTTTTAACGATGTAATCACCATCCAGTAAATCGGAAACAAAAATACGATCAAAATCAGTATGGTAATTAGATTATATACAAGATTCTTTTTTTTCGTTTTATCCATGAATCACTCCGCCCCCTCTCTGTCCGTTATTTTCAGATGAAAGAATCCCACAATCAGCATCAATACCAGCATGATATTTGCCACAGCAGCTCCCTGTCCAAATTCAAAGTTGGAAAATGACATTTTATATGACACTGTCGATAAAATCTGTGTAGAATCTAAAGGACCGCCTTTTGTCATAACGTAAATCAAATCAAACACCTTAAATGTGTTAATGAATCCAAGTGTAATAACGCTGATAATCGTGGATTTTAAAAGCGGTATTGTGATACGGAAAAAGCGCTGGCACTTAGACGCTCCATCAATCGCTGCCGCTTCAAACACATCCATTGGCAATGTTGTAAGACCTGTGGCCAAAAGAAGCATATTAAACGGCACTCCTCTCCAAATATTGGCAATAATCAATGCCGTCATCGCTCCATTTGTAGTTGTCAGCCATCGAATCGGCGTCTCGATCACATGCAGCTGTATCAAAATATAGTTTAAAATCCCCGAAGTATCTCCAGCAAAAATCCATTTCCATATTGTCGCGAACACAAGCACCGGAATTAACCAGCAGACCATCAACAGGCCTCTTGACAACTCTGAGAGTCCATATTTCTTCGCAAAGAGCAGCGCGAGCGCAAAACCTATTACAAACTGAAAAATCAATGAAACGACTGTAAAGAACAAAGTATTAAAAATCGCTTTTCTGACTACCGGCATTGCCAGTACATCCACATAATTTTTCAATCCTACAAACTCCTGCTCCGCATTAAAAGTTTTTAATGTAACATCCCGAAAACTCATAGTAATGTTATATGTCAGCGGATATAAGACTAATAATAGTAAAAACAGAATTGCCGGCAGAACAAATGCATAACCTGCTCTTTTTTCTTTTATGCTGTTTCTGCTATCTTTACGTTTCTCCATACTCATGTCCTCATTCAAGTCTTTATTCTAATGCTGCCACCGTTTCTGCTGCTTCTTTCGCTGCCGCTTCCGGTTCGGACTCTCCCAATACAACCTTCTGCCACATTTTGATCAGCGCGTCGCTTACGCTGTTATAGTTTTTCTTCGGCATTGGCTTCGCCGTATTCATTGCTTCCACAAAAACACTGATGGGCTCGGTTTTATAATATTCCAGATTTTCACATACGTCTTTTCTGGAAGGGATATAATTCTCGGCTTCACTGTATTTCCCCATCACCTCAGGCGAATTCATATATTTTACAAATTTCCAGCTTGCATCTGTATTTTCATTTTCGACCACCGCAAAATTATGTCCTCCGAGAACGGTTCCCTCTCCTGCCGGGCCCGCCGGTACCTGGGCTACTCCCCATTCAAACTCTGCGTCAGCTTTTACCGCATTCATTCTCCATGGGCCGTCAATGATCATTGCAGTCTTACCAGCCGTAAACTGATTTGCATTATCTCCGGACACATAGTTAATTACTTCCGTGCTCATATATTCATTGTCAACCATAGTCCGATACAGATTCAGCATTTCCACCATCTGCTCGGAATCAATGGTTTTCTCATCTGCGCCCGCTCCCCAGATAAACGGCCACATCTGGAAAGAAGTATCTGTCGTCTGGCTGCCTGCGACGCCAAAGCCTGTCACGCCTGCCGCTTTCAGTTTTTCACATGCATCCAATAATTCTTCCCAGGTAGCCGGCACCTCTGCTCCAGCCTGTTCAAGCAAGTCTTTGTTATAATATAGACACAAATTATTGGCCGTAAAGGGAAGTCCATAGTATTTTCCGTCTACCTTCTGAGACTCTAAAACTCCCTCATAATACTGTCCCGTCTCAATCTCCGCTTCCACACGCTCTGTCAGATCCGCCAAAATTCCCATTTCCGTATACGTCTGCGTATCCGTATTATCAATATCCATTACGTCAGGAAGGGAACCGCTTGCTACCATAACACTGATCTGCTTTCTGGAATCTTCCAACGGCATATACTGGATTTCTACCTCTATCCCCGTTTCTTTTGTAAAATCTTCAATACATTGATACAATACTTTCTTTTCTTCGGAGTAAGTCAGCAGAAGCGAAATCTTTTCTCCTGTACTTTCTATTTCTTCGGTCTTGATTTCTGAACTTACTTCCGGGCTTGTTTCCGGGCTTGTTTCCTGACTTATTTCTGTACTTGTTTCCGGATTAGCCAAACCGCATCCAACAGCGAGTCCCGTTATTACTGCTACTGACAAAAACATACTTAATAATCTTTTGCTCTTTACTTTCATCGTAAACCTCCCTTTCCTACGTGCCGCGTTACCTTATTACCTGTTCATGCATCTTCTTTCCAGTCTGTTTTCTCCTCCTTTTCAATTTGTATGCTGTTACCTGTATCCTGTATTACAGGTTTATAATACACTTATATAATAATTGCTCTCTTATGTCAATATATATATTATATTTTCCCTTTTTTCCACAGTTTATCCTGTCTGTTTTTGTATGTTTTGACCAAAAAAATAGTGAAATTGCAGTCTTTCCATGGTAAATTATTGATATTTGTATAGAGCAGATATGATAATGAAAGGAAAGAATAACGTCCAGAAAAAAGCTTTTAAGCTGTCAGCGACAGTCATTTTCCCTTTATATGTCGTACCTAACGATTTTTCAAACTTCTTCATGATTCTTCCGCCCTTTTTCAGTAAAAAAAAATACCTAATACATAAACCGGCATTTTTTTGCCTCCTTTCCGTTTCTACATCTTAGGATGGAAAGTTATGTAATAGGTAATATCTGTTTTGTATGCTGTTACATAGGGTGAGCCTATGTTTTATTTATATCTGGTACTGACTCCGTTGTTATTACTACCATGCTTTCCATATCTTTGATTGATCACTTTTAAATTATCCTGTACAGTCTGATCAATAATAATCGATACGGAAAGCTGGTCTATCTGCTCTATCATATTGGAATTACTACCCATGGACATCGCCGTCAAAGGAAGAGAAAAGCTAACAGGAAATAAAAACTTTTTACACCGTCTCCTTACCCGCCAGCACATTCTTATAGTCCTCCAGATTTTTCGCCAGAAGTGCAGGCGTATCCAGATTGTAAGGGCAATGCCCCTTACACTTGTTACAATGCAGGCATTCTTCAATCTTCCCCATTTTCTCCTGCCATACATCCCCCAGATAGTCGGCCGAAGGCGCGCGGCGGATCATCAGCGACATGCGGGCGCACATATTGATCTCAATCCCAACAGGACACGGCATACAGTAGCCGCAGCCCCTGCAGAACTCACCGAGAAGCTCCTCACGGTCCTTCCGAATAATCGCCGAAAGTTCTTCCGTCATCGCAGGCGGATTGTCAATATAAGACAAAAACTCGTCAAGCTCCCTCTCCCTCTGCACGCCCCAGATGGGCAGTACATTGTCATACTGTGCCAGATAGGCATAGGCCGCCGCAGAATTGGTGATCAGGCCGCCGGAAAGCGCTTTCATGGCGATAAAGCCCATATCCGCCGCCTTGCATTTCTCCACCAGTTCTATGTCCTTATCCGTCGCCAGGTAGCAGAAGGGGAACTGCAATGTCTCATAGAGCCCGCTGTCAATGGCCTCATGGGCCACCGCAAGGCGATGGTTGGTAATGCCGATGTGCCTGATCTTTCCCTGCTCTTTTGCTTTTAACGCCGCGTCATATAATCCGCTCTCATCCTCCGGCTTTGGGCAGAAAGCCGGATTGTGGAACTGGTAAATATCGATGTAATCCGTCTTTAAATTGGAAAGGCTGGTCTCCAGATCCTTCCAGAAGCCCTCCGCATTCTGTGCGCCCGTTTTCGTAGCGATAAACACCTTCTCCCGCATCCCCTCAAAGGCCAGCCCTACCTTGTGTTCGCTGTCCGAGTATGCACGCGCCGTATCAAAGAAGGTCATGCCATTCTCATAGGCCTTTCGTAAAAGCTTCACCGCCTCTTCGTCGTTTACCCGCTGAACGGGCAGCGCGCCAAAGGCATTTTTATTTGTTGTAATTCCTGTCTTCCCCAATGTAACCGTTACTTTTCCCATCTGCTCCTCCATCAGGATTCTTTCCTATCTTCCTTTTTCCTGTTCCTCTCTGTCCATGCAAAAAACTCACTGTATAAAAACAATTACACAATTACCTTCTTAGGACATTTCTCCTTACACGTCCCGCACCCGGTACACTTCTCCTGGTCAATCACCGCATGGAAATCTTCAATCACAATCGCATCCGCCGGGCAGTTCTTCTTACAAAGCTGGCAGGCAATACACCCCACATCACAAGCCTTCATGGTAACAGGTCCCTTTTCTCTGGAGCTGCAGGCCACCACGTGCTTCGCGTCGTAGGGAATCAGTTCAATCAAATGCTTCGGGCAGGCCGCCACACACTTGCCGCAGGCCTTACATGCCTCCTTATCCACAACAGCCACCCCGTTTACCACATGAATGGCGTCGAAGGGACAGGCCTTCACACAGCTTCCAAAGCCAACACAGCCGTCGTTACAGGACTTCGGCCCACCGTTTGGCATAAAGGCAAGCATTGCGCAATCCTCCGCCCCTGTATAATCATAATCCACCCGGGTACGTTCCTTATCGCCCCTGCATTTTACAAAGGCAACCATACGCACGCTCTCACCGGCTTCCACGCCCATGATCTGCGCTACCTGCGCGCCTACCTTCTCGCCGCCCACCGGGCAGGCGTTCGTCGGCGCTTCGCCTTTCACGATAGCCGCCGCCAGACCGGAGCATCCGGCATAGCCGCAGCCGCCGCAGTTATTTCCGGGAAGGACGCCCAAAATGGCCTCCTCCCTCTCGTCAACATCCACCTTAAATTTAATACCGGCCACACCGAGAAACAGCCCCACAAAGAGTCCGACCGCCCCCACGATACCCGTAGCCATCAAAATTCCCGCTATATCCATACCTTCGTCCTCCTTAGAGTAATCCCGAAAATCCACAGAATGCAATTGCCATCAACCCGGCCGTCACCAGCACAATGGGCATACCCTGAAAAGATTCCGGTATATCATTGTATGTCAGCTTCTCACGAATACCCGCCAGAATCACAATGGAAATGGTGAAGCCGACCGCCGTTGCAAAGCCATTGACCATGCCGGTCAGTATTCCGTAATTCTTCTGCACATTGGTCAGCGCCACGCCGAGCACCGCACAGTTGGTTGTAATTAACGGCAGATACACTCCCAGCGACTGATAGAGGCCCGGAATGAACTTCTTCAAAAACATCTCCACAAACTGCACTAACGCCGCAATGACCAGAATAAACACTATGGTCTGTAAATAAGCGATATCAAAGGGAACCAGAACAAACTGGTAGATTGCTCCCGCCACCGCCGATGCCAGCGTAATAACAAAGATAACCGCCACGCCCATTCCCGTTGCCGTCTCCGTCTTCTTGGATACTCCAAGGAACGGACACAAGCCCAAAAACTGGCTTAAAACCACATTATTAACGAGCGAGGACGCTATCAAAATCACAAGTAACTCCTTCATCATTTCTTATCCCCCTCTCCCGCCTTTTCATCATATAATCTGTGCGCGCAGCCACTGTCGGAACAGTTCATGCAGTCCGAATTGCAGCCGGACTGAATCTTCGACATATCTTTTCCTTTTCTCTCACCGGCAATCTTTACCTTGTTCTGGATCGCCGTCAGTGTTGCCAGCACAAAAAACGCGCCGGGCGCCATAATAAAGATGCTGACCGGAACGAAGCTGTCCGGCATCACCGTCATGCCAAATATCTGTCCCGCGCCCAGAAGCTCTCTCACCGCACCGATACAGGTCAGCGCCGCGGAAAAACCCAAGCCCATGCCGATCCCGTCAAATAAGGACGGAATCACGGGATTCTTATAGGCGTACGCCTCCGCACGTCCGAGAATAATACAGTTTACCACAATCAGCGGAATGTAAATACCAAGCGCATCATAGAGGAAGGGAATAAATCCCTGCAAAAGCAACTCCACCATTGTTACAAAGGATGCGATAATTACAATAAACGCCGGAATTCTTACCTTATCCGGTATAATATTTCTAAGAAGGGAAATGAAGACATTGCTGAGCGCCAGCACCACCATGGTCGTCAGCCCCATGCCCAGGCCGTTGATCGCAGAGGTCGTCACCGCCAGCGTCGGACACATACCCAGCATCAGGACAAAAGTCGGGTTTTCCTTCACAATCCCGTTTACAAGACGTTCCTTTACACTATTCATTTGCACTACCTCCTCCCAACACTGTCCGGAAATAGTATAATCCAGCATTGACTCCATTGGTCACTGCATTTGTGGTGATCGTCGCACCGGAAATCGCGTCGATCTGATTGTCTGCGGTTGCGCCGCTCTTGGTATACGAAAACTTTTCAACCTGCTTACCCGCAAACTGCGGTTTCAGCACTTCATCGGCCCGCATGCCCAGACCCGCCGTCTCCGATATGGAAAGCAGGGAAATGCCGTTAACGGTACCGTCCTCGCGAACGCCCATGGTAAACTGAATATCGCCGCCATACCCTTCCTTCGTCGTAACCGTAATTACATAGCCGATGGTGCTTCCGGCGCTGTCCTTTGCCATCATCACCTCGTCGACGCTCTCCTGTCCGTAGCCCTCGCTGCTCCACGCGCTCTCATCCACAGCTGACAGTTCCACAGCTTCAAAGGAAGCAGCATCCACAAAAACTTCCTGACACGCCTCCTGTTTTGCCATCGCTTCCTGCATGGCAATGGGCTCCTTGGTCACCTGATAAACCAGACCGAGAAGCAGACCGGCAATCACCGTAATCGCCAGAAGAATCCCTGTATTTTTCATCATCTCTTTCATGCCTTCTCTCCTCCTTTACCAAATGCTTTCGGAAGAGTGATCTTTTCAATCAAAGGCACCAGCAGGTTACCGATGATAATCGCGTAAGACACTCCCTCCGCGGAGGGGCCGAAGATACGGAAAATTCCTGTCAGAATCCCTAACAAAGCGCCATACACATACTGACCCTTTTTCGTAATCGGCCTGGTCACATAATCCGTCGCCATAAAGAACGCGCCAAGCATCAGGCCGCCGCCGGAAAGATGGGCGGATATGTAAGGCCAATTCAGTCCATGGGCGCCGAAAATGCTCACAAAAACCGCCAGCGTTACAATATAGGTGCCCGGAACCCGAAGGTCAATGATACCGAAAAGAATCAATATACATGCGCCGATCACAATGGCAATCATGGAAGTCTCTCCTATGGTTCCCGCTGTGCGGCCGATTACCATATCCAGAATATTAACCGCCTCGCCGCCCTTTAAATTGGCAAGGGGCGTTGCGCCCGTATAGGCATCGCAGTCAAAATTCGTCATAATGGAGGTAAAGGAAATAAGCAGAAAACACCGGGCTCCAAGCGCCGGATTCATGAAATTCTGTCCCAGACCGCCAAACAGCATCTTAACCACCAGAATAGCGAAGACACCGCCTACCACGCCGATCCACCACGGCGCAGACACCGGCAGATTCAGCGCCAGCAGCAGTCCCGTCACCACCGCGGAGAAATCTCCTGTTGTTACTTTTTTCTTACAAATCTTTTCAAACGCAAACTCCGTCGCCACAGTAGACGCCACTGTCACAAGGATGAGCAAAAGCGCCTTCGGCCCGAAATTATAAATACCAAATCCCGCCGCAGGAAGAAGGGCGATCACCACAGTCAGCATGATACTGCTGGTGGTGGACTTCGATCTGATATGAGGATTTGACGATACTTTCATTAAGTCATTCATCTCTTAAGTCTATGCTCCTTTCTTCTTATTTTTTCTTTTTTGCAAGCTGCATTTTACGCATGGATTTGATGGTCTGCGTAAGCGGTCTCTTGGCCGGGCAAACAAAACTGCAGCAGCCGCACTCGCAGCATTCCATTCCGTTGTGGGACAGGAACGCCTCCTCGTCATAATGTTCCGCGTAATCCGCAAGAAGTCTCGGTACGACACGCCCCGGACAGACCTCCACGCAGCGGCCGCAGTTGATACAGGCGCTTGGTTCCATCCGGGATACCTCATCTTCTGTCAGGCACAGAAGGGCCGAAGCCGTCTTGGTCGTAGGCACATCCAGACCAAAAAGAGCAAATCCCATCATCGGGCCTCCCGACACCACCTTCACAGGCTCCTGCTTAAAGCCGCCCGCTTCTTCCACCAGCTCGTGATAATTCGTGCCGATCCGCACGATAAAATTACGCGGGTCCGCAATGGCGTCGCCGGTTACGGTAACGATACGATTCATCAGGGGCTTCCCCTCAATCACCGCATGATAGATCGCCACCACCGTATCCACATTATTCACCACACAGCCTGCATCCGCAGGAAGCATGGAAGAATTGATGGCCCTCCCCGTGGTTGCATATATGATCTGCCGCTCCGCGCCCTGCGGATACTTGGTTTTCAGCTCCTTAACGCTGATGCGCGGCTCATCTTTTACCAGATTTCTTAAAATTTCAATGCAGTCCGGCTTATTGTCCTCCACCGCCAGAATCCCCCTGGCATTGTCAAACAGCTTCAGGGCAACTTTCAGGCCCCCCACAAGCTTCTCCGGTTCTTCCAGCATCCTGCGGTAATCCGAAGTCAGATATGGCTCGCACTCCGCACAGTTGGCTATCACATAATCAATCTTCTCCGGCTCCTTGGGCGAAAGCTTGATAAAAGTAGGAAATCCCGCGCCGCCCATGCCCACGATACCGGCTTCCTTCACGCACTCAATAATTTCTTCCTTTGTCATCTCCTCAAGCGGCTTTCGCTTCGGGTACTCCACTTCCTCATAAAGGCCGTCATTCTCAATGATAATACTCATCACGCTGTCGCCCGTCACAACGCGCCTTGGCTCAATTGCCTTCACCGTACCCGATACCGTCGCATAGATGGGCGCGGAAACAAAACCGCCCGCCTCCGCAATCTTCTGCCCTGTCAGCACCCTGTCGCCTTTCTCCACAATGGGCTTTGCGGGCGCGCCGATATGCTGGGATAACGGATATACCAGATCTCCCTTAGGCAGCACAGCTTTAATTGGCTTATCCTTCGACAGATCCTTGCCGTCATAGGGATGTATGCCGCCGTTAAATGTTCGTTTAGCCATACCTGTAACCCTGCTCCTTTCACGTTCCATTCTTCTCTCTGATCCGATTGGACCGATACTATAAATATACTATTTTTCGACGAAAAAAACTACTGCTAATTCAAAAAATATGTTAAGATATACGCGAAAGCAATGAGCAGTGCACCGGCCTCGAAATAAGTGAGTCTGCACTGCGAGTACATAATTCGGAGGAAATCATGCAAATTGTAACCTATACCCTGGAATCTTTCAAAATCCAATATCCTCTGGAACAGATTGCTCCGCAGGAAGAATTTTTGTTCATAGATATCGAGACCACCGGCTTTACGGCAAAAAGCTCCTCCCTTTATCTGATCGGGGCCGCCTTTTATGCAGACGGCGTCTGGCAAATCAGACAGTGGTTTTGCGACAGCCCCGCAGAGGAAGTGTCTGTGCTGGACGCCTTCTTTTCTTTTGCAGCCTCCTTTACCCGGCTGATTCACTTTAACGGTAATAATTTCGATCTTCCCTATCTGCTCCAGAAATGCCAGCAGCATAATCTGCCGCACAATTTCGACAAATTTGAGGGAATCGACCTGTATAAACGAATTTCGCCCTACAAGGCCTTTCTGCACGTTCCAAACTGCAAGCAGAAAACGCTGGAAAATCTGCTCGGAATTCACCGGGAAGACCGTTTTAACGGCGGAGATCTGATTGAAGTCTACTGCCACTATGTGGAAAATCCCTCGAAAGACGCACGCTCCCTTCTGCTGCTACACAACAGCGACGATATGAAGGGCATGCTGCAAATCCTTCCCCTTTTGGCATTTTATGATCTTTTTAACGGAGATATCCGCGCAAAAAAGGTACAGGCCAATAGTTATATTGACTATAATGGTCAGGACCGGCAGGAGCTTTTAATGAAACTGCATCTTTCCACGGCGCTGCCCATTCCTGTCGCCAATCTGGCAAACGGCTGTTATTTCAGCGCCGAGAAACAGGATGCAATCCTGAAAGCGCCTCTCTATGAAGAAGAAATGAAATATTTTTACTCCAATTATAAGGACTACTATTATCTGCCGCAGGAAGATATCGCCCTCCACAAATCGGTAGCCTCCTTCGTAGATAAATCCCGCCGCATACAGGCTTCGGCCGCCACCTGCTACACGAGAAAATACGGCCTTTTCCTTCCCCAGTGGGATATTTTTATCGAACCCTTTTTCAAACGGGACTATAAAAGCAAAGAATATTTCTTTGAACTTACCGACGAACGGAAAACAGACCGGGTGCTCTTCTCCCGCTACGCACAGTACCTGCTGGGCAAAATGGCCCGGACATACTAGCAGCAATTTTTCGATGTAGCTACGCACGTAAAAAAAGGAGCAGCGATTTCTTCGCTGCTCCCTGTCGTCTTCCATTGAACGCACTTTCATCCGATCTGCTACAACGGTCTCTGATAAAAGAACGAATTCTTTCGGTCAAATCCCACTTCCCTGTAATTGATAATCTGCTCCGTGCTGCCGATAAACAGATAGCCGCCCGGTTTCAGGCTCTTCTGGAATTTACGGAAAACCTCGTCCTTTGCCTCCTCCGTAAAATAAATCAGCACATTACGGCACACAATCAAATGAAAATCAGTAGGATATGTATCCTTTAAAAGGTTGTGTTCTTTAAATTCCACTCTGGACTTCACTTCGTCGGAAATCTGATAGGAGGGACCGATCTTTGTAAAAAACTTCTTTTTCAGATCCGCCGGAACGCCCGCCACACTCTTTTCACCATATAAACCAAGCTTCGCCTTCTCAATTACCTGCTTATCCAGATCGGTGGCATAAATCCGAATCTGATTCAGCGGCAGATGTCTTGACAATGCCATCACAAGAGAATACGGCTCATCGCCGGTAGAGCACGCCGCACTCCAGATTTTTAAATTTTTCCCATAACGGCTTATCAACTCCGGAAATACGTCTTTATCCAAAAGCTGCCACTGATCTACATTTCTGTAAAACTCAGATACGTTAATTGTGAGATAATTGACAAACTCCTCGAATTTGGTCTGGTCTGTCTTGAGAACCGAAACATAATTTTCATATCCCACAATCTTATTTTTGGAAATCAGCGTATCAATCCGACGCTTCATCTGCTTTTCTTTGTAGGCATTTAAATCAATCTTGGTAAGGTCGAAAACCGCTTTCTTAAAGTATTCATAATCGTATGCCATGAAACAATCTCCACCGCCCTTTATTCTTTATATGATTATGGAAGCCTTTGAAATGCAAATCCGAAACTTCTTATTCTGCGTCCTCGCTCTCTCCTGCAATCATTGCATCAATATCTACGGACACAACATCTTCATCTTCTGCCTTTTCCGCCTTAGGCTCCGTAAACATGGCCTTGATGCTCAGGCTGATCTTCTTATCCGCCTCGTTAAAGTCCACTACCTTCGCGGTTACTTCTTCCCCGCTCTTCAATACATCCGAAGGCTTATCAATATGTTCCTTGGAAATCTGCGATACGTGAAGCAGAGCGTCAATACCGGGCTCCAGCTCAATAAATGCACCGAAGTCCGTCATGCGGGCAACCTTTCCGGTCACTACCGTTCCGACAGAATACTTGTCTGCCGCATTCTTCCAGGGATTCTGGTCTTCAAACTTAAGGCTCAGGGCAATCTTCGTACCGGAAATATCCTTGATCAGCACCTTCACCACATCGCCAACCTTAAACACCTTTTTCGGATTCTCCACTCTGCCCCAGGACATCTCTGAAATATGAAGCAGGCCGTCGCATCCGCCGAGATCAATAAATGCGCCAAAATCTGTTACATTCTTCACCGTACCTTCCACGGTATCGCCAATCTTAATTGTCTCAAAAAGCTTCTTCTGAAGCTCGGCTTTCTCCTCAAGGATCAGCTGCTTTCTGTCGCCGATATATCTTCTTCTCTTCGGATTGTACTCGCTGATTACAAACTGAATCTCCTGACCCGCATATTTGGTCAGATCCTTCTCATACGTATCTGATACGAGGCTTGCGGGAATGAAAATTCTCACTTCCTCCACCACAACGCTTAAACCGCCGTCCAGCACCTGCGCTACCTTTGCGGTAAGCACTTCTCTGTTTTCGTAGGCTTCTTCGATCCGCTTGTTTCCTCTGTCAGCCGCAAGACGCTTGTAGGTCAGGAGAACCTGTCCCTCACCGTCATTTACCTTGAGTACCTTTACCTCCATGGTATCGCCCGGTTTCGCAATGGTTGTCAGGTCAACGCCCGGTTCGTTTGTATATTCATGTCTGGTGAGAACACCGTCTGACTTATATCCGATGTTGAGAATGATCTCTTCCGGTTTTACATCGATAACAGTACCTTCAACAACCTCTCCTGTGTGTATTGTCTTAAAAGACTCATCTAACATTTGTTCAAAAGTTAATTCTGACATAATTTTGAACCTCCTCGATAATATTGTTTGGGGTCGAAGCCCCTGCTGTAATACCCACCAGTCGGACAGTTTCAGGTAATTGTAAATGCAGATCGCCGAGTGTCTGTATATAGTAGGTCATCCGGCACTCCTGCCTGCAAATCTCATAGAGTTTCCTTGTGTTAGAACTATGATTCCCACCTATTACAATCATTACATCAACCCGAGCCGCAAGTTCTCTGGCCTCGGCCTGTCGCACTTCCGTAGCGTTACATACAGTATTCACAACACTACCATTGTAACCTTTTTTATTTAAAATTTCAACCACATCTTGAAATTTCTTGTAGTTAAATGTCGTTTGGGAAACAATACACAGTTTTTCTCCCTCTTTGCAGGCAAATTCTTCCGCTTCCTCAACAGATTCGATAATATATACAGACCGGCAGGACCACCCTCTGATCCCCTCCACTTCGGGATGTCCCGCATTGCCCACAATCACGATGCTTTTCCCGGCCTCGCTCTCCTTCTCCACCGTCGTGTGAATCCGTTTGACAAACGGGCAGGTTGCATCCACCACCTCGAACCCAAGATCTTTCAGGCTCTCGCAGACGCGCCGCTCCACCCCGTGGGAACGAATAATCACCGTGCCCCTTTCCGCTTCCGAAATCGCCTCTGCATCCGCAAGGGAAGAAATCACCTTCACTCCGCGCTCCTGTAAGTCGCGTACGACCTCCTCGTTATGTATGATCGGCCCGAAGGTGTAAATGGACCGCCCATCCTCCTTTTTCTTCTCGATCTGCTCATACACGGTATCCACCGCACGCCTGACACCAAAGCAGAATCCCGCGTGCTCGGCTAAAATCACTTCCATTGAAATATCCTCCTACGGAGAATGCCCGATTTTGGGCATTCTCCCATGTGAGACTTAGTACTTCTTGGCGTCTCGTCCAATGGCGGGACGTCTTTAGAAGTACTTCTCACGTTGCGCACAACGCTACGACCGCTTCCACCACCTCGTCAATTGACATATGGGAAGAGTCGATCAGCACGGCGTCCTCTGCCTGCATTAAAGGCGAAATCTCCCTTGTCATGTCCTGTCGGTCACGCTCGATGATATCCCTCTCAATCGTGGCAAGATCGCACGCCTCTCCCTTATCGGAAAGCTCCTTATAACGGCGAAGCGCCCTCTCATGACTGTCCGCCGTCAGATATACCTTCACCTGGGCCCCCGGCAGTACGCATGTGCCGATATCCCTGCCGTCCATCACCACATCCGCATCCGCCGCCAGCTTTTGCTGCAGCTGCGTCAGCTTTTCACGTACTCTGGGGTTTGGGCTGCTTACGGATGCCATGCGGCCTACCTCCTCCGAACGGATATAAGGGTTTACATTTTCTCCGTTTAAATATACCACCTGTTCTCCATTCTCATAACCGATGGTAATATCCGCTCCCTCACACTTCTCGTTAATCTGATCTGGCGCCGCTTTTTCCCGCAGCAGATAAAGCGCCATGGCACGATACATGGCTCCCGTGTCCACATAAATATATCCCTTTTTCGCCGCTATCTTCCTTGCGATCGTGCTCTTTCCCGCGCCTGCGGGGCCGTCTATCGCTATATTAAATCCCATGATAACTACTCCTTTCCCTTCCTCGCGCAGCTGATCCCGGCAAGATACCCCGTAGACCAGGCAATCTGTAGATTAAATCCTCCTGTCAGTCCGTCCAGATCCAATACCTCTCCCGCAAAATAAAGCCCCCGCACAAGCCTTGACTCCATCGTGGAGGGATTTATCTCTTTCACCGACACGCCTCCCTGGGTGATCACAGCTTCGTCAAAACCGCGTTTTTCCCGCACATGCAGCGTAAAGGCCTTAGTCAGTTCCGAAAGGCGCCGTCTTTCCTGACGGGTAATCTCATGCACTTTTTTCTCCGGATCAATACCCGACCTTTCTATCATAACAGAAATCAGTTTCGAGGGATAGAGCCCATTCAGAGCATTTTTAAACTGCCGATTCAAATTCTCTTCAAAATCCCGCAAAATCCTTTTGTCCAGCTGTTCCTCAGAGAGCGCCGGTTTCAAATCCACAGTAAGAAGAAGCTCTTCCTCTCCCTTTCTTTTTCCCAAAAAACTGCTGGCTGACAAAACAAGCGGCCCGCTCACCCCGTAATGAGTAAACAGCATCTCCCCGAATCCCTGATACAGTTTCTTTTTTCCACAGCTCATCGTCAAAGATACATTCTTAAGTGATAACCCCTGTAATTTTTTACAGCATTCCTCCCTGATCACAAGCGGCACCAACGCCGGTTCACAAGCCTTTACCCTGTGGCCCAGTTCTTCCGCCATGCGGTGGCCGTCCCCCGTGGAACCCGTCGTCCGATAGGAGAGCCCGCCTGTGGCCACAATTACCGCCTCCGCCGGAATCGCGCTGCCGTCCGCCAAAATCACGCCGGCTGCCTGTCCTTCCTTACTCTCTATCCCCCGCACCGCGCAGTGAAGCCGCACTTCCACACCTTTTTTCCTTAAAAGCCGCTGAAACGCCGCCGTCACATCGGAGGCATGGTCTGAAACCGGGAATACCCGCTCTCCACGCTCCGTTTTTAAATTGCATCCGTTATTCTCAAGAAGCGCCATCACCCCGAAATTATCCAGCTCGTGAAAGGCGCTGTACAGAAATTTCGGATTACTCACAATATTTTCAAAAAACTTGTCCCGCTCGCAGGCGTTGGTTACATTACACCGTCCTTTGCCTGTAATATAAAGCTTTTTACCCAGCTTTTCATTCTTTTCGAGAATAATAACACGGCGGCCGCTGTCTGCCGCCGCTGCCGCCGCTATCATACCGGCCGCGCCGCCACCGACCACGACCACCTGATTTCTTTCCCTGTCCATATTTATCCGGCCCTATTCCGCTTTCTTTCTCAATGGGTAATTTAACATCGGCTCCTCGTCGATGAAATTTATCTCGTCGTTCAGATATACCTGATAATTGTTCCAGGCTTCCTCCAGATTTTTCAGATTATCTTTTACTTCCTCCGGCTGCTTTAAGCACATCGCCACAACCAGCGCGTTAATCATGCTTAAAGGCGCCACCAGCGAATCCACAATGGACACCATGTCGCTTCTGGCAAAAAGATTGCAGGAAGAATACAGATTCATCGGCGAATGTACGGAATCCGTCACCGCAATCACCTTAGCGTTTCTGTCATTGGCAAACTCCATCGCCTTTAAAGTTCTCATGGAATATCTGGGAAAGCTGATTCCCACAAAAGCGTCCTGCTCGCCGATACGGATCATCTGTTCAAAGGTCTCCGACACACTGGTCGTACGCAAAAGCACGACATTTCCCCGGATCATATTCAGATAGAACTGCAAAAAGTCGGCCAGTGGCTCACAACTTCTGACGCCCATAATATAGACGGTTCTGGCCGCCAGAATAATATCTACAGCCGTCTCAAATGCCGTCGGATCCAGATTATGAATGGTGTCCTGAATTTTTTCAATATCCGCCTGCAATACGGAATTCAATATTTCCGACTGGCTGCTTTTACCATATTTTGCACCGATCTTCTGCACAGAATTAATTTTATTCTGCACCCAGTACTCCAGATCTCTCTGAAATTCCGGATATCCGTCATAGCCGATGAACATGGCATAACGAACTACAGTGGACTCGCTCACTCCTACCGTATCCCCCAGCTTGGCCGCCGTCATAAACACCGCCTGGTCATAGTGATCATAAATAAAAGCCGAGATCGCTTTCTGCCCTTTACTCATTCTGCCGTAATATTCATTGATTCTGGTTATGATATCATAACGATTTTCTATTACCATGCTACCGCTCTCCCGGCGTTATCAAATATTTTGAAAAGCGTTATAGGATTCTTCCAGCAGTTTGATGGTGTCCTCCTCCTGCAAATCATAATCCCCTGTCAACGTCATGCATGCCGCCCCATGAATAAAAATCCACATCTTCATAAACATACCGCTGGGATCCTTACAGCCGAATATTTTCGCACTGTTGATTTCCCGGACAACCGCGCCGTTTTTTCCGTTTAACATATCGTAAAGGCTTTTTCCATGCCGGTTTTCCGAAAGAAACAAAAGACGAAAAAGCTGCTGTTCCTCCTGTGAAAAACGGATGTAGGCAAGTCCCAGATTAACAAAGGGCGTATTATTAATCTTTGGGAACTCCTCATAATACGTATTGAAAAATTCCATCGCCCTGATAAAAAGATCCTCTCCCAGCTCTTCCATGTTTTTATAAACACGGAAAATCGGCTGCGTGGAGCAGCCGGCTCTGGCCGCCAGAGTCCTTGCGCTCACCTGGCCGAATCCCTCCTCCCGCGCCATCTCAAAGGCCGCGTTCAGTATGTCGCTTTTCGTAATTGTCTCTTTTCTTGCCATAAGAATGTACCTCTCTTGTAACTTTTTACAGCATCTTTTGGTAACGTATGTTATTATAATATATTATGTAACCTAAGTCAAGCCCTCTTAAGAAAAAAATCTAAAATAATACAAACCCGAGCCACCACTCGTATTTGCTTCGCAAATCCTCGCGGCCCTTACCTGTCTCCGCTCATTTTTCTCTGAACCGAGCCACCACTCGTATTTGCTTCGCAAATCCTCGTTGTACGGCTCTCGCCGAATAAGGCTATAAAAATACAGCCCCACGAAAGTAAACTTTCGGGAGCTGCACTTTTATAGCCTTGCTCGGTTCAATGCTTAAACAGGGTATACATTATTCTTTGTATCCGCCTGAGTCATATCAACCTTCTCCTGCTGCGCCTGGCGGTACTTGAAGTAATCAATAGCCACCTGAGGGAACAGTGCATAGGACAATACGTCCTCGTCCTGCTGTTTCCATTCCTTCATCTCCGCTTCCAGACCTGCAAGCTCCGGCTCAACGTGGCCGGTAGCCTCAGCGGAACGAGCGGTAGAGCGGGGCTCACCGGGAATAACCTTGTCGATTACTTCCTGGCTCATGGGCTTAACTGTCTGTCCGTAATTACCGCGAAGCAGATCCTTAAACTCGCCTGTCGCCATCTTATATCTCTCACCCATCAACACGTTAAATACTGCCTGCGTGCCGACAATCTGAGAGGAAGGCGTAACAAGAGGCGGCTCGCCGCAGTCTTTACGAACTCTCGGAATCTCTTCCAGCACATCCTGATATTTATCCTCTGCCTTCTGCTCTTTCAGCTGGCTTACCATGTTGGAGAGCATGCCGCCCGGAACCTGATAACGCAACGTATTGATGTTGACGCCGAGTACCTTGGTGCTCATCAGACCGGATTCGATACATTCCTCACGGTAAGGACGGAAATAATCTGCAATCTCCGCCAGAATATTCTGGTCATATCCGGTATCATACTCCGTACCCTTAAAGGTCTCAACCATAACCTCAGTTGCCGGCTGGGACGTACCCAGTGCAAAAGGAGAAATCGCGCAGTCAATAACATCCACGCCTGCCTCAACTGCCTTCAGATACGTCATGGAAGCTACGCCGGACGTGTAATGCGTGTGCAGCTGAATCGGAAGCTTCGTGCTCTCTTTTAAGGTCTTCACAAGCTCCGCCGCACGGTAAGGAACGAGCAGGCCCGCCATATCCTTGATACAGATGGAATCCGCGCCCATTTCCTCAATCTTTTTCGCCATATCCGCCCAATAATCCAATGTATAGGCGTCGCCAAGCGTATAGGAAAGGGCGATCTGGGACTGTCCTCTGCCCTCCTGCTTTTTAATTTTGTTAGTTGCGTCCACCGCCGCCTGAAGGTTACGAATATCGTTCAGGCAATCGAAAATTCTGATGACGTCAATACCGTTTGCAATGGATTTCTCAACAAAAGCGTACACCACATCATCTGCGTAAGGCCTGTATCCCAAAATATTCTGGCCTCTGAATAACATCTGTAATTTTGTGTTTTTGAAGCCGTCTCTTAACTTCCTCAGTCTCTCCCACGGATCCTCTTTCAGGAAACGAAGAGATGCATCGAAGGTAGCGCCGCCCCAGCACTCTACAGCGTGGTAGCCGACTTTATCCATTTTATCTACGATTGGAAGCATTTTCTCGGTAGGCATTCTGGTCGCAATCAGAGACTGATGTGCGTCACGAAGAACGGTTTCCATGATTCCAACCGGCTTTTTAATCTGTTCTGCCATTATATTTTCATTCCTTTCTTTTTATTGTCATTCTTTCTATTTGTGCAGAATTGACATTTCCATAAGCAGGCGCTGCGAGCGTAACGCAGCGAAAGCGTGCCTGCATTGGAATGTCAATTCTGTATGATTTAAAAGAAATCAGAACACTCCGAACACTGCCATAAACGTACCGGCTGCTACAGCCGTACCGATAACACCCGCTACGTTAGGACCCATCGCGTGCATCAGCAGGAAGTTTGTAGGATCAGCCTCCGCACCGACCTTCTGAGACACTCTGGCCGCCATGGGCACCGCAGAAACGCCAGCGGAACCGATCAGCGGATTTACCTTACCCTTGGTAATCACGCACATCAGCTTACCAAAGAGAACGCCTGCCGCCGTACCGAATGCAAACGCAACCAGACCAAGAATAACGATCTTGATGGTATCCATGTTTAAAAATGCTTCCGCACTGGTGGTCGCGCCTACGGACGTACCGAGGATAATAACCACAATGTACATCAGCGCGTTGGAAGCCGTATCTGTCAGCTGTCTTACCACGCCGCACTCTCTGAACAGATTACCCAGCATCAGCATACCTACAAGGGGCGCTGTGGTAGGAAGGATCAGAGAAACCACAATCGTAACAACGATCGGGAAAAGGATTTTCTCCAGCTTGCTGACAGGACGAAGCTGTCCCATCTTGATCTTTCTCTCCTTCTCCGTCGTGAAAAGTTTCATAATAGGCGGCTGAATAATCGGCACAAGCGACATATAGGAATAAGCCGCCACCGCAATCGGGCCAAGCAAAGTCGTCTGTCCCAGTTTTCCTGCAAGGAAAATGGAAGTCGGGCCGTCCGCACCGCCGATAATGGAAATAGCCGCCGCAGCCTTATCGTTAAATCCCAAGAAGATCGCGCCAAAATATGCCATGAAAATACCAAACTGCGCAGCCGCTCCCAAGAGGAAGCTCTTCGGGTTTGCAATCAGCGGACCGAAATCCGTCATGGCGCCCACGCCCATAAAGATCAGGGATGGCAGAATTGCCCACTCATCCAGCTTATAGAAGTAGTACAGCAGACCGCCGCCCATGCCGCCCTCTCCGTACTCCGCCATGATATCCGGATAGATATTCACGAGCAGCATACCGAAGGCGATCGGCACCAATAAGAGCGGCTCAAAGCCTTTGCCGATAGCCAGATATAGAAATACAAGTGCTACGACAATCATGATATAATTGCCGACTTCCAAATTAAAGAAAGCGGTCTGATGTATCAGATTGTCAAGCGTCTCAACTATATACATTTTCTTAACCTCCTGTAGTTTTAGTTTCAGAGGAAGCGTTATGATTTGCCGCTTCTTCCGATGATCAGTTCAATGTCGCAAGAAGTGCGCCTGCCTCAACAGCGTCGCCTACTGCTACATTGATGCTGGCTACAGTACCGTCCTGAGGAGCCACTACAGGGATCTCCATCTTCATAGCCTCTACGATCACAACAGCGTCACCCTTCTTCACTGCCTGTCCTACATTGGCCTCAATCTTAAATACCTTTCCTGCCGCGCCGGCCTCAATCTTCACACTGCCAGCTGCACCTGCCGCAGGAGTCGCTGCGGGAGCAGGAGCTGCCTTGGGAACCGCTCTGGGCGCTGCAGGCGCTGCCGCTGCAGGTGCGCCGCTTGTCGCTCCCTCTTCCACCACTACATCATATACGCTGCCATTTACGGTAATTGTATAATTCTTCATCTTCATATCCTCCTATGATCTTAGGCATTCTGCCATTTGCTCTTATTAGATTTTCTGATGGATCTCACCACGAAACCGTCTGTTGAAGCCGCTCCTTCGTAAGCTGCAACTGCCGCCGCGATAACCGCCACAAGTTCAGTATCGTCGGAGAGTTCCTCCTTTGCCGCAATCTGCTCTACAACAGGCGCTGCCGCAGGCGCGGGCTCCTCTTTCTTCTGCTTCGCCTCAAACTTGGATACCAGCGTGAAGCAGGAGATAATCAGGCTGATCAGAATAAGAACCACAAATACGGTACCCATACCGATCACGGTATTCAAAAATGCCTTAAACATGATCTCACCCATGGAATAATGCACATTGGTTGTGATGCCGATGTAGGTTGCCAGCGTACTGTCAAGAATGATCTCGACTTCCGCGTTATGAGAGGAACCTAATACGTTAATTCTGATAATTACCTCATCCTCTTCAAAAGTTACGGAACCGCCGTCCACACCCTCGTAGGTGCCGATATCCTCAAGCGCGCTCTCCCAGCCCTGAAAACCGTTCAGAAGAACGGGATCATTCCCGGCATACTGCTCGATAGCGCCCTGGCTTACGATCATATTCATCTGCTCAACAATGGTGCTGCCGACATCTACCGCCTGCTCCGTACTGATCGGGCCGTTTGCGGTTGCTTCCTCCTGACCGCACGCTGCAAGAGTAGCCATACAGGTAATCATTCCTAATATTACCAATAGTTTTTTCATACTTACACACATGCCTTTCCGTAACCTGCGCATAAAAAACGCAGGCACAATATTTGCAAAACGAACAAATGAAGCCCCTTAAACCGTACCGTGCTTCTTCTCCGGACGTCCCTCTGCCTTGGAGGAAAGCATCTCGAAGGCGCCGATCACATACTTTCTCGTATCCGCCGGCTCCACGATCTGATCCACATAGCCTCTCTTCGCCGCACTGGTCACATTGTTCTGTAACGCCTCATATTCCTTCGCGCAGGCGTCAATCGCATCAGCGCCCTGTCCGTCGCAGATAATCTTCGCCGCCAGCTTCGCATCCATCATGCCGATCTGTGCATCAGGCCATGCGATTGTAATGTCCGCGCCCACTGCCTTGGAGTTCATAGCCACATATGCGCTGCCGTATGCCTTACCAATAATAACGTTCACCTTGGGAACGGTTGCGTTGGCAAAGGCATATGTAAGCCTGCCTGCCGCTTTGGCCATTCTCTTTTCGGAACAGGTCGTTGCTGCAAAGCCCGTCACATTAGTGAGCGTCAGCACCGGGATGTCGAAGGCATCGCAGAAGTTTACAAATTCAGCTGCCTTCTCCGCGCCATTGGGAGAAATAGCCGCGTCAAATTTCTGGACTACCTCGCCATTCTCATCGCATACCTCCGTGCGGTTTGCAACCGCGCCGATGGTCGCGCCGTTCAGGCGGATAAAGCCTGCAACCATGTCCTTTGCATAGTCCTGCTTTACTTCCACAAAAAGACCGTCGTCTGCGATCTGGGACAGGGCAATCGCCGTATCACCCACGCAGCCGGTGATCTGTGCGCAGGCACGGTTCAAATCGTCCGTGCAGTCCGTCCATGCCAGATCGGAATTGTTAGCAGGTAAAATGGACACCAGCTGTCTGATCTGCGCAAGAACAGACGCCTCATCCGCAGCCATATCCACCAGGCCTGTCTCCTCGCTCTGGAACGCAGCGGCGGAAGTATCGCAGCGGGAAATCTCGTTCCCCTCCAGCGCATTGGGAGAATTGACAAACAGCTTCGCCTTCTCCTTCTCCATAAATGCGAAATCTGTCATGGCAGGAATCAGGGCAAGTCCACCGCCGCAGCTGCCAAACACAGCCGTGATCTGCGGAATCACGCCGGAAGCCAACGCCTGACTTCTGTAGATCTCACCGAATCCGTTTAATGCATCGGTTGCCTCCTGAAGACGAAGTCCCGCGGATTCGATGAGCCCGATCACAGGCGCGCCCATCTTCATTGCCAGCTCGTAGATATTGACGATCTTCTTCGCATGCATCTCGCCCACGGATCCGTTCAGAACGGAAGCGTCCTGGCTGTAGACATACACGAGATTACCGTCGATCAAACCGTAGCCGGTCACGACACCGTCAGACGGAGTCTCAGTCTGTTTCAAATTGAAATCCGTGGCTCTCGCTGTCACGAGACCGCCGATTTCAACGAAACTGTTTTCGTCGAGTAAAGCATTAATTCTTTGACTCGCTTGAGAAGTAGTACTCATTTTTCAGCCCTCCATTTATCATAATATAAAAAAATAAAAGATGATCTTTTATGTGCATAACGCACGAAAGTAGTATAACACAGAATCCCTTTTCCTACCAGAAGATTTTACAAAAAAAATATAAGTTTTGAAACATACTTAAGAACCCATGGGAAGCTTCGTTCCTCCGCCCCGGAATCGGTACAGACAGGGTAGCTTCGGATCAGCTCCCCATTTAAATAATAGGATATCGTTCCCACCTGTTCTCCTGCCGCTACAGGCGCATCCAGCGCAGTTTCCACCTGCCTTTTGACTTCCACCTGATCCTCTTTGCAAAGAAGAACCCGCAGTCCTTCTTCTTCCTTATTAAGAGAAACTGATACGCTGGCCTCCTCAAAGGGCGTCCCTGCTTCTTCCGCAATGCCGTTTCGCACCGGAATATCCGCAAAGGTCTGCTCCTCATAAATATCCTGATACTGATACCGTTCCATACCGTAAGCGGCCAGCTCTTTCATGTCGCTCCATTTATAGCTTCTGTTATTCGGCCAGCCGCAGGCCAAAAGCGCCACGGTAAAAATCCGCCCCTCGCTCTCCACGGCTCCCACATAACAATAACCTGCGTTATTTGTAAAACCCGTCTTTCCAGACAGCGCCTCCTCCATCATACCCAGAAAAGCGTTATGATTGCTGCAGTGAAAGCTCCTTGTCCCGTCCGCGTTCGTAAAATCATAGCTCTGCGTGCGGGTAATCTCCAAAAACTCTTCCTTTTTTGGCGAATCCGTCACACAATAGGCCATTATTTTGGCCAGATCCGCCGCCGTGGTGGAATGTACCTTCCCGTTCTCGTTCACCTTTGCATCCAGTCCGTTTGGCGTAATGAAATAAGTATCATAACACCCGATATCTCTGGCCTTCTGATTCATCATGGCGGCAAATTTCTCCACACTGCCTCCCACCGCCTCCGCAACTACCACCGCAGAATCATTGTGGGACTCCAGCATCAGAGAATACAGCAAATCCCTCAAACGGTATTTTTCTCCTTCCTTTACATACAGCTTTACCTTCGGCATCCCGGCCGCATAGGAAGAAGCCTCCACTATCTGCTCCATATCTCCGTATTCCAAGGCAAGAATACAGGTCATGATCTTGGTGGTGCTGGCCATTGGCAGCTTTTCCTCCGGGTTTTTCCCATAGAGTACCCGTCCCGAATCCGCGTCCATGAGAACCGCCGCCTGGGCATAGAGCTGTAATTCCTGCTCTGCGCCTCTCTCCTCTGCCCGGACAGACGACGGCAGGCATACCTGCCCGGAAACAAGTCCCTTTACACAAAGCAGGGCGGCTGCCACAATCACGGCAGTCACCCTGTATTTTTTCTTTATCCTGATTTTATGATCCTTTATAATACGCATAATAAGGCCCCGGCAATTCTCCGTTAGTCTAATATATGCGCACCCGCCGTCTACCTATGACAGGTTTGCTCATCCCCTGCCAAAACCGCTCAGTCCCAATGCCCTTCGATCTCTGTCTTTAACGCCTTTATTTTACATACCGGGCAGGGTTCTTTTTCCAGGTCTTCCGGCGGACTTGCCGTCTTTTTTCCGCACAACGGACAGTGTCCCTCGTAGGTTTCGTCTTCCCCCGTGACCAGCACCGGAACCGCCACCACATTATGGCAGTGATTACAGACTGTAAGCCGAAAATCAAAACCGTATGCGGGAATTTCGCTCTTTTCAATCTGTGCGGTAACCACCGCTCTTTCCGATTCCAAAAAGGCTTCGATAATGCTCTCCTTTTTTCCGTACAGAAGGCCGCTTCCCTCCAGACAGCGCCATGTTGCGCCACAGGCGCTGCACTGCACATTTCTGATCTCACCCATCCCGCCGGCTCCTTTCCATACTGTCCTATCCCAGCAGACTCAAGATCATCTGTGAATGCTGATTTGCCTGCGCCAGCATGGAAGCGCCCGCCTGCATCAGAATCTGATCATTGGAATACACTACCATCTCCCCGGCAATATCCGTATCCCTGATGCGCGATTCCGCCGCCGCAGTGTTTTCCGAAATATTATTCAAATTCCTTATGGTATGTTCCAGACGGTTCTGTACCGCGCCGTAATAGCTTCTCACATTGCTCACATAACCGATGGCTCGTTTGATGCCTTCAATCGCCAGATCCGCCTCTTCTGTCGTCCTGACACTCGTATCCTCAAGCCCTATGGCCCTGCAGTCCATCTGATAACGGTCAAATTCAATATGAATCCCCGGTTCTGCACCCACCTGCAGCGCCGTATATGCCGCGCCGCTGTAATCTACCCTGACCTGGAAAGGATCAATCTGAAACGGCTGATTCGGATCAAAGCCCGATCCCAAAAGGGAGGAACCTCCTGCATTCAGCCCGCTCGCCACCACAGAGCCCGCGCCGCCCTTTGATTCGTAGGCCAGCTTTCTGACAAACTCCGTGAGCCCGGCATCTCCGTCCCTGAACTTCCTGTTCATATCAGCGGTAGTCAGCCCCGTATTATCCTTAAGCGCCGCATCCAGGCTTTTACCGTTTAACAGATCGTTAAAAATCCGATCCATTCCATTTGCAATCGTCGTATCGCTGACCGTTCCCCCGGCTGTCCCGCCGCCTGCCAGATAACCAAAATAAGCCGCTCCCAGATAGCCGTGGCCATAAGGTCTGCCGTTCATGGTAAATTTTTTAAGATAATTCTCAATATCTCCGTCACGGCTGGTGTCGTTTTCACTTGTCAGATAATTCGCATAATAGGACAGCGTATCGTTCCAGCCGGTGGAAAAACCGCCGCCCGCCAGCTGTGCCGTTCCTTCCGTAAACCAAATGGGATATTTTTCACCTTTACGTCCGCTCATCCCGTCCGTCAGCGTATACTGCATTACTGAGTGCATCAGCTCATGGGTAAGCGTGGATTTCAAAACCTCCACCCGATCCCCTGTGCCGTTTACATCATCCTCGTTAAAGTCCGCCGAATCCACACGGATTCCCATGGAAATCGGCTTTCCGCCACCCAGACTGTATCGGAAGGAAGCATAAGCCAGCGTATTGTCCTTTCCGTCAATATACGCCACATCCAGCGACATCTTTATGGTATCGCCTCCCACCGCCGTTTTCAACGACGGGAATGCATCAAGAATCTGCTTCACCGCGTTTGGCACAATATCATTGGCAATCATGTCCGCAAGAGCGCTGCCGCTGGAAATCTCAACAGCCGAGGTTGCGCGTCCCGCCCCCGCCGCTCCCGGCCCTGCCTGCGCCCCGTTAATAATCACGGAGCCATCCCGAAGATCATAGGTAATATCGTAAGCCTTTGACTCCACAAAGGATGTGGAGATGGGAGAACGTCCTCCCTCCGGAAAAAGTTTAATTTCATTAAACGTAGTATTTTGCGCAGTTTTATCGATCTCCGCCTTGAGCTGCTGGATCTCGGCGTCGATCATCGCACGATCCCCATCCTGTAAAGTGCCCGTAGCCGCCTTGATGGCAAGCTCATTGGCCCTTTGCAGCATATCATGCACCTCGTTTAAAGCGCCTTCACCGATCTGCACCATGGAAATGCCATCCTGCGCATTTGCCGCAGCCTGTGTCAGCCCTCTCACCTGTCTTCTCATTTTTTCGGAAATAGAAAGACCCGCCGCATCGTCTGCGGCGCGATTGATCCGATAACCGGAAGATAATTTTTCTGTACTTTTGGCATTCTTGTTTGTCGTTATGCCAAGCTGGCGACTCGCGTTCGCCGCAAGCATATTGGTCTGTACTGAGAGCATTTTACCCCCCCCCCGACGAAATCCGCCTCCTTGCGATCATCCGTAAATCGGTCATACAGATTCCAAAAAGTGTCCGGGAAATATGTGATTAGTCCATATATATAGCTACACAGTTTATATCGGCACAATATGTATTTTACTTTAGCCTGATTTTTCCTTTTCGTACTGATTTATGCTGCGGCCATACCGACGCCTCCACAAAGGAGATTTTTCGCTAATAATCAAGAGCCGGCGTTTCATCCAGCCAGGGGGTTTCAAAATAATCGTCCAGATATGCCAGTCTTCCTTCCACATATTCATAGATATAGCGATCGTCCCAATACGCGGTGCCGTTTGGCCACAACCGATAATTACGGTCATAGGCCCCCGAACCATGCAGATAGGAAAATTCTCCGTCCAGCATGGCCACAAGCCTTTCCTGAGACAAAATGTCACGGCGAAGCTCAGACCAGCGCCTTCTCATCAATTCTCCGATCTCATCCGGGCGGCACAAAAACAGCGCCTTCATATCCTCGCTCCAGAGATTCGGATCCGTAATCCTTACCGGCTCATAAATGGTATTATTAAATTCCTCGCCCCGCCGCCAGAAATTCCCCCAGGTTGCGTTGCAGTCCCATGGAATTTTGATCATGGTATAACCGGGATTCGCGTTTCCTCCCCACTCCGCCAGAAAAAAGGTGTTCTTCCGCCTGTTGTTGTCGCATCCGTAGGACAGCATAATAAAAAGATTGTGATCGACGGCGTTCTCCATATTAAGCAGGGAAACTGCCTGCTCATAATCTGCAATGCCGTCTTTATCCGTAAAGACCTCGAGGTATTCCTGCAGCGGCTGCCAGTTTGCAAGATCTTCCTCGGCCGGATATTTGATCTCATAGGCTTTATCCAGCACGGGAATCCAGTCCAGCGACTCCTCCGGCAGTTCACGGCCATAACATTTATATAAAATATCTTCCGTTTCCCCCAACGACAGTTCCTTCGCGTCGATCCGCTCAATCAGCCCGTACACCCCAAGATAGGTGTCATTACAGAACAGCTCCACATACTCCATGGTAGTGCCGCCGTCCTTTTTGACCAGGTTGCTGCCTGCAATATCCCTCCACACATCATAGGAAAACTTGTTATGTATCAGTCCGTGATCATCGTAGAGCGCCGCAAGAATCCAATCCTCATCCCTCCTCATCCCAAGCAGGGACTGTTTATCATCCAGTGTCAGTTTGTATCCTTTCTTGGCAAATCCCCGGCTGGTGCCTCCCCTGATATTGGTCTGGCAGGAAGCGGACACATACTCCCTTCCCGGAAATCTCAGGTCAAAAAGCCTCATTTCACCGTCGCACGTATCGTCCCTGATCATTCCTCCATCCTGTGTCTCAATCACCATAATTGGCATACCGGAAAAAACCACACGGTAGCGGCACCAGTTCTTCGTATCTTCATCAATGCAGTACAGCGAAAACAGATGCCCCTTTGCCAGAGCATCTGCAAATTCAGTAAAATAGCGATCCTTTTGCCAGTAAAGCCTTCCTTCGCTGCTTTTTAAAACACCGCTGAAAAATCCGTCTCCCATATTCTGGGTAATGTAATAGACATCCTCTGCACTGTCATAAGCCAGCGAGTGTCCGTCAAAGTAAAGCTCCGGCTTCACCTCGTATTCCCGAAACCCCTCGCCCAGCATTTTCTGTATTTCTCCGGCGGCGACTGCCGGAACGGTCAGCCGCAGACTTCCCGTCTCATCAAAGATACATCCCGCCAGAAGCGGCCCCAAAAGGCATATGATACAAAATGCCAGCAGAAAGCGCTTCTGTCTTATCTTGCCGTATCCCATACCGCATCTGCTCCTTAAATATCAAGCTGCATCTCCACCTCGGACTCAGCCTGCTGCTTAAATTCCTCTATCTGCACCGCGGAAAGCTCCGGCAGATCCTCTATGGATTTCACCCCAAAGCTCCGAAGGAACTGCTCCGTCGTGCCAAACAACAGGGGGCGCCCCGGCGCATCCAGCCTGCCCACCTCCGTAATCAGGTCAAATTCCAGAAGTCTGTTGACCGCATGGTCGCAGCTTACGCCCCTCACCTTTTCAATCTCCAGCCTCGTAATCGGCTGTTTGTAGGCAATTATGGAAAGGGTTTCCAACAGCGTATCCGTAAGCACAAACTTCCTGGGGGTTTTGGCAATTTTAATCAGGTACTCGTATAATTCGCTTTTGGTGCACATCTGCACCGCGTTATCCAGCGTCGTAAGACCGATCCCCCGATCCTCTTTCTGATATTCTTCCGCCATCTCCTCCAAAAACCGCCTCGTGGTGTCTTTATCCTCTTCGATCACGGCGGCCAGTCTGTCAATCTCCACCGAATCGCCCATGGTGAACAGAATCGCTTCCAGCACTGCCTTTGCCTTATTTTTTTCCATTTTCATTTCCTCTTATCAACTGACGCTCGTCAGCTGCAACGGCCCCTCGTCAGCCGTTTCCCTCGCCGTGATAATGATATCCGAAAACGTATCCTCCTGCTCGATGCCGATCCGCCCTGTCTTTATCATTTCCAGAATCACCAGAAAGGTCACAATGACCTCCATCTTGCTGTGCTGCTTCTCCAAAAGCCTTCGAAAGCTGAATGTTTTATGGCTGCGCACATAGGCCTCCACATAGGTAGTCTTCAAATCAAGGTCAATCTCATCCTTTTCAATTTTCCCAAAGGTACTTCTGACCGGATCAATCTTGTCCTCCTGCCGCTTCATCATCTGCTTGAATATCTCATGCAGCCTGTTCAGGGTCATATCGCCGATCAGCTCCTCATAATCAACAGGCTGTCTGTAATCCGCCACCTCTGGCGGAAGGGTTGGCCGCTTATAGAGATTTCTCTCTGCGTCCACCATGCGGTCCCTCAGCTCATAGGACATATACTTGCACATTTTGTATTCCAGCAGCTTTTCTACCAGTTCGGCACGGGGGTCTTCCTCCTCCCCCTCCCCGTTTACTTCCTTTGGAAGAAGCATTTTGCACTTGATGTCTATCAGGGTGGCCGCCATCACCAGGAATTCGCTCATGACGTTCATATCCTCAGTCTCCATCTGCCTGATGTAATCCAGATACTGCTCCGTAATCTCCACAATGGGGATATCGTAAATATCCACTTTATTCTTATCAATCAGGTGCAGGAGCAGATCCAGCGGTCCCTCGAACACCTCAAGCTTTACAGGAATTGCCATAGCCTGTCCTCTCTTACCATTTCAAACTACCTGTCCGGCTTTAACTCAATGACTATGAGCTCGCCCGGATTAAAAATTCTGATCGGGGGCGTGTGACTGCTCAGCCCCCGGCTCAAAATCATTGTACTTTTTTTCTCATGAAATACGCCGCCGTCATATTGGGGAAACAAAGTCAGCATAGGGGAAAGCACCCCGCCCAAAACCGGCAGTCTCATGATACCCCCATGCACATGTCCCGACACCACCAGATCCGCGCCCCACGCCTCGTAGGCGTCAAAATAAACCGGATTGTGAGCGATAAGCAGCTGAAACTTCTCTCCCGCCGGCTCACCCAATATTTTCTTCAGATAGGACGTCTCCATCGGCTTCCTGCGAAAATGCCTGTAATAGGATCTGTCGATCTGCGCGCCGCAGACAGAAATATTCCACTCCGGCAGATAGGCGCTCTCATTGATTAACGGCTCGATTCCCGCTTTTTTCAGGCCGGAAAAATAACCTTCATACATCCCCGGATAATCGTCAGGATAAAGGCCCAGCCGGTATTCGTGATTGCCCATGCCGTAATAAACCTTATATCCGGCGGCAAGCCTCTCCATCAGCGAAAGCGCCTGCCCGAAATCCGCGCCTTTTCTTGCCGTCAGCATATCTCCCGCCACAAGCACCGCATCAGGTGAAATCCCGTCAATGGCGGCAAGCAGCCTGTGATTTTCTCTCCCGAAGGATTTATTGTGCAAATCCGATAAAAGCACCATTTTACATGGCTTTGTAAGCTTATCAGACTTGATCTCATAAGTAACTTTGACAAACCGGCTGCTGTCCACCGCCGCTGCCAGCAGGCATATAATAACGACTACTATTATAAAAACCAGAATCCCTTCCCACATGCACTGTTCCCGTCCGTCCGCCGTCCGTCCCTGCGGTTTTTACATTTCTTTCTGTTTCACAGGTACGAACAGCGGCATTTCTCCATGCCTCTGCAACTTATAAAGTATAGCACATACTCCCCGCTTCCCGCAATCTGCGAACTTTTGTTCTGTTACTTTCCGGCTGCTCCATGTGGTCTCTTCATCAGATAAAGCCCCCATAGCTTCTTGTAATAGTCCTTATACCGCGCCTTCTCCACGTTCTTCGCCGCCAGAATGGACACACTGCCGATACGGGCGCCGTTTAGCTTATAAACCGCCTCTCCAATGGCATCCCCCTCTGCAATCGGCGCTGTCACAGTGCCCGGCAGGCTGATTTCCTTTTCAATCTCGCTCAAATTATTTCCTGCCGTATCAAGATAGGAAAAAGGCGTCGCGTAAACAAGATTGACCGTGTCCTCGATACCGCCCTCCACCTTCTGGGCAGGCAGCGGATCTTTATTGTCATCCGTATACATCTGACTTACACTGTATCCATAACTCAGAAGGGCCATGGCGTCCTGAAATCTCGTCTTTGGATCAGGCGCAGCCATAACAACCGCTATTAATTCCATCCCATCCTTATTCGCGGTAGCGGACAGGCAGTAAAGCGCCTTTGAAGTGGAACCTGTCTTTAACCCCGTAGTCCACTCATACTGCTTAAGCAGTTTATTGGTGCTGGAAAGAGTAAAGGTACTCGTTCCCTGCGCCGTCTTATGTTCAATGTCCTCCATCCAGATCGTCGTGTAGTCAAAAACCTCCGGATACTTGGTAATCAGCTCTCTCGACATGATCGCAACATCCTTTGCCGAAGAAAAATGATCGTCGGAATCCGTCAGTCCGCAGCAATCCTCAAAATGTGTGTTCTGCATGCCGAGGCTTTCCGCCTTATCGTTCATCAGCTTGACAAACTCTCCTTCGCTTCCCGCTATGTACTCCGCCACCGCCACACTGGCGTCATTGCCGCTGGCCACCGCAATACACTTAATCATGGTCTCAAGGGTCTGCGTCTCCCCCTCTTCCAGAAAAACCTGCGATCCTCCCATGGATTTTGCGTATGCGCTTGTTGTCACCTGATCCTCCAGATGAATCCTGCCGCTTTTCAGGTGTTCAAAGATAATGAGCAGCGTCATGATCTTTGTAATGCTTGCCGGACTGCGCCTCGTGTCCGCATCCTGCTCGCAGATGATCTGCCCCGTGGTGGCCTCCATCACAATATAAGACGGCGTTTTCACCTCCGGCGCTGCATGCACCGTAACAGTCAGTGTCAAAAACAGCGTGTCTGTCAACAAAATTCCCATCAAAAGCCACACAACGATCCGCTTCTTTATTTTCCGCAAACCAAGTCACCCCTACCAATTGTTCTGTACTATACATATTGTAGTGGGACAACGGATATTCCTTGCTTATGCGTATAAGCAGACTCGTAAGGCTTCTGACTCTGCCTATATTTCGCATAAGCAGACTCGAAATACTTCGTATTTTTCGTTCGCGTTGCTCGCCATAACCCGCCACAGACAGTCTGATGTGCAAGCACATCGCCTGTCTCTGTCGTGTTCTGACTCTGCCTATGCGCGCAAAAAAACAGACCTGAAGCGATTCCTTCAGGCCTGCCTTTGTTTTTTAATTATATTTGCGTTTTCTTGCTGCTTCGGACTTTTTCTTACGTCTCACGCTGGGCTTCTCGTAATGCTCACGCTTACGGATTTCCTGCTGGATACCTGCCTTCGCGCAGCTTCTCTTAAAACGACGAAGCGCACTGTCCAAAGTCTCGTTTTCTTTTACGATTACGTTTGACATTCCCGCACCTGACCTCCCTTCAGTCCCAGAGTATTTCGACTGATTGGGTTATTTGCGTGTTCTCACACAACACAAATTATACCACATTTTAGTTATGAGTCAACCGCAAAATGTAAAATTATTCCCGTATAGAATAAATTACACTTATTATTTTATGGTCTGATTCCCTTTGGCACCTGCCGCTGTGCAATCTGATCTTCCAGCGCCTTCACGCACGCGTTAATCGCCCTGCTCATACCCGCCGGATTCTTTCCTCCCGCCTGCGCCATATTGGGCCGTCCGCCGCCGCCGCCGCCAACGAAAGCGGCAATCTCTTTAATCAGATTACCGGCATGAGCGCCCTTTGCTATTGCGCCGTCAGTTGCCATGGCGATCAGATTCACCTTTCCCTCTTTTTCCGAAACCAGCACAACCACGCCTTCGCCCAGCTTCTCTTTGAGCTGGTCGCCAAGCTCCCGCAGGCCGTTCATGTCTACGTCCGAAACCTTTGTGGCCAGAAGCGTCACACCATTTACCTCCTGCGCCTGGTTCATCACGTCGCCAAGAGCGTTTCTGGCCGCCTTGCTCTTCAACGACTCGTTCTCGCTCTGCAAAGCCTTCATTTCCGCCATCAGGTGCTCGCACCGCTCCACCAGATTTGCGGGATTGGTTTTTAACGTCTTCGCCGCCGCGTTTAACTGCTCTTCCAGTTTCTGATAGTATACCGTCACATTGCTGCCTGTCACCGCCTCAATACGGCGCACGCCCGCCGCCACACCGGACTCGGAAAGTATCTTGAAGGAACCGATCATTCCGGTGGATTTTACATGCGTACCGCCGCACAGCTCCTTGGAAAACTCTCCCATCTGCACAACACGCACGCTCTCGCCGTACTTTTCACCGAAAAGGGCCATTGCGCCGGACTGCTTGGCCTCCTCTATACTCATTACTTTCGTCTCAACAGTCAGATTCTCCGCTATCTTTTCATTGACAATCTGCTCTACCTTCTGCAGCTCCTCAGCTGTCATCGCTGCGGAATGGGAGAAATCAAACCGGGTTCTTTCGCCGTCCTGATAGGAACCTGCCTGTTCCACATGATTGCCCAGCACTTCCCGCAGGGCTTTTTGCAGCAGATGCGTCGCGCTGTGGTTCCTGCATGTACTGCTTCTTCTCGCGGTATCCACTGTCAAAATGGCAGTATCGCCCACCTGAATCCTGCCCCTCGTCACTCTGCCGATATGTCCCACCTTGCCGCCAAGCAGTTTTATGGTGTTCTCAACCTGAAATTCTCCGTCGCCCGTGGAGATCACGCCGATGTCGCCTTCCTGGCCGCCCATTGTGGCATAAAAGGGCGTCCGCTCCACGATCACCGTGCCGACGTCACCTTCCAACAATTCTTCCGTCAGCTCTGTCTCGGTGGTAAGCACCGTAATTTCAGAATCACAGGTCAGCTTGTCATAACCAACAAATTCCGTGGTAACGGAAGGGTCTATGGACTCGTACACGGTCACATCCGCGCCCATGTAATTGGTCACCTTGCGGGCCGCTCTGGCTTTCTCCTTCTGCTCCTGCATACATACCGCAAAGCCGTCCTCATCCACCGAAAAGCCCTTCTCCTCCAGAATCTCTCTGGTCAGATCAAGAGGGAAGCCAAAGGTATCGTAGAGCTTAAAAGCGTCCGCGCCGCCAAGCTGCTTCTCACCGCTTTGTTCTACCGCTTCCGCCATCTCATTTAAGATGCTCAGTCCCTGATCAATAGTTTTATTGAATTTGCTCTCTTCCTGCCTGAGCACATTGAAAATGAAGTCCTTCTTCTCCTCCAGCTCCGGATACCCGTCCTTTGAGCCCTCGATCACCGTCCCTGCCAGATCGGCCAGAAACATGTCCTGAATCCCCAGCTTTCTTCCCTGACGGGCCGCCCGGCGGATAATACGGCGAAGCACATAGCCTCGCCCCTCGTTGGAGGGCATAATGCCGTCGGAAATCATAAAGGTGGCGGAACGGATATGGTCTGTGATAATACGGATGGATACGTCCGTTTCATAATCCTTCTTATACTCCACTCCCGCAATCTCGCACACCGTCGTACGCAGCGCAAACACCGTGTCCACATCGAATATGGAATCCACATCCTGCACCACGGAGGCCAGTCTTTCAAGCCCCATGCCAGTGTCGATATTCTTCTGTTCCAGTTCCGTGTAATTGCCCTTACCGTCATTGTCAAACTGGGTAAACACATTATTCCAGATTTCCATGTAGCGGTCGCAGTCACAGCCTACGGTGCAGCCGGGTTTACCGCAACCGTACTTTTCTCCCCGGTCATAATAGATTTCCGAGCAGGGGCCGCAGGGCCCGGATCCGTGCTCCCAGAAATTATCTTCCTTGCCAAATCGGAAAATCCGCTCCGGCGCAATGCCGATTTCCCTGTTCCAGATATCATAAGCCTCGTCGTCGTTCTCATAAACGGAAGGATACAGTCTGTCCTCAGGCAGACCCACCACTCTTGTCAGAAACTCCCAGCTCCACGCAATGGCCTCGCGCTTAAAGTAATCCCCAAAGGAAAAATTTCCCAGCATTTCAAAAAACGTGCCGTGTCTTGCAGTCTTGCCCACGTTCTCCAGATCGCCCGTGCGGATGCACTTCTGGCAGGTAGTCACACGTCTTCTGGGCGGAATTTCCTGCCCGGTAAAATAGGGCTTGAGGGGCGCCATACCGGAATTGATTAACAACAGACTGTTGTCATTGTGGGGCACCAGCGAAAAGCTTTTCATCTTCAGGTGTTCCTTACTCTCAAAAAAATCAAGAAACATCCTTCGCAGTTCATTTACACCATAGGGTTTCATCGTATCATCCTCTCATTTCAAAAATATCTCACATTAAATCCGATCTGTCAAAAGGTAAACTTATCCGCAAAATACGCATCCAGCTGGTCAATCGCAATTCGCTCCTGCTCCATGGAATCACGGAATCTTACCGTCACGCAGCCGTCCGTCTCGGAATCAAAATCATATGTAACGCAAAAAGGCGTGCCGATCTCGTCCTGTCTGCGGTATCTCTTGCCAATGTTACCCCTGTCGTCAAATTCACAGTTGTACTTTTTGGAAAGCTGCGCAAATATCTTCTCCGCACCCTCGTTCAGCTTTTTGGAAAGCGGAAGCACGCCGATCTTCACAGGCGCAAGGGCGGGATGAAAATGCAGCACGGTACGCATGTCCCCCTCGCCGATTTCTTCTTCGTCATAGGCGCCACAGAGCACTGCAAGGAACAGTCTTTCCACGCCGAGCGAAGGCTCGATTACATAAGGAATATATTTCTCGTTCTTCGTATCGTCAAAATAAGTCAGATCTTCACCGGAAGTATTCTGGTGCTGGGTCAGGTCATAATCTGTCCGATCCGCGATGCCCCACAGCTCTCCCCATCCAAAGGGGAATAAAAATTCAATATCTGTCGTTGCCTTGGAGTAGAAGGATAACTCTTCCGGATCGTGGTCGCGGACTCTCATTTCCTCTTCCTTCATTCCCAGACTCTTTAAGAAGTCAATACAGTATTTTTTCCAGTAGGCAAACCACTCCAGATCGGTATCGGGCTCACAGAAAAACTCCATCTCCATCTGCTCAAACTCCCTCACACGGAAAATGAAATTGCCCGGCGTGATCTCATTTCTAAAAGACTTGCCGACCTGACAGATCCCAAACGGAATCTTTTTGCGGGAAGTCCGCTGCACATTCTTGAAATTGACAAAAATACCCTGTGCGGTCTCGGGACGCAGATACACCGTATTCTTCGCATCTTCGGTAACGCCCTGAAATGTCTTGAACATCAGGTTAAACTGCCTGATATCCGTAAAGTTATGTTTGCCGCAGGTGGGACAGGGAATATTATTGTCCTCAATAAAATCTTTCATCTGCTGCTGGCTCCAGCCGTCCACGGACGACTCCAGGGTCATGCCCTTCTGCGCCACATAATCTTCGATAATCTTGTCTGCACGGAATCTCTCATGACACTCTTTACAATCCATAAGAGGGTCGGAAAAGCTGCCAAGATGGCCGCTGGCCACCCAAGTCTGAGGGTTCATCAGGATCGCACAGTCCACACCCACATTATAAGGACTCTCCATGACAAACTTCTGCCACCAGGCCTTTTTGATATTATTTTTCAGCTCAACGCCAAGATTGCCAAAATCCCATGTATTCGCAAGGCCTCCGTAAATCTCGGAACCGGGATAAACGAACCCCCTCGCCTTCGATAACGCCACAATCTTTTCCATTGTTTTTTCCATCGTCTTTCCTCCTCGTCACTCATATATGATATAGGAGAACGCAGTGGTTCCCTCTTCATCCTGATTACTTATCTTCACGCTCTTTTTTCCCACAAAAGTAAGCTCCTGCCCGTTATGTGCGCCCTGATTAATGTAGAGAGTTTTCCCCGGCAGATTGACAAGCATTTCCTCTCCGCTTTTGGTCTCAAGAATAATCAGATTCTTCGTATCCCAATCTTCTATATAGCCGACCTCCTGCGCCTTTCCCTCTGTCGAAACAAGAGGCACCGCCTCCATCTCATACCCTGCGTCCGCCGCACCTGCAAGCGTGCCCACGTACAGGGCCCTGTGATTAAATTCACTGTAATCCTCCGGCGACGCATAGCAGAAATTCAGCAAAATACTGCCGTTCTTCTCCTCCGCCGATTCAAGGGCAACCTTCTTTTCTCCCTTTTGGGCACAGTACTCTTCCACCCGACCGGCAGTAAACTCCTCCAGATCCGACATCTCGATCTGATAATAATCCTGATCCAGCTTCCCCACGACCTGATGCCGGATCTCCCCTTCCTTTTCAAAGGTAAGCGTCTTTATTTCAGGCGCTTCCTCCCGGCCGCAGCCGGCAAGGCCAAGAATCAGGCCTGCAAAAACCACTGTCCATACAACCCTTTTCATATCTTTTCCCCTCTGTTTTGAAATCACCCACGGAACGCTTCACGGCCCTCCCGGCGGCTCTCCGCCGTGCTGTTCGCACATAGTTTATTCGCCGTGCCCATGAGCCAATCAAGCAAGCTTGATCGGCTCATGCTTTATCATACTAGAGATTATCCACAATTTCAAGACTTTTAAACGAACGGTCCGTATATCGCGCCCTGTAGTCGTCGGCGATGGTTTTGAGCTGGGAAAGCACCAGCGGGGTAACGGTAAAGGTATAAAGCTTTTCAATTCCTGCATTTACAATATATGAAACCGCATACCGAGTGGATTCCTCCCATGTTCCTTCCTTTGGCATTCCGGGAAATTCTCCGTTTATGACCATGGCTTTCATCTCAAATATGTATCGCACCAGCACATTGGAAAGTCCCTCGTGCATGAGCGCACGAAGGGACTGGTAAAGGAGCTTCAGCATCTCCTTTTCATCGCTGTTCTCTCTTGTGTAATAATCCATGACTTCCAGAAAGTACATGCCGTAGAAAGCGCCCTCATAATCTTCCCGAAGGCCTTCAAAATAATTGGTGATTTCAGCCTCCATTACATTGTAGGAGGTCCTTCCCTCGTACAGCTTAAACGTTCCGAAACAAAAAGGATTGGTAGCCGCCAGAAGCTTGCTGTTAGGTTTTCTCGCCCCTCTGGCGAAAGCCGAAATTTTCCCTTTCTCCTTTGTCAGAAAGACAACCCTTCTGTCATAATCATTTATCGGTTCAGCCTTTAAAACCATCCCCGTAATCTCTGTAATCCCCTGCATGAAAATGCTCCTCTGACCGGCCGGTTTCCTTCTCTTTTTCCTGTCTCTGCGCGTCTTTATAGGCCAGAAAATCTTCGATTCTGCCTGTTGTCTCAAACTGCTCCCAGTAATTTATCTCCTTCATCTTACGCCCCCTGATACTTTATCACTCACACCATTTAGGGTTCGCAGATTTGACTTTTTCTATTCTGTGTCACCGGGATTATAACCGAAATTTTTGAGCAGGAAATCGCTGTCGCGCCAGTCCTTTTTCACCCTGACCCAAAGCTTGAGATTTACCTGTTTCTCCACCAGTTTTTCAATATCGCTTCTGGCAAGAGACCCTATTTTTTTCAGCATGCTTCCCTGCTTTCCAATGATAATGCCTTTGTGGGAATCCTTCTCGCAGACGATGGTAGCCTCGATGTCCACGATCTTTTTCCTGAACTTCATCTGCTCGATTGTGACCGCAATCCCGTGGGGAATTTCCTCCTCAAGACAACGAAGCGCCTTCTCCCTGATCAGTTCCGCCGCAATCTGGCGCACCGGCTGGTCCGTCACCGTATCTTCGTCGTAAAAGGGTTCTCCGTAAGGCAGATACTTCATGATACAGGAAAGCAAAATTTCCATACCGTCTCTTTTCAATGCGGAAACCGGCACGATTTCCGCAAAGTCAAGCTCTTTCCTGTAAGTGTCGATATGGCCAAGGAGCAGTTCTTTCTTCACGGTATCAATCTTATTGATCACTAAAATAACGGGTGTATTTATATCCTTCAATACTTCTATGATGTGCCGCTCGCCCGCGCCTATATAATCCGAGGGCTCCACCAGCCACAAAATCACGTCCACCTCGGAAAGGGTACGCTCCGCCGCGTCCACCATATAATCTCCCAGCTTGTTTTTGGCCTTGTGAATCCCCGGCGTATCCAGAAAAACGATCTGCCCTTCCTCGCAGGTATACACGGTACGAATACGGTTTCTGGTCGTCTGTGGCTTTTTCGAAGTTATGGCTATTTTCTGCCCGATCAGCGCGTTCATCAGCGTGGATTTCCCCACGTTCGGCCTGCCGATCAATGTGGCGAATCCTGATTTAAATTGTGGATTTTCTTTTTTAATATCATCTGTCATTTTATTCTCCGTCTGTTTCCTTCTGCTTATTCTCCGTATTTGAATCCCCGTTTTCTGCTTTCACGTTTTCGCCGTGCCCTGTCGTAACCGGCCACCGGAACTGTATCCGGCGCTTTGAGGATTCCGGATTCTTCTCTCCGCGGGCCGCCTCACGCTTCGCACTGTGTTTCTTCCATACCTTTCGAACCTTGCGCAGTATCAATACCACCACGGCGATGATCACAATCCCCAATACGATATAGGGAATATCAATCACAAAGCCGATGGCCAAATCCTGAATGCCGAAACCAATATCCTCCAGACTCTTTATAAATCCTCTGGAAATTCTCTGTCCGATGGACGCATCCTGCGGCGCGGAATATTTGCGCACCTCCTGAATGGAAAGATATACGGTGCTGTAATCAATCTTATTGTCATAGGTACGAAGCTGGGATTCCATACTTTCCAGCTGATAACGCACCTCGGAAAGCCGTCCCTCTATGGCAATGATATCCTCCACGCTCTCCGCCTGCGCCAAAAGCTCCAGAAGCCGTTCCTGTTCCGTGAGAAGGGCCTTTTTGTGACTCTCCAGATCCACATACTGTAAGGTCACATCCTCCACGGTTTCAGAGCGGCTGGTAACGTTGGTCTGTTCCCCCACCTGTTCGAGAAAACCGTCCAACTTCTCCTTTGGCACGCGGGCCGTCATGTTGGCACAGCGCTGCTTTTCCATGTGGTCATCCACATAGTAGCTGCCGATCTCATAAACCTGATTACTCTCTATGTAACCGCCAAGGGCCTCCACCTGCTTTTGCAGGCCGGGCACCAGTGTGTCAAACTCCTCTGTTTCCGCCGCAATATCCACGGTTTTGATCAGCTTCCGCTCTGTGACCGGCGCCTTTGTCACCGTGTCCTGTTCGTATCCGCCCTCGCCCGCCGGTTCCTCGGCGGCTGCTTCCGCATAATCATAGGATGCCTCTTTTGCCATTTCCTCCTGAAAGGCCGGGCTTGCGCCGTTTGACAACACCACGCCTCCGTCATAGCCGGCTGCCGACGTATCATAGGCCTCTGCCACAGCGGCGGGCGCTTCCGACGTGCTTTCATTTCTCATGACTCCCGCCTTCGATGCCCCGCAGGCAGTGAGAAGCGCCGCCGTCAGCCCTACTGTCAGAATATTTTTCATAACAGATGTTATTTTCATAGTTTTTCCTCCCTTTCCTGAAAGTCTTCCTTTCCATGAAGCCTCTCCCTGTCAGTGTCTCTTATCTTAAATACCTATCAGGGGCAGAAAAGGTTGCCTCTTTTTTAAATATTAATGAATCAAATATTCCACTGATTTAAAAAGCGCTTCCTGTTTCTTAATTTTCTCCTCATTTCCCACCACGCAAAGGCAGCCGTCTTCCATAAAGGCCCGTATATGCGCCGCCAGTTTTCTGATTGTGTCTGCATCCGCGGCAAGCAGCTCATCCCGCTCCTTCTGCACCTTCTCAAAAGACAGGCCTGTCATATAACCACTCAGTGAATAGGCGCCTTTCGCCGCCGGCGTAAGCGGCATATCAAGGGCGCTGACAGCGCCGATAATATACTGCGTCATGGTACGTTCGTCGGCTTCAAAGGCTTCCACAAAATCCGCCGCCTTCTCATAGACTTCGATTGTTTTCTCCAGATTGGGATCCCGATAGGATACAAAATAGCTCTCCCCGGTCTTTCCGAACTGGCACATACAGCTGTAGGCGCCTCCCTTAACGCGGACCTGCATCCAAAGATACTGATAGCTCATCACAACCTTAAGAACCCGCAGCGCCCCTGTATAGGACAGGCCTCTTTTCGCATAATTACCCGCCCGGCATACATACTGAACCTGCGCGGAGCTCATAAGCCCTTCATTCTTTTTCACAGGCCTGGGTACATAGGGCATGCTCTCCACCGGCTCCCTGCAAAGCTTTTCCTTTAATGCCGCAATCAACGGTTCGATTCCGGCAAGCCCTTCTTTCTGGGCCGTATAATCCACCATCAGATTCTCCGGACGGAAAATATACGCCGTCAGACGTTCCAGATTGTTGCAAAGTTCTATCTTTTTCCCCTCAAAATCCTTCTCAATCCCTTCCAGCAGGCGGTAGAAGGCAAGACCGCTCACCTGATCCATCAGATAAGCCTGCTTTGACAGATAGGACAGCGCCTGCCCCGCCGCCAGAGAATGTCCTGCGTCCATCATCTGTGCCTGCTTGTCGGAGCGGTTCTCCGCCACCAGTTCAAGCAGACGTTTCTGATCGTTATAAACCGACTCAGTCAATATTTCTCCCGCCAACGCAAACGCCTGCGGCAGATTTTCATACAGAGCCTTCACCTTTAACTCGAAGGTCAGTTTATATTGGGTCGTATCCTCCGCATTGGTATAAACGTTCACCACCGGGGCAATGCCGCCGGTCTGCAAATTAATTTCATTGTACAGTTCACTGTAGGAACGCTTCCCGGTATCCACAAGCCCAAGAATTGTCTGCAAAAGTCCCACATAGGGAAAGAGCTCTTCCGGCACCTGCCTCAGATCAAAGAGAAAGCGCAGATATCCGATTCCGTTGGTATCAATGTCGTGGTAAAGAAGCGTGGTATCACCTGCCCTGCGCACCTCGTTGCAGTAAGGGCGGGCCTTCTTTCCGATATCCTTTCTCTCAAGAAGAGGAATCTTCATCAAATCCTCCAGGCTGTCCGGCTCTTCCTGATAGGCGGTAAGGGCCGCCGTCCCGGCAACGATGTCCGCAATCTCCTCCGCCGTCATGGCTGCCTTTTTGGCCGAAAGGCGATCCGCCAGCGCCTTCTCCCGCTTTCCCGTAAGGCCCTTTACCGGATAAACCGTCACAATACTTTTGTGGGTATTACCCAACAGGAGTTTTCTCAACATTTCTTCATAATAGGAGGCTGAAACCGCCTCTTTCAGTTCCAGATAGGCTTCATCCAGTTCCAGATATTCAAAGGGTTTCTCATCATCATAAAGCCACGTTTTAAGCATCCGCAGGCCATACATCAATCCCTTCGGGTAAGAACCAAAATCAGCCTCCCGATACTTAAATTCGTCATGATTTAAAGCGGCCCTGAGAGCGGTTTTATCCACGCCGTCCCTTACAAGTCCCGAAAGGGTCTCCTCCACAATACGAACAAAATCTTCCCGCTGGGATTCCTCCGCGTTCTTCGCCACAATGGAATAATAGGGCTGTTTCACATCCGCCTCATAGATATCAATAATATCCGTGCCGATTCCTGCGTCCAAAAGGGCTTTTCTTACAGGTGCGCCGGGCGCGCCCACCACCGCGTCGGCAAGCGCCTGAAATCCAACGCTCACCTTGCGGTCAAGCGCCTCCCCGAGAGAAACGTTATAAGAAAGATAGGTGTTTTTTCTCTCCGATTCGCTCTCCATAATCGGATACTCTTTCTCCACAAACACACACTTTTCAAAGGGCGGCTCCGTAGCCGGAACGGAATCCACCGAAATCGCATCGTACTTTGACAGGTACTCCCTGTCAAGATATGCCAGACGCTCCTCCATATCCATATTCCCATAAAGATAAAGATAGCTGTTTGACGGATGATAGTATCGTTGATGAAAAGCAAGAAAATCCTCATACGTCAACTCCGGAATCACATTCGGATCGCCGCCCGACTCCACCGCATAGGAGGTATGAGGATAAAGAGAATTCATAATCTCCCGGTAAAGCACATCGTCAGGGGAAGAAAAAGCCCCTTTCATCTCATTGTAAACTACCCCGTTAATGGTCAACTCGTCTTCTGCATCCTCCAGCTCATAGTGCCAGCCTTCCTGCCGGAAAATTTTCTCCTCCCGATAAATATTCGGATGAAATACCGCGTCCAGATATACGTCCATAAGGTTGCGAAAATCTTTATCATTGCAGCTTGCCACGGGATAAACCGTCTTATCCGAATAGGTCATGGCATTCAAAAACGTATTTAAGGAACCCTTTGCCAGCTCGATAAAGGGGTCCTTGACAGGATATTTTTCAGAACCGCAAAGCACTGTATGCTCAATAATATGGGCCACGCCGGTGCTGTCCTTCGGAGGCGTGCGAAAGCCGATATAAAACACCTTATTTTCGTCATCGTTTTGAAGAAGCGCCACCCGCGCCCCTGTTCTGTTATGTTTTAAAAGCCAGCCGTCTGATTTCAGTTCTTTGATCCACTGCTTCGATATGGCGGTATATGCCTGTAAATTTTCTAAGTTCATGAATACTCCTCTCTCTGCTCCGCGTCGCCCGCTTTTCACAGACGCATGTTACATTATACTCCAATTTTGTTTTTTTATCTATAGTTTCCCGAAAACGCCGACCTCCACGCGGCTCTTTCCCTTCCTGCTGACGCCCGTCTGACCGTAAAAAATAAATTTTCCAAACCCGCGCACCGTGACGGCGTCTTTCTCCTTTAGCTGACAGGCGGCGTTTTCCGTCTGTATGCCATTTATAAAAATACGGCCGTTATTAAATAATTCCCGGCTGTCCTCTCTGGACAGATTGTAAACTTTGGAGATCACGCCGTCCGCTCTTTTTGACGACACTGTGAGAGAAATCTGCTCCGGCTCGGCGTTTGCCAGCTCTATCTCCTCCTGCGCCCGTCTGCAGACTACATTGGTATGCCTTACCCTGTCCAGATTTTCCACAATATAATCCGCGATATTTTCGTGGCAGAAAAGTAACGCTCCCTTCTTCGGAATCGCTTTGCCGTCTGACAGGAAAATGTCTCCCACCACGTCCCGCTGAATCCCCAGATTCATCACCGCGCCAAGAAAGTCACGGTGGGTCAGGTTTTCCGCAAATTTGGGTGTTTTCGGCAGAACCTCCAACCCCACGATGGGAAATTCCTCCTCATAGCCCGGATCACCAAAACGGATAATCCTGCGTTCGCAAAGAGACGCACCGCCCTCCATCCTGATCCCCGCATGGGACACTTCACGCTCCACCGCATAAACCGCCTGCTGTTCGGCCAGCCCCAGAAAAGGGGTGTAAGTATATATATTGCGGCTATACGCCTTGTCCGCCAGCTCAATCAGCCTTTTTTTCAACTGCTGCATGTCTTTTTCATCCGTCATTTCATTTCCTCCGCATACCCGGTCAGACATAAACCTCAGCCTGGGATATCATTTCCCTCACGGCTTCATAATACTCCTCCATGCAGGTAATGTTAAAAGCTGTCTTTGAAAAATAATATTATACCACATACGGGTTTTGCCTGCACTACTTTTCAAATCAAACTTTTTATATGCCAAAAAACATTTGACAATCCGTAACAAAAGTATTATTGTGGAATAAGTTAAAAGCAGAAACACATATCGCAAACCTGTGAGAAAGAGAAGTAAGTATGGGAGAGCCGTCACAGAGAGCTGCCGTCTGGTGGAAGGCAGCATGGCGCTTATACCGAATGGGCTTTCGAGGCCGGGTTGAAATGTCAGTGTAAATACAGGCAGAGTAGTCCCCGGCGGGAACCGCGCCCGTTATCAAGGCGGCATATATGACAGTATATGGATAAAGCGGATCGGGGACTGTGTTTCCCCATCAATTTGAGTGGTACCGCGATAATAACCTACGTTTATTACCGTCTCAGGCATTTGGCTTGAGGCGGTTTTTTTACTGCTCAGGACAATTTGCGAATTGGCTCTGCACAGCTGATCACACCCATAAAGGAGGACACTACCATGAAAAAAAAATCTATGACACTGTTACTGGCAGGCGCGCTTCTTACCACCGCTCTCACAGGCTGCGGCACGGCCGGCGCGGACGCTTCCGGCGGTAATACGGCCACGGAAAATCCCGGCAGCACAGCTGGCGACGGCGCAAATGCATCTTCCGTCAGCAAAGCCTATAAAATCGGTATCGTACAGTATGTGGACGATGCCTCTTTGAATCAGATCGTCGCCGCCGTTCAGGCAGAGCTTGATAAGAAAACAGAAGAGACAGGGATTCTTTTCGACTACAAAAACTACACCTATAACGGGCAGGCGGACGCCACTACCATGAACCAGATCGCCACAGATCTGATCGCCTCCGACGTGGATCTCATCATTCCCGTGGCTACGCCGGTAGCCATGGTAATGCAGAACGCCACGGCGGAAAACGCACGGGCTGACGGTTCCCTTATTCCTGTGGTCTTCTCCGCCGTGTCCGACCCTGTCGGCGCAGGGCTTGTGGCCTCCATGGACGCTCCGGGCTCCAATATCACCGGCACTTCGGACGCCCTGAACACGGAAGCCATATTCGACCTGATGTTTACGGCCGATCCCGATCTTAAAACCGTAGGACTCCTCTACGATAAGAGTCAGGACTCTTCCACTGCCGCCATTGCCGCCGCAAAAGCCTACTGTGATAAGAAGGGCATTCAGGTGGTGGAAAAAACGGGTACCAACAACGGCGAAATCTCCCTTGCCGCCGACGCGCTGATTGCGTCCGGCGCGGAGGCGGTATTTACCCCCACAGACAATAACGTAATGACTGCAGAGCTGGCTATTTATGAAAAATTCATAGACGCCAAAGTGCCCCACTACGGCGGCGCTGACTCCTTCGCTTTAAACGGCGCTTTCATGGGCTACGGCGTAAACTATGTGGAACTTGGCACCGCTACCGCCGATATGGCCGTTGCTATTCTGGCAGAAGGCAAAGATCCCGCAGCTATGGCCGTACAGACCATGAATAACGGCATCGCCACCGTCAATACGGAAACTGCCGAAGCCATCGGCCTTGACTACAGCATGTTTGCAGACAAGTGCTCCAGTCTGGCAGAAATCAAGACAGCGGAAGAATTTCAATAAATCAGAATAAACGAGGTATCCCATGAGTTCAATATTTACACTTTCCATTTTACAGAGCGCGCTGGAATTAGGCTGCATCTATTCTCTGGTGGCGCTGGCGTTGTTTGTTTCTTTCAGTATTTTAAATATTGCTGATCTTTCCACCGACGGCTGCTTTACCCTTGGCTGCGCGGTGGGCGCCATGGTAACGCTCTTAGGCCACCCGTATCTGGCCCTCTTCGCCGCCATGGCGGCCGGTATCTGTTCCGGCTTCATCACCGCCTTTTTGCAGACCAGAATGGGGGTTCCCTCCATTCTGGCAGGCATCATCGTAAACACCGGGCTTTATACGATTAATATTGCAGTGATGGGCTTTTCCTCCAATGTAAACCTCTTTGCCTGCGATACGATTTTCAGTCTGGCCAAAGAAAAATCCACTTCCGCCTGGTACGATTCCTGGTACAAATTCCTGATCGTACTGGCAATTGTACTGTTGATCGGCATTCTTCTGACATGGTTTTTAAATACCAGACTTGGACTCTCCATCCGCGCCACCGGCGACAACGAACATATGGTACGGGCTTCCAGCATCAACCCGCTGTTCATGATCACTGTCGGCCTGTGCGTCGCAAACGCCCTTACCGCCCTGTCCGGCGCTATCCTCGGACAGTATCAGAAATCCTGCGACATCAATCTGGGCACCGGCATGGTAACGATCGCGCTGGCAAGCCTGATTATCGGCGAAACCATCATCGGAAAAGGCGGCATATTCAGGAAAATCGTGGGCGTGGTGCTCGGAAGCTGCCTTTACCGCTTTATCGTGGCGCTGGCGCTGCGCCTGAACGTCCCTGCGGAAGCTATTAAGCTGGTTTCCGCCATCATCGTGGCAATAGCTATCTCTTTCCCCTATTTAAAGGAAAAATCCCGTTTTTACCGAATGCGCAGTCATAGCTTTGGCGCGTTCAGAAAGGAGAAGAGCCCAGATGTTACTCATTGAATCCGTATCCAAAACCTTTAATCCCGGCACTGTAAATGAAAAAAAAGCGCTGGACAATGTAAGCCTGTCTCTTGCGCCCGGAGACTTTGCCACCATCGTTGGCAGTAACGGCGCCGGAAAGTCGACTCTTTTCAATGCCATCACAGGAAGCTTTTACGTGGACGAGGGCCGGATTGTTCTTGGCGGCAAGGATATCACTTACCGAAAAGAATATATCCGAAGCAAAATGATCGGCCATCTTTTTCAGGATCCGTTAAAAGGGACGGCTCCCCACATGACCATCGAAGAAAATATGGCTCTGGCCTATCTGCGCGCCTCTACCTCCAGACACGCCTATTTCAGCCGGATCAGCGCAAAGGAAAAGATAAAGTTCAAAGAACAGCTTTCTCTTCTTGACATGGGGCTGGAGGATCGGATGAAACAGCCCGTGGGACTGCTTTCCGGCGGCCAGAGGCAGGCCCTCACCCTTTTGATGGCAACCATGGTAACGCCCCGTATCCTGCTTCTTGACGAGCACACCGCCGCTCTCGATCCCGCCACGGCAGACAAAGTGCTGGCCCTCACGGAAAAAATAATTGGCGAGCGGCACATTACCTGCCTGATGGTCACTCATAACATGCATCAGGCGCTCTCTCTGGGCAATCGTACTCTCATGATGGATGGCGGCCGCATTGTCTTTGAAGCGGCGGGGGAAGACCGAAAGAAGCTCACTATAGACGATCTGCTGGAACAGTTTCGAGTTCGCGCGGGGAAGCAGCTGGATAATGACCGTATTTTATTGTCAAAATGATATGCGTTTCTCTGCCTATGCGCAGAAGTCGCCCCCACCCGTAAAACGGGTGGCTAGGGACGCGGGCTCTAAGCCCGCCCTACTTGGCTGCGTCTCAAGAC